>JAHFNT010000005.1 GCA_023267195.1 Candidatus Nomurabacteria bacterium
TGTTGGTTTCTCTTGTTTAGCTGGTCCAAATTCCATTTACGCATTATACACTAATTATCAATCGGGTGGAGAGTTTGCCTTTTCCAAAATATTTATGATAAAATGCATGTATGAGTACAAATAAAATTCTGGTAAGAGCTTTCATGGACGCACTTGGGGTGGCGGTCTATGCGGTTTTGTTTGCGTGGTTTGTGAATAATATGGGGCAATTGTTTGGATCACAGCCAGATGGCTGGCTTGCTTTTGCTCTGGCGATTGTTTTATTTATTATTTCAGCCAGCATTACTGGCTCGCTCGTGCTTCTCAAACCAATCCTGCTTTATTTTGACGGGGAGAGGGAGAGCGCAGTAAAGCTATTCGTGTATACTTTGGTGTTCTTGGCAATTCTGGCTTTGGTGATTGGCTTTATGCTGGGGGGTTTTATGCCTGGGCGGATTGAGTAGTAAAATCTCGGAATTAGCCGTTTTATAAAAGATTTTTCCGGCTCTAGACTTAGTTTAAAAATGTTTCGTAAAAAGATTTCCACTATTTTCGGGGCTTTTTGAACAGTTAATGCACCAGTTATTCATTGTTTTGATGCACTTTAACTCTTGACTTCTAAAATGGAGGCGGGACAATTAGGGTAGCAAATCCTTCGAGGGAAGCTCTAAAAGTATTTATAAAATGTTTCGCGTATTTGAGAGTTATGACCTCAGATTAGAAACAAAAATTATAACAAACGGCTTCCCCTTATCGAGGATGAGCTGTGCAAACCAAAGCCCTTCGCGAACAGCGGGGGCTTTTGGTGTGTAAAAAAATAGCATATTATCTTTTTGCCTTTATTTATATAGGTATTTCTAACGGACATCACGTATATCAACCATGTCCTTTATAAAAGACACCCGCTTGTTTTTAGGTAAAACTTTCCTAAACAAAACACATTTTTGCCAGCAAAAAAGTTATGCACTTTTTATACACAAATGTTTACTTGACATATGTGGTAGTTAGGAATAATCTATGCGGATACCTGAGTATTAAGGTAAAAAATAAATATTGTAGATTTATATAGTGAATCTGATTTTGTAATGAATTTTATGTTACACACAAATTTCAAAAATCAATTCCCGTTTAGTATAAACAAGAGCGAAAACCGCAGCCCAAATGATTTTGGTTTGCGGTTTTTGCTTTTGCGGGTGTTTAGAATGTAGATGTAGTTTTTTGCGGATAAAAAACTTACATTTGCACTTTAAAAACCAAAGGTCGGTCAAAAACAAAATAAATTATTAGTAACATTATTAATTAAACAAATAACAAAAAAATATTATGAAAAAGATTTTATTGAGTGTGAGTATGGTGGCCTTCGTAGTAGCTTTAACTATTGGAGCCACAGGTGCTTTCTTCTCTGATACAGAGACATCAACCGGCAACACGTTTACCGCCGGAGCGATAGATTTACAAATTGATAGTACTCAGCATTACAATGGAAATACATGTACTGAAGTAGGTACTGGTGTTTTCCAGTGGCAAGGTAATTCAGCTTACCCAGTTGTTGGCTCAACTTGTGGTGGAACTTGGGCGCTTAAAGATTTGGTGCCAACAGCAGATAAGTTTTTTAACTTCGCAGATGTAAAGCCAGGAGATTCTGGTGAAGACACAGTGAGTTTGCATGTTATTAACAACGACGCATGGCTTTGCGCCAGTGTAGCCAACTTGGCAAATAATGATAATGGTTTAACAGAACCAGAAAGCGCAGTTGATTCTACTGATGGGGTTGGTAATGGTGAATTACAAAACTCTTTGACCTGGACTGTTTGGAGAGATGATGGTTCTGGTGGTGGTGTTGCTGGTGATAATATTCAAAATGGAACTGAGCCAACATTAGCATCTGGAGCTCCTACAAATGGTACATTGGCAGTGTATGATTCAACAACAGCAACTGGAGCATTGGCAGCTGGTTCTACAGGTTACCTCGGTGTTGCTTGGTCTCTTCCAAGTGCTACCGGTAATGAGGTTCAAACAGATAGTCTAACAGGTGATATCAGTTTTTACACAGTTCAATCAAGAAACAATGCTAGCTTTACTTGTGCAAGTCTTAACAACTAGTTTGTAAATTATAATTAAATTAGAATGTTATGAAGAAAATATTGTTAAGTCTAGCCATAGTCTTAGTTGTTGCTACCGCAGTCGCGGGGGGAACTCTTTCCTTTTTCTCTGACACTGAAACCTCAACCGGCAACACTTTTACTGCTGGGGCTGTTGATTTAACAGTAGATAGTACTCAGTACTACAATGGTTATGCTTGTCAAAACGGTATTTGGATAAATGTTTACAATCCTGATCATCCACAATATCCTGCTGGTCTTCCTTGTGATCCGGCTTCCGGAAATTGGCAGGCGACAGATCTAGGTGCAGAGCATCAGTTCTTTAATTTCAGTGATCTAAAGCCTGGTGATTCTGGAGTGACGGGGATTAGTTTGCACGTTGATAATGATGCCTGGATGCGGTTAGTTATTAAAGATATAAATGATCTTGATAATTCTTGCACTGAACCCGAAGAGGAATCTTCTGATTCCTGCACGGTTGTATTGCCAGAATTGCAAACCCCAGGTGCGGGTGAGTTGAGAGAAAATCTTCAGTTTTCTTTCTGGCTCGACGAAGGGGAGACTCCTGGTTTCCAAGGATTATCCGATCCTGGCGAGGGAGATACTATCTTGAATTACGATGAGCCTTACATTCTTGATCAAACAATCAGTGGAAGTGGGGTGGCATACAATTTATCTGATTACTTGCTTTATCCTTATCTTGTGGGTGGACAGACTGCTTATCTCGGCATTTGGTGGTATCTTCCTCTTGAGACAGGAAACGAAGTGCAAACAGATAGCATGAACGCCACAGTGGAATTTCAAGTCGAACAACATAGAAATAACCCTACCCCTTCTTTTGGTGCCTAAATTATTAAATTGAAAAAATTATGAAAAAAATATTATTAAGTTTAAGTATGATTGCAGTGGTTGGAGCAGTGGTCACAGGAACGACCTTTGCTCTCTTTAACGACACTGAAACATCCACCGGCAACATCTTTGTCGCAGGTTCAATTGATCTTCAGGTTGACCACACAATAGCAACTTATGATGGACAGCCATGTGTCAGCAATTGTACTGAGACTGGAGGTAATTTGATTGTAAATGGTGGATTTGAAGATCCAGTAGTGACAGACCATGGTGGGTGGTGGCAAACATACCCTGGCGGTATTCCTGGTTGGGCGGTAGAATTTGGCGCATTAGAGCTTCAGCGCAATGGTATTGCTGGTGTTCCACATGGTGGTTCACAGCTTACTGAGCTAGACAGTACTCTGCCATCTTCTATCTCACAGATTATTACTACTACACCGGGCGGGAAATATCGATTGCATTTCTGGTTTTCACCTAGACCTCTTAACCCTTCAGGTGATAATGGTGTAGGTTTTCAAGTCCAAGTCGTGAGTCCAAGTTCTGTGATTCTTAGCGATGTCGTTGGTTCGGCTCAGCAAGGTGGTTTTACTACTACCTGGGGCGAATACGTGTATGACTTTATAGCGGTTGATGCATCTACTAAAATTGTTTTTACTGATCTTGGTTCTAATACAAACAGTGGAATGGGTGGGTATATTGATGATGTTTCGATGTACTCACTTAACTGCACAGGAGGATTTCCCTATGGGGGACAATGTCAACTTTGGAATCAAAGAAATCTTGGTCCAAGTGATCAGTTTTGGAATTTCCCTGATGTAAAACCTGGAGACTACGGTACGGATGTCGTGTCTTTGCATGTTGATAGTAATGACGCATTTGCGTGTGTCTATGGGGCAAACATTGTGGACACAGACGTTACGCTTACTGATCCTGAATCAACCCTAGCAGATACTCTGTCAGTTGGCGAACTTTCGCCATTCATAAAAGTATTTGCTTGGGATGATGCCAATAACAATGGTCTTTATGAGGGGGGAGAAACAACTCTTATACCGGTAAATACTCCTTTGAGTAATATGGCAACACAGATGATTGCTCTTACTCTGTCTGGGAGTGGGCCAGCGAAATATTTGGGTCTTGCTTGGTGCGCGGGCACACAATCTATCGGAGCAGGCCCTACTATTAACTGTGATGGGTCAAGTGTGAGCGATATTGCTCAAACTGACAGCACCACACTGGATTTTACAGCTTACGCAGTCCAACAAAGAAATAATCCGAATTTCTCTTGCGCAAGTTTAGTACAAGCTCCTTAGTTTAAAGTACTCAATTCACAATCAATTCAACTTGAAGTCTTTGACTCAGTCCGACCCGGGTCGGACTGGGGACTAAGGCCTCAAAGCCTTAAAATAATGACAATAAATACAGAAAAATTATTTAAAATTGTTTACCGAGCGTTTTATGTATTTATTATTGCAATTGTTTGTTTTTTACTGATTGCTCTTTTCCCAATTAAAGGAAATTACCAGATAAAAATAGTGAAATCTGGTTCCATGGAGCCTGCCATTAAGACGGGAAGCATTGTTGTTATCAAACCAAGCGCGAATTATACAGTAGGAGATGTGGTGACCTTCGGCAAAGATACAAAGAAAGATATTCCGACCACACACCGTATTGTTGCCAGTCGAGCTGTTCAAGGTACATTACTTTTTACTACCAAAGGAGATGCTAACGAAGACAAGGATACGCAAGAAATCAGGCAGAGCGATATTCATGGGAAAGTTTTGTTTGATGTTCCGTTTTTTGGTTACATTATTGATTTTGCCAGAAAACCGATCGGTTTTGCCATCTTAGTCGTTTTGCCAGCCTTGATAGTTATCTACGATGAAGGGGCAAAAATATTTTCTGAAGTAAAAAAAATGCGTTTAAAAAAGCAACAAGAAATTCAAAATGAAACAATCGCGTAACAAAATAATATCTTCCGCACTGGTTTTCTTCCTAGCTTTGGGATTTTTGGGAGTGGGCAGAACTAGCGCGTATTACAGCGACACGGAAATTTCTACCAATAATTTGTTTGCTGCTTCGATGCTGGATTTTGATTTATTTAATAGTTCTTATAGCTCGCTTATCGGGCCAGAAGCTTTGGGAGAAAAAACTCATGCTTCGATCGCGATGCCTGCCGCCGGAAGTTTGCCAATGCAATATAATCTAACTAATTCAGTCACGAGCCAAACTGGGGGATTGTGTGATGCTTTAACTGTAGAAGCGAAACAAAATGGTGTGGTGAAATATACTGGCGCCTTGTCTGGTTTAGCAGGTCCAACATCTACTGATTTCGGCAGTTGGGAATTTCGTTTTGATTTGCCGATTAGCGCTTCAGTTGCGCACGGAGACGTATGTAATCTTGACGCGGTATTCTCTGCCTGGAGGGCAGACACTGCCCTGCCAGCAGATAGTGGATTTACCGATGAAGAGAGGACATCTTTATCTTTCACAGCACGCATGGTTGTGCTTAATGAAATTTTTGCAAATCCGAATGGGGGTGTAGCGCCAAAAGATCGTGAATATATAGAATTGTATAATAATGGCAATGCCCCGGTTGATGTGCTAGGTTGGCAGATTTCGGAAATTGCTGGAGTAACAGAAATATTTTACCCAATAGTAGCTTCAGGCGCAGTGGCGGGGCAAGTAATGCCATACGGCGGAGCTTCTACTATAATTCCAGCTGGTGGATTTTTAGTGCTGGAGTTTGGCGGTTCAGCTCAACACTTAAATAATAGTGGCGATACAGTTAAACTTTACGACAATGTTGCAACTTTGCTTGATTCGCACACCTACCCTGGGGTTGCTGCCGGTAAAGCGGTGGTAAGATTTCCTGATGGTATAGGCTTTTGGGTAGATCCAGAACCTACACCTGGTACGACAAATTTGGTAAGCATGGAAGATCTGCTTGCTGCTGGATTTGATGAGGAAACTATCAAGCAAATAATTGAACTTGCAACAATTAAGAATGTGGCATTACTTCCGGATAGCGGGGAAGAAAAAATAATTGAAGTTGTCGCAGAACCTACAGAAGAAGTTGGGGATGAAGAGACAGGTGCAACAACAGAAACTACAGAACAACCGGAAGGAATTTTATCGAATGATGAAGATGTGACAACAGAAGAAGTTGTGAGTGAAGAAGTGGCGGAGGAAGCAGTGCCGGAAGAAGTTTTACTGAATGAAGAAGAAATAACACCTGAGCCAGAAGCTGATTCTAGCCCGTCCTCTGGCGTAGAGTCTTCGGCTGAAGCGATAGTTTCTGAACCTGAACCTGTTGTGGTCACACCAGAATCCACACCAGTTACCGAAATAATTCCAGAACCAGCAACAACCTCGGAACCATTACCAGAACCAGCTCCCGCTCCGGCGCCAGAGTCTGCAGGAGAAATAGCAGTTTCTTAAAAAATGATTATGAAAAACTTTCTTAAAATTTCAATACTACCAATTGCCTTGATCATGTTTTTTGGCCTTGCTTCGCCAGTTCTTGCTGCACCTCTTGATGTTTTGTTTACCCCAGATCCTCTTTTTAACCAAACAAATTTTCTGCCAAGCGATGAAGTTTCAGGTACTGTCCAAGTTACTAATAGTTCCGGTTCCACGCAGACTATTTTAACTGAGTCAATAAATGCGACGGATAGTAACAATTTAGGCAGCCAGCTTCGCCTTGTCGTCAAAGAGGGATTGACGTCTCTATATGACAATACTCTTGCTCATTTTCTTTCAACTGCGGGTGAGGTTTCACTCGGTACGATTGACACTGGAACATCTAGAACTTTCACTTATACTGTTTCTTTTATCAACTCGAACGACAATGGATACCAAGGCAAAACTCTTGGTTTCGATGTCTGTGTAGGATTTCAAGGAGGGCAGACACATTGTGGTGATACTGTTGTGGGCGGAGGTGGCGGCGGGGGCGGGGGCGGTGGTGGAGGAGGAACTGTTCCCGGAACTGGCGGAGGTGGTGGTGGAGGTAGTGTGCCGTTGGTCCTTACCATATTCAACGAACAAGCTCTAAATATAACCAATGTGGCAAATTCTGGCTCAGCTACCATAACTTGGGATACAAACCTGTTGTCTACTAGTCAGGTTATTTATGGTATAGCTCCTGGACCTTACACTCTTGACTTGAATAATTTGCCAAATTTTGGATATCCATCTGGAACTACAGAGGATATCACAAAGGTTTTGCATCACTCGGTGGTATTGAATGGTCTCATCCCAGGAGCGACTTACCTATATCGCGTTGTTTCCCGAGCTTCGCCCCCTACTGTGAGCTTCGAACATCAATTTATTGTGCCAACTGAAGGTCCTCTAGTTGCGCAAGTTGAGAACAATAATTTTCCGGAAGGTGGAAATACATTTCCAGGCAGTGATGGATTAGGTGGCACAAGCGGAGGTGTTGGGACTGGTGGCGCAGGTTTTGGCGCAGGTGGGGTAGGAGAAGGTTTGCCCACAGAAGGAGAAATTATCACCGATGACTTAGGAAATAATTTGGCTGCCGGCGCTCTCTTGTCTGGTTTTGATAATATAGTTTCTGTCTGTACCCTGATTGCCCTCTTAATACTTTTGGTAATTTATCTAATCTGGTCGTTATGGATACGCGGGAAGTATGAAAAGTCTGGGTTAACAACGGAAGAAGTATGGACCAAATTCTGGATCTTTTTTGCCGGGTCTTCCTTGATAGTCGGGCTGGTATTTATTCTCTTCAAACAATATTGTCCCTTGCCTGTGTTTATGGTTTCTATCGTGCTTTCTCTTGTCATATATGCCTATAGGAGATTAAGAGTTAGATAAAAAATCTCAAAATCAAATAATATTCTCTTGTCTGTGGTATAATTTATATCAAGATATGAGAAAATACATTCTTCTGTTTCCAATAATTCTGTTTCTGATAGTTTTGTCGATTGTTTTCTATTACAAATTTGATCCGTCCTTACTCAAGCAGCTTTCTTTTTATGTGAACTTGGCAAATCCGTACATGCGCATTGTTAAAGTCAATGAAGGCTTGCGTAAGGAAGAAATTGCGGAAGTGGTGGCAGAAAAGCTCGATTGGGACGAACAAGACAAAGAATCCTTTATAAAAAGCGCCAGGGTGGAGGGGCATTATTTTCCGAAGACTTATTTGATTTATAAAGATGAAACTCCCTCAGTGGTTCTAGAAACCATGCGCGATGAATTTAAGGCGCAAATGAGCAAGGTTAAGAAGCCAAAATCAAAAAAAATAATCAGCGAAGACACCGCCTTGAAAATAGCTTCAATTATTCAGCGAGAAGCGGCCGGCAAGCGAGATATGGCTTTGATCTCTGGAATAATTTGGAATCGAATTTTTAGCGGGATGAAATTGCAGATAGATGCGACCTTGCAATACGCCAAAGGGAGCGAAGAAGCTGGGTGGTGGGAAGAAGTTACCCCTGCCGATAAAAAGATAAAGTCATCTTATAACACATATCTGCACGAGGGTCTTCCGCCTGGTGCCATTGCGAATCCAGGCTCGGCTGCCATTGCCGCAGCATACAATCCAGAGAAAACCAGTTGCCTGTTTTATCTGCACGACAAACAAAGACGAATCCATTGCGCGAAAACATATGAGGAGCACAAAAAGAACATTGATATTTATTTGAAGTAATATATAATAAAACTATTAATAAAAAATAAAATATCACCCCTAGGGGGCGGTCAAAAAATATATGGCAAAACGAGGTACCACACTTAGTCCAAAGAATAAGTCACGACGTTCACACAAGACCAAAAAAAGACTTGAAGTGAAGAGGTTGATGTTGGCCAAAAAGGCTATGCGCAGAAAGTTTAAAAAATAAATTTAACGTACTCGAATAATTATATGGAAAACGCAAAAAATTATAGTGCTTGGGTTATAGGTTTTGTGCTACTGGTATTTTCCGGCACTTTTTTCCTTTCAGCTCAGAATTTTTCCGACCAAGGATCTTTTGTGGAAGTAAAAGGTTTGTCTGAAAAAATAGTCAAAGCCGATGTGGCGATTTGGTCGCTCAATTTTGAAGTCAAATCAAATAATATTGATTCTTTATATTCTGATATTGAAAAAAACACAAATTCCATAAAATCTTTTTTAACAGAGAAAGGTTTTGAAGATTCGGAAATAAATGTCGCTCCGGTAAATATTTATCAAGACACATATAAAGACGCGCTTTTCAGGTACAATGCCAATACTCAGCTTTCAGTTTATACCAAAAAGGTTGATCTGGTTCGTTCTGCTTCCAAAGAAACTCTCCTCTTAGTGAAAAAGGGAGTCACCCTTAACCAAAACTCTATTGAATTTCAATTTTCTGATATCAATAGTGTGAAACCGGAAATGTTGGCCGAAGCGATTAAAAATGCTCGAGCATCTGCGGCGCAATTTGCGCAAGAGTCCGGTTCTCGGTTGGGGAGAGTTTCGCGCGGTAATCAAGGTGTATTTGATATTTCGGACAAAGATCCTGGCTCTCCTGAATATAAGAAAATTCGTGTGGTCTCTACTCTTAGGTTTTTGTTAAAGTAAAACTGATGCGAAAGAAATCTCCATCCCAAAAAAAGAAAAAAGTTGTGATGGTGAGTGGAGGTTTTGATCCGGTTCATATTGGTCATGTGCGCCTATTTAACGAGGCAAAAAAATTGGGTGACGAACTTGTGGTTTATGTAAATAATGATAATTGGCTCAAGGCAAAAAAGGGTTATTTTTTTATGTCCGAACATGAGCGAAAAGAAATAATTGAAGCATTTGAGGCAGTTGATCGGGTTATAATTAGTGAACATAAAAGAAATACTAAAGATATGAGTGTTTGTCTGGGCTTAATGAAAATTAAACCGCATATATTTGCCAATGGAGGAGACAGAGATGAAAAAGATGCTCATGACCCCAACTCTTCTTTGTACAAAGAACGAGAAATACATAAACAATTAGGAATCAAAATGGTTTATAATGTAGGTAAAGGAGGAAAGGTTAGAAGTTCTTCTGAGTTGGTTAAAAAAGCAATTAAAAAACATCTAAAAAAATAAAATGTTACCCCTAGATAAAATTTCAATAGAAGATATTAAGCCGATTAAAATGATTGTTTTTGACGTTGATGGAGTTTTGGTTCCCCGAGGTACTAAAATAAAACAAAGGGGAAATACTACAACCCTAGAAACAAAAATAATTCATAAAAAGCAGATAGAACAGATAAAAGAACTTAACAAAAGAGGATTTTTAATAAATATCAGTTCTGGGAGGGGGCTTTATATGTTGCAGGAGATGTTTCGAGAAGTTTTGTCTTTTGTTAGCCTTACATATGAATGTGGTAGCGCTACTTGGTATAGGGGGAAAATTTATCAACATATTAACAGTTTTGAATATATGAGGGAGATGTTGCCAAAACTAAAAAAAGCAACAATAAAAAATAGGAATGTAAAAGGGTTCGAACCTAAAGAATTTATCATCACTATCCATTGCAAGAAGCCAGATAAAAAGATTGAAAAAGTAGTAAAAGAAGATAAAAATCTCGTTACTGTTTGGAACGGCGAAGCATATGATATTTTAATAAAAAAAGATCAAACCAAAGCTTTGGGCTTGAGGCGTGCAATGAAAATTTTTGAATTAAAGAAAGAAAATGTCATGGCTATCGGGGATAATTATAATGATTTAGAATTATTACAAGTAAGCGGGATGCCTATTTCGGCTGATAAAAGCAGGGTGCAGGGGAAATTTTATGTTCCACTAAAGGGCAAATTACTTCCGGCTGATAAACTAATGCAAAAAGTGCTGTCTATCGTTGGCTAGAGTGTTCTTTGGTTGTATAATAAATATATGGCAGAATTTAAACCATTTACAATAGAGCGTCCATGGGGGAATTTTCGGCAATTAACCTTAAATAGTTTATCGACAGTAAAGATTCATCGAATTAAACCAAACCAAGAAAATAGTTGGCAGAGTCACACTAAACGTTCAGAATTTTGGCATATTGTTAGTGGTAGCGGAATAGTAAAAATAGAAGACAAAGAATATAAAGCTACTCCTGGCGATGAATTTGAAGCTCCTGTAGGTACTAAACATCGTTGGATGGCTGGACCAGAGGGAATGGTGTTGATCGAAGTAGCTATTGGAGATTTTGACGAAGAAGATATTACTCGTTATGAAGATGACTATGGCCGCGCTTAAAAAAAAGCCCAGATCAAAACCGGGCAAGAAAAGTAAAAAAGTTCTAACTAAGAAAAAAGCCAAAACTCTTAAGAAAAAAACAGTCATCAAAAAACAGCCTACCAAAAAGACTAAAAACAAAAAACAAAGCAAAAAATTATCAAAGAAATTACCAAAACTCCGAAGAGCCAAGCAAAATCCGGTTGTCAGGCCAGGGCCTCATGCCTGGGAATCAAGTGCCGTTTTCAATCCCGGGGCGGTGTATGCGAATGGACGAATCCACCTTTTTTATCGGGCGCTTGGTGGAGATGGTATTTCTCGTATCGGATATGCTTCAAGCAAAGATGGAATAAATTTTGATGAAAGGCTTTCTTATCCCGTATATTTTTTAAAAAACAACGAAGAAATGAAAAAGCATTGGCCATACACTTCTCCTGCCCGCCCTGTTTACGACACTGCTCTGTATTCCTCTGGTGGGGGTTGGGGTGGATGCGAAGATCCGAGAGCTGTACTCTTGGATGGTCAGGTGTATATGACCTTTAATGTGTTTAATGGTTGGAATGAAATGCGAGTGGCTGTGGCTTCAATCAAGGAGGAGGATTTATTGGATAAGGCCTGGATTTGGAAAAACTTTTCTTATCTTTCTCAACTAGGGGATAGACAGAAAAACTGGGTTTTGTTTCCCGAAAAAATAAACGGTAAGTTTGCTATTTTCCATAATGTAGATGTGGGCGATCCTGGGAAAGTGGCTGTTGCTTTTGTAAACAAACTTGATACTTCTGAAACTCCTTCTGGTAAGGACGCTCCAGATCCACAAGCCTTGCCAGATCATTTGGTGGCTTGGCATAAACGTACTCGTAGCGCTGCTGCTCCGCCTATTAAGACCAAGGATGGCTGGTTACTTTTATATCATGCGATGGATAAAGACGGCAGTCGCTATAAGCTCGGGGCACTTTTGCTTGATTTAAAAGATCCGAGAAAAGTTCTCTATCGCGCGCAACATCCGATACTTGAACCTGATGCTTGGTATGAAAATGATTGGAAGCCGGGCATTATCTACGCGAGCGGAGCGGTAGTGAAAAACGGCAAACTTTTCGTCTATTATGGTGGGGGAGATAAATATATCGGAGTGGCCTCTGTCGCACTTATTGATTTACTGGAGAGTCTAAAAAAGAACGGATCAGTAAAATTAGAAAAAACTAAATCACTCAGATTTGAGTAAATTTATGACAGATAATTCTAAATATATTGAGCATGAAGGCAAAGCTGTAATCCCAGATGCAAGATTCAAACACGTCATGTCTATTACTCTTGACCCTAGAACTAATTATCAAGAAGGAGTCATTCGTTGTATCACCAGCCGTGACGGAGATATTGCAATCAAAGGAACTGTTGATCGAAGTGAACTGCATAGAATTAAAGGGAATTCATCGGATCATTTTGAGATAGGCGACAAGCTTACAATTAAAAATGAAGAAGAAATAATTAGCAAACTAATGCCGGAAGGTTATGAATGTATTGGCCTAGAAGATCCTGATATTTGGATAGATCAAAAAAATGATTTAATGCATTTGTATTTTACTATAGCTATTATTATAAAAGATAAAAAAACACAAAAGCAAACTAGAATTCACCTTGGGCATGCCGTAGGCAAGAATTTAGATTCCCTAGAAATGACTGAGCCAGTTTTATTTGATAATGAAAATAGGATTCATGCCAAAGAAGTTTCGATTGCTCCCAAAAACTCGAAAGGCCTTCGTTACAATCTCATTGAATCACGAGATCGCCGAAATAATACGACATATTCTGTTGTGAAAATGGCAATAGTCAAAGATATGGGGGAATCATGGGAATATGGAGAAACAGTATTTAACCCAGCAGACCATCAAGAAATAAAGTGGATTGCAGGCCATGCCTCGCCCGGACCCCTATTGTCTAAGAATTTTATCAATGTTGGTGAAGGAAAATTGTTAGGTATAATAAATGGACGAGAAGCTAATCAGAAAATAGGTGATAAAATAAAATACGGAATGTTTTCTGTAGGATTATTTATTTATGATTATGAAAACGGGAAAATCGATTGGGTTTCTCCCGAACCATTCATTCAAGATAGTGAAGCGTTAACAATTACATTCGCTAGTCAATTTGTAGAAACAGGAAGGGGTGAAGGGATTTTATACGCTCACGTAGATGATTCGTTTGTGCGAGCCTATACCCTTAAGGCTGAATTACTAAAATCTTTGTTGCCAAAATAATTTTATGTACGTCGTAAAAAGATCTCATCACAATCCGATTTTGGTTCCAGATAGGGACAGTTATTGGGAAATGTCCGCGACATTTAATATGAGCGTTATAAAAAAAGGGAAGACCTTCTATGGTGTGTATCGTGCCATTGGGGCGTCGGATGTATTACGCCAGCCGGAGCAGATCTCTGTGATAGGTATAGGTAAATCAAAGGACGGCCGGCATTTTGAAGAGCGAAATTTATTTATTTCACCCGAAGAAGAATGGGAGAAATATGGTTGTGAAGATCCGCGCATTACCTTTTTTGAGGGAAAGTACTATATATTTTACACCGCGCTTTCTAAGTATCCATTTGAGGCAAGTGGAATTAGGGTAGCGGTGGGTGTTTCTAAAGATTTAAAAAAAGTTGATGAGAGGCATCCTGTAACCACGTTTAATGCGAAGGCTATGACTCTTTTTCCTGAGCGTATAAATGGTAAAGTTACAGTAATTCTATCAGTAAATTCTGATATGCCTCCAGCCAAGGTAGCCATTGCGCAGGTGGATAAGATAGAGAAATTATGGGATCCAAAGTTTTGGGACGAATGGTATAAAAAGATAGATAATTACACTATTGATCTGAGAAGGTCACAATATGATCAAATAGAAGTCGGGGCTACTCCTATCAAAACTCCCCATGGCTGGTTCCTTGTTTATGCTCACATCCAGAACTATTTTCCTGGAGGAAACGGTGACCGTTTGTTTGGAATTGAGGCAGTGCTTTTAGATTTCAATAAACCACTTGATGTAATAGGGCGGACCAGGGGTCCCATCTTGGTTCCTAGAGAATCTTATGAACTATTAGGACATGTTTCTAATGTGATATTTCCCAGTGGCGCAGTTTTAGAAAAAGATACACTTTATATTTATTATGGAGCGGCAGATACAACAGCTTGTTTGGCGCATGTAAACATTACAGACCTTGTTTCCACGATGCGCAAGGAAACTTCTGCCAGGTGGCATTTCAAGCGTTCTCTCAATAACCCTATTATTGTTCCCGATAAAACCCATGCCTGGGAAGCCAAAGCCACTTTCAATCCAGCTGCTTTATATTTGAAGGGAAAAACTTATATTCTTTATCGCGCGCTTTCCATGGACAACACATCTTCTATTGGCTATGCAGTAAGTAGAGATGGCATTACAATAGACGAGAGGGATAAAACGCCTATATATGTTCCAAGGGAAGAATTTGAAATGAAAAAAATTGCCGGAGGAAATTCAGGCTGTGAAGATCCGCGATTGACGAAAATAGGGAAGGTCATTTATATGTGTTATACAGCTTTTGATGGTATTGGTCCACCCAGGGTGGCCATCACTTCCATCACAGAGAAAAATTTCTTGCAGAAAAATTGGCAATGGGAGAAACCTGTTTTGGTTACACCAGCGGGTTTTGACGACAAAGATACTTGCATTTTCCCAGAAAAAACTAATGGAAAATATTTTATCGCGCACAGAGTGGGCGATGAAATATGTGGGGATTATTTTAAATCGCTCAATTTCAAAATGGAAAGCATTAGGAAATGTATAAGAATCATCGGGCCTAGAAGAAATAAATGGGATAGCGCAAAGGTGGGTATTACTGCACCACCCATCAAGACAAAATATGGTTGGTTGCTTCTTTATCATGGCATTTCAAAATCTCACAACACTTATCGTATTGGGGCTGTTTTGCTTGACCTCAAAGATCCAGCCATTATGCTCGCTCGCACTTCTGATCCAATATTTGAACCACAGGAAGATTATGAGAAGGTGGGGGTGGTCAATAATGTTGTTTTCCCTTGCGGGATGGTTAAAAGACCTGCCCGTCGGGGCGGGGAAGATTTGCTTTATATTTATTATGGCGGAGCGGACACCGTCGTCGGGGTGGCCACTATTGAACTGGGAATTGTCCTGCGGGCCTTAACTAGAAGTTTAAAAAAGAAAAAATAAAACGTTGTTATGCACCTATCTATAGAATGGCTCTCGACATTTATTCTGAATTATCCTCTGCTTAAATATTTGATTGTATTTTTAGGGGCGGGATTTGGGGGAGAGTTTGGCCTCATCTCTTTGGCTTTTTTGGCGGCTCATAAAGTTTTTCCCTTAATTCCTTTTCTAATTGTCAGCTTTTTAGGGACTATGTCTTCAGATACTTTGTGGTTTTTATGGGGCAAAACCAAATTAGCTGGGAAAATTATTAGTCATCGTTATACAGCCGGCACCGTCTCGGTAATCATGGAAGCAATAAGGAAAATCAGTCGGGGGAATCACCTGCTTGCCCTTATTCTTGCAAAATTTCTTGTTGGGACACGTATTCTGGTCATTATGTATGTAAGTAAAACCAATATAGCTTTCAAAAAATTTATTTTACCAGACCTGGTAGCTATTCTTATCTGGCTTATTACGCTTACGTCAATTGGTTATCTTTCTGGGCTTGGTTTTGCTTATATTTCAAAGATGTTAAAAAACATATATGCTGGCATAGGGTTTATTATTTTAATTGTATTCATAATTATAATTATTCAAATATGGCTGAAGCGGTTTTTTCTTAAAAAAGAGGAAGAAATTATCAAACAGCATGATTTGTGACCCTTCATATAAAATAATTCAGGCCTTCGCTCTGAGGCTCAGTCTCGAAGAGGTCATGGTGAGTAAGCCCGAACCATGATATAATAAACATATGCAAATAAATTTACAGGGTAAAAATTTTGAGTTGACCGAGTCAGTAAAGGACTATGTCCTAAAAAGGGTGACCAATCTGGAGAAATTACTTTCTAGCATAGAAGCGGGCGGAGGTGAAGTGCTAGTTGATTTTGAAGTGGGCAAGAGCACCAAGCATCATAAATCCGGTGATGTTTTTCATGCAGATTGCAACATTAATATCAACGGAAAAAATTTTTATTCAAGCTCGGATAAAGAAGACATTTTCCAGGCCATTGATGAAATCAAAGATACAATTTTTAACGATATAAGAAAAAATAAAGATCGGAAACAGACTCTGCTCAAGCGTGGCGCGCTTAGTATAAAAAAGATGTTGAAAGGCCTTACTAAGAGAAATCCATTTACTTCGAAGTACTAGTTTTCAAAAAATCTTCATATTTTATTTCTTTTTTGCCTTCAGGTAAGACTTTTTTGATTATAAATTTTTCATTTTCAAGCGTTGCTTCGGTTATGATAATTCTCTTGCTGTTTTTAAAAAAGAATGTGCGGGGCCATCTGGCATAAGCGCGGAATTTGTTATATAAAAAAACCCCATTTTCTTTTTCAATATCTACCAACCCATCTTCTTTTTTGATTTTTTTGCAGTAGCTTGTCTTTTTCTCATCTTGTGGTACTGTCTTGGTTTTGTTTTCTAAAATATCCGGTAATATTTTCACCAAAAGCTCCCCTCCCATTTTTATCAAACGTTTACGCAACACTGAGGCGGTTTCTTCCTTTTCTATATTCGTTTTTTCTTGCGCTACAATATCTCCCGCGTCCATTTTATAAACCATCTTTTGAATAGTGATACCAGTTTCTATCTCGCCGTTTAAGATAGCGGATTCTATTGGAGAAGCGCCTCGGTATTTCGGTAAGAGTGAATAATGTATATTGATTGAACCAAATTTTGGAAGATTTAAAATATTTTCTGGAATAATTTTGCCATAGGCTATTACCACAAAAATATCATATTTGTTTTTATTAATTTTTTCCGCAAAATCTGAATCTAGATTTTCTGGTTTCAGGCAGGGGATATTATTTTCTTCGGCAAATTTGCTGACAGGCGTAGATTCCGTTTTCATACCCCTGCCTTGTTTACTGTCTGGCGAAGTAATGATGACAGACGGCAAAAAACCTTTTTGTTTTAAAATTTGAAGTGTTTCAGACGCCACCTCGGGTGTACCCCAAAATGCAAAATTTAAATTATTTTTATTCACTTTATAACTTTATTAACTTTCAATTTTATAACTACTTTGGTAATTCTTCTTTTACATCTTTTGCATGATCAATAAAAAGTATGCCATTTAAATGGTCGGTTTCATGCTGAAAAATTTGCGCTAAAAGCCCGGATGCGCCACGAGTAAATTTTTTCCCTTCCTCGTTATAGGCTGTGACTGTAGCCTTTTTAGACCGGAAAGTTTTGCCATAGAGCCATCTTACAGACAGGCATCCCTCTGGCACCCAGTCTTTTTCACGTGAGAGCTTGGAAATTTTTGGGTTAATAAAAACAAGATCTTTATTCAATTCTTCCGTCGCAGTGGATGATTCAGTGTCGGGGGCACTTGTCTCGTCTCTTTTTTTACCGAAATCTTTTGCAAATATTTTACCGGAAACGATAAAAATTCGTAGTGGATATCCTATCTGGGGTGCAGCTATCGCTACACCATCGTTTTGGCTTCGGAGGGCTTCAGACATTTCTTTCAATATATTCTGTATTTTTTTATTTTTGATATCGGGGACACGCACTTCATCTGCTATTTTGCGAAGGACTTTCTCTTTTTGTTGGAGAATTTTCTTCATATTTTGCGGTTTTATTTAAGTTCCTTCAAGTATTCGAGGAGCTTGCTTAATTTTACGGTATCTTGAGATCTATTGGACATGTCTCTCACTATTACAGAATCGTCAAGCGCCTCTTTTACTCCAAAGATTATTGCATAAGGAATAGAAAGCTTTTCCGCTATTGCCAATTGCGAGCCAAGGCTATCTTTAGATAATGACTGAGCAATAGGTATATGAGCCTTACGCAATATTTCAATTACGTTTAAACTTTTCAATTTTGCCTCAGACCCCAGTTGGATGAAATATATCTTAGGTTTTTTCATTATCCGTGGCGAGAGTTTTTTGTACCAAGTAGATGCTATTATGCGATCCACTCCTATAGATATTCCCACCGCTGGCACGTCGCGCTTGTTGCCTATTTGACGAGCCAGATAATCATAGCGTCCGCCTCCACCAAGCGCTAGCGGAGTTCCATCCTCGCCCCCGTTTTGCTCTATAATTTCAAAAACAGTGCGGGTATAATAAGAAAGCCCGCGCACTAGATTTTTATTTATATTGTAGGCTATGCCCATTTCTTCCAAATATTCAAGCACTTCTTTAAAATGTTTCTTACACGAAACACAGAGAGAAGAAACAGAATCAGGAGCGTTTTCGTTTATTATTTTTGTTTTTTCTTCCTTTGAATCAAGTATGCGAAGCGGGTTTGTCTTCAGGCGTTCGCGGTCTACCGAAGGCAGACTGCTTATATTTTTTTTATAATAATTGGTAAGTTCTCGTAGATATGTGTTTCGGCACTCTTTATCACCGATTGAATTTATGTCAATTGTCAGATTTTCTGCTCCGGCTTCCTCTAAGATGCTCATGCCAGCCTTTATCACTAGCGCATCCATAATGCTTTTCTCATTTCCCAAACAATCCAAATCAAATTGCCAAAATTGCCTATAGCGTCCGCGTTGAGGCTTGTCATGCCTGAAAACTGGACCATATTGATAAAACATCACCGGCTGAGGCATAGTTTGCATTCCGTGTTCTATGTAAGCTCGCATTAGAGGAGCCGTATGTTCGGGTCGGAGCGCTAGATGATCTCCGCCTTTAGTTTTAAATGCATACATTTCCTTATCCACAATGTCTGTGCCTTCACCAATAGAAGAGGTAAAAATTTCTTCATGTTCCAATATTGGAGTATCGATAGGCTTGAACCCATAATAAACGGCAACTTCCTGTGCTTTTTCGAAGAATCCCTGAAATCCATAATAATCTTCACTCATCAAATCCCGCATTCCTTTTGGGGATGCGATGTCGGTCATTTTGTTTTTGTTGGTGTGTGCAGTTTTTTTCATATATTTATAACTTATCTTCTTGACTATAACTGCCCGGTAGCACATCTATCTGGCTTATGGGGAGTAAACGCAAAAATGCTTTTCCTGTCAAAAGACTTCTTTTAACAGCCCCCCAATATCTTGAATCAGAGCTAGCGCTCCTATTATCACCCATGACGAAATATTCATCATCTTTTAATTCAAAATGCGTATCGTTGTTTGCTTGATTTTTTACAAAAGGTTGCAGAAGTTTAAAACCCTCTTTGTTTTGGGCATTTGTTATTGTTACTTCATTACCCTTTATGTCTACGGTTTCGTTGGGTAGGCCGATAATTCTCTTGATGAAGAATTTTGTTGTATCACCCGGATAGCGAAAAATAACCACATCATCTCGTTTTGGATCGCCGAGCCTATAAGATATTTTATCCACAATTAGATAATCTCCATTGGAAAAAGTCGGCACCATTGAAGAGCCAGAAACAATAAATGGTTCAGCTACCAATACGCGAATTGGCACGACGATAAGCAGAGCGATGAGTGCAAAGCGCACCAACTCCCAGAACGACTGTGAAATTGTTTTTTCCGCCGCTCTCTCTTGTATTTTTTCTTCCATGGCTACAATATAACATAAAAAATCCTTGACAGGGTAGCAAAATTTGTTGGGTAATTCAAAATTATGAATTAAGAATTATTAATTTGTTATCATATAAAGATGAAGCTAGTAGTTGGTTTAGGAAATCCGGGTGAAGAGTATGAAAAGACCAGGCACAATACTGGGCGGATTTTAGTTTCGATGATAGAGGACAAACTGGAAGGAGAGAAGATAAAGTTCCTAACGCCGGATACTTTTATGAATAATTCTGGAAAAGCAGTTGTTCCTTTGGTAAAAAATAAAAAAGATTTGGAGAATTTGGTGGTGATTTATGATGATATTGATTTACCGCTTGGTAAAATGAAAATTTCTTTCAATCGCTCGAGTGGGGGACATAACGGTTTAAATTCAATTATTAAAGCGCTAAAGTCTCAAGAATTTCTGCGGATTAGAATTGGTATTTCCCCTGCGACCCCATCAGGCAAAATTAAAAAACCAGTAGGTGAAAAAGCCGTTTTAAATTTCCTGCTTGGCGAATATAAAAAACCAGAATTAGAAACTCTCAAAAAACTTTCCAAAAAAGTGGCTGAGGCAGTGGAAACTATTTTTACCGAAAGCAAAGAAAAAGCAATGAGTCTTTATAATTAATTTAAATTTCCTTTACCGCTTCTATCACGATGCTCTTTTCGCCGTTGCGAAGAGAAACTTTGCCAGAGAAGGCTATGCATTTTTCTGGGACGAGTATATCTGCAGAATCTTTGAAAATGGAAGGGAAACAAACGGCTTCGATGGTATCGCTCAGGTCTGCAATTTTTAAGAAAACCATGCGGTCATTGTTTTTAGTGATAACTTGCCTTGCATTTTCAATAATTCCAGCTAGGGTAGTTTGCATTCCGTTGCCGAATTCTTCTTTGACTTTTTTGATGTTCACAGTGCGTTTTTCTAATTTTTCCCGCAGGCGATCAAGTGGATGTCCGGAAATATAAAGTCCAAGCAGTTCTTTTTCCCAAAGCAATTTTTCTGCTTGGGTGGCTTCTCCCGCTTTTTGCAATTTGAATTCTGGGGCCTTAATTTCTGCAGAGCCGCCAAAAAGGGAAACCTGATTGCCGTTTTGTTTGGAATTTTCGTGGTTGTATTCCAACATTGCTTCTAGATTTGCCAAAAGTATTCCACGATCATTCCATTCATCCATGCAGCCGGATTTGATGAGCGCTTCCATAGATTTTTTATTTAAATTTTTGTGTTTGATTCTATCCAAGAAATCTGTAATTGATTTGAATTTTCCATTTAATTTTCTTTCTTTGATGATTGCATCCGAAATATCCGTACCCAAATTTTTGATTGTATAAAATCCGAATCTTATTTTTTCGCTTCTATTTTCTTTGTCTATGTTGAGCCCAGTTTTAGTCGATAAACAAGTGAATCCGCCAAAACTTTCGTTGATATTCGGTGGTAAAACCGGAATTTTCATATTTTTACATTCCTCGATTATTTCCGCGATTTTTTCCACATCGCCGGATTCGGCTGTTAAAATCGCGGCCATGTATTCTACTGGAAAGTGTGCTTTCAAATACGCTGTTTCGTAGGCGACTCGGCCATAGGAAGCAGCGTGCGCTTTATTGAATCCATAAGCCTGAAAAGGCTCAAAAAGTTTCCAGAGTTTTTCTGCGAATTCTGGAGTTTGACCGTTTTTGATTATACCCTTGGTAAATTTTTCCCTTTGTGCCGCCATTTCAGCCGGTATTTTTTTACCGACGGCCTTACGGAATTTATCCGCTTCCTCCCAGTTATAACCAGCGAGTTCTATAGCACAAAAAAGAAGGTCATCTTGGTACACGATTAGCCCATATGATTCGCCTAGGAATTTTTTCATGCGCGGATCTAAATATTTTACGAGACTTGGATTGTGTTTGCGTTTGATGTACTCCGGAATTGATTCCATTGGGCCAGGACGGTATAAAGCGACCATGGCATTGATGTCGTGGATTGAAGAAGGTTTTAATTCTTTCAAATATCTAGTCATGCCGGAACCATTCAATTGGAAAAGCCCTTCTGTTTGGCCGTGTGCCAAAAGTTCAAAGGTTTTCTTGTCGTCGAGTGGTAGCTTGTCTAAATTTATTTCCACTTCGTAAAATTTTTTAACTAAATTGATTGCGTCTGCCAAAATTGCCAAATTTCTGATTCCCAAAAAGTCGAATTTTAAAAGTCCCGCTTCTTCTGCGCTATACATGTCATATTGGGTAATTATTTTTCCGCCTTTCGGGTCGAGCTGGGTCGGCATGTATTCATAAATAGGCAAGGGCGCGATGACTACTCCGGCGGCATGCACCGAAATGTGTCGGACACACCCTTCCAATTTTTTGGCTAAATCTATTATTTCTTTCGTGTCTTTCTCTTTTTTGTAAGCTTCAGCTAGTTCTGGCACGATTTCCATAGCGTGATCGATCGTCATCGGCATGCCTTGCGAACCCATCGGAATCATTTTAGAGATTCTATCTCCTACAGAGTAAGGGTAGGCAAGCGCTCGGGCTACATCTCGCACCGCTCCGCGTGCCATCATCGTACCAAAAGTTCCTATCTGGGCGACTTTATCTTCGCCATACTTTTGTTTGACATATTCAATCATTTCATCTCGCCTATTATCGGCGTAATCCATATCGATATCTGGAGCCGAAGGGCGGTAGGGGTTCAAAAATCGTTCAAATGGAAGTTTGTATTCAATAGGATTAATATTTGTAATTCCGATTAAATAAGTAACCATTGAGCCTGCTACCGATCCTCGGATAGCGGTCAGAATGCCGTTTTCTCTGGCATGTCGGAGCAGATCCCCAACTACTAAAAAATATGGAGAATAGCCTTTATCAAAAATAATTTTTAGTTCATATTCTATGCGGTCTTTTATTTCCGGAGTTTCTTTTATGTTCAAATTTTTAAGCCCGGCGTAAGCGAGCTCGCGCAGTTTTGCATCATGTGTTTTACCATCTTCTATCTTTATGTCCGGGAAAACCCAACGCCCAAGTTCAAGCTCCAAATTGCACATTTCCGCTACTTTTAAAGTGTTATCAACTGCTTCAGGAACATCTTTGAAAATTTCTCTGGCCCTTTTTACGTCAATAAAAGAATAATCGCCATCCCCAAAGGAAAATTTATTTTCATCCTTAATGTCAGAATTTGTTTGAATGGACAGCAGGGTATCGTGCGCTTTACTGTCTTCTGTGTGGCAATAATGTGAATCTATTGTTCCCACCAGAGGAATATTTAGCCGTTTACTTAAGGCAATTAAACCATCTTTGACTTCTTTTCCTCCATCAATTTTTCCATAATCTTGGATCTCTAGAAAATAATTTTCCTTACCAAAAATTTCTTGATATTCTTTAATTATTTTTTCTCCTGCCTCTGGATTTTTATTTGCCAGCGCTCGGCCAAGTTCTCCGCCGAGACAGCCGGAAAGCGCAATTAAGCCTTCAGAATATTTTCGTAAGATTTCTTTGTCCATGCGGGGTTTATAATAAAATCCTTCAACATGGGAAAGTGTCACTAGGCGCATAAGATTTTTATAACCCTGTAGGTTTTTCGCGAGCAGAATGAGATGGTATCTTTTGTTGTCTATGCCGGGGTCTTTATCTAGTCGGCCACGGTTTGAGATGTAAGCTTCAACGCCTATAATAGGTTTGACGCCAGCCTTTTTTGCCAGTTTATAGAATTCTATAGCGCCGTACATATTGCCATGATCTGTGATAGCTATAGCTGGCATGCCAAATTTCTTGGCCAAATCCACTAAATCTTCAAGCTTTGAAAGCCCGTCCAAGAGGGAATAGTGCGAATGTGTATGTAGGTGGACAAAACCCTTTTCCATTTTTTTATAATAGCATATAATAGACCTATGAAAAAAATACGAGTTGGGATAAATGGTTTCGGCAGAATTGGTAGAGCTTTTTTAAAAGTTGCTTGGGATAGACCAGAAGTGGAAGTGGTTGCTGTAAATGATTTGGGCGATGTCGCCAACATGGCGTATCTTTTAAAATACGACACGGTGTACCGAGAATGGAAACATGATATCAAAGTTGAGGGCGACAGTTTAGTTATTGATGCAAGAGAAGACAGAAAAGTAAAAGTTTTAGCGCAAAAAGATCCTGCGACGCTGCCATGGAAAGATTTGGGAGTGGATGTCGTCGTAGAATCGACTGGACTTTTTACCAGTTATGATAAAGCAAAAGTGCATTTGGATGCTGGGGCAAAGAAAGTGGTGATTTCGGCGCCAGAAAAAGGCGGAGACCCTTCGACAAGCTCAGGGCAAGCGGTTCATGGGGAAACTATTTTGCTTGGCGTGAATGAAGAAAAATTTGGCACTTGCGATCTTACTTCCAATGCTTCTTGTACGACGAATGCGGCTTCGCCTTTGATCGCTATTCTCAATGAAGCTTTAGGAGTAGAAAAAGCTATTTTAAATACAGTGCATGGCTATACGGCTTCGCAAGGAATTGTCGATGGACCAAATAAAAAAGATTTTCGGGAAGGTCGCGCCGCAGCGCAAAATATTGTCCCTTCTTCGACTGGTGCAGCGATCGCCGTGACGAAAGCTTTTCCCGAGCTCGAAGGACTTTTTGATGGTATTTCCATCCGCGTGCCAGTAGTTGCTGGGTCAATTGTAGACGTTACTTTTATATCAAAAAAAGAAACGACCGCCAAAGAAGTGAATTCTATACTCCAAAAAGCTTCTCAAGATTCCAGATGGAATAAAATTTTTGCCGTGACCGAAGAGCCTTTAGTTTCTGGTGATATTTTGGGAAGTAGTTATGGTTCAATCGCTGACCTCAAAATGACTCGCGTCGTCGGCGGCAATCTCGTAAAAGTGATGGGCTGGTACGACAACGAAATGGGGTATACCTATACTCTCGTGGATCATGTAATCAAGACGGGGGAAACTATAAAATAAATTAAAATTATGCAAAAAAGATATTGGTTGCGAGGTGGAATAATTGCATTAATTATTTATGCTGTTGTCACAGTTATATTGGTTCCTTTTAGCACTTTAGGTAAAGAGTGCTCTGTTTTTTGTTTGACCTATTGGTCTATCCCTTCATTTATTGGCTCAATTATTATTTCTTTCCCAATTAAAATACTTACCGGATCTACTTTTTTCATGCGCGGTTCAAATGTCTTTTTCGGCGCTATCTATTTTTATTTTATTATTGGTATGGTTATCGGTTGGGTGTATGGGAAAATTAAAAGAAAAAACAATATTAACATTTAAAAAAATTATTTTTCTAATTCCGGCAAGACTTTAAAATACTCGTCTATGTAGGGGAACATAGTGTCGCAAGCGACGAAGACAACATTCGTGTTCTTTTTTAACTTCTTTTCTTTTTTTAGTTTGGCCAAAGTTTCTAAAATACCAGCGAGTTGCATGCCGGTCGAAGGGCCGACGAAAAGGCCTTCGCGGATAAGTTTCAAACTCGTTTCGAAAGCTGGCTCAGTAGCTACTGGGACTTCTTTATCAACTACTTTCTGCCAAGGGAAGAAAAGCTTTTTCACCGCATCTTCTCCTCGCGAGCCGGGAATCGAGGAGCCAGTTTTTATGGATGTGCCAATTATTAAAATATTTGGAATTTTCTTTTTTAAATAAGACCCACTTCCAGTAATCGTTCCACCTGTGCCCAAGCTCATGCAGAAAATATTAATTTTCCTTCCAAATTGTCCATATAGCTCTTTGCCGATTACTTCACTTGAAGCTTTCGGGCTATTCGGATTTATGTATTGATGCAAATTTTTCCAGCCTGCTTGCTTGCCCATCTGGGTTGCATCCCAAATTCCGCCTATTTCACTTTTTACATCCGGTGAAGCAGGCCCGTCGGAAATAATGAGATCTGTACCCATCAATTTTAAAATATTTTGTTTATTTTTTGGAACATCCGGGGTGATGATCGCATGCATATTGGGGATGCCGAAATGTCGAGCTAGTATCGTCAAAGACAGGACAGTGTTTCCGGAAGAATATTCCACCAAGTGCTTTATTTTTTTTAATTCATTTTTTGGAATGCCATCGAGCATATACCAAGCAGGCAGAGATTTGATATTGGCGAGAGGCACGCTTTGCATCAGTTTTATATAAATATGTATGCTGTCTTTGAGATATGGATTTAGGCGAAGAGGAAGCTCTACGACAGGCGAAGGGCCCATAGAACCGGGTTTTAGATAATCAAATATTGCTTTTTCGCCCTTGAATGTATTTTTTTTCATATATTTATTTCGCCCTCAAACACACATACAGCCGGACCAGTCAGCCAGATATTTTGATAAACACCTTTTCCAGCTTTTTCAAATTCCACAGTCAAATCTCCACCCGGCATTTTTATATGACAAACATTTTCTTTTAAAATCCCAAGATGATGTGAAGCGATTGCCACAGAACAAGCTCCTGTTCCGCAGGCAAGTGTTTCATCTTCTACACCTCGTTCATAAGTGCGTACATAAAAAATGCCGTTTTTATTTTCTACATAATTCACATTTACCCCTTTGGGGTTTTGGCCATTGTCGCGAATTTTGCGCGCTTCAATGCAGATAGGGAAGCTTTCTATATTTACGACAAATTGAATATGGTGCGGGGTAGTACCTGAACACAAAAAAGGTAAGCCATTTTTTTCTCCAATTTCATTTACATTCTGCATTTTTAACTTTATTAAACCACTATCTAATATTTCTGCTTCATGCTCTCCATCTACCGCGATGAATTTTACTTTTTTGGGATTTTTGATAATTTTTAAAACACTATTAGCAAAATGTACGATACACCTCCCACCGTTTCCGCACATGCTTCCCATGCTTCCATCGTTGTTGATGAAGACCATTCTGAAATCAAAATTTCTCTCTTTTTCTAAAAGTATTACCCCGTCTGCCCCTATCCCAAAGCGTCGATGGCATAAATATTTGATATTTTCTTGATCGTTTACGGAAAATACTTTCTCTCGATTGTCTATCATTATGAAATCATTTCCGGCGCCATGGTATTTGTAAAATTTGAGCATTCTTGGATTATATACTATAATTTAATATATGAAAATCTATATTGGCTCTGATCACACTGGGTATGAATTAAAAGAAAAATTAAAAAAATATTTAAGTGAACTTGAGCTTGGATATGAGGTGGTGGATAAGGGTGCCTTTAAATATGATGCTGATGATGATTACCCAGATTTTATCGAGCCGGTGGCGGAAGCTGTCGCTAGTGAAGAGGGGAGCCTCGGTGTCATTCTCGGCGGCTCAGGGCAAGGAGAAGCCATGTGCGCAAATAGAGTAAGGGGTGCACGAGCAGCAGTGTTTTATAGCGAAGCTTTTCCTAAAGAAGCTATTGATATAAATGGTGGTAAAAGCGAGGATTCTTTTGAAATTGTAAAGCTTGCAAGAATACATAATAACGCAAATATTTTATCTTTAAGCGTCAGATTTTTATCCGAAGATCAAATAAAATTTGCTGTTGAACTTTTTCTTAAAACTCCATTTGGAAACGAAGAGAGGCATGTACGTCGCATTAATAAACTAGAGCCTAGTGCCTAATTTTATGGCTGAAATAGTTCCCGCAATTTTAGAAAAGAATTTTAATGAAATAAAAAATAAACTTACCTTTTTGCGCGGTCGGTCAAGGGTTGCGCATCTGGATTTTTGTGATGGAAGATTTGTGCCGAATCAGACATGGCCTTTCGCCTTCGGCGGGTTTAATGATCTTGATTTTGCAAAAATTATAAATGAAGAAGAAGGGATGCCCTTTTGGGAAGAATTTGATTTTGAGTTTGATTTAATGGTTGAAAATGCGATAGAAAATTTTGATATTTACATGAAGTTGGGCCCGAAAAGAATTATTTTTCATCCTCGAGGAGAAAAGGACCTAAAAGAATTCCAGCATTTTTTAGAAGGACTTGATATGTATGTGCGAGACAACGTAGAAATCGGCTTAGCTTTTCGTCCGAGTGATGATTTATCCGTCGTTTCACACTTGGCAAACAATGTGGACTTTTTGCACTGCATGGGTTCGGACAAGGTTGGGTTTCAGGGTGCTGGTGTTACTTTTGACGAGCGAACAATCGATAATATAAAATTTCTAAAGAAAAATATAGAAGGCATAGTAATCTCTGTCGATATTGGTATTAATTTAAATAATGCAGAGGAAATCTTGAAAGCTGGCGCCGACAGACTTTGCATCGGTTCTAGTATTTGGAAAAGTCCGGACCCTGTCGGCGCGCTCCAAAACTTTCAAAGTTTGGTATAATAAAAAGAATGTCATTCTTGTCTGAAGATAAAATAAAAGAGCTCGCGAAAAAAGCAAACGAGATTCGGATGTCGATTATTGAAATGTTGGTGGAAGCGAAAAGCGGACACACGGCCGGGCCGCTCGGGATGGCAGATATTTTTACTCTTTTTTATTTTCATGTTTTAAAACACGATCCAAAAAATCCAAGTTGGGAAGAACGAGACAGGCTCGTGCTTTCAAACGGACACATTTGTCCAGTCTTGTATGCGACGATGGCGCACGCAGGGTATTTTCCATTAGAGGAATTGAAAACTCTGCGTAAATTCGGCACGCGCTTGCAAGGTCATCCACACCGAGAATATATGCCCTGGGTAGAAAATAGTTCTGGTCCGCTCGGTTCTGGGCTTTCACAAGCAGTCGGTATGGCGCTCGCAGATAAAATGGATGGTTCGGCTTCGCTCACCACAGGCAAAAAAATGCCAGATCGGTTTATTTATGCTTTTTTGTCAGACGGGGAAATGGATGAAGGCAATACCTGGGAAGCGGTGATGCTTGCCGGAAAACATAAACTTCACAACCTGATCGCAATTGTGGACCGAAATAATATTCAGATTGAGGGATATACTGAAGACGTGCTGCCACTCGAGCCTTTTCATGCTAAGTGGAAAAGTTTTAATTGGCATGTGATAGAAGTTTCTGGACATGATTTTAGATTTCTAAACGAAGTAATAGAAGAAGCGCAAGCTGTTTACGAAAAGCCGACAGTCATCATCGCGCATACGATACCCGGTAAAGGCGTCAAAGAATTTGAGAGAAATTATAAATGGCATGGCAAACCGCCCTCCAAAGAAGAAGGGGAAATGGCCTTAGAAGAACTTAATAATAATCGATTCTAGAATATATGAATATAAATTTAAAAAATATATTTCAATTGATCTTTTATGGGTTAATAGCTTATTTTTCTGGTATATTATCTTATGATTCTATTAGTAGATTTACCAATGATTTATTTCCTGTAATATTTACAGTTGTTTCTTTACTAGGATTTGTAGGTTCTTTGGTTAAAATTGCTCAAATATTAAGTAATAAAGAGAATACAAAACTTGCAATTTTATCTAATATTGGTATTGGATTTTTTATTGTTATTATTTTTGCAATAATAGCCTATCTTTTTATTATTCTCTCATTATGGCATTAATTATTTTATGTTAAACCCAAAGCTAAAACTTAACACTAAACTATTTAATACGGACGTCGAGCAGGTGCCGATCCGTAAAGGTTTTGGGCAAGGATTACTTATGGCAGGCGAAGCGGATTCCAGTGTCGTCGGACTTTGTGCCGATTTGACTGAAAGCACACAGATGAATTTATTTGCCGATAAATTTCCAGATCGGTTTATTCAAGTCGGAGTCGCGGAACAAAATCTGGTAACGGTGGCTTCCGGGATGGCAGCAATGGGAAAAATTCCATTTTGTTCTTCATATGCGATGTTTTCACCGGGCAGAAACTGGGAACAAATTCGCACGACGATCACTTATAACGACCGGCCGGTAAAAATCGTCGGCTCACATTCAGGAATTTCTGTCGGGCCAGACGGAGGGACGCATCAGGCGCTTGAAGACATCGCGCTCATGCGTGTGATGCCGAACATTGATGTCATTTCTCCTTGTGATGCTATCGAAGCCAAAAAAGCGACGTTGGCGCTCGCCAAAACTGGCAAGCCAGCATATTTGCGTCTGGTTCGCGAGAAAACTCCGATTATTACAACCGAAGAAACTCCTTTTAATATAAACAAAGCAGAGATTTACTGGCTGCCGGATGTCGGGCTCGCGCAGGTCGGAATCATCGCGACTGGTGGTCTTCTTTACCGCGCACTATTGGCGGCCAAAGAATTAGAAGCCGAAGGAATAAAAACTAAAGTGCTGAATCTAGCTTCCATCAAGCCGATGGATGTAGAAGCTGTCGTGGCGTTAGCGAAAGAAACGAAAGCAATTGTGACCGTGGAAGAACATCAGGTAGCTGGAGGTATGGGAGGGGCGGTGGCAGAAGTGCTCGCGCAAAATTTTCCTGTACCTATGGAATTTATCGGTGTGCAGGACAAATTTGGGCAAAGTGGTACACCAGACGAACTGGTGGAACATTATGGCATGGGAAAAAATTCTATCAAAGAAGCAGTGCAAAAAGTATTAGCTAGAAAAATTTAGATTTTTTAATTGATTTTGGTAGCTTTATAATCTTCTGGAGCATTTTTTAAATACTCTTCCAATTTTTCACGAGTAAGGAGGCCTTTTTGCGCGCCAATTTCTTGTACAACTGACATAGAATTAATCGGACCCCAAGTAAAAGCTTCAAGAGGGGAAAAACCTAATGCAAGCGCACAAGCAATGGTGGAAGAAAAAGCATCTCCCGCGCCAGTGCGTTCGAGTGGTGGTGCGATGTCGGGGTATATTGGAATATGCCAAAGTTCAGCATCTAGATAAAGATAAGCCCCATTTGATTCGTCGCTTATTACGACAATTTTAGGACCGAGGGTATGGATACCTTTTGATAATTCTAAGATATCTCTTTTATCTTTCTCTTTTTGTAGAATTTTCTCTGCCTCTTCAACATTACAGAAAAATATTTCCGATCTTTTGTAAATATCTTTTAGTTTTTCTGTTCCGAGTTTTATCTGAAAAGTTCCCGGTTGAAAAGCTAGCTTGGTATTTGGATGGTCGTTTAAATATTTTGATATTTCTTCATGATACTCAAGTGAATCTTCTGCAAGCGAGCTTAAATACATCCAAGCTACTTCCCCAAGTGGTGGTAATTTATAATTAAATTTTCCGTGTTTGATTAAGATTGTTCGGTCAATATCATACCAGAGTACATAATGGTAATTAGTCAGCTTGTCTTTCTCCGTGGTTATATATTTAGTAGAGACTTTTTCATTTTCTAAGCTTTCTAGGCAGTGCTTGCCATGTTTATCGTCTCCAATATTTGTGACCAGGGCGGATTTCAAGCCGAGACGGGAGGCGGCAACAGCGGCATTCGGACTATTGCCTACAGCGTGGATGACATCTACTGATTCATAAGGAACTTTATCTCCAAAGCGTACACACAGTTCGCAGGCGTCGCTATCTATCTTACAATGCACATGTGCATCTTTCAGCCTAATGAACGCATCTATGACAATATCCCCAATTGCCAAAAAGTCTATTGTGTTTTCGTTTTCATCCATGTTACCATTGTAGCATAAAATATATAATAAATAATATGCAAATTATATGTATAAAAAAATAGTGTTGGTTTTATCCGTAGTTGCTTTTTTCTTTGTATATAATTTCGCATTCGCTAGTTTGGTTATCAATGAAATAATGTATGATTTGTCCGGCTCTGACTCCACAAGCAGTAAGAGCAGGGAATGGGTTGAAGTTTACAATCCGGATGGAGTCAATGTTGATGTCGATGCTTCCAAGTGGAGGATTTACGATGGTTCTGCCAATAGGACAATTAACGGAGAGGTAAATTTTTCCATTCCTGCTGGCGGATATATTATTTTCGCTGGTGATAAAGATGCTTTCCTTCTAGATCATGCTGGTTTTTCCGGAATAGTTTATGACACCGGAATTACGAGTTTAAATAATGCCGGTGCAATTTTAAAAGTTTTAGATCAGGATTTGAATATCATTGATTCAGTCACCTATGCATCTTCGCAGGGCGGGGCTGGAGATGGGAATTCTTTGCAAAAAATTGCAGGCGGTTGGCAAGGCGCCAGCCCCACCCCCGGTGTGCAGAATGAAACTTCCGTGCCACCGCCTGTGCCACCAAGCGAAAATAATCAAACAAGCACAAGTTCTTCCACTCAATCAAGTTCAAGTTCTTCAGAGGTAAAAATTCCGACTATCGAGGAACGGAAAATTAAAACCCAAATTATTGGCAAGACTCTTGGTTTTGCTGGTGTGCCGGTTTTACTTGAGGGTAGGGTGTACGATTCTGAGGACAAGGATGTGCATTACGGAAAGCTCTTTTGGAATTTCGGCGACGGAGATTCTGTAGAAATCAGACTTCCTTACAACAACCCGCAATCCCATATTTATTTTTATCCTGGCGACTACGTCGTTTCGCTTGCTTATTATCAAGATTATTATGCCAACGTTCCGGTCGCTACGAGCCAGTTAGGTCTAAAAGTTGTTTCGGCGCAAATTTCTGTGAGCAAAGTAGGGGATGAAAAAGATTTTTTTGTGGAGCTTTCCAATAACACGGAGTATAATGCGGATTTATCAAATTGGATTTTGTCTGCCGGCGCAAAAACTTTTGTTTTACCCGTAAATACAAATCTTGGTCCAGGGAAGAAAATTATTATTTCTCCTAAAATTACCAGTTTTTCTTTTGCTGATAAAAATTCTCTAAAATTAATGACTGCGCAAAGGGAAATCGTTTTTGATTATGGGGATGCAGAGAAAAGTATAGTAACAGAACCACCCAAATCCTCCTTACCTCGGGGGCAGAATCCAGATTTTCCCTCTTCTTTTAAGAGGAAGTTAGAAGAAGTCGATGTTCCTATTTCCGTATCTGTTCCCGGTATATCTGAAAATTTACCAGCTTTAGCTTTAAATAGCGACGGACCAGAATTAGGCCAAGAAAGTTCATATTCTTTTCCATTTATTCCTGTTGTTTCCTTTTTGTTCATCGGAGCTTCAGCCAGCGCGGTATATTACGTTCGTCGGAAAATGGTTGTTCCCCAGTCCGGAAGTGATTTTGAGATTCTCGATGAGTAGTGATATATTTGATCCATGTGTGGCATTGTCGGATACATTGGGAAAAGGGAAGCCTATCCTATTTTAATTAAAGGTCTAGAACGATTGGAGTATCGCGGTTATGATTCTGCGGGAGTAGCACTTTTGAACGAGGGTGTTTTTTCTGTGCATAAGAAAAAAGGCAAGGTCGTAGAGCTAAAGAAGCTTGTTGCACATAAAAAACTTTTAGGCAAAGTGGGAATTGCGCATACTCGCTGGGCTACTCATGGTATACCTTCAGATAAAAATGCTCACCCGCAGTTATCAAATTCCGGAGACATTATTATCGTACATAACGGTATTATAGAAAATTATTTGACCATTAAAAAAGTATTAACAAAAAAAGGCTATAAGTTTTATAGTGATACAGATACGGAAGTTTTAGCAAACTTGATTGAAGACATTAAAAAAAATACAAAAGTTAACCTTGGCGAAGCAGTACGTTTGGCCCTGCTTGAAATCGATGGCGCTTATGGAATTTTAGTTTTAGCGAAGGACGAGCCTGATACTATTGTTGTTGCCAAAATTGGCTCTCCGGCGGTAATCGGAGTTGGCGGAAGCAAAACAAACCCAGAATTTTTTATTGCCTCCGACGCGACACCGATCATAGAATATACCGACAGAGTTATTTATTTAGAAGATAGGGAAATGGGAATAATCAAGAATGGGGAACTGACAATCAAAACAATTCAAAATAAGATAGTTAATCCTTATGTGCATAAGCTGGAGATGAAGATTGAAGAGCTGGAGAAGGGGGGGTTTGAACATTTTATGCTAAAGGAAATTTTCGAACAGCCGGAAGCACTACATAGCACCATTCGCGGTCGATTAATTGAAAGTGACGGGAATATAAAATTTGGGGGTTTAGAAAAGTTTCAAAAAGAATTAAAAAATCTTCGCAGTCTTACAGTGGTGGCTATGGGAACTGCTCGTTTTACCGGACTTATTGGAGAATATGCTCTGGAAGAATTGGCAGATATTCCAACCAAAGTAGAATATGGGTCTGAGTTTACTTACCGCAAAAAAGCGATTGCAAAAAATTCTGGGTTACTTGCAATTTCTCAATCGGGAGAAACGGCTGATACGCTCAATTCTATTAAAGAAGCGAAACGTAAAGGTATGTTGACACTCGGTATTGTAAATGTTATCGGCTCAAGTATCGCTCGGGAAGTGGATGCCGGTATTTATAATCACGTGGGTCCTGAAACAGCCGTAGCCTCGACTAAAGCTTCCACTTCACAAGTTTTACTGCAAATTATGCTGGCAATTTATTTAGGCAGAATGCGCGGGCTTACAAAAAAAGAAGGGCAGACCATCCTAAAAGAAATACAGAAACTTCCGGAATTGGCGGCAAAAACGCTTAAAAATAGCGACCAAATAAAAAATCTAGCAAAAAAATATAAAAAAATCGAGCACTTTTTTTTCCTTGGTAGAAAATACAACGCCGGCACAGCTATGGAGGGTGCCCTCAAAATGAAGGAATGTTCATATATCCACGCCGAAGGTATGAATGCGACAGAATTAAAACACGGTCCGCTTTCCCTTATTGATGAAAATTTTCCTTCATTGGTTATTGCGCCAATGGATAGTATGTACGAAAAAAGTAAAAGTTCTATTCAGGAAATTAAAGCGCGCGGAGGGCTGGTTATTGCGCTGACCACCGAAGGTAACAAAGAGCTAGAGAAAATTGCCAATGATGTGATTTATATTCCTAAAACACTAGAGATGCTCACCCCCATTCTCGCCTTTATTCCAATGCAACTCTTTGCCTATTACATAGCAGTCGAGCGAGGTAACGATGTCGACAAGCCTCGCAATTTAGCCAAGAGTGTGACGGTGGAATAAAATTATGGAAATAATTTCAACAAAAGAAAATAAAAGTTATGGAATAAAATTTGAAGCCAAAGAAGACAAGAAGCTTTTTGGGTGGGCGTATCTTTATATTATGTATAACGATTTGCACGAAGAGCCATTTGGGTTTCTGGAAAATGTTTTTGTAAAGGAAGAACATCGGGGCAAGGGAATAGGCAAAAAGTTGATTGAAAATGTAATTAACGAAGCTAAACGTCATAATTGCTATAAGTTGGTTGGCACTAGCCGCTATGAGCGGTCGGAAGTGCATGCTATGTATATTAAAATTGGTTTTAAGGACTACGGAAAAGAATTTAGAATGGATTTTTAATATAATAAATATATCTATGCAAGAAAAAATTTTAGTTATCGGGGCGTGCGGACAAATTGGGGTAGAGCTTACGGCAACCTTGCGTAAAAAATATGGGAGTGAGAATATAATTGCTTCAGATGTTCGCGAAGAAAATGCGCTTCTTGTGGGTACTGGACCGTTTGTTATTTTAGATGCGATGAATAAGGGAACGATTCAGACACTCATAAAAAAAGAAAAAATTACCATAGTATATTTGCTAGCAGCGCTCCTGTCTGCGACTGGTGAAAAAAATCCAAAACTTTGCTGGGAACTCAATATGGAGAGTTTACAAAATGTTTTAGACATTGGTGTAGAAGAAAAGTTAAAAATATTTTGGCCTTCCTCTATTGCTGTTTTTGGCACCACAACCCCAAGAGAAAATACCCCACAAAAGACCGTTATTGAGCCGACGACAATGTATGGGGTGACTAAATATGCAGGAGAGCTTTTGTGCCAGTATTATAAAAAAAGATTTGGTCTCGATGTTAGGAGTGTGCGTTATCCCGGACTTATTAGTTGGAAGTCCGAGCCAGGCGGGGGAACTACAGACTACGCGGTAGATATATTTTATGGAGCGATTAGAGAGGGTAAATATACTAGCTTTCTTTCCGAAAATACATATTTGCCGATGATGTATATGGATGATGCCATCCGGGCGACACTGGAATTAATGACTGCACCGAAAGAAAAGTTAAAAAATAGCCTGGCATATAACTTATCCGCCATTAGTTTTTCTCCTAAGGAAATTGCCGAAGCCATAAAAAAGCGAATACCAAATTTTGAAATTAGTTATGAGCCAGATTTTCATCAGCCAATTGCGGATAGCTGGCCGAAGAGTATTGATGATAGTGTAGCTAGAGCAGACTGGGGCTGGCACCATGAGTATGATTTAGAAAAAATGGTGAGTGTGATGCTAGAGAATTTAAAAATGAAATTGGTAAAATAATTTATGTATTCAAAAAAACTTATAGATTCTATTGAAAAGGAATTTGAAACGCTGAAAAGCGCTGGGAAATTTAAAGTGGAGAGGGAATTGGATGGAGCTCAGGGGGCAGAGGTGCGGATTGCGGGCAGACAAGTCCTGATGTTCGCCTCAAATAATTATTTAGGTCTGGCTAATCATCCGGAAATTGTAAAAGCGGGGAAGGAGGCCATAGAGCAATACGGCTTCGGCTTGTCATCCGTCAGGTTTATTTCCGGCACAGAAACGATTCACAAAATTTTAGAAAAAAAGTTAGCAGAATTTTTGGGCGTGGAGGATAGTATCTTGTATTCCACTAATTTCATGTCTAATCTAGGATTTTTTGCAACGATTACCAATGAAACTTTCGGCGACAGCGCTCCATACCTAGACGCGATTTATAGCGATGAGCTAAATCATGCTAGCATCATAGATGCTTTCAAGCTCTGCAAAAAAGAAAACGTTGTAAAAAGAATTTATTCTCATGGTGATGTTGCTTTACTGGAAAAAATGCTGGAAGAAGATAAAGAAAAAAATTATCGTTTTAAAATAATTGTAACAGATGGAGTTTTTTCTATGGAAGGATATCTGGCGCAACTGCCGGAACTAAAAAAGTTGGCAGAAAAATATGAGGCTATGCTTTTTGTGGATGATGCGCATGCCATCGGGGTGCTTGGGAAGACTGGCGCCGGAACGCCGGAACATTTTAATTTGCATGGGCAGGTGGATGTCCTTTCGGGGACCTTCGGCAAAGCGCTAGGCGGAGCTGTGGGCGGATATATTGCCGGCAAGAAAAAAATAATAGAACTGCTTCGCCAAAAATCCCGCACGTATCTTTTTTCAAATTCTGTGCCTCCGTCTGTTGTCATCGCATCTATAAAGGCACTTGATTTATTAAAAGAAAAAAGAGAACTTTTGGACAAAGTAAGAGAAAATTCTGAATACTTTAGAGCTGGAGCGCGAAAATTAGGTTTTAAAGTTTTAGAAGGCATTCATCCGATTGTGCCAGTAATGCTGGGTGATGCCGCTAAAACGCAAGAAATTAGTCAGAAACTTTTAGCCAAAGGATTATTCGTTGTTGGATTATGGTTTCCGGTGGTGCCAGAAGGTGCTGCCCGCTTGCGTTTCCAAATTTCTGCCGCGCACACACATGAACAAATTGACCAAGCGCTCGAAATTTTATCAGAGGTAGGCAAAGAAATGAAAATAATTTAATTTTTTTATGTTCAAAAACTTTTTACTGAAAAAAATGCTTCGCACGCAAGGCGTGCCCGAAGCGCAAATAGAAATGTTCATAGTGATGATGGAGAAAAATCCAGAGCTTTTTAAAACTATAGCCGAAGAAGTGCAAACAAAAATGAAAGAGGGAATGAGCCAAATGGATGCGGGAATGCAGGTGATGAAAAAATACGAAGCGGATCTCAGAAAATTGGTGTAGATTAAAAAGTGGAAAACTCCCACATTCGCAAGCTCGGTATTTTCAACTTGACAATACCCCCTAGGGGGTATATACTTCCCCTATGCACACAAATAAACAAAAAGTCATTCGCCGACTGAAGATTCTAGAAGGCCAAGTGCGGGGCTTGCAAAATATGGTTGAAAAAGATACTTACTGTATTGATGTCATAACGCAGACTTCTGCAGTGAAGCAGGGTCTTTCTAATGTTGAAGATATTTTGATGGATGGGCATTTGGGGCATTGTGTTATTAATCAAATCAAAAAAGGAGAAACAGCTAAAGCCAAAACGGAAATATTAAAAGTTTATAAATTAAAAAGAAAATAGATCGACAAGGGCTTCGACTGGGCTCAGCCGAAAATCCTCACTATAAATAGTATGAACACATTTAAAACATACAAGGTAAAAGGAATGCATTGCGCGTCTTGCGCCAGTATTATTGAAAGAACTATCAAGAAAATTGAGGGGGTAGCAAATATTGAGGTGAATCCGGGCACCGAAAATGCCAAGATTTCTTTTGATACAAACAAAACCAACGCGGAACAATTTAATCAAAAACTTGAACCACTTGGTTACTCGCTACACAATATGAACATGTCAGCAAACGCTTCGGCTGTGCTCAGTGCAAGTGATATGAATATGAGTGAAGATGAACATAAAGAGCATTTGGGACTGAATCAAACTAAAAAAGAAAAGTTGGCAGAACTGAAGGACATGAAGAATAAACTTCTTTCTCTAATTCCTATTGTGCTCATTAGTATTTTTGTAATGAGTTACGATATTTTGGCGCAGTTTAAAGTTATTGCCGAGATGTCTTATTTCTGGAATGAATTTTTCCATCATCTTTTACCAGTTTTGGCCACTTACACGCTATTTGTAGTTGGTAAGCCATACTTACTCGGCTTATATCGTTTTTTTCGTCATGGACAAGCCAACATGGACACACTTATTGGTCTCGGTACGCTAGTGGCTTTTTTATATAGTTTTATTGTTAGCGCTTTTGAAGAAAGTTTAAAGGCTTTTATAAATGTCAATCAAAGTTATTACGATGTTACTATCATTGTGATTGCTTTCATTACACTTGGAAAATATCTGGAAGCGCGTTCAAAATTAAAAACAGGCGATGCGATTGAAAAACTTTTAAATCTACAGGCGAAAACTGCTTTAGTGGTTCGCGGTGAAAGGGAAGTTGAAATTCCGGTAGATCAAGTTATGCATGGTGATATTATTATCGTAAAACCCGGGGCAAAAATTCCAGTTGATGGCCTGATTGTTTCAGGATTTTCTTATGTTGATGAATCAATGGTGACCGGCGAACCAATGCCAGTAGAAAAAAAAGAGGGAGATGCTGTAGTATCTGGGACGATTAATACAACGGGATCTTTCACTTTTAGGGCGACGAAAGTTGGTGGAGAAACTCTGCTTGCCCATATTGTGAAAATGGTGGAAGAAGCACAAGGGAGTAAGGCACCGATACAGGCTTTGGCGGACAAAATTTCCAGTATCTTTGTGCCGGTTGTTTTGGGGATTGCAGTTTTGACTTTAGTGTTATGGCTTTTAGTTGGTATGCAATATTTTGGTTTCTCCCAAGCGCTTTCTTTTGGTTTGGTTTCTTTTGTGGGGATTTTGGTTATTGCATGTCCATGCGCTCTCGGTCTGGCGACACCGACGGCAATCATTGTTGGTGTAGGCAAAGGTGCGCGCGAAGGAATTTTAATCAAAGATGCGGCAACATTGCAAAAATTACACCAAGTCAATGTAGTTGTCGTGGATAAAACAGGTACTTTGACTATGGGGAAACCCGAGCTTATTGCAGTTAAAAATTTTTCAAATAAAAATGATGATGAGCTGGTTTCTATTCTGGCCACTTTAGAAAATAAATCAGAACACCCTATTGCTCACGCCGTAATAAATTATGCAAAATCAAAAAAGCTAAAAATTAGCGAGCTGAATGATTTTGAAATTATAAAGGGCAAAGGACTTAAAGGAAGGGTTGACGGGGTAGAATATTTTGCTGGTAATACTAGACTAATTGAGGATCTAAATCTGCCGTTTGATAAAAATCTTTTGGAAAAAGAAACCTTGGAAGGCAAGACCCCGATAATTTTGGCGAATCAAAATGCAGTGCTCTGTGTGGTTTTGATAGCGGACGCGATAAAACCGGAAGCGATCGAGGCAGTAAATAATTTACACAAACTCGGCGTCAAAATTGTGATGTTGACAGGAGACCATAAAAATACTGCTAAATATATTGCGAAGCTTGTCGGTATTGATGATATCGTGTCGGAAGCAATGCCGGAGAGTAAATTAGATAAAATCAAAGAATTGCAAGCGGAAGGCCAGGTCGTGGCGATGGCTGGAGATGGAGTAAATGACGCACCGGCGCTCGCGCAAGCGGATGTGGGTATTGCTATGGCTACTGGGACAGATGTGGCGATTGAAAGCGCTGGCATTACACTTCTACATGGCGATATTTCCAAACTAGTGAAAGCTATAAAACTTTCTAAAATGACAATGCGTGGAATCAAGCAGAATCTTTTCTGGGCTTTTGTTTATAATATTATTGGAATTCCGCTCGCATCTGGAATTTTCTTCCCATTCTTTGGTTGGTTGCTTTCGCCAGTCTTTGCTGGGTTTGCCATGGCGATGTCTTCAGTGTCTGTGGTAGGGAATTCGCTTCGCATTAAGAGTAAAAAATTGTAAAATTATAAAGGGTCGAATTTTTATAAGCAATAATTAAAATAAATTTATGATGGGATATGGATATGGTGGAATGATGGGGGGCGGTTTTGGTTCTATTGTAGCCTTAATAGTGTTGGTTGATCTTGTTTTGTTCGGTATCTGGCTTTATAAAAATATTAATAAATAAAAAATGTATTTACGGAACAGAAAATTATTCATAGGTGTTTGCATTTTACTTGCTTATATAAGCATTGGAGTATTTGGCTTGCTTAAGCTTGACCATAAGATTGAAATGCCTATGGATAATTGTCCGTATGCCCAAAATAGTTATGCAATATGTGAGAATAGTCTTGACCATATAAATAACTGGCAGCAATTTTTAAACGCAATTTCGCCATCTCTTTTCATATTTTCAATTTTAATTCTAGGAATAGTTTTATATTTAGTTACCAAACACAATTTTTTAAATCAAAAAAGTTATTTTTATAAATGGAAGTATTGCTTATATAATAAAAAATTATATCCTTACTCGAACATAATAATAAAATGGCTAGCATTTTTTGAAAACAGCCCTTCCTTTTTCTACAGGGCGTAGCTAATTATTTTGTCGTAAAATTTTTAGCTTTGCCTTCTGGTCCTCATATGAGGATTTTTTACTATTCTAATTATCTACAATATTATGGACAAAAAAACAATTATCTCGTTATTAATTATCTTTGCTTTTGTTGGAGGTTTAGCGTGGTGGAGTAAATCAGTATCAATAGAAGAAAAAGAATCTCGCGCATTTGAACTTGGGGGTTCGCATCTGGTAAAAATTGGCAATACGGCAAATGTGCTTACTGCCATGGAAACCTTCTATGACTTCGGTACGATCTCCATGAAGAACGGGAATGTGAGCAAAATATTCAAGCTAACTAATTCAACAAACGAAGATATATTGGTGCCGAGCGTAAGTACTTCCTGCATGTGTACTACCGCGTATGTACTCAAGGGTGGGGTAAGAAGCAGGCCTTATGGAATGCCGGGGCACGGTGGAGCGGTTCCGAAGGCAAATGAAATTGTAAAAGCGGGCGAATCGCTTGAGATTGAAGTAGTATATGATCCCAATGCTCACGGTCCTGCTGGTGTCGGTTTGATTGAGCGCTCTGTGTTCGTGGAAGACGAGAATACAAATGTAACAGAACTCAAGTTCAAGGTTAACGTAACCCCATAAAAATATGAAAAAAATTATTATTATAATCAGCCTTGTGCTAATCGCCATAATTGGCATAGTTATTCTAAAAAACAATCCCGCAACTTCGGCTATTGTTTGGAACATAAGCAAAGAAGGTACCTGGCTTTTGCCGCTTCTTTTAGTGTCGGCGATTCTAGACAGCGTGCATCCTTGTTCGTTCTCAATTCTGCTGATCACAATAGCATTTCTGTTTGGTATTCAACTTAGCCGAGAGAAAATTCTTAAATTGGGCGGAACATACATTGCTGGAATATTCACAGCCTATTTCTTGATTGGGTTGGGAATTCTGAAAGTACTTCACTTGTTCAATACTCCACACTTCATGGGTAAATTAGGATCAACACTTCTGATTACTTTCGGAGTGATAAATATTCTAAATCGTTTTTTCCCGAAATTTCCAATCAAGTTAAAGATTCCTGGAATTTCTCACTCGGCGATGGGTCGCTTGATGGACAGAGCTTCATTTCCAGCAGTATTTGGGCTCGGATTGCTTGTCGGTATTTGCCAATTCCCATGTATGGGTGGCCCGTATCTTATGGTTATCGGGCTCTTGCGTGATCAAGTGACATATTTGAGCGGATTTAACTACCTTCTCTTGTATAATCTTATCTTAATTATTCCTCTGGTTGTGGTGTTATTTATCTCAGCTGATAAGTTACTGGTGGAAAAAGTGCAAATTTGGAAACGCGACAATTTAGGCGGATTAAAACTCTGGACCGGTATTGCGATGATTATTATTGGTATCTTAATATTCCTTATCTAAATATATGACTAAAAAAATAATAGAAATAGATGAATTTATAAATAAAATAAATTCACTCAAAGAAAAAGTGGGGGTGGACATATCAACCGCCGAAGACCTGAGTATGGCTGTGATGAATCTAATTAGCCTTGAAGAACATTTCTTTTTTACTGGCGTTAAAACAGGCAAGGATGAATATTTTGACACAACACTTGAAATACGCGAGGTGAGAAAAGACTTATTGGCCAAACTTATGCCAAATAATGAAGGCGAGACCTGGTGTATCTCAAAACACCTGTTGGCCACGACCATGCGACTTATAGAAGTTGGGAACAAACTTAATTCCGAGGGTAAAAAAGAGAAAGCCAAAGAAATCTTTCAAAAAGCGTACCAAGTATATTCGATTTTCTGGGCGCTTAAATTGAAATTAATCAGTGGGGAGAAAATACAACAAAAAGCTAAAGACAGTTCGCGTTTGGAAGACTTGGTCGATAAATTAGCTGACTGTTGTGATGAATAGATTAAATATGAAAAATAAAATAAAAGAAATACTATATTCAGTTCTGGCTATTATTGTGATCGTATTCTTGGGTCTTGCCCCTATGGGAGAAAAAGCATTTGCCCTAAATTGGGGCAACCTGGGAATGAAAATGATGGAAGCGGGTGTGATTGATCAAGAGAAATTTGAAAATCTGTATCAGGAACGAGGTGGGCTTAACGAGGCGGATAAAAAGTTACTCTATAGTGCGCGCAATAAAAATCTAATTATCACCCCGGAGAATTCTCACATGATGCTCAATATGCTCTGGGCCTTAGGGCTCGGAAATAAAAATCCCATTCTTGAAAATGGGCCAATGATGGACCCACGATATGGGGGAGCAGCGAATTTCGCATCTACCGGTGGCTGGATCCTGGCTAAAGGAAACGCAATGGATCATTACAGTATGCATGAGTTCATAAAATTAACACCCGAAGAGCAAGGGCTAGTGGAAAAAGTGGCCAAAAATATTTATCGTCCTTGCTGTAGTAATCCAGCGTATTTTCCGGATTGTAATCATGGTATGGCGATGCTAGGACTTCTTGAAATGATGGCTTCGCAAGGCGCAGCGGAAGAAGAAATGTATAAACTTGCGACAGAAGTAAATACTCTTTGGTTTCCAGAATTACAAAAGCAACAACAAAAAGGTGGGACAGGTTGTGGAGCTTAAGTTTTTGTGATAAGATGTATCTTTATTATGAGATATTATACATTTCATGTTCAAGGCACTCATTGCGCATCGTGTAAAATCTTAATTGAAGATGTTTTGGAAGAGCAAGATTTTATCAAAAGGGTGCAGGTGAATCTAAAAAGAGAAATAGTGGAAATAGAAACGGAAAGCGAAAAGAGCCCAGAAGAACTTATTGCAATCTTAAATCCAAAAATAAAACAAAATGGCTATGTGCTTTCTCTAGATGGTTCGGCTCCTCTCACCACAGGAAAAAATACAGAAATAAAAAATGACAACAATGTGCTTTGGCAAGCGATACCCATCGGACTTGTATTCTTAGCGTTGTTTTTTTTATTACAAAAATCTGGCATTTTAGATCTTGGCTTTGGGGGCGAGACGACGCCAGCGACCAGTTTTCTTATTGGTTTGATCGCCTCAGTTTCGAGTTGTCTGGCGGTCGTTGGTGGCTTGGTTTTGTCTTTATCCGCCAAGATATCAGAAGATGATGAAAGCGACACAAAAACTTTTATACTTTTTCACTCCGGTAGATTGTTTAGTTTTGCCATTTTAGGTGGGGCGCTAGGATTAATAGGCAACGCTATTGGTATTAATTTTACCTTTACGGCAATATTGGGTTTGGTCGCGTCTTTAGTGATGCTATTTCTTGGTTTGAATTTAGTGGGCGTGTTTACTAAAAATAAAATAACTTTGCCGTCTGGAATTTTTAACTTCTTTAGAAAAATTGAGCACAAGACTTTTACTCCGCTCATTATTGGTTTTGCCACTTTTTTTCTGCCATGCGGATTTACCCAATCAATGCAAGTTGTTGCACTCTCCAGCGGATCATTTGTGTCTGGGCTCTTAATTATGTTGGCTTTTGCTTTAGGAACTTTGCCTATGCTTTTATTATTATCGTTCGGGTCAGCGTCTTTTGCCCATTCAAAATATGCGCCGCTATTTTTCAAATCAGCTGGAGTGGTGGTAATAGGTCTAGGAGTATTTGCGCTGCTTGCAGGGTTGGCTGGTTTGGGAATTATAAATCCACTATTTAATATTTGATTTGCTATAATTAACTATCTTATGAATAAAACAGTTTCAATCATAATTACATTAGGGCTCGTTGTTGCCATCGCGATTATTTTTACCGGCGGGGGAGATAAGTTTGCAGAAAAGGTAGAAATAAGGGATGGGGTTCAATATGTCACAGTTAATGCTAAGGGTGGGTATTTCCCTAGGGTTTCAAATGCCAAAGCTGGCATTCCGACTAAACTGCTGGTGAAGACTAGTGGTACTTATGACTGTTCAGCTTCTTTGGTGATTAAGTCCATTAATTATCAAAAAATTCTTCCCCAAAATGGAGTGACTGAAATTGATATTGGCACACCCGGGGCGGGTAAACCCCTCCAGGGAGTGTGTGGAATGGGAATGTATAGTTTTCAAGTTAATTTTCAATAGTTGTTTCTAAAACTTTTTAGAATATTTATATTTGCATATAAAGCTTTCTATATTATAATTACTTTATTATGACTTTCATGCATAGGATCTTAAATTTCTTAAAAAATAAGAAGTATGTTTGTGGTGCTATTGCGCTAGCCCTGGTAATTGGCGGTATATTTGTGTTCAAAAATAATAAAGTAGCGAACGATACTCTCATAGTCCACTCAGCTGATTTCGTGAATCAGGTTTCGGTTTCTGGAAAAGTTGTAGCGTCGGATGATGTTAGTCTTGGTTTTTCACAAGGTGGCAGAATAGCTTCCGTCCGTTTTAAGGTTGGTGATATTGTCACCGATGGAACACTTTTAGCTAGTGTGGAAAATGGAGATTTACGGGCTGATTTAACTCAAAAAGAAGCGGCTCTAGAAAAAGTACAGGCAGATTTAAAATCTTTGCAAATTGGGACTAGGCCGGAACAAATTGCTATTACAGAATCTGCGCTTGCAAGCGCAGAGACCGCTTTCGGTCAAGCGGGGCAGGGTGTTGTTAATTCTATCAACGATGCTTATACAAAATCAGACGATGCGATTAAAAACAAAATAGACCAATTTTTTAGAAATCCATTATCTAATGATCCATATATCAGGTTGTCTGTGGATGACAACCTTCTGATATCTTCAGTCAATCAAGAAAGAAAAGCTGTTGGTTTGACTCTTGCATCATGGGAAAAATCTGTTTTAGAAATGAATTCAGGGACGAATTTAGATAAATATATTTCTGAGGCAGAAAAAAATATGAATCAACTCAAAACATTTTTGGCGAAAGTTTCTTTGATTACCAATGATCCTGAAGTTACGTATGATGGGAATAATACTATTCCAAGTACTTGGAAAACTGACACCTCAACAGCCCGATTGGCGGTTGATACGGCGGTTTCAAGTTTAGCTTCTGCTGTTACTTCATATAGAAGCGCCGAGTCTGATCTTATTACCAAGCAAAATAATTTAAAACTTGAACAAGCTGGATCGACACAAGAAGAGTTGGATGCAAAAACGGCAGAGATCAAGGGGGCAGAAGCAAGTGTTTTGAGCGCGAAAGCCAATTTACAGAAAACCTTAATTGTTGCTCCGTTCGATGGGATAATAACAAAAATAGATGCAAAGATTGGAGAAGTTGCATCTGCTAATGTTTCTGTTGTGGAGATGATGAGTGTAGGAACTTTCCAAATAGAAAGCTATGTGCCGGAAATTAATATCGCCTTAATTAAACTCGGCAATGATGCTGATGTTACCCTAGATGCTTACGGCGAGAGTGTGTTGTTTAAAGCAAAAGTTGTTTCCATTGATCCAGCTGAAACAATTCGCGACGGAGTTTCTACTTACAAAATAAAACTTCAATTCAGTGAGAAGGATGAACGTATAAAATCTGGAATGACAGCTAATGTTTCTATTACGGTTTTCAACAAGCCTGGCGTGATAGCCATTCCTGGAGGAATTGTTTTTGAGAAAGAAGGAAAAAAATTTGTACAAGTAAAAGTTGATGAAGTGGTAGAAGACAAGGAAGTAATTCTCGGAAGTGTTTCTGCTCTAGGCAAAGTTGAGGTTGTTTCCGGCTTGGTGGATGGCGATATGGTTATTCTTAATCCGGAAATAAAATAATATGTTTTCCTCATTAAATATTCGTATTGGATTTTTCCTGGCGAAGCGTCAGATAAGGAGGTCAAATCCATGGACCACTGTACTCATAATTTTTGTGATGTTTTTTACTTTTCTAAATTTGGTGGTGGTAAGTGGAATTTTAGTCGGACTTATCCAGGGGGCAATCGATGCTGTGCGTACTCACTACACAAGCGATGTGATTATTTCCTCACTCAATAATAAAACTTATATAGAAAACAGTCCCGAAGTTTTAAGCATTGTTAAATCGATACCAGAGATAGAAGTTTTTTCTGCACGATACTTAGATGGAGGCACACTAGAGGCAAATTATAAAACGCGGACAAATGAAAAAGAAAAACCAAACACGGCGGTAGCTTCAATAACAGGCATAGATCCAATTGCAGAGAACGAGGTGACGAATCTTTCCAAGTTTATAGTAGAAGGTGAGTATTTAGCGCCAGGAGACTATGATCAGGTGCTCTTGGGGGCTTATCTTGATAAAAAATATTTGCCGATTGATTCTCCTGGGTTTTCTGCGCTTAATAATGTTGAACCAGGTACTAAAATTAGGCTGAAAGTTCATGGGGTGGAACGCGAAGTTACTATTAAAGGTATTATAAAGGCAAAAGTCGATGAACTTAGTATGAGAGTATTCATGGTTGATTCTCAGCTGCGTAGTATGATTGGGCGCAATGATTATAATGTGGCCGAAATATCTATAAAATTAAAACCAGGGACTGATCCCAATATAGTTCGAGATATTTTAAAACTAAATGGAGTTGATAAAGTTGCCAAAGTTCAGACCTATGCCGATGCTCAGCCGAAATTTATTAAAGATATGGTGGACACTTTTGCTTTGCTTGGAAACATGCTTTCCTCTATCGGGCTAGTAGTTGCTTCCATTACGATTTTTATCGTGATTTTTATTAACGCCATAACCAGAAGGAAATTCATCGGCATTTTAAAGGGAATTGGTATTAACGAAAGAGCTATTGAAATATCGTATATTTTGCAATCTTTCTTTTATGCATTTTGCGGTTCGCTTGTGGGTATTATTGTGCTTTATGCATTTCTCCAACCGTTTATGTCGGCGCACCCAATCGATTTTCCTTTTAGTGACGGAATTCTGGTAGCTCCAATCAGTGGTACGATAGCACGCATAGCTCTGTTGATGATTACTACGATTGTTGCCGGTTTCATTCCAGCCCGTCTGGTCGTTCGCAAGAATACACTAGATTCAATATTAGGCAGAAATTAATTGAGAATTTATGATTGAAGTAAAAAATTTAAAAAAATCATTCAAAGATGGGGAAAGTATCACCGAAGTCTTGAAAGGAATAGATTTTGTGGCCAAAAGCGGAGAATTTGTTGCTATCATGGGACGTTCAGGCGCCGGCAAAAGTACCTTTCTTTATCAAATGAGCCTTCTGGACGAGCCGACAAGTGGAGAGATTCTTATTGATGGAAAAAATGTTTCTTCTTTGACGGTAGGCGAAAAAACAAACTTCCGTCTTTCTGATTTAGGATATGTTTTTCAAGATTATGCCCTGCTTCCAGAAATGACCGCATTAGAAAATGTCGCCTTGCCGCTTTTAATGCAAGGTTTCAGTGAAAAAAAAGCATTAGAAAAAGCGACAGAACATTTGATTTTGGTCGGTCTTGGAGAAAGATTAAAGAATTTACCAAGCCAACTTTCTGGCGGAGAACAACAGAGGGTAAGTGTTGCGCGGGCTATCGCTCATGAGCCGAAAATTTTATTCGCTGACGAACCAACAGCTAACCTAGATAATGAATCATCTCGCGTTATTATGAATATTTTGAAAGAGTTGCACAAGGAAGGACAAACGATAATAATGGTTACGCACGAAGTTGAATATAGCAAATTTGCAGAACGCATAATTCACCTAGATGATGGGAAAATAGTCTCTATTGATAAAAATTAACTAAATGAGTTATTATGTAGTATATATAAAGATTGTATTATGTTAAATAAAAATAAATTTATATTAACACTCGCTGGAGTTCTTGCTTTGGTTCTTATGGGGGGAGCCGTGGCTTTTGCCGAGCAGGCTGTACCGGGAGATTCGCTTTACAGAGTAAAGATTTTTGTAAATGAACCAATTGCTGGAATCTTTGCTTTATCACAAGAAGAAAAAACGGAATGGGTAGAGCGTCTGGTAGAAAGACGGCTAGAAGAATCAAGAAAACTTGCCTTCAATGGCAATCTCGATGGATCTGCAAGAGTTAATCTCCAAAATCAAATAGAAAGTAAAATTAATGAATTTAACTTAAGTGTAGGTCAGCTTGCTCTTAAAAAGGGTGAATTAACTAACGCATCAAACCTAAATATAAGACTACAGGCATCGCTTAAGGCTTATCAAAACGTGCTAGAAAAGCTTTTAGCTGATACCAACATTAAAGCAGATACAAAACAAGAGACCGAAAAATTAATTTTCACCCTCGCGGGATTCCAAAATGAAATGAACAATGCTAGTAAAAAAATCGAGTTGGTTAATAGGGCGGTACTCGATTTAGCGTCGGTGCTTAATGAGCAAAGTATGGCTGAGAATTTACTAAATTCAATAAAACTTTCGTACCAAAAAGAAAAAATAAATTTATCTTTAAATATACAAAATCAAATCAATGGCAAGCTCGCAAAAGCAGAAAATTTACTTGACGAGGGGAAGCTGTTTGTGGCCTCTGCTGATTATCAAATCGCGAATGATAAATTTCAGTTGGTGATAACCCTAGTAAATGAAGGAAAACTTCTCTTGTTGTCTAATGTGATAAGAAGGGAAATTGATGATGGGGATGATATTAGAGAGGATGAAGATGTTGATGACTACGGTAATTTTATTGAAGATGAAAGCTTCGAGTTCGAGGGTGACTGAATAAGTTTTGAGATTCACGGGGAATTCATTCCAAATATTTAATGTAATAAATATATGAAGAAAATAGCCTTATCTTTATTTGTGATTTTTGCTTTTGCGGCATATGTACTGTATGTGCGTATTATTGGTACTAATGTGCCATTTGTCGTATTGACACCTGAACCCAATAAGCCAAAAACAAGTTTGTCTTTGCCTAAGTATGGCGGAAATACAAATACCAATACAAATGTAACCCCAAAATCAAAATCTATACCCACGACAAACAACTTAAAGTATAAAGACGGAAATTATATTGGTAAAACAATAGATGCATATTATGGCAACGTGCAAGTAAGGGCTATAATTTCTGGCGGGAAAATAACCGACGTGCAATTTTTAGATTACCCGCAAGACAGGCAGAATTCTATCCGTATTAATACCAGGGCTATGCCATATTTGATTAGTGAAGCCATTTCAGTTCAAGATTCAAACGTGGATACAATTTCTGGTGCATCATTTACCAGTGCCGCGTATCGTGAATCACTATCGTCTGCTCTACTGCAAGCAAAAATATAAAAATGAAACAAGTGCAAATTATTATGGGAACGCCAGTCGCTGTTGAGATCGTGGATAGGGAAGCAAATCAAAAACTTTTTGATGAAGTTTTTGATTACTTTAAGTATGTGGATGAAAAGTTTAGTACCTATAAAGACACTAGTGAAATTAGCGCGATAAACAATAAAAAAAATAAAGGAGAGAATACCCAAAATATATTTGGAGGAATGAGCAAAGATATGAAAGTAGTTTTTGAATTATCTCTAGAAACAAAGAAAATAACCAATGGCTACTTTGATATCATTACTCCAAGTGGAAGCTATGACACTTCTGGCTTGGTGAAAGGATGGGCAATTTTTAATGCCAGTAATATTCTAAAAACTCGTGGGGTAAAAAACTTTTGCGTGGAAGCCGGCGGAGATATTCAAGTTTCAGGCAGAAATGAAAAAGGAGAAGCCTGGTCTATAGGCATTCAAAATCCATTTAATAAGAAAAGGGAGATTATAAAGAAAGTTTATCTTGGCAACAATGAAGGCATAGCTACTTCTGGCACTTACGTGCGCGGGTGCCATATATACAATCCCAAAGATAAAAATGATAAACTAGAGGAAGTTGTGAGTCTGACAGTTATAGGTTCGAATATATTTGAAGCTGACCGCTACGCTACTGGGGCTTTCGCTATGGGACAAAATGGAATATTTTTTATAGAAAGCAAGGAAAACCTAGAAGGATACGCTATAGACAAAAACGGTGTAGCAACCATGACTATTGGCTTTAAGAAATACATCAAAGAATAAAATCATGTTTAGATTTATAGACAACTTTTTGAATAAGACAACTATGTATAGAGTAGTTCTTTATGTTCTCTTCTTTATGTTTTGTTCTGCTTTTATGCTCGCGGTGTTCAAACTTTTACCTTACACACCCATAGACCTAATAGTATCGCTCTTGGTTATTTTATTTATTTCTTTTATGGCAAATTTTATCTTCTCTTTTGTTTATGAAGCGCCTACTAATGTGGAATCGGTGTATATCACAGCTTTGATTTTGTTCTTCGTAATTACTCCAGCCCAAGGCGGGGTATATTCGCAGTTTTTGCCCCTGGCTTTCTGGGCCTCAGTCTGGGCCGTTGCTTCAAAATATATTTTGGCTATTAATCGCAAACACCTTTTTAATCCAGTGGCTTTTGCTATAATGCTTACCGCTCTTACTATCAACCAATCTGCTAGTTGGTGGGTAGGCACCGAGACCATGCTGCCCTTTGTTGTTTTAGGCGGACTGCTTGTGGTTAGAAAAATTCGCCGCGCTGATATGGTAACAAGTTTTTTAATTTCGGCGCTTCTTACAATTACAATGTTAGCTGTGCTAAAAAATTCAGAAATTGTTAGCACCCTATTCAAAACGCTTAAAGATTCAGCTTTCTTTTTCTTTGCTTTCATTATGCTTACTGAACCGCTTACTGCTCCAGCTACCTTCTGGCCTCGGATAATTTATGGCGTTTTAGTTGGGTTTTTGTTTGCACCGTCGCTACACATTGGTCCATATTTTTCGACACCCGAGTTGGCTTTGGTTATGGGAAATATATTTGCGTATTTAACAAGCCCCAAGGAGAAACTATTTTTGAAATTAAAAAAACGAGTTGAGGTAGGCGCCAATACATTTGATTTTATTTTTGAGAAAGATAAAAATTTCTCTTTTCTGCCCGGGCAGTATATGGAATGGACATTAAAACATCGTGATCCTGACACTCGCGGCAATCGCCGTTATTTTACTCTAGCCTCATCACCTACGGAGCCCGAAATACACCTAGGCGTGAAGTTTTACCAAGAACCAAGCAGTTTCAAAAATCGCCTGCTAGCCCTGCCGACAGGTGGAGAAATGATAGCTTCCAGCAGATCTGGAGATTTTGTTATGCCGAAGAGAAAAGATCAAGGTCTGGTGTTTATTGCCGGTGGCATAGGAATTACACCATTTAGAAGTATGATCCAGTACCTAATTGACAAAAAGGAAAAAAGAGAAATAACGTTGTTTTATTCAAACAAAAAAATTTCTGATATAGCCTATAAAGAAATATTTGACAAAGCACAAAATGAACTTGGTATAAAAATTATTTACAATATTACCGACGAAGAAAATCTGCCGCCATCGCAATCTATTAGGAAAGGTTTTGTTGACATGGAAATTATCAAAAAAGAAGTTCCAGATTATTTGCAAAAAACTTTTTATATTTCCGGTCCGCGAAGTATGGTAGAAGCTTTCAAGAGCACCCTCCGATCTATCGGGGTTAAAAGAAGAAATATAAAAATTGATTTCTTCCCGGGTTTTGCTTAACCTTTTGATTACAAGACTTTTTTACTTTATTTTGCTATATTTTCTCCATGTCTTTAAGTATCGGGATTGTTGGTTTGCCGAACGTGGGAAAATCCACGCTTTTTAATGCGTTGACCAAAAAAGGCGTACCGGCGGAAAATTATCCTTTTTGCACCATTGATCCATCGGTTGGGATTGTGCCGGTGCCAGACGAAAGACTCACGAAACTAACAGAGATTTCTAAATCTAAAAAAACAATCCCTGCGGTAGTTGAATTTGTGGATATCGCGGGGTTGGTGAAGGGTGCATCACTAGGCGCGGGTCTTGGAAATAAATTTCTTTCACACATTCGCGAAGTAGATGCGATTGTAGAAGTGGTGCGAATTTTTGAAGACAAAGATATGATTCACGTGCATGAGAAGATCGATCCGCTTTTTGATATTGAAGTTATAAATTTTGAACTAGAGCAGGCGGGGATTAAAAAACCGACACTGTACGTATTAAATACTTCTGCTGTAGCTGATAACATAAAAAAAGATTTTGTATCAAAACTCCCTAGTCCTTATATTGAAGTCGATCCGATTTTTGGTACTGGTCTAGATAATTTAATTAAAGCTGGCTACGATCTACTTAATTTAATTACCTTTTTTACGACCGGAGAAGACGAATCGCGCGCTTGGACGACAGTTCGTGGAGCGACAGCGCCGACAGCCGGAAAATCCATTCATACAGACTTTAGAGACAAATTCATTCGTGCAGAAGTGGTGGCATATGAAAAACTTATAGAAGCAGGCAGTTTTGCCAAGGCAAGAGAAAAGGGTTGGGTGCGGACAGAGGGTAAAGAATATATTGTACAAGACGGCGACGTAATAGAATTTTTGATATGAAATTTAAAACTTTGTTTAAATCAAGTGTTTTTTTTATCAAAAAATTAGTATTTTTTAGTTTTTTTATTGTTGCTAATTTATTTTTCTTTGTATCATACGTGCAGGCAAGTTCACTCTCTAGTACTCCAGCTGATTATTGGGTGACTAATGGAACAGTTAGTGCTATTGCATTAGGGTCTGATGGCACAACTTATATTGGCGGAAGTTTTACTAGCGTTGGCTTAAATGCCGGTTACGGTGCTGCTATTGATACAATCTCTGCTGTTCCTGATCTTAATTTTCCGAATGTTAATGGAATAATTCATGCGGTTGTCTCAGATGGTTCTGGCGGTTGGTATATAGGGGGTATTTTTACCCAAGTTGGTAGTGTTTCGAGAAATAATATTGCCCATATTCTCTCTGACAAATCAGTAGATCTTAATTGGAATCCGAATGCTAGTAATTTGGCCGGTAATGCTACTGTTTTTGCTCTTGCCGTAAGTGGTACGACAGTTTATGTTGGTGGAAGTTTTACTACCATCGGCGGCCAAACAAGAAACCGCATTGCAGCGATCGATTCAGATGGTTTAGCGACGAGTTGGGATCCGAACGCGAATGCAACTGTAAATACTCTTGCCGTAAGTGGTACGACAGTTTATGTTGGTGGAAGTTTTACTACCATCGGCGGCCAAACAAGAAACCGCATCGCAGCGATCGATTCAGACGGTTTAGCGACGAGTTGGGATCCGAACGCTGACAGTATTGTATATGTGCTTACTGCGAATGGTACAACAATCTACGCCGGGGGAGCCTTTACCACTATTGGTGGCCAAACCAGAAATCATATCGCAGCAATCGATTCGGACGGTCTAGCGACAAACTGGGATCCAAATGCAAATAGCGATGTACGTTCACTTGTAATAAATGGTACAACAATCTACGCCGGGGGAGCCTTTACTACTATCGGTGGCCAAACCAGAAATCATATCGCAGCGATCGATTCAGACGGCCTGGCGACAAGCTGGAATCCAAATGCTAACTCTACTGTTAATACTCTTGCCGTCAGTGGCAGCATAGTTTACGCCGGAGGATATTTTATTACCATCGGTGGCCAAACTAGAAATCATATCGCAGCGATCGATTCAGACGGTTTAGCTACGAGCTGGGATCCAAATACGAATGATGTTGTTCATAAAATTGCTGTAAGTGGAAACGTAGTCTATGCAGGGGGTGCTTTTGTTACCATAGGTGGTCAAACAAGAAACCGCATCGCGGCTATTGGTCCTGATGGTCTCATTACCAGTTGGAATCCAAATGCTAACTCTACTGTTAATACTCTTGCCGTCAGTGGCAGCATAGTTTACGCCGGAGGAGATTTTACCACTATCGGCGGTCAAACTAGAAATAGTATCGCAGCGATCGATTCAGACGGCCTGGCGACAAGCTGGAATCCAAATGCTAACTCTACTGTTAATACTCTTGCCGTCAGTGGCAGCATAGTTTACGCCGGAGGATATTTTAGAACCATCGGCGGTCAAGCAAGAAACCGTATCGCAGCGATCGATTCAGACGGCCTGGCGACAAGCTGGAATCCAAATGCCAATAGTACTATTTGGGCTCTTGCTGTAAACGGGAACGTAGTTTACACCGGGGGAGATTTTACTTCTATCGGCGGTCAAGCAAGAAACCGTATCGCAGCGATCGATTCAGACGGTTTAGCTACGAGCTGGGATCCAAATGCAAGCAATACTATTTATGCTCTTGTGGTAGATAATTCTACCGTTTACACCGGGGGAGATTTTACTTCTATCGGCGGTGAAACAAGACGTTATGTCGCGGCTCTTGATTTAAATACTGGCCTAGCCACTTCCTGGAACCCGAACGCTAGTACTAGTATTTATGCTTTAGCTTTTAGTGGTACGGCCGTTTACGCCGGGGGAGATTTTACTTCTATCGGCGGTGAAACAAGACGTTATGTCGCGGCTCTTGATTTAAATACTGGCCTAGCCACTTCCTGGAACCCGAACGCTGGAAGTAGTTCCGTTTGGGCTCTTGCCGCTAACGATATTGCGGTTTATGTAGGTGGGACTTTTAACGTAATTAGTGGAAATTTCCGACCAAAATTTGCCAAATTTAATAAATCTTTTAATCTTTCATATGCCCCAGGTTCCAATGGTTCAATCACTGGTTCTGTTTTACAAACAGTAAATGGCGGGGATGATGGTACAACAGTAACAGCAGTTCCAAATTCCGGTTACCATTTCTCCGGTTGGAGTGATGGATTTCTGGTCGCTTCCAGAACTGATACAAATATTTCTAGTGACATTACAATTACTGCAAATTTTGAAGTTGATGCATCTGTTGTTAATATATACCAAAGCAGTGGTCTCAGTGTTCCATTAATCAGTCGCCCACTTGTCACCGTTTGCGAGTCAGGACATAAATTCAATATTAAAACCGGTTTACTTTGCCCTTCTTATAAAGAAAAACCCCAGTATACATCTTTACCTTCTAGGTGTTTTGTTACTAAGCCTATGAAGTTGGGGAGCAGGGGCAAAGATGTAAAATGTTTGCAAACTAATCTAAAAGTTGTTCCGATTACCAGTTTTTTTGGGCAAAAAACAAAATCAGCCGTTATTGCTTTTCAAAAATTACACAAACTTGTCCCAGATGGAATTGTGGGGAAGAAAACAAGAGCAGTATTAAATAATAATTTATGATTAAAATGGAAAATCAAACTAAGCTTTTTTATTTGAAAGACGTAGAAGACTTTAGGGACTATGAGATGTTAGATACTGGTGGAGGAGAGAAATTAGAACGATTCGGCAAATATGTTTTTGTTCGTCCGTATGAAGATGCTATTTGGCCAAAAACTTTTTCCTATCAAGATTGGGGTAAAGCTGATGGTAAATTTTGGAGTTCTAAGGTTGGGGCGAAAGCAGGGTGGAAAATAACAAAAAAAATTACAGCAAAATGGGAAATGGAATACAAAAGTATTAAATTTCTGGTATCTCCAACACCTTTTAGGCATTTGGGATTTTTCCCAGAGCAAGCAAGTATATGGGATTTTATTGAAAATAAAATAAAAAACTCTAGCAGGAAAGTTAAATTTTTGAATTTATTTGGTTATACCGGAATCGCGAGTTTGTTTGCCTTGCGCGCTGGCGCGGAAGTGACGCATGTAGATGCTTCTAAGCAAACATTGAATTGGGCCAAGGAAAATCAAAAAGTTTCTGGCTTAGAAAATTTGCCTATGCGAATCATAGCAGATGACGCTCTCAAATTTTTGGAGCGTGAAGAAAAACGTGGTAATAAATATGATGCGGTAATCATGGATCCGCCTAAATTTGGTCGGGGTCCCAAAGGGGAAGTATGGAAAATAGAAGAAATGTTGCCGAAACTCCTTGCTCAAGTGCAAAAAGTTTTAAGCAACGAACCACTTTTCGTAATTCTGACTTCTTACGCCACCGATTCATCAGCACTTTCCTTGGGATATGCGCTTTCTGAAATAATGCAAAGGTGGGAAGGACGAACGGAAGCAGGCGAATTATGTGTCTTGGAAAAATCAAACAATCGCGCAATCTCGCTTGCGAATACCGCGCTCTGGAGTGCTAAATAAAATCTATTCTTTGCTTTCGGGCTGAATCTCTTCCACGTCTTCCTGAATCTCTTCCACGTCTTCCTGAATCTCTTCCACGTCTTCCTGAATCTCTTCAATATCTTCTGATACTTCTTCGAGCTCCTCGCTGTGTTTATTTACGGTCATTTGTATGAATATCGAAAGATAAATAGCTTCCAATGAAACTATGGTGGTTAAAATAAGCAGTACATCAGAACTTGAAAAATCAAAGAAACGCAAGGCAAAAATGCCAACAAAAAATACAGTATGCGCTAAAATGGATTGGGGCGATCCAATCCAATAAGTTAGTTTTCTAGAAAATTCCTCAAACTTTTTATTCATGTCAATCGGTTAATAAGCTCATAATATACCTTTTTAAAAAGCAATACAACTGTCGGTCAAAATTGTTTACTTTAATTTAGAATGTTTTTATGGTATGATGCGTTTATGGAAACAAATAAACCAAAACTAAATATAGGTTTCTTCTTTTTGTGCCTAGGATTATTAATAACATTAATAACTTCAGTTGTTTCATTCCTTAATCTTGTTTTTAACACTCTAGATAAAAGATTTCCAGATGTTTTAAACGCTACGTATCAATATGGATATTCCACTTACGAATATGAAAGTATCCGCATGGCGCTCGCTACCCTCATAATCTTCTTTCCAGTTTTCTTGGTCATTTCTTATTTTTGGAGAAAATTCTTGAAGGGCGCAATGGGGCATTTTGATGAAATTATTAAAAAATGGGTGGTGTATATTATTCTATTTCTTTCGGCAATAGTTACGATGGTAGACTTGGTTGCTCTGATCAGGTATTTCATCTCTGGAGAAATAACTACCAGATTTATTTTGAAAGTATTGATCACCCTAGTGGTGGCTGTGTTGGTTGGTGGATATTACATACTTTTGCTGCGGGAAAAGCCGTACCTTGATAAACTTAGCAAAATTTTTGCGGGTATTGGACTTTTGCTGGTAATACTGGCTGTAGTTTATAGTTTCTCCATTATGGGTAGTCCGTTTAAGCAGAGAATGCTTCGTTTAGATGACAGAAGAATCGGCGATCTGCAAGGCATTCAATATCAAGTAATAAATTATTGGCAACAAAAGGAAAAATTGCCAGAGAAACTCTCAGATCTTTCTAATCCTCTGTCTGGATATTCTCTGCCGGTTGATCCGGAATTTGAAAAAGGGAGCATTTATGAATATTCAGTCAAAGACAAACAAAAATTAATCTTTGAACTTTGCGCAACTTTTGCTTTGCCAATACCGAAAGGGTGGAGGGAGTATAGCGGTGGTGTAGTAGCTCCTATGTATTATGGCGAAAAAGATATTGCCAATACTTCCTATCCATACGGAGGCGGAGGAGTGAATGAATCTTGGGATCATCAAGCAGGTCGCACTTGTTTTGAACGAACTATTGATAAAGATATTTATCCTCCGTTTCCTAAACCAGTGAGATAAAGATATGAGGTTGTATGATCATAAGAAAATAGAGAAAAAATGGCAAAATATTTGGGAGAAAAAGGGGATTTATCATGCTATAGACCCGGTCAAGGGCGGGGCAAGTAAACCAAAAAAGCCCAAATATTATAGCTTGATAGAATTTCCATATCCCTCAGGGGATGGTTTGCATGTGGGTCATCCCAGGCCATATATCGGGATGGATATAATCTCAAGGAAAAGAAGGCTGCAGGGTTTTAATGTTTTGTACCCGATCGGCTGGGATGCGTTTGGTCTTCCGACGGAAAACTTTGCCATAAAGACAGGTAAGGATCCACGATTTGTTACGAAGAAAAATAGCGAAAATTTCAAACAACAGATACAATCGCTTGGAATTTCTTTTGATTGGTCTCGAGAAATAAATACAACTGATCCGAAATATTATAAATGGACACAGTGGATATTTTTGCAGTTTTTGAAGAAAGGATTGGCCTATAAGGCCAAAATGAATATCAACTGGTGTCCGAAGGACAAGATCGGTCTTGCGAATGAAGAAGTTATAGGCGGTTGTTGCGAGCGATGTGGGGCACAGGTAGAAAAAAGAGAGAAAGAGCAGTGGGTGTTGGCGATCACTAAATATGCAGAGCGTTTAGATAAAGACTTAGATGGTGTGGATTATTTGCCACAAATTAAACTTGCTCAAAGAAATTGGATAGGGAAGTCGGAGGGTGCGGAGATAGAATTTAAGATTACGGATTATGAGTTAAAAATTAAAGTTTTCACCACTCGTCCCGATACTATTTTCGGCGCGACTTATGTTGTTTTAGCACCGGAACACCAATTGATCAATGACCTAAAATCAAGAATTTCCAACTGGACTGAAGCGGAAGATTATATTAAAAAAACAAAACAAGAAACAGAGATAGAGCGCACGGCAGAAAATAAAACAAAAACAGGAGTAGAGTTAAAAGGGGTAAAGGCGATCAATCCCGGGAGCAAAGAAGAAATTCCTATCTGGATTGCCGACTATGTGCTTGCAAATTATGGCACAGGGGCTATCATGGCTGTGCCGGCGCACGATGAAAGGGATTTTGAATTTGCGAAGAAATATAATTTGGAGATAAAGCAAGTCATTCAACCAATTTTTGGTATAGAAAATAAAAGAAAAGAAGCAGTACACAGAAACACTATTACTGGTATTGTGAAAAGTCGTGACGGGAAGAAAATTTTAATGTTAAAATGGAAAGATTATGATTGGTTAAGTGGTGTAATAGGAGGTATTGAGGGTGATGAGTCTCCAGAACAAGCAGCGGAGCGAGAAGTGTTAGAAGAAACAGGATATAAAACTAAAGCTATTTTTGTTTCCCCAATAAAAGTTGAATCGCATTTTTTTGCTGAACATAAAAATGAATGGCGTTCGAGGATAGACACCCCAGTTGTTTTGGAGTTGGTGGATGAGAAGCCAGAAATAATTTCCGAGAAAGAACAAGCAAAACATGAGGTAAGGTGGGTTGATATAAAAGAAGTTTTTGCTTCAACTATGTTTGGAAACAATAAACTTGCAATAGAATTAGCACTTTCACGAAGTGCCTATACTGGTTTTAATGGAGACCAAAGAGACTCCTTAATAAATTCTGGCAGATTTGATGGAATGGATTCCCAAAAAGCCAAGAAAGAAATTATAAAATTTGTTGAGGGAAAAGAAAAAACCACTTTCAAGCTTCGCGACTGGATATTTTCCCGTCAGCGATATTGGGGTGAGCCGATACCGGTTGTACGATGCGAGAAATGCGGGTTAGTTCCTGTGCCGGAGAAGGATCTGCCAGTAGAACTTCCAAAAGTGAAAAATTATCAGCCGACGGATAGCGGAGAATCGCCACTCGCAAATATTTCAAAATGGGTCAATACTAAATGTCCTAAATGTAAAGGCAACGCAAAAAGGGAAACAGATACCATGCCAAACTGGGCAGGATCCAGTTGGTATTATTTACGATACACAGATCCCAAAAATTCTAAAGAGTTTGCTGGTAAGAAAAATTTGAAATATTGGACGCCGGTAGATTGGTATAACGGAGGAAATGAACACACCACACTTCATCTTTTATATTCACGTTTTTGGCATAAATTTTTATATGATTTGAAACTAGTGCCCACAAGCGAGCCCTACATGAAACGTACCTCGCATGGGATGATTTTAGGCGAGGGGGGCGTAAAGATGTCCAAATCGCTAGGTAATGTCATAAATCCGGACGAAATGGTAAAAATTTACGGCGCGGATACGCTTCGCATCTATGAGATGTTTATGGGGCCATTTGATCAATCTGTAGCTTGGTCTACAGAAAGTATTATTGGCGCGAGGAGATTTATAGAAAAAATTTGGCGGTTGCAATTTAAGGTGGGTAAAACAAGCGATAGTGGAATAAAGAAAATTTTAAATAAAACCATAAAAAAAGTTTCTGAAGATATTGAGAATATGAATTTTAATACAGCAATTTCTTCTATGATGATCTTGGCAACTGAGATAGAAAATGAAAAAAGTGTCTCAAGAGAAGACTATAAAAAATTCTTGCAAATACTTTCTCCCTTTGCGCCGCATATAACCGAAGAATTGTGGAGCTTGCTCGGAGAGAAAAAATCTATCAATCTTTCCACTTGGCCAAAAGTGGATGAAACTTTTCTCAAGGATGAAGAAATTAAAATCGTGATTCAGATCAATGGCAAAGTCAGAGCGCAAATTATTGTGAAAGCTTCTGATCCAGAAGAAAAGATAAAAGAAAGAGTTTTTAGCGACCCCAGCGTGTTAAAACATTTAGGGAACAAGGGGATCAAAAGAACAATTTACATTAAAAATAGACTTATCAACCTTGTGGTTTGATTAACAGTAGTAGTATAATTGCAATATGCGTTCAGATATATTTGATAAGATTTCTTTCATATTATTATTTTTAGTTATTATTTTATTACCAGTTTTCTGTTTGCCCTTTACTAAAATTCCAGTTGAAACTTCTAAGGGGTTTTTGTTAGTTTTGGGTCTTACTGTTTCTGTCGTGACTTGGGCTATTGCCAGATTTTTGGATGGAAAAATTGTTTTCCCTAAATCTTGGCTGTTGGTTTCTGGTTTCAGCATCTCCCTGGTTTTTCTATTGTCGGCTATTTTTTCTGAGATTCCCCAGGTTTCTCTTTTTGGAATAATGTTTGACACTCCTTCTTTTTGGTTTATTTTCTTTGCCTTTGTCTTAATGTTATTTTCCTCTATTGTTATAAAGACTTCCAAGCGCGCAAAAATAGTTTTATTTGGAACGGTATTATCTTCCGCCTTCGTATTAGTTTTTCAGATTTTCCATTTATTCATGCCATCTGTTTTATCACTAGGGATTTTATCCGGCAAAACCGGCAATATTTTAGGTTCTTGGAATACACTTGGGCTTTTTGCTGGTTTTTCCAGTCTTTTATTTCTTTTGGTTGTAGAATTTTTTCCGATTTCTCGACTCGGAAAAATTTTTCTTAATATATTTATTGCATTTTCGATATTTTTGGCTGCGGCGGTAAATTTTCAATTAGTCTGGATACTTCTAGGAATTTCTAGCTTGATTATTTTTGTTTACAAAGTATCAATTACTCTGGAAAATAGCAAAAAAGAAGAAGACGAAAAAAATAAGAAATATTTTCCTTTAGTCTCTTTTATTGTGGTGATCATTTCTTTACTGTTCTTTTTATCCGCTGGTTTTGTTGGCAACATTATTCCGAATTATTTGAAGGTATCAAATTCCGAGGTTAATCCTTCTCTGGGTACAACTTTTTCCATAACTAAACAAGTGTTTATAAAGGATCCTCTCTTGGGAATCGGCCCGAATAGATTTGGAGAAGCTTGGGCGATGTATAAACCTGCCATTATAAACAATACTCAATTTTGGAATGTTTCCTTCAATTCTGGGTCTGGATTGCTTCCCTCTTTAACGGCTACTACCGGGATGCTTGGTATTCTAGCCTGGCTTCTATTTCTTGTTCTATTTTTATTTACTGGCGCCAAGTCAGTATTTTCAAGCGTTAAGAATGGGGTTAATTGGGAAACAATGTCATTCTTTGTATTGTCTCTTTATTTATTTGTTTCTTCATTCTTCTATTTTACCGGGGTGGCAGTATTCTTGCTCGCTTTTGCCTTCACTGGAATATTTGCGGGATTGAGTGCGTCTTCCTCGGGTAAAGAAGTAATAATATCGTTTTTGGATAATCACAAGAAAAGCTTTTTTTCTATTCTTGCCCTAATTATTTTAGTTATTTCTTTTATTGCTATTTCTTTCAAATATGTAGAGCGATTTATTTCTGTATCATATTTTGGAAAAACATTGGCTGCGACAGAAGAATCGACGGCTGAGATTCTTATCAATAAAGCCGTTTCTCTTTATTCAAATGATTTATATTTACGCACCTACGCGCAGGTTTATCTTGTGAAATTAAATTCTCTGGCAACCAAAGGCGGAGCGTTGTCCGACAAAGATAAGGTTGATTTACAGACAAGTTTGAATCAAGCGGTAAACGGCGCGCAAATGGCGGTGGCATACAACCCACAAAACTATCTAAATTTTGAATCTCTCGGATTGGTATATCAGACTGCTGGATCGCTCGGGGTAAAAAATGCTTACACGGAGGCATTTACCGCTTATCAAACTGCTTCCGCTTTAAATCCATTAAATCCAGGTCTCAAACTTGCTATGGCCAATGCTTCATTTTTTGATGGAAAAATTAAAGAAGCAAAAGACTATGCAAAAGGGGCTCTCGAGTTAAAGCCTGATTATATTGACGCACTGCTGACCCTTTCCCAAATAGCTAAGGACGAGGGAAACAATAACGAAGCTATTGCTTACGGAGAGGCCGCTCTTTCTGTCTCTCCGAGCGATAAAAATTTGATAAATTATGTAAACTCATTGAAAAATCCAGCGCCAGCAAAAGAACCCGCTTCGGACAAATCAAATAATCCTAAAAATTAAATATTATATAAAGAATGGAGAAAATTTTGCGAATTTTTACAAAAGAATCTGGCAGCATAAATCAAGCAGCCCTTCTTTTGGGTTCTCTTACTTTGCTTTCTCAAATTTTAGGGCTTCTCCGTGATCGATCTATTGCGCATTTCATCGGGCCCTCATCAACTCTCGATGCTTATTATGCCGCTTTTCGCGTACCGGATCTTATTTTTATTTGTGTGGCATCGCTGGCCTCTGTTACGGTGATAATTCCTTTTATTGTTGCTCGGATGAATGGTGGAGAAGTAACCAAGGAAGCGCAAAAATACCTAAACGACATCTTTACGGTTTTTTTTAGTTTGATAGTCCTGGTTTCTTTAGCAGCATTTTTTCTGATGCCATATTTTGTGCATTATGTTGCCCCAGGTTTTACCGAGTATTATCAGGTAGAAGTTATTTTACTTTCTAGGATAATGTTGTTCTCGCCAATCTTGATGGGATTGTCAAATCTTTTTGGCTCCATTACCCAGCTTTTTCGGAAATTTTTTATTTATTCTTTAAGCCCGATTTTTTATAATTTGGGAATTATTGCCGGAGTTGTACTTTTTTATCCCAAATTTGGAATTTCAGGATTAGCTTACGGGGTGGCACTGGGAGCTCTGATGCATTTTTTGGTGCAGGCTTTTGCTTCACATGGTTCTGGCTTTACCCCCCAGTTTTCCCTAACTATTAATTTTAAAGATATAAAACAAATAGCACTCACTTCGCTCCCGAGGACCATGGGTCTCGCTTTCAATAATCTCGCCCTGATTGCGATAATTGCTCTTGCTTCCTACTTAAAGAGTGGTTCTATCTCCGTATTCAATCTTTCTTTCAACCTTCAATCAGTACCGCTTAACATCATAGGCATCTCATATGCGGTGGCCGCTTTTCCAACTCTGGCAAAATCTTTTGTTGGTGATAAAAAGGATGAATTCAAAAAACATTTGAAAGCTACTGCGAGAGCGATAGTTTTTTGGTCTTTGCCCGTTATCTTTCTTTTTATTGTGGTGCGGGCGCAGATTGTGCGCGTAATTTTGGGCTCCGGATCTTTTTCCTGGGAAGATACTCGTTTGGTGGCTGCCTGCCTAGCCATTTTTTCTATTTCAATTTTGGCCCAGGGTATGATCGCGCTTCTTTCTCGTTCGTATTATGCGACAGGGAATACTAAGCGCCCGCTGATTGTAAACTTTTCCTGTTCTGTTTTAATTATAATTTTATCCTACGTGCTTATTTATGTTTTCCAACATATGCCAATGTTCAGATATTTCATAGAATCATTGCTCAAGGTTAGCGATATCGCGGGGACGGAGGTATTGATGTTGCCACTCGCATATTCTATTGGCACAATTTTGAATTTTATCCTGCATTGGATATTTATCAAGAAAGATTTCCTGCCAGACGAATCTTTCATTACTAAGACTTTCTTTCAGAGTTTGGGTGCGTCGTTTTTCTTGGGAGCTGTTGCTTATGTGAGTCTCAATATTCTCTCTCCAATTTTTGGCACGACGACTTTCTGGGGAGTTTTCTTACAGGGTTTTATTTCTGGTATTCTCGGCATTATCGCTGCCGTGATCGTCTTGTATTTATTAAAGAACGAAGAATTAAAAGATCTTACTCAAACCCTCAAAACAAAATTCTGGCAGGCAAAAATCATCGCCCCAGCCCAAGAAGAGCTTTAAACTTAACGTTTTTATTTCTACGTGGTATAATGACGAAACGGACGGAAATGTCCATTTTTCTGTTTTAATGATATGGAAAAAGATTATTCAAATTTACACCGAAATTTGGTGCTCAAATATTTTTGGCAAGTAATTAGAAATTATAAAGTTTCTTTTTTTACCATTATTATTAGCATAATAATTTTTGTTGGTTTTGATATTTTTATTCCTTTACAGTTTCTTAAACTTTGGAACATATTGAGTTCTAGCAATTTTGACTCTATAAATAATGCAAGAAGCATAGTTATCCTTATCCTTATTTTGGGGCTCATTCGCATGTTGTTTAGACGACTTATGGATTTTTCAAGTTCTTACCTAAAAGCAAATGTTATGGCAGGACTTCGCGAACAGGCATTTTCTTATATGATTGGACATTCACACTCTTTTTTTGCAAATAAATTTGCAGGATCTTTAACCCAAAAGATAGGTAAATATGCTAGATCTTTTGACAGATTGATGGATGGGTTAATTAGAGATGGGATTCCATTAATTATTAGGTCTGCCGGTACTATTATTGCTATTTATTTTATCGCCCCCAAATACGCTTATATATTAGCTGTGTTTTGTTTTATATTTTTGGTGACAGCTTTAATTTACACTAGACTTAAATTAAAATATGATGTAATTGCTGCTTTAGCAGATACAAAAACTACTGGAGTACTAGCTGACTCAATAAGTAACCATTCTTCCATTCAACTATTCACAGGCCATGAATACGAAAGAGAACGTGTTGGTAGAGTTATTCAAGAACAAAAAAAGGTGACCCTTTTTAATTGGAACTTATGGAATGGATTAGGTGCCATACAGGTCTCTTATGTATTAACTATAGAATTTATTATTTTTTGGACCGCTATTGGTGACTGGAGAGTTGGGCTAATAGGGTTGCCAGTAATAGTACTTATCCAGAGTTATTTTGGTCGTTTAATGGACGGTCTTTGGGATTTTGCAGGCATTATACGCATTTTTTATGATGGTTTTGCCGATGCGCAAGAAATGGCGCTTATTTTAAACACACCCTATGAAATTCTTGATAAAACAGCAGAAGTTGTCAGGAACCCAGGAGGGGGAATTGTTTTTGATAATGTAACTTATGTTTATGAAAATAATACCTCAAAAGTGTTAGATAATTTTTCTCTAATCATTCCCGTGGGACAAAAAATTGCAATTGTTGGTTCCTCAGGAGCAGGAAAAACAACATTTGTTCGTCTTTTAATGAGATTGTTTGATCTTACTTCTGGAAAAATTATGATTGATGGGATTGATATAAGTAAAATTTCTCAACAAAATCTTCGAGAGCAGATTGCTTTTGTGCCACAAGACCCGGTCTTGTTTCACCGTACTCTTATGGAGAATATTCGTTATGGTAGGCGTGATGCGACAGATGAAGAAGTTTTAGATGCTGCACGCCTTTCACACTGTAATGATTTTATTGCAACCTTACCAGAAGGATATGAAACGAAGGTGGGTGAAAGAGGAATTAAACTTTCAGGGGGAGAACGTCAGCGTGTAGCTATTGCCCGGGCAATTTTAAAAAATGCACCAATTTTAATTTTAGACGAGGCGACTTCTTCGCTGGACTCTCATTCTGAATATTTAATTCAAGATGCATTACGCACGCTCATGAGGGGCAAAACAACAATTGTTATTGCACACAGGCTTTCAACTATACGTGAGATGGATAGAATTGTTGTAATAGAAAAAGGAAAAATTATTGAGGATGGGGGGCACAATGAACTCTTGAATCAAGAGGGTGGATTATATAAAAAATTGTGGGACCTGCAAGCGGGAGGATTTAAAAATATAATATAGTTTATGGATCTCAAACACATCAGAAATTTTTCAATCATCGCGCACATTGATCACGGCAAGAGCACCTTGGCAGATAGAATGCTTGAGATCACGCATACAATCGAAACTCGCAAAATGCGAGATCAGGTACTGGATTCAATGGATTTGGAACGAGAGCGGGGGATTACCATCAAAATGCAACCTGTGCGAATGGAGTATGAATTTAAAGGGGAAAAATATATTTTAAACCTGATCGATACCCCTGGGCACATAGATTTTTCCTATGAGGTTTCTCGCGCTTTAAAGGCCGTAGAAGGCTCTATTTTGCTCATAGATTCTACCCAGGGGGTACAAGCTCAGACTCTTACCACGCTTAATATGGCACGTCAGGGAGGCCTTAAAATCATCCCTGTGCTGTCTAAAATTGACTCCCTGTTGTCTAGGGTACCCGAAGTAAGAGAAGAGGTTATAAAGCTTTTAAATTGCGACCCGGAAGAAATCTTATTAGTCTCTGGTCGTACAGGTGAGGGAGTAGAAAATTTATTGCAAGAGGTTATAAAACGAGTACCAGAGCCCGTAGAAACAAATCATGGGGAAAATATATTGCGCGCGCTTGTTTTCGATTTTAAATATTCCAACCATAAAGGGGTGATAGTTTTTGTGCGGGTGCTTGATGGCAAAGTTCAAAAAGGGGATACCCTGCTTTTCGCTGTTTCGGAAGAAAAATTTATTGCGCTCGAAGTTGGTATTTTTTCACCCGAGGAAACCCCGCGCGATTCTCTTTCAGGTGGAGAGACAGGTTATATCGTTACCGGAATTAAAAAGCCTGGCATAGCTTCTGTTGGAGATACAATTACCATGTTTAAAAACCCCTTACCAGCCTTTCCCGGTTATAGGCAACCGATGCCTGTTGTTTGGGCTTCAGTTTTTCCGGAAGATGCGGACGATTTTGCTGAATTAAAACTTGCCTTGGGTAAATTAAAACTTTCTGACTCAGCTTTCTCTTACGAAGAAGAGGCTTCAGGTTCCCTGGGGAAAGGATTCAGATGTGGATTTTTGGGAATGCTTCATCTGGAAATTATCACCGAGCGTTTAAAACGCGAATTCAATCTGGAGTTGGTTATCACCACCCCTTCTATCACCTATGAAGTTTTACTGAAAAATGGCCCCTCGGTTCCGCTCGGGACAGGCAAGCGCGAAAAAATTTATTCCCCATACTTTTTTCCCGACGACGGTCTTGTGGAAAAAGTTTTTGAGCCTTGGGTAAATTTAAAAATAATTACCCCAGTAGAATACATTGGTAGCATCATGCAGCTTTTGTTTGACCACGAAGGGGAAATAGGCGAAACGGATAATTTTGGGGACAATAGGTCATCCATCTCAGTGCAGATTCCTTTGCGTGAACTGATGCGCAACTTTTTCGATGAATTAAAAAGTGCCACTTCGGGCTATGGTTCCATTTCCTATGAAATGGGCGAGATGCGCGAGGCAAATGTAACCAGGCTTGATTTATTGGTGGCGGATGAAGTGATACCGGCTTTCTCTAGGGTTGTATCAAGAAAAAGAGCCGAAGAAGAAGCAGAAGAAGCAGTTGAAAAACTGGCAAATCTTTTGCCCAGGCAGATGTTTACTCTGAAAATTCAGGGTCGGGCGCTTGGGCGAATTATTTCTTCACGCACTCTCTCAGGGATGAAAAAAGATGTCACTCAACACATGTATGGGGGCGATATTACTCGCAAAATGAAACTTCGTGAGAAGCAAAAGAAAGGCAAGAAGAAAATGAAAGAAAGAGGGAAAGTAAATATTCCACAAGATGTGTTTTTAAAGATGATGCGCGCCGGTGAAAAATAGGTTGAAATATTTTATCTAAATATTGGGCTATAAAGCAGAATCATACTGATGATTATCAGTATGCTTACTACCGCCCAAGCAAACTGTATTCTCTTTTGATGTTTTTTATTGAAAAGCATATACTAGAGCGTAGTATAGCATATTTTTATTTTATGAGAAATTTTAATCACAATGGACGATTAGAACGTGCAATACGGTCAAAACCAGTTTTAATACTTCTCGGTATTTTGATATTGATTTTTTCGTGGAGTACTTTACGTTTTTGGAACAAAATGAGAGAAACAGCCCAAAATAAAGAGTTAGTTGAAAGTAAAGTAGCGGAATTAGAAAAACAAAAAGAAAAACTCACAAATGACATCAATAGTTTAAAAACATCAGACGGTAAGGAAAAAGTTTTTCGAGATAGTTTTGGATTGGCGAAAGACGGAGAAGAGGTTATCGTGATCGTGGATGATAAGAATGCACAAAAGGCGTCTGAAGAAGATTCCAAAGGATTTTTCTCTTTTTTAAAGAATTGGTTTAAATGAATAATATGCTACAATTAGGGTATGAAAATTGCATTTTTTGAAGTTTCAGTGCCTAAAGTAGACGAGCCCTTGGTTTTACAGGCGCTCGCTGGCAACCAAGTTTATTTTTATGAAGAGAAATTAAATGAAAGTACTCTGGAGAAAGCAAAAGAGGCTGATATTATTTCAGTCTTTATAAATTCAACAATTGATAACAAGGTAATTGATGCCTTGCCTAATTTGAAATTCATAGCTGCTCGCTCTACTGGGTTTGACCACATTGATTGCGAGTATGCTAAAGCTAAAGGGATAAAAGTTTCTAACGTTTCTGCTTATGGCTCTCATACAGTGGCGGAGTTTGCATTGGGATTAATTTTAACTTTTGCCAGAAATATAAAGTTAAATGCTGATAATTATATTAAAGAATCTGCCAACTTTGATTACTCTAAAGCGATGGCAGGATTTGATTTATGTGGCAAGACTTTGGGAGTTATCGGTACTGGCAAGATTGGCAAGAATTTAATTAAAATAGCCAAGGGGCTTGAGATGAAAATTGTGGCACATGATTTATTCCCAGATTTAGATTTTGCCAGAGAAAATAACTTTGAGTACAAAAGCCTGAAGGAAGTTATTTCTGTTTCCGATATTGTTTCTTTGCATACTCCATACAGCAAGGAAAATCATCACCTAATAAACCAAGAAATTATTTCTAAAATGAAAAAAGGCGTTTACCTTATAAACACAGCGCGAGGGGAGCTTGTAGACACTACGGCTCTAGTCTCTGGGTTGAGAAATGGTACTATTGCTGGTTTTGGTGCTGATGTGATTGAAGCGGAAAAACAATTTAAAAATGAAGCTCAATTATCTTCTGCTCAAAAATTAACAGAAGAAGAAAAGGTAATAATTAATTTAAATCACGAACTTATGAAAATGCCTAACGTAGTAATTACTCCACATATAGCCTTTTTTACCCATGAAGCAGTGGCAGTAATTTTACAAACAACAATTGATAACATCAGGGCCTTTATTTCCAGCAATCCTATTAATTTAGTAAATTAGAAAGATATGCAAAAAAGCTTGATTCAGAATTTTGATGAGTTGGCTGTGACTTCGAATCGCAAGATGGCTCTAGAAATAATGGAGTCTGGGTTAAAAGCTATCAATACCAAAGAAGTTATTTTTAATTCTGTTAAGTTGACGGGGAATGTTTTAAATATTGAGGGGCAAAGTTTTGATTTGTCTAAATTTAAAAAGATCAAGATTGTTGGTTTTGGAAAATCTTCCCCAGAAGCCGCGCTGGCCCTAGAGAATATTTTAGGTGGAAAGATTGACGCTGGGGTAGTAATTGGACTTTCCAAAATAAATTTAAAATATATTGAAACCTTTGTTGGTAGCCACCCTCGGCCCAGTGAAGTTAATTTCGAAGCTGGGGAGAAAATATATAAAATCGCCGAGAATGCCACCGAGGATGATTTGGTCATTGTAATTGTTTCCGGAGGAGGTTCGGCGCTCTTGTGCCATGGTAAAGAGGAGTGCGAAAGCGGAATCAAACTTTATGATTCTTTTTTAAAATCCGGAAAAACAATTGCCGAAATAAATACTGTCAGAAAACACCTGTCGTTTTTGAAAGGCGGAGGCTTGGCTAAAATCGCTTACCCGGCCACGATTGTAGCGCTTATTTTTTCAGACATACCCGGAGATAATTTTGAAAATGTTGCTTCCGGACCGACCTATAAAGATATGACTACGGTGGATGATGCAAATAAAATTATTAGAGAAAATAACCTAGGAGAATTCAACTTAATTGAAACTCCAAAGGAGGATAAATATTTTGAAAAAGTTCACAATTTTGTTTTAGTTTCCAATCAGACCGCGGTAGAAGCGATGGCGCAAAAAGCGCAAGAATTTAATTTAGAGACAGACATTATTTCCACCCGATTGTTCGATGAAGCAAGCAGTGTTTTAAAGAAAATATTTTCTTCCAAGCTTTATTTCCACAAAGAAAATTCTGTTGTCTTGGCTGCCGGTGAGCCTAGTATTGTGATTTCTCCAAATAGAGGCAAGGGTGGGAGGAATATGCATATGGGGTTATTGGCCATAAAGAATAAAACCATTGATGAAAATACTGTTTTTATTTCTTTTGCCTCTGATGGCATGGACAACAGCGATGCGGCTGGAGTTGTCGTGGATAAAATTAACATAAAAAATGCAGAAAAACTAAGATTGGATGTAGATGACTATCTGGAGCGTTTTGATTCCTATTCTTTTTTTTCTAAAGCAGGTGGTATAATCAAGACTGGCCCTACGGGTGCCAATGTTTCTGATTTAATGATTTTGTTAAAGAAAAAATTATGAACAAGATTACTAAAATCATCGCGGAAGAAATAAAAGATTCAAGGGGTAATCCGACAATCAAGACCACAGTTTTTTGTGGGGAAAAATTCGCCAGTTTTTCTGTGCCTTCAGGGGCATCTACCGGCGCGCATGAAGCTCATGAATTGCGCGATGAAGACGGAAAGGGTGTGAAAATTGCAATAGATAAAGTCAACAATGCCATTGCCCCCTTGCTTCTTGGTCAGGACGTTTTTAATCAAATGGAAATAGACAGAATGATGATTGAGCTTGATGGAACCTACAATAAAGACAATCTCGGCGCTAATTCTATGGTGGGTGTGAGTATCGCCTGCGCTAAAGTCGCTGCCATCCTTTCCGGAAAAGAAATTTTTGAATATTTACAGACCCTTGCCCAAATAAAACATTCCCGGAAGGTTCCTTATTTATATATGAATTTAATAAATGGAGGCAAACATGCCCACAATAATCTTGTATTTCAAGAATATATGATTGTACCAGACACCGATAATGCAAAGGAGGCAGTAGAAATTGGCATAAAAATTCAAAATAGTTTAAGGGAAATAATAATCAATGAACTAGGAAGAGAGTCTATTATACTTGGCGACGAAGGGGGTTTTGCGCCAAAAATAAGTGACATAAAACAACCTCTCTTTTATCTGAATAAGGCCATAAAAGAAAATCATTTAGAAGGCAGAGTTCGGTTTGCCATGGATGTTGCTTCTTCCTCTTTCTATGGAGGTGAAACTTATATAATAAATGGTAAAGATACTAAAAAAGAAGAATTGCTGGATTTTTATAATTCATTGGTCAAAGAGTTTGGTCTGTTTTCCATAGAGGATCCGTTTGATGAAGAGGATTTTGACAGTTTTAAAAAATTAAAAAATGATAACAAAAATCTCTTGGTTGTGGGGGATGACTTAACTGTAACCAATATTTCGCTTCTGGAAAAGGCAATCAAAAAAGACAGCATCAATGCGATAATCATCAAGCCAAATCAGATAGGTACGCTTTCTGAAACACTCAAAGCTATGCAGTTGGCTCGAGAGAATGGCGTAGAAATTATTGTCAGTCACAGGAGCGGGGAGACAGATGATGATTTTATTGCAGATCTTGCCTTTGCGTTTAAATGTTTTGGTTTGAAGGCTGGCGCTCCAGCTAAACCGGAAAGAATGATAAAATATCAAAGGTTGATGCAGATTGCTAGCCGCTCCAGCGCCTAGACAAATTTATGACAGAAGAAAAAAATTTTGTTAAGTGGTATAGCGAGGTAGGTATTGCCGACGTTCCTGTCGTGGGGGGTAAAAATGCGGCGCTCGGTGAGATGTATGCAAACCTCGTGCCGCTTGGAGTAAACATACCAGATGGTTTTGCGTTGACCGCAGATGCCTATAGGCACTTTTTCAAAAGTACTGGTTTAGATGAAAAAATAAAAGAAATTCTGGCGGATCTTGATACAAGTGACATGCGCAATCTGCAAATTCGAGGCAAGAAAATTCGCAAGGAAATTTTAAAAGCTGATTTACCAGAAGACCTGAAAGATATAATCGCGAAGTCTTACGAAGAATTGTGTCAGAAATATGGAAAGGATAGTGATGTGGCGGTGCGCTCCTCAGCTACGGCAGAGGATTTACCTGGTGCCTCTTTTGCTGGTCAGCAAGAGACTTATCTTAATGTTCATGGTATAGACAATGTTCTTATTGCGACCAAGAAATGCATTGCTTCGCTTTTTACTGATCGTGCTATTTCTTATCGTAAAGATAAAGGATTTTCGCATTTTGAGGCGGCTCTTTCGGTAGGCATACAGATTATGGTTCGGTCTGATCTGTCGTCTTCGGGAGTAGCCTTCACGATTGATACAGAAACTGGTTTTGACAAAGTTATCGTTATCAATGGTATCTATGGTCTCGGGGAGTTTATCGTACAGGGCAAAGTCATTCCAGATGAGTTTATGGTTTTTAAGCCGTCACTTGATAATGGCGTCAGCAATCCAATTATCGGTAAAAGTATTGGTCAGAAAAATATTAAATTAGTTTATGCAAAAAACGGTACTAAGCAAGAAAAAGTTTCGCCTAGAGATCAGCAGAAATTTTGCCTGACAGACGAAGAGGTTGTGAAGCTGGCGAAATGGTGTTACGAGGTGGAAAAATATTTCTCGCAAAAGCATGGCCATTATCAACCAATGGATTTGGAGTGGGCAAAAAATGGCAAGACCGGCGAGCTTTTTATTGTGCAAGCTAGGCCCGAGACAGTTATTTCGTCACTAGATAAAAATATTTTAAAAGAATACAAATTGCAAAAAACGAGCAGAGTTTTAGCTAGCGGAATTGCTGTTGGTTTAAAAATTGGCAGTGGCAAGGTTCGCATTTTGCATAACGCTAAAAATATTAATGATTTTCAAAAAGGGGAAGTTTTGGTAACTGAGATCACTGATCCAGACTGGGAACCAATTATGAAAATTGCGAGCGCGATCGTGACCGATAAAGGTGGACGTACCTCTCATGCGGCGATCGTTTCCCGCGAATTGGGTATTCCTTGTATCGTAGGAGCCAATAATGCCACTAAAGCACTCAAAAAAGGGCAGGAGGTTACCGTAGATGCCTCCCTCGGGCAAGTTGGCAATGTATATGAAGGCATTATTCCTTTTGAAATTATTGAACATCGCCTGGATAAAATACCAAAAGTAGCAACCAAGATTATGGTCAACATCGGTTCTCCCGACGAAGCGTTTAAAAGCCATGCCTTGCCGGCCGAAGGGGTTGGTTTGGGTAGGCTAGAGTTTATTATCGCTTCGCATGTTCGCTTCCACCCGAATGCGCTGATTGATTATCAAAAGTTAAAGCTTGGCAAGCAAACTCCATACATCAAAAAATTAATTAAAGAAATTGATAATTTGACGCCTCTATATAAAGACAAAACAGATTTTTATGTGGACCAGCTTGCGCTTGGTATCGCGAAGGTTGCCGCTACGTTTTACCCACATCCGGTCATTATCCGTTTTTCCGATTTTAAAACCAATGAGTACCGCACTCTCTTGGGTGGGGAATTGTACGAGCCCCATGAAGAGAATCCGATGTTGGGTTGGCGCGGGGCATCTAGATATTATGATCCAAAATTCAAAACGGCTTTTGGTCTTGAGTGTAAGGCGATGCAGAAAGTCCGAACGGAAATGGGTTTTACAAATGTGGTTCCGATGATTCCATTTTGTCGAACTCCCGAGGAAGGTAAAAAGGTAATTGAGACAATGAAAGAATTTGGTTTGGATAAAGCGCAAGATAATACTTTGAAGGTTTATGTCATGTGTGAAATTCCTTCAAATATTCTGCTAGCGGATGAATTTTTGGAGATTTTTGATGGTATGTCTATCGGTTCAAATGATCTGACTCAACTTACACTCGGGCTCGATCGTGATTCTGGCATAGTTACTCATATTGCGAACGAAAACAATGGAGCAGTTAAGAAGCTGATCGCAGAGATTATTCACAAGTGCAAAGAAAAAGGGAAGTATATTGGTATTTGTGGGCAGGCGCCTTCGGATTATCCAGATTTTGCCAAGTTTTTGGTAAGTGAAGGCATCGAAAGTATTTCCCTCAATCCGGATACAGTTATCAAAATAATTTTGGCACTTTCAAATAAGTAAAAATTAATGTGCGAGTAGGGGGAATCGAACCCCCGTCTAATCCTTGGGAAGGACTCATTCTACCACTAAACCATACTCGCTTATAAGAGAATATAACTTTATTTAAACTGCTTGACAAGTATGCTATAATTTAAATATTAGAAAATAAATGAAGAAAAATTTATGCCCAACACAATGCCAGCCGTAACAATCTATTCAACCCCAACTTGCCATTTTTGCCATATGGCTAAAGATTTTTTTACCAAAAACGGTATTGTTTACACAGAATATAACGTAGCGAGTGATTTAGAAAAACGCAAAGAAATGGTAGAAAAGTCTGGCCAGCTGGGCGTGCCTGTTATTATTATCGGCGATGAACTTACGGTGGGTTTTAATCAGCCTAAAATTGCGGGATTACTCGGGTTGTAGGGCTTGTGTCCTCGGCAGGAATCGAACCTGCAATTACTCCTTAGGACGGAGTCGTTATATCCATTTAACTACGAAGACTATCTGTATAATCTAGCACAGAAAGGCCCCTTTTGAAATTGGTATTTCATTGGTTTATGCTATAATAACAACTATGAATATTGATGGAAAGAAAAATTCACTTGAATTGCCAAGACGAGACCTGCGTGGTTTGCATGAAGCGAGAACTGGCGATATTCCATTTGAACAACCTTCAGTTGGATTTATTACATTGAAAGACAAAATTGAAACCAGCTCCGACGTTTCTTCGGTGGATTTAGAAGATGCCCTTGTTTCCAAGGATCCTAATATAAAAATTAATGAGTTAGAGTGTTTCGCTTTGATGCGCATGCTTCTCAAGAGGACAGAAGCGGAAAGAGAAATGTTTAAAGGACAGGCTATTCTCGACGGGTTAACTGGTGTTTTGAATCGTCGTGGTCTTGACCAAGAATTAAATGAAGTAAAAGAAAGATTAAAACACACAAAAGAAGGAGTTGAAAAACGTAAATCACACCCTGGTCATGTTTTATTTTTTATAGTTGATGTTAATGACTTCAAGAAAATAAATGATACATATGGCCATGATAAGGGAGACGAAGCCTTGAAATTGGTTGCCTCGTGTTTAAAAGAAGAAGCTATCGAAAGAGGTGGCAAAGCCGCCAGAGTGGGAGGTGATGAGTTTGCAATTTTAGAAGAAAGTTCTGTGGGTTGTACTACTACCGAAGCCCAAGTAATCTCTTCAAGAATTGAAGAAAAAATAAATTCTCTTTTATTTGTGTTAGATGATGATGGGAAAGAGGTTCGTTTTACGGTTTCGATTGGAGGTGCGGTTTTGAACAGCGGTGAGGATAGAACGATTGATCAATTAAAAAAAGAGGCCGATACTGCGATGTATAAAAGAAAGAGCCGTTAAGAATCCTTTTGTTTTATAAAAAAATATGCTAAATTATCTCCATGGATCCTGAATCCAAAAAATTATTAGAGGCGACTTTTGAGCTTGCCGAAGAGAACAATAAAATGCTTCGCAAGGTGCGGAGTATCCAAAAATGGGGAGTTTTTTGGCACTCACTCAAAATGATTCTAATAATTGGAGTTACGTTGGGGGCTTTTTATTTTCTGGAGCCCTATGTAAACAAAATGGTAGACCTGTATAATTCAATTTCTGGCACAGCCGAGAAACTGAATACTACCAGGGATTCATTTCAAGAGTTTTTGAAGAAATTTTAAATTTGCCTGGGTAGCTCAGTAGTAGAGCTCTCCCCTGAAGAGGGATAGGTCGGCAGTGCGATTCTGCCCCCAGGCACAAAAGCGGAGCTTTTGTGAGTCCGTAGATAAATTAGATTGATCTCACTTTTACGTTATTCCTTTTTTCCTTGTCCACTTTTTTGATTTTGATGGTCACAAGGCCATGCTTTTCGGTGGCCTCGACTTCTTCCGGTTCTACTTCGGCGGGAAGCGAGATGGTGCGGGAAAACTTTCCCCAATAAAGCTCTTTTCTAAAATAGTTTTCTTCATCTATGGTTCTAGACTCTTCTCGTTTGCCACTTATAGTAAACATGTCTCTAGAAATTGAGAGTTCCAAATCTTCTGGTTTTACCCCAGCAGTCATCGCTTGAATTACTATTTCTGTGGGGGTCTGATATACATCAATAGACAACTCTGCTTCATCGTTTTCTTCTTCAATCCAATTGCCATTGCCTTTTTTATCTCCATTTTTACCTTTTACCACTCCGTATTCTCCCTCTTTTTCTTCTTCGATTCCCATGCTACCCGTTAATCTCTCAAAAAAACTTCTTTTTTTATTATTCATAACTATAAATTATATTTTTCTAATAATCCTCACTCAGTCTTCTTACTTTTTCAAAAAGTAGCATAACAATAATTGTGACGACCCACAAAAATGCAAATACTTTTAAAAAATCTCCGCCGTTGTTTCTCATTATAAAAAAATTAAAGGTACTATGCAAGGCTATGGCCACTATAAATCCGACAGCCAGATGCCATTCCTTTTTAAAATTTCCCGCATGGAGCGAGATTCCCATAGCAATACCCAAGATACCAGAGGAAACAGCGTGCAGTAGTGTGGACCCAAGGAATCTAAGCTGGCCAGTGAGCAAGCCCACCACTGTATCACTCGCTAGGAATGGTTTAACTAAAAACAGTGTATTTTCAAGCGCCGCAAAGCCCAAAGCGGCTGTAATCATATAAATAGGCCAATCTATCGGTTTATCAGCATTGTGTGTTTTATAAAGGACAAGAAGAACAGCCAGATATTTTAATATTTCTTCTGCGCTGGCCCAAAGTACCAACTCTAATTCATTGGAGTTTATGTTTGTTTGTATAAATTTTTGGATAGGCAAGACTATTAGCACCGCCAGCATGCCCATAATGAATACTATGGTAAGCAGCCCAGATGGCTCAGGGTACTCATCATCTTCTTTAAGCCAGAACCAGAGCCACAAAAGCGAGGGAATAATTCCAGTCAGAAGCGCCAAAGCCAAAATTTTTGGATCAGTTGTTAAAAGGGTCATAAATCCTGAGAGCCTTCGAAGGGCCATTGTTCGATCATTAGCAATTTTTTATTCTTTGAAGGCAGCATCGACCAGATTTCTTCGGTAACGAAGGGGACGAAAGGATGCAAAATTTTTATACAGTCTTCCCAAATCAATAAAAGTGTCGGTAATAATTCAGGTTGCTTTTTACTTTCTTCTACAAGTTCATCGGCAAATCGGTGCCAGGCGTATTGATATATTTTCTCACTTGCTAAATGGAAGCGATAATTTTCCATGTCAGAAGTTATATCTTTTTTGATTTTATCAAATTCCAAAGTTAATTCATTTTTAATATTTTCTTGTCTGGTTACTTTGTGTTTCTCCATGTTTTCTAAAATAAATCGTGTGATATTCCAAATTTTATTTGCAAAATTTTTATAGGCCTTAAGTTTATCATTGCCAAGTTTACTATCGGATCCAGGGCCTACTCCTACAATGAGAGCCATTCGGAGGGCGTCAGTGCCATATGCGTTGACAATATCGAGCGGGTCAATATTTCCACCAAGTGACTTGCTTATTTTTTCTCCTTTTTCATTTCGCACAAGCCCGTGCAAATATACAGTTTTAAATGGAACTTCACCGAGGAGAAATTGCGACATGAGTATCATGCGTGCAACCCAAAAGAAAAGAATGTCATAGCCTGTTTCCAGTACGTCTGTTGGGTGATAAACTTTTAGATCATTTGTTTCATCCGGCCAGCCTAGCGTAGAAAAGGTCCAGAGTCCAGAGGAGAACCACGTATCGAGTGTGTCTTCGTCCTGAGTCCAGCCACTTTCTTTTGGCGCTTCGGTATCGCAATAAATTTCTTCTCCTTTATACCACACAGGGATTCTATGCCCATACCAAAGCTGTCTAGAGATACACCAATCACGAAGATTGTCGATCCAGTTGAAATAAATACGTTCAAAATTGTTTGGCAATATTTTAATCTTGCTTTCTCGCACTGGTTCGAGCATTAATTCCTTGAGTGTTTTGTTGCCGCGCGATTCAATTTTTTTGTTTACATTTACAAACCACTGGAGTTTCGGCAATGGCTCGATAACGGCTCCAGTTCTTTCCGCAGTGCTGATATTTTGCTTGATATTTTCTTCTTTCTCCATAAGTCCTTCGTGGCGCAGCCATTCGGCGATCACCAGACGGGCATCAATAGTTTTTTTATTTAGGATTCGCTCATCACCGACAATCATTTTTCCGAATTCATTGATTACTGGTTTTATTTCCAAATTATTTTTCTGTGCCATTTCCCAGTCGATCATTGCGTGCGCGGGAGTAACGCCAAGCGCTCCAGTTCCAAAATCTTTCTCGACATGCTCATCCGCAATAATTTTGACCAACAAAGGTACACCACAGAAGTCTTTTACTTTAAATATTTTTCCAATATATTTTTTATATCGCTCATCATCTGGGTTTACTGCGACTGCAACATCACCTACTTTTGTTTCTGGACGAGTGGTTGAAATTGCGATAGGGAAGTCAGCGCTGTATTTGAATGTATACAAGACAGCATCCCTCTCTTCGTATACGATTTCGTCATCGGAGATAACTGTTTGGCCTTTAGGGTCCCAGTTTACAACTCGATAGCCACGGTAGATGAGACCGGCATCATACATTCTCTTAAACGCCGTTCGCACAGCGAAATTTCTTTTATCGTCAAAAGTGAATGCTTCCCGAGACCAATCAAGCGATGCACCCATTTTGCTTATTTGGTGCTTGATGATGCCTCTATTTTCTTCAACAAATTTTTCAACTTTCTCTACGAATACCTCGCGGCCAATGTCGCGCCTGCTTTTCCCGTCTTCTTTTTGTAAAATTTTTTCAACCTTTGAATTTGTTGCCATGGCCGCATGGTCAGTCCCTGGAAGCCAGAGAGTTTTAAAGCCTTGCATCCTTTTGTATCGAACCATTATATCTTCAATCACAGTCATTATTGCGCCGCCGATGTGGAGCGTTCCGGTTGCATTAGGGGGAGGGAGCATGATCGAAAAAGGTTCTGTGTGTCGCTCGGGTAATTTGTCTGGGTTAAAAAAGCCAGACTCTTCCCAGAGTTTGTAGATTCTTGCTTCAGTTGTTTTTGGATCGTAAGGTTTTAACAGTTTTTCGGGCAATTCCATGCTTCAATAATACCAATTAAAGCTTTAAATTACCAGCCGCTTTGATACTGCTTGGCTTGGGAACTTTTTTATTATTTTTTTGATAATTTAAATATCCGGCGATGCCAATCATGAGAGAATTATCCGTGGAGAGTTCTTTAGTAGGGAATAATGGTTTAATATTTTTACTTGCCCGTCCTTTGGCGCGGCCGGCCAGTTTTTTCATTTCAGTTCTCAAGTATTTATTCGCAGAAACTCCGCCGCCCACTATGATAGTTTTGATCTCATATTTTTCTATCACCTTTTTTGTCTTATGAATCAGGCATTCAATGGCTGCGTTTTCGAATTCGAGTGCGATTTGCATTTTGGTTTTTTGACTGAGCTTTTCTAAGCCGCCGAGATCTCTAATCAAATATAAAACAGCGGTTTTTAAACCAGAATATGAAAAATCAAAATTTTTACTATGTAGCATTGGGCGAGGGAGGGAGATTTTTTCTCCTCTCTGCGAAGGAGGAGTGCCCGAAGGGCGAGGTGGTGATTTCCTTGCTTGATCTGCCAGCTTTGATATCTCCGGTCCGCCTGGATAGGGAAGTCCAAGCATGCGTGCTACCTTATCAAAAGCTTCGCCGACTGCGTCATCGAGAGTTTGTCCAATTATTTTATAATCCATCCACCTTTTTATGAGTACGATTTCGGTGTGTCCACCAGAAACAAGAAGTGCTAGTGCCGGCATTGTAACTTTAGGAATTTTAAATACGCCTACATTTTTTCCAAAAACAGATAGTAAGTGTCCTTCCATGTGATTCACTGGGATAAGCGGTATTTGCCACTTCTCTGCTAATTCTTTTGCAAAAACAATTCCAGTCCAGAGTGCCGGCTCAAGTCCGGGGCCATAGGTGACGGCGATTACATCCACGGGCTTTGCTTTTTTATCCAACCTTGCCTTCCTCAACGTTTTTTCTAAAACGATTGGCAAATTTTTTAAATGCTCTCTTTTGGCTAGGGCAGGAAACACCCCGCCATAAGGTATATGCACATCAATCTGTGAAGCCACAGTATCAGCTAATACCTTAAAAGAAGCGTTATTAACGCTTCCCATGGCTTCCATTATCGTTATACCTGTCTCATCGCAGGATGTTTCAATGCTTAAAATTCTCATAAAAATTACTAGTGCGCGATACAGGATTCGAACCTGTGGCCTACCCCACGTCAAGGGGTCGCTCTACCAACTGAGCTAACCGCGCGCAAACAAGGTCAATGACCTACCAAAACAGCATAATCGCGCATTACATCACTATCATGACCGACCAACAACATAACCGCGCCTGAGGTGATGTTACATTTTTTCTTTAATTCTTTCAAGCGCCAAAATAAAAGCCCCCATACGGAAATAAGTGTTGTTTTCTTTAGCTTTTTGAAATGTTTTTTGTGAAGCGTCATTCATCAACGGCAGAAGTTTCTCTAAAACTTCTTTTTCTGTCCAAATTTCACTTTTTAAGTTTTGTTCCCATTCAAAATAGGAGACAGTCACACCTCCGGAATTTGCTAAAATATCTGGTACGACAGGTATACCTTTTTTAAATAAAATTTCATCAGCTTCTGGAGTTATAGGGCCATTGGCAAGTTCTAAAATTGCTTTGGCTTTTATTTTTTCTGCATTTTGTTCAGTAATTACATTTTCAAAAGCTGCAGGTGCGAGCAGATCGCAGGGTAGTTCCAGCAATTCTTCATTGGTAATATTTTTTGCGCCGGGAAAATCTTTCAAACTACTCGTAGCTTTTTTATGAGCTTCAACTTTTTCTAAATCTAGCCCTTCTTCTTTATAAATTGCGCTTTTAGAATCCGAAACCGCGATGATTTTGTGTCCGTGTAGAGCAAAGACTCGCGCAGCATTCGCGCCGACGTTGCCGAAGCCCTGAATCACCACCTTGCATTTTTCTGGTAGACCGATTTGCGTGCGCAATGAATCAAAAACATAAAACCCGCCGAGGCCCGTAGCCGGGCCTCGGCCCTGTGAGCCACCTTTTTCAATTGGTTTCCCTGTAAACGTCGCTCCCGTTTTTTCACCTGTAATTTTTCCATATTCATTATCCATCCAAGCCATAATCTCAGGCGTAGTGTTTACATCCGGTGCCGGTACGTCTTTATGTGGTCCCAAAACATCGGAAAGTTTTTGTACCCAGCCACGCGAAAGTCTTTCTAGCTCTCCTTTAGATAATAGTTTCGGATCAACAGTAATCCCGCCTTTGCCTCCGCCCATCGGAATATTCGCGACGGCACATTTGAGTGCCATCCAAAAGGCGAGTGCCTTCACTTCATTTATTTCTGTTTCTGGATGATAGCGAATACCACCTTTGTAGGGTCCAAGTGCATTGTTGTATTCGACTCGATAACCTTCAAAAATTTTTAGTGTACCATCATCCATTTTAACCGGGATAGAAATTCTAATGTCTCTATCTGGCTGTCTTAGGCGCGCTATTAATTCATCACCAAAATCTTTTAGCTTCGAAACCTTATCAAGTTGCACCATTGCATTTTCGAAAGGATTTGGCATCTGATTATTGTATCAATTTTTCTAAGATTGCCAATTCTTCTTGTGAATTTGGCTGCAGAGCTTCCAGAAGATTCGTGATCGGTACGGCCTCTATATTTTTGTTTTGCGCGAATGCAATATTAATTATATCGGTAAATAAATACTCATTCCGGACAGGATTCATCTCAATTTTATCAATATTATTCCACAGCCATTTTGCATCAAACGCATAGATAGCAGGATTCACTTCTTTGATTGTTTTTTCCTCGTCAGTCGTGTTTTTAAATTCAACTAATTTTTTAACTTTGCCATTCGTATCGCGCACAATTCTCCCAAAATGTGAATATAGAGCGATTCTCCAGTCTTCATAATCAGGGACAATCGCAGTTCCGAGGGTGATAGTTGCGCGTGTTTCAAGGTGAGTTGCAATAATATTTTCTAGTGTTTGTTTGGATATTACCGGTTGGTCGGTGGAAAGTACGAGTACTATTTCATGGGGTTTTTCATTTGCTGTTTTTCTCGCGGACATTACCGCATGCCCTGTTCCTAGTTGTTCTTTTTGTAAAGCATATATATAATTATTACCCAAAACTTCTTTTATTCTTTCTTTTTTATAGCCAATTACGATTATAGGTTTTATTCTTTGATCTAACTCTTTAATAGTATCAAGGATATGTTTTAAAAAAGGCTTGCCCTTTAATATTGCCAAAGCCTTTGGCTCGTCGCTTTTCATTCTCGTACCCTTGCCGGCCGCGAGGATTATAATTTTTAATTTGTCTTCCATATAATGTCGAATTATATAAGATTAGAAGCCTATTTTCAACTTATCCACAGTTTGAACTTGTGTAATAAATATATTACGTGCAAAATATATTACATTAGCAATTTAATTAAAATTTTTATGATAAAAAAATATGAATGGTTTGCCAGAAGAAAATATACCGGATGGGGATTTACCCCGGCTACTTGGCAGGGATGGGTCTATGTGATTGTTGCGATTTTGCCATTTGTTGCGCTCATGAGTTTTGCGCCAATAAATCAGGCCCGAATGATTTTGATTGCAATTTGGGCAATAATTGTCGGCGTCGATTTTATTGATATAGTGATTCATTTGCCTAAGGATGAGCGTGATCGTCTGCATGAAGCAATAGCCGAGAGGAATGCACTCTGGGTCATAATTGTTGTTTTGGCGGTCGGGGTAGGGTATCAAGCTGCCTCCGGTGCCACCCTTGGAATCTTTAAAGTGGATCCGGTAATTCTGGTTGCGATATTCGCAGGGCTTATTGCCAAAATAATTTCAAATATTTATCTAGATAAGAAAGATTAATAAAATACAAAAATACAATGGAAACCAAAATTGCTTATTACAGAAATAAAATTTCTATGACGCAAGAAGAACTTGCAGAGAGGGCTGGCGTGACTAGGCAGACCATAATTTCATTAGAGCAAAATCGTTACAATCCATCTCTTTATTTGGCCTATAAAATAACCAAAGTTCTCCAACAGAAAAACATTGAGGATGTTTTTATTTTGAAATAAAAAGCAAAATCTGTGAGCCTAATTATACGAGATTGGAACCTTATTTTCAATCAAATGAAGGGGTTTTATCAAATAACTTTGAGGCATTCATTATCAGTACCAGAATGCTCTATCAGTTCTTAAGTTAAAATTAGAAATACCAATTGAGGGATAATAAGGACAAGGAAATATTTCAAAAAATGTCCACTCGTTATCTTTCTCAGTAAATATACTTAGAATGATTTTTTCAAAATTCCATTTGTATTTTTCACTATTTATTAAATCTACAAATTTTTTTATCTTGAAACCCTTCGTAATTAATCTAGATGCTAATAATAACTGACATTGTCCGTATTGTTTTGTGCCCTTGGTTCTCCAGATTTCTTCAACTAATTTTTCATAATTATCATCAAAGTTTTCGCTATTATCAAATAACTCTCTTACCTCTAACTGAAAACCTTCTTGATAGTTAGTATTTGCATCTTTTTTATTTAGAAAATGTATGTCTGGGTTATCACTTGGACAAAGGAGGAATTCTAAACCAGTCTTCTTTTTTATAACTAAAGCTAAGATGGAGGCATGATAGCACTCTAGTAAATTTTTGTATTTCTTTTTATTTTGGAATACTCTATCTGGGTTTCCATTCTCTAAAATTACTGATTCATTGAGCCAATTCCTAACTTGTGTTGGAGAGTAACACAATTGTTTTTCTGGTAAGTAAGTGTAGTTTTTAGTCATACGATTTTGAACTTTAATTCTATGAAATTGGCTTTGGGTGTCCAATACCCCATAGAGAATATTTTTGAACGCTTCGCGTACTATATTTATGTGGTCACAAGTTACTAAATTTTTTACTTCTTAAAATCGTAAAAAATGTAAGTACTTGCCGACCCCGGCTCGGCTATTTTTGTACTCAAAAATTATGCCTGCGCCTTCACAAATTTTTTCCAGAGCAAAGCAATTTGCTCTCTCAAAAAATTTGTGACCCTACTGGGAATCGCACCCAGATTACCAGCTTGAAAAGCTGATGTCCTAACTATTAGACGATAGGGCCAAAACAATAAACATCATAACATTTTTTGAAAAAATCGCAAAAAATGTTAGATTGAATTGAGGGAGGGTTCGCCTAATGGTATGGCACTGGTTTCGAAAACCAGCGGGAGCAATCCCTTACAGGTTCAAGTCCTGTACCCTCCGCAAGCTTTATGAAGTAAAGCGAGGACGACTTGAAAGCCGGAGTCTGACTTTGGTCAGACGAGGCGGGGTCGCGAGATTTTTCAGCAGAAAAATACTTGTGACCAAGTCCTGTACCCTCCGCATGTTGCTTGATTTATTTCATTTGCTAAAATGAATGTATGGAACAAGAAACGAAAATTAAGAAGTGCGAGAAAATGAACGCGGGTAATGCGCCAGCCGGAGCAGTTTATGGTTTTGGTTTTATCGGCGCAGTTATTTACTATTTGCAACACGCGGATACATTTTTGGCGGGAGCGCTTGGTATTCTAAAAGCCTTTGCTTGGCCTGCCTTTGTAGTGTACAAGATATTTCAATATTTTGGGTTTTAGAATATTATCTAGCGTGTATTGCCAAATATATATCTTCTAGTGCCCTGACGGCATCACCGGCAGCGATGTTGTTTTGATGATAAAGCACATTGGTGCAATCTCCAGCCGCCCAAATGCCGGGAATTTCTGTTTTTTGACTCCAAGCATCTATTTTTATTCGGCCGATATTATCGAGGGGGAGTAAATCTTTAACAAAATCAGTGTTTGGAATCTGGCCGATTTCAACGAAAATGCCAGAAACTTTTAATTCTTTTTGTCCGCCAGCGCTATTTTCGTATACTAGACCTTCTACAAATTTATCACCTTTAATTTCTAAAATTTCTGCATTTTTTATGATATTCAATTTTGGATTTTTGGAAACTTTTTCCACAGTGATTTCATCCGCGCGGAATGTGTCGCCTCTATTTATAAGTGTGACAGATTTACAGTAGGCTAGGAGCTGCGAGGCCGATTCAAAAGCAGCATTGCCTCCACCTATGACCGCCACATCCATGTCGGCGAAAAGGGGACCATCACATGAAGCACAATAGGTGAGTCCTTTGTGTTCTAGTCTGTCTGCGTTTTTCGCTTCAAGCTTTCTGCGCCCACTGCCTGAAGCGATTAAAATTGTTTTTGCATTAAATTCTTTGCTTCCCTCGGTTGTTACCAAAAAAACATCGCCATTTTTTACTACATTAGTTACTTTTTCTCCTTCAGCCACCTCTAAAGTAGAAGCCATACTTCCAGTACCTGGAGCACTGTCAGTACCTACGGCATTTGCCATCACGTGTTTTTTGAAATTTTCTGCTAGCTCATTACCCGAAAGGGAAGTCGTACCGATCCAGTTATAAATTTGTTCGGATACGATACTTTGCCCGCCCCATTCAGCAACCAAAAGAAGAGTTTTTAATCTCTTTCTAGCAGCATACACCGCTGCCGCTGTCCCTGCCGGCCCACCACCGATAATAATCAAATCGTAAGTCATAACTTACATTATATACTAAGAGTCAAATTTTTAGCTATATTTAATTTTTCTTTCTCCTCAAAAAGGCTGGAACAGCGCTCCAGTCATCGCCGTCATCTTCTATCACTTCCTCTTTTTTACTATCCATTTTTTTTACGAAATCATTACTGCCCATCATGTTGCCGCCCTGAAGACTATTGTGTATTTCTTTTTTTATGGTAGCTGGACTTTCATCTTTTACTAGGGTTCCTGTCTGGGTGCCACTAAAGAGGCTTTTTCTAGGCATATCGGCTGGGAATGAAGTAGCGATGACTGTCACTTTTATTTCTCCTTTTTTTAATTTTTCATCATGAATGGTACCGAAAATCACTTTTGCTTCTTTGTCTATTGATTCAGTTATTATTTTTGCTGCTTCCTGAATTTCATTGATAGTCAAATCATCTCCGCCTGAGATTGCAAAGAGTACTCCCTTGGCGCCGTGGATAGAAATTTCAAGGAGCGGTGAGTTGATAGCTGCCAAAGCTGCTTTTTCAGCTCGTTTTTCACCAGAAGCAGTTCCGATACCCATAAGGGCGCTGCCAGCATTTGCCATGACAGCTTTGATGTCAGCGAAATCTACGTTTATGACACCAGGGGTAGTAATGAGGTCAGAAATCCCTTCTACTGCTTGTCTTAAAACATCATCACATCTCACAAAGGCATCTTTGAAGTTTGTATTTTTTTCTGCCAATTGAAGCAATTTATCGTTTGGAATTATGATTATGGCATCCACTTCTTTAGCCAAATCCTCGATTCCTTTTTCTGCTATCTTCATCCTGTGGCTTCCTTCAAAGAAGAAAGGTTTAGTGGTTACTGCTACGGTCAAGATGCCTTGTTCTCTCGCGGCCCTGGCGACGATAGGAGCAGCTCCAGTGCCGGTGCCTCCACCCATTCCACAGGCAAGAAAAATCATATCTGCGCCCTTCACTACATCCTGAATTTCAGATTTAGTTTCTTCAGCTGCCTTTTTCCCAACTTCTGGATCCATCCCCGCGCCGAGGCCTTTAGTCAAATTTTTTCCTATATGAATTTTCTTCTCTGCGAGAGAGTGATGCAGGTCTTGCGTATCGGTATTCATACAGATAAAGGTGACACCTTTGACCTTAGTATTTATCATGTGGTTGACTGCATTCTTTCCTGAACCCCCAATCCCAATGACCATAATTCTGGCAAAACTCTCTATTTCCTGGTTTATTTTTGGCATAATTGATTATTAAAAGAATTATCTTATATAGATAACACACTACCACCGGCACAAATAAATGTAAAGTAAACTATGGCATCAGCTGTTTTAGGCTTGATTTTATTGTATTTTTAAGATCTTTGAAAATATTTCCGAGTGGGCCTTCTCCATATCCCATATTATCCTTGCCTGCTGTTAGAAGTCCTAGGACAGTAAACCAAGAAGAGTCACGCAGCTTGGTTTTGTTGTTGCCAAAAATTTCAGTTGTTCCTAGGCTTGATGGGAGTTTTAGGATTGATTTTGAAAGTTCCACTAACATGGGAGTGTCTGCTCCGCCACCTACAAACACGATGCCGGCAGGCAAGAGTTCTGATCTTTTTATTTTTTTTAAATTATTTTCTATTGACTCAAAAATATCACACAGGCGCGCCTCGATTATTTCTTCCAGTTTTTTTCTTGAAAAATCTTCCGTAATATTTTCCAGTTTCAAATCTTCTGCTTTCTCTAATGGAATTTTAAAACCTAAAGCAATATCATTAGTGATGTCTGTTCCCCCGATAGAAAAAGTGTAAATAGATACTAGTGATCCATTTTCAAAAACAGAAATAGAAGTGGTCTCTGCTCCGATGTTGACCAGGGCTACCCCGACTATTTTTTGTCTTTCAGACAAAACAATATTACTGACGGCTATCGGGGAGGCTATTACATCTATCGTTTCTACTCCAGCTTCCGCGATTACTCCGAGCAAATCTTCCAAATGGACAATAGAATAAGTTACAAAAAGGGTTTTTGCCTCAAGTTTGGTTCCACGCATACCCTCCAGGCGGCCTAGCACTTCTTTGCCGTCAAGCCGGAAAGAAATAGGGAACATGTGGATGATTTTTTTATTACCCAAACTCAAGTTTTCTTCGCAATCTGCCAAAGCTTTGTTTATATCGAGAGTCGTAACCTCGCCGTCTGCTTTAGAGACGATTGTTCCTCCGGGGCTGATCTCTCCGCGTAAAGTTGTGCCCGAAAGGGAAACGAAAGCGCGTTTTATTTTTAGACCAGAAGTTTTTTCTGCTTGCGCGACTGCATTTCTGACTGAAGTGGCGGCCAATGTTTCATTGACAACATAACCGTGTCGAACTCCAAGCGTTTGGCTTTCGCCTACACCAATAATCTTAGGATTTTTTTCTCCTTTTAGAAATTCTCCGACCACGACTCGCGTCATGGACGATCCTACGTCTATCCCGACTGAAATATTTCTGATCATATTTTTTTTCCGCTTCTTCCATTGTACTACTATGATCGAGACCTTTCAAATGAAGCAGGCCGTGGATAACTAAAAAGCCGAGCAGTTCCGGGAAAGTTCTATTAAATTTTTTTAATTCTTTCTTGATTACTGCCTTACACAACACAAGCTCGCCGGAATTTTTTGATAAAGCAAAAGACAACACATTTGTTGGTTTGTTTTTACCCCGCCATTTTTTATTTAATTCTTGGGATTTTTTGAGAGAGACGTAGGCAATAGAAAGCTCGTAGTTTTTGCCTAAGATTTCATTCTTTATTCTAGAAAAAATCTTCTCCATTTTTACTTAGTCACCATCTTGCCGAGTTTTTTGAGTTTTTCTATTTCTTGCCTGCGCGCCATTCGCTTGAGCGCACTCTTTTTTACTTTTAGTTTTGATTCTACTCGGACATTATAACGAGCGCCTTTGACTTTGCGAATAATTCCGGATTCTTGAATTCTGCGAGAAAAGCGGCGCAAGACACTCGCGTTGTTTTCGTTTGGATTTTTCTTAACTTCAATAACTGTTTTTGCCATACCTTGTAGACTAACATATAAAAGATTTTTTGCAAACCGACAACCGAAGGTAAGGAGGTACTGAGCGCAGTGAATGTATTTGTTGACAGAATAATAATTGTGTATAGAATGTTTTTAGGAGGTTCTCGTTATGAGTGAACAGCAGCATCCCGGACTGCGCCATTTGGCGCAGTGGAGTCCGGGGCAAAGCTTCGTTGCCCCGGAGAGCGAGGCGTTCAGGCAAGACAGCACCGCTTCCCCGGGGGAAGGCAAGCTTCCCCCGGTGGCGCCCAAGGCGGAGGCGGCAAGCTGGAGTCCCAAACCCAACTACTCCGGCCAGGAGTAGCCACCCCGATCCCCGCGGGCTAGCCCAGAGGCTAAGCCCATCCCACGTTTCGGCCGTGGCCACCTCGCGGTGGTCCACGGCCAATTTTTATTGACTTTTTTATAAAAAAATATAACATTGAAGAGTATAAGCCCCGTTAGAAATCTAATAGCGGGCTTTAGTCGTTTTATTATAGTATTTAAATTTGGCAATGGAATGAATCAAGCAGGAAATTATATAACCGAAGAAAAAAGACAGGCTCTCTTGGCGGAATTGAAAGATCTAAAAGGCCCAAAAAGAAAAGAACTCTTGGAAGCTTTGGCGTATGCGAAATCTTTGGGTGATCTGTCTGAAAATGCGGAGTATCATCAGGCGCGAGAAGAGCAGGGCAAGCTCGAAGCGCGGATCGCGAAAATTGAACAAATATTGCAAGACTCAGAAACAGTAAAAGGCGGCGGGGGTGATATAATTGAAATAGGTTCCAAGGTAGTTGTGCAAAAAGATGGCACCAAAGAAACTAAAAATTATGTTATAGTTGGATCTGAGGAGGCGAGCATGGCTGAAGGAAAAATCTCCAATAAATCTCCCTTTGGCAAGGCGCTTTTCAACAAGAAGAAAGGAGATGAGGTCTCTTTCAAAACTCCGGGTGGTGTAGTCAATTATAAAATCGTAAATGTTTCTTAATTTCCGCCAAAGGCGGATCAGCCTCTGGCTGAAAAATTATGTCTTCAATTGATGAAATTCGGGACACTAGAATAAAAAAACTAAAACTCTTACAAGACAGAGGCATGAATCCGTATCCAGCTGATTCAAAAAGAGAACTTACTTTGAAAGAGGCAGTTGATAATTTTGAAACCTTAGAAAAAAATAAAGAAAATAAATGGATTGCCGGCCGCATCATATCCATTCGCGGGCAAGGCGCTATCGTTTTTATTACTTTGAATGATGGTACTGGAACTTTTCAAGGATTACTGAAAAAAGATATTTTGGGAAACGAGAAATTTGATTTCTGGAGTGAAGTCGTAGATATTGGAGATTTTGTCGAAGTGGAGGGTTCATTTTTTACGACCAATAGGGGAGAAAAAACACTGGAAGTCAGAGATTGGCGCATGCTCTCGAAGAGCTTGCGTCCTTTACCGGAAAAGTGGCATGGACTTGTAGACATTGAAGAAAGATTTCGCAAAAGATATCTGGATATTTTGATGAATCCGGAAATCAAAGAGCTTCTTTTGAAAAAATCAAAATTTTGGGAAACCACGCGCAATTTTATGAAGGAACATGGGTTTTTAGAAGTGGAAACTCCGACTTTGGAAGTCACGACTGGCGGAGCGGAAGCTACTCCGTTTAAGACTTATAATGAAGATTTTAAACTCCCGCTTTATTTGCGTATTTCGATCGGTGAGCTTTGGCAGAAAAGGTTGATGTCCGCAGGTTTTCCTAAAACTTTTGAGATAGGACGCGCTTATCGGAATGAAGGTTCTGACGCCAATCACTTGCAAGAATTTACAAATATGGAATTTTATTGGGCTTATGCAAATTACAAAGACGGCATGAAATTGGTAGAAGAGCTTTATAAAAAAATAGCGCAAGAAGTTTTCGGCACTTTGCAATTTGAAACACGTGGGCATAAGTTTGATTTTGGTGGCAAATGGGAATGCATTGATTATCGCGAGACGGTCAAAAAGGAAACTGGTGTAGACATTTTGAATACGACTTACGAAGAAGTAAAAGATAAGTTGGAAGATTTAAAAGTTTCCTATGATGGTAATACTATGGAAAGACTAGTAGATACGCTTTGGAAATATTGTCGAAGAAAAATTTCTGGTCCGGTATTTTTGATTGGGCATCCAAAACTTGTTTCTCCACTATCAAAATCAATGCCGGAGAATCCTGAATTGACCGAAAGATTTCAGATTATCATTGCTGGTTCAGAAGTAGGCAACGGTTTTTCTGAATTAAATGATCCGATTGATCAAGCCGAAAGATTTGAAACCCAACAAGAATTAATCAAAGCAGGGGATAAAGAAGCAATGATGCCAGATTTAGAATTTGTGGAAATGTTGGAACATGGTATGCCACCTACTTGCGGTTTTGGCTTTGGAGAAATGCTCTTTGCTTTCTTGGCAGATAAACCGATTCGCGAAACTCAAATGTTTCCTTTGATGCGACCGACTAAAGAGTAAAAAATTTTAGAAACGACGATGCCCCGAGCGCGAGGCATCGGGGCGGCTTGATGAAGAGCGTCAGGTTGGGTTATTGAACATTCTCCTCGTTTTCTTCTGTTCTGTCGGTGGTGATCATGAGGTAAACCTGCCACAGAGCATAGACGGCGAGGGGGATGAAAGGAAGGAAAGCGATCGCAAGGACCACTGCGAATACTTTCATTGTTCAATCTCCTTCTTCAAACATTTAAACATTTACTAAATATTTTGTCCAATTTTTGGTTTTTGAGTTTTCAATATATAAAAATTATACCCATAAAAAACAACAACCCCGAATGCGGAGCAGTCGAGGAGCTTTTTGCTTTTTTTATTGTGTTTGATTGTATTGTAAAGAAAGAACTTTGTTGGGGCGGCGCCCCCGCTCGGGCTTCCGCCCGAGCGGGGGCAGATGGGGGTGAGAGCTACTCGTCCACGAGAAGCTTCACGGCGAAGCGAGCCTTCTTCATCTTGCTGAAGTCTTCACCATTCCCGCCGTGGATGGTGAAGATGTTCCGGCCCGGAAGAACGTAGTTGACATTCTTCCCGAGTAGTGAGGAGAGGGCACTGGCGATTTCTCTTGTGCTCATACTCCTCGGCCCGCTTAGGACCTGGATTGAGGGGTTGGTTTTTTTCATGTTGTCTCCTATCTCTCACTTGGGCTTGAGGTAGTCGGAGTGGAGCATGAGAGGCGATTCACCACCGCTGTTGTTCAACACGGAGCCCCCTCTCTCCACGGTCAGTAGCCAGCATCCTTTGATTGGTTCTAGTGATCTGACGGAGCGTATGACGAACGGGTTTTCGCCATACAGTTTCGCAAGGCTCGCAACCAAGCGTGACCACCGTTTCTTGTCCCACTCTACGACCTGACCCACCTGGGGTTCTGAAATGAACATTCTCTTCGCCCTCCTTCTTCGGAAGAATTATTACCATGTTTAACCATTTTAGTCAATAAAACTTTATTTTTTAATAAAACGAAAGTTATCCACAGTCTGGGCTTGGCGTTATTTTATAAGTGGAATACAATATATATGAAGTGGGAAAAGGTGGGAAAAGTGTTAATAATAATTTTTCAGAAATTTTATGTTAATCGGCGAATACATTCATACCATAGATGAAAAAAATAGAATTTCTTTGCCGGTAAAATTTCGCAAGGAACTTGGTAAGAAAATTATTATTACACCCGGACTGGATTCTTGTCTTTTTATTTTTACAACCAAAGAATGGGCCAAAGTCAGCAAAAGACTTTCTGATACCGAATCTGATTTGTCTTTTTTGAAAGCTGATAAGAGAAGTTTTAACAGATTTATGTTTGGTCGGGCGACGGATGTGGAGGTGGATTCCATTGGCAGGATATTAATACCAGATTTTTTGAAAGACAGAATTGGTTTGAAAAATTCCGCAGCGATCATAGGAGTGGAAGATAGGGTTGAAATCTGGAACGATAAGACATGGTCGGAGTATAAGGAAGTAGTGGAAAAGCAGGCCGATCAATTGGCGGAAAAGCTTGGAAACGAAAAGAAATAAGATGGCCTTGCCTGTAGGACAACAGCCGAAGGAGAGTGTTCACAAGACAGTTCTTTTAAATGAAACAATAGATGGTCTTGATTTAACAGGGAATCCAATTGTTCTCGATGCTACTTTCGGAGGTGGCGGACATAGCATGGAGATACTGAGAAGATTTGGGAATGCAAAAATAATTGCGTTTGATCAGGATAAAAGCGCCTGGAGAGAAAACGATAGACGAATTTCTTTCCAGAATGAAAATTTCGCTCAAATAAATAAAATTTTAAAAAGCGAAAAAGTTGATGGAATTATTTTTGATTTAGGTTTGAGTTCAGATCAATTAGAGAATTCTGGACGAGGATTTTCTTTCCTGAAAGATGAGCCTTTGCTCATGACCATGAAAGAAAATCCTCTTTCGGAAGATATTACGGCAGGAGAAATCGTTAATACTTGGGGAGAGAAAAGTTTGGCAGATATTATCTACGGCTACGGAGAAGAGAGGTATGCAAGGAGGATAGCGAAAGCGATTGTGGAGGCTAGGCAAAAGGGAGAAATTAAAACCACTTTTGATTTAGTAAAAATAATAAGTGAGGCAGTGCCAGCAGTTTACAGAAGGGGGAGATTGCACTTCGCGACGAGAACCTTCCAGTCTCTAAGAATAGCGGTCAACGATGAATTGCGAGTTTTGCAAAAGGGGCTCGAAGAAGGGTTTAAAGCGTTGAAAGCAGGGGGCAGGATGTCAGTAATTTCTTTTCACAGCCTAGAAGATAGAGTAGTTAAGAAATTTTACAAAGCACTAGAGAAAGAGAAAAAAGCAATTTTAATAAATAAGAAACCAATTATAGCGAGCGCAGAAGAAATAAAAAATAATCCCCGAGCGAGAAGCGCAAAGTTAAGAATTTTGGAAAAAATTTAAAAGATATGAGACAAGCAGCATTACAACTGAAGACTCGCATAGAAAACGTAAATATTATGAATAATAATATTGAAATACAGAGTGTTATTTTGAAGGTAATGCTGTCTCTGATAGCAATGCTCGCACTTTGGTATGTACTTATTTTAGGAAATATGGTCTTTAATATTGTGGAAAGAAATGCTTTGGAAAAAAGGGCAGTATCACTTTCAAATGAAGTTGGCGATTTGGAGCTTTCCTATTTATCTATTTCCAAGGATGTGGATATTTCAATGTCAGCTTCTATGGGATTTAAAGAAGCAAAGGTGATCTTCGCCACCCGTAAATCTCTTGGTACTCTAAAACTTGCTCACAATGAAATCTAGTTTTTTGCTCAGATCCAGAATAATTCTCTTGTTTGTCATAGTTTTCGCAGGTATCCTTCTGGTGAAACTTTTTTTTGTGCAGATTGTAGAGAAAGATACCTATAGAGAAGCGGCCAATCGCCAATATGCCACGCCTTCTACCAATATTTATGAACGGGGCACCATTTATTTCGAAACCAAAGATGGAAACTTGGTTTCGGCCGCTACGCAGACTTCAGGATTTAAGTTGGCCATTAATCCAGAGAAAATTACAGACATAGAATCCACTTACCAAAAATTATCGGAAGTAATAGCAATTGACCGTGATAATTTTACCAAAAAAGCACAACAGAAAAATGATCCTTACGAAGAAATCACCAGTCATTTATCCAAGGCGGAGGCGGATGCTATTGCCGGTCTGAAGATTTCAGGTGTAAACGTGTATAAGGAAAAGTGGCGTTTTTATCCCGGAGGAAGCATGGCTTCGCATGAGCTTGGTTTTGTGGGCTATAAGGGCGACCAATTGGGTGGGCGTTATGGTCTGGAGAGACAATATGAGTCTTATCTTTCGAGAGATGCGAATAATCCATATGTAAATTTTTTTGCTGAAGTTTTTTCTAATATACATGAAACTTTATTTGAAGACGAGACAAAGGAGGGAAACATTGTCACCACCATTGAACCGCAAGTGCAAGGTTTTCTAGAGAAGAAATTGGCAGAAGTTGAAGAAAAATATAAAACTGACTCGATCGGCGGCATAATCATGAATCCAAGCGATGGTTCTATCTATGCCATGTCTTCCTCTCCATCATTTGACCCGAATAATTTTTCTCAAGTGAAAAATATTTCAGTTTTTTCGAATCCATTGGTGGAAAATGTTCTTGAATTTGGATCTGTGGTGAAGCCTCTGGTAATGGCGGCAGCCCTCGATGCTGGGGTTGTAACAGCGGATACCACCTACAACGACAAAGGCTCGGTAGTTGTGGAGAAAAAAGAAATATTCAATTTTGATAAACAAGGCAGAGGTCCTGGTACAACCATGCAAGAAGTATTGAGCCAGTCGCTCAATACTGGCATGGTATTTGTAGAGCAGAAATTAGGCAAAGAGAAATTGCGCGATTATTTGCTTGGTTTTGGCATTAAGGAGAAGACAGGTATAGATTTGCCCAACGAAACTGCAGGCTTGGTGTCGGGAATATTAAAAAGTCCACGAGAAATAGAATATGCGAATGCTGCTTTTGGTCAGGGTATTGCTCTTACTCCAGTGGGGCTAGTGAGGGCGCTTGCCTCGCTTGGTAATGGGGGGAATTTAGTAGTTCCTCATGTTGCGAAAAAAATAAAATACAACGATGGCACCTCTAAGGATCTTGTTTACGCGACAACGCTGACGAAGATTGCCAAGGTAACTTCTGAGGAAATTACGCGAATGTTAGTAAATGTTATGGACAAAGGTTTATCCGGAGGAACAAAAAAGTTGGATCATTTTAGCGTGGCAGTAAAAACTGGTACGGCGCAAGTTGCGGACAACACTACTGGAGGCTATTATACAGACAGGCACAATCATTCTTTTTTTGGTTATTTTCCCGCCTATGATCCGAAATTTATAGTTTTTCTTTACGCTATAAATCCGAAAGGTGTACCCTATGCCGCGACGACTTGGGCCGACCCTTTTTTAGATATCACGAAATTTTTGTTAAATTATTATAATATTCCCCCAGATAGATAATTAATTTAAGAATTAAAAAATGCGTATATTTTTTAAAAAAATAATAACCTATATTCTAAAAATAGAATCCGAACTTGTACTATATAAATACAAACCGAAAATTGTCGCTATTACTGGGTCGGTCGGCAAGACTTCTACTAAAGATGCGGTCTATGCGGTGCTTTCAAAAATTTCTTATGTGCGAAAAAGCGAAAAAAGTTTTAATAGCGAGATAGGTTTGCCACTTACTATTTTAGGTGTCCCCAACGGGTGGAACCACCCATTTATTTGGTTACTTAATATTTTAAAGGGTTTTTGGCTTTTTCTTTGGCCCCACAAATACCCTAAATGGCTTGTGCTTGAAGTTGGAATCGGCAAGCCAGGTGACATGAAAGCCACTGCCTTATGGCTTAAGACCGATGCGGTAATAATTACCACTATTGGCGAAACCCCGGTTCATATTGAATTTTTCAATTCTCGCCGGCATCTCATAGAAGAAAAAATGGAACTTATAAAAACTTTAAAAAAGGACGGTTTCTTAATTTTGAATAGAGATGATGAAGCAGTGCTTGAAATGAAGAACAAAAGCAAAAATCTTTTCACCACTTATGGTTTTGTAGAAGGAGCGAATATTTTAGCTTCCGGTGATAGTATTTTTTACAACAATGACGGTGAGCCGGAGGGGATAGTTTTTAGGATTGACCACGAAGGAAAAAGTTTGCCAGTGGTCATAGATGGAGTGTTTGGGCGCAATCACGTCTATGCTTCTTTAGCTGCCTTGGCTCTTGCGTCAGCTTTGAAGTTAAATATGCTCGAAGCTGTAGAGGCGCTAAAGAGCTATGAGATTCCTCTCGGGCGGATGCGACTTCTTCGAGGAATAGAGAATTCTTTAATTATTGATGATACCTACAATTCTTCTCCTTCGGCGTGCGAAGCTGCGCTAAAAACTCTAAAAGAAATAAAATGTAAAGAGCCGAAGGGACGAAAGATCGCCATTTTGGGAGATATGCTCGAACTTGGGCGTAATACTATGGAGGCGCATAAAAATATTGGCAAAATTGCCAAAGAAAATGCCGATGTGCTTGTCGTAGTTGGTCAAAGAGCGAAGGGAATAAAAGAAGGGGCCATCGAAGCAGGAATGCAAGAGGGAAAATCACCAGATAGCAGGACCGGCTTTTTTGAATTTTTGGATTCGTCTGAGGCGGGAAATTTTATAAAAACTTTTGTGCGAAAAGGGGATATTGTTTTGGTGAAAGGTTCACAGGGTATGCGTATGGAGCGTACCGTAGAGGCAATACTCCTTGATCAAGCAAATAAAAAAAATCTTCTCGTCCGGCAGGATGCTGAATGGCTGAAAAAGAAATAAAGCTTCTCAATTTTATTGGCTAAAAAATATTGGGATTTCGAGCGCGTCATCGTGCTCGGGCAGTCCAGAAGGGTTATCCTTTTTCAAAATCAAAGAGCCGTTATTTTTATATATTGGAGTTTTAAATTCTAGGGTAGCAGTAAATGGCACAAAATTTTCTGTCATCCATTCACCTTGTGCTGTGGCGAAACTTTCCGCAATGATGAGCCCATCCCAATCAACAAGAAATATCGGGAAACTGCCTTCGAAGAACCACCCTCCTCTTGCCACACCAGAAATTTGGAGCGGACTTTTTATTGTTTCATTCGGCCGCGGTGTACTAAGGCGGATAAGATCTATTTTCTCTAATTCATTACCAAAATATTCTCTATTTTCTTGCTTAGCCTGCCAAAGAAAGCCAAATGAAGCAACAATCATAATAACTATTATTAAGAGTAATATTTTCCTCATCTATTTATTTTAACACAAGCATTATTTATGCTAAAATATCCAGCATGAATGATGTGAATGAATTAACTGAGGAGGAAAAAAGGGTGATTATAGATAAAGGAACCGAAGCGCCTTTTACCGGTGAATACGTAAACAACAAAGAGACAGGCTTGTATGTCTGCCGGCAATGTGGGGCTCCGCTTTATAATTCTAAAGATAAATTTGAGTCAACCTGTGGTTGGCCATCTTTTGATGACGAGATTCTTGGAGCGGTACATAAAAGTCTTGATGCGGATGGAATGCGTACGGAAATAACTTGCGCTAAATGTGGCGGGCATCTAGGGCATTTGTTTGTAGGTGAGGGCTTAACCGAAAAGAATTTGCGTCATTGCGTGAATTCAATTTCGATGAAATTTATACCAGGAAAATAAAATGATTAAAAAAATAGTATTAGCGGGTGGGTGTTTTTGGGGTTTGCAGGATTTAATTAGGAAACAACCGGGTGTGGTGAAGACCATTGTTGGTTATACTGGCGGAAGTGTGGAGAATCCAACCTATCACAATCATGAAGGCCATGCGGAAGCGGTGGAGATAGAATACGACACTGAAAAAACTTCTTATAAAAAACTACTCGATTTCTTTTTTCAGATTCACAACCCTACGACGTTGAACCAACAAGGGAACGATGTTGGTACTTCTTATCGTTCGGCTATTTTTTATGGCAACGAAGAGGAGAAACAAGAAGCAGAGAATTTTATAAAAATTGTAAATGATTCCAAGCGTTGGTCAAATCCGGTAGTGACGAGCCTTGAGCCACTTGGTAGGTTTTATCCCGCAGAAGAATATCATCAGGATTATCTTGTAAAAAATCCAGGCGGTTACACCTGCCACGCTATTTATTTTGAGAGTTATTTGTAATAATTTTTCCAGAAAAACAGAAACCTCGCGCCATGCGGGGCGCGAAGCTCCCGTCGGTTGCGAGGTTGATGGTTTGTGACCTGCGGTTCGTTACACGAACCGCAGGTAGTTGGCGGGGGTGATCGCGTCTTCTGGATCTAGGCTCTTTTTGAGAACCCTGACCCTGAGGAATTTCCCCTCTGCCTTTCGGCAAAGGGATTCAAAGTCTGGGTGGTTACTCTGGACTTGCACTAGCTCCCTTCTTTTCCAGAACAGAAGAGAGCTTCGCACCAACTCCATGGTTAGCCATCCAGTTTCCGAAAATAGGAGGTGGTCGATACGCCATTCTCCACCTAATCGACGGGCTTTCTTCACCTCTTCCTTGACCTTCGGGGCCAAGAACCGAGCCGCAAGTATGATTACGGCGAAAAAGAAGAGGTAGACGGAGACCATGGCTGCCAGAAAGATTGTTGCAGGCGACATTTTACACCTCGCTATTCTTAAAGGTATAGCTACCAATTTTGAATCCAAATATATTTCAACATACTTTGGTAAAAATACAAGTATAGATTTAGAATTTTTGCTTTACAATATAATTCATATGGAAAATCCAGGGACAATTTTATTTATTACACCTAAAAGTAATGCTTCGCAAGACCCAGTTATCGATGAAGCAACTAAAAAAATGACTGCGGCTGTTCGAAAAAGCAAACTTGGCCGCCTATATCGCCGTCCAGATGAGATTCGCGGCATACACAACTGCGTATGTGGAATAATGAGCGCTCCCTGTGATTATATTTTGCCCGATGGCGCAAGAACAAATTCTTTGTGTGTACATTACTTGGCCTATCACCATGACGAAGTACCCAAAAAAGAAATGGAAAAAGTGCTTAATCTTCAGTATGGAGAAATTGAACCAACGGCAGAAGAAATGCGGGGTACTATAAAGACAGAAAATACCGAAGAATTAAAATACAGACCAAGATTTAAAATTCGTTAATCTGAATTTGTGACCCTACAGAGAATCGAACTCTGATTTGATCCTTGAGAAGGATCCGTCCTAGCCGTTAGACGATAGGGCCAATAGGAAAAATATAGCATTTTTAATAAAAAATCAAAAACTAAAATTAATTTTTTATTCTTCTACCTTTGGCTTTTCTACTTCCAGCAAAGAAATTTCTGGTGAAGCGCCGGCAATTTTTAGCACATCTTTGTCAATCTTTTTTAATTCTTTGTTGGAGGAATTGTAATGATTTACGACAGTGCCAAGCGCATTGCCGAGTTTGGTGTGGTATTCATCATAAGATTTCAAATGCTTACCCAGGTCCTCAACTTTTTTAATTATTTCTTTAGCGGACTCTTCTATCTTGAAGGCCTTAAAGCCATAAAGCACTGATTGTAAATACGCCATAAAAGTTGTAGGAGAAATTATGATAACCTTTTTCTCGTTGTAAGCATAGTCTATTAAATTTCTCGTATTAACTTTTATTGATCCGACTTCATTGACAAGCAAATCGTAATATATCGCTTCTGCTGGAATATACATAAAAGCGAAAGGGAGAGTGTTTTCTTCCGGGCGAACATATTTTGCTGTTTCATCAATACGCTTTTTTAAATCATTTTTAAATTCTTTTTCAAGTTCTTCGCGTTGACGATCATCCATGGCGTGCACGACACGATCGTAATTATCTAAAGAAAATTTTGCGTCAATTGGAATTATGCCTTCCTTAGTTATTATGATTGCATCTACAACTTCTTTATTTTTAAATTCATATTGCATTTTATATTGGCCAGGAGCCAGAGTATTTGAAAGAATAAGTTCGAGTGATGCTTCACCCCAATTACCCCGCTGTTTTTGGTGTTTCAAAGTTTTTTCCAAATCGCCCAATTTATCAGCGATGGCTATGAATTGCCTGGTGGCTTCATTTGTTTTAGTCTGTTCACGGGCTACACCTATCAAGTTTTTATTTACTTCACGGGTAAGCTCCGCCATTTGTTGCTGGAGCATCAATAAAGCCGGGCTGTCTTCTTTTTCTTCTTCTTTCTTTTTACCAAAGATAAAATAGGCAATTATTCCGCCGATCAGGAATGCTATTATGATAAATAAGGTATTGTCCATATTTTATTTTCCTAAGTGATGCTTAAGCGTATAAATCCAATCGTCTTCAATTTGATCGCTTTCCAATTTTTGAGCTAGAAGCCATTCCAAGTATCCACGGTCCATAGCTAATACCTCTTCTATTTTTTTGCCATTATGCTTGCCGAAATTCATTGTCCGGAAAAGGGAAGGGTGCGATGAAATTTCTACCATTTTTTCTATTGCCTGTTCCTCGCTCAAATTTTCCTCTTTTACAAGTTTGTTTTTCAATCTTTCAAAAAGTTTTTCGAGCACTAATACATCACCCATGGCGTCATGCGCGATTGCTTCAATTTCAATTTCAAGCAAGTATCGCAGGTATTGTAAATTATATCTTTCTATTTTATCTTCTTTGTCCAATTCTCTAGCCACTCTAAGCGTGCAAATAAATTTCTTTGGCTTGATGCCTTCCTTTTCCAGGATCATCAGATCAAAAGGTGCATTGTGCGCTACCACTACGGTGTTTTCATCTTCAAAAAGTTTTTTAATTTTTGCTTGATCACCGCTTTCTTTAAAAGTTGGTTTTTCGGCGACCATTTTGTTGGTGATGTGGTGCACGGCTGAAGCCTCCGGGGGGATTTTGACTTCGGGTTTGTATAATCCGGCAAATTTTTCATCATCGCTTTTGTATGCGATTTGCACCAAAAAATCGTTTTCCGTATTTCCAGTTGTTTCCGTATCAAAAAATATTAGCGCAGGTGTTTTCTTTTGCATTTGGTTATTTTATCACATTTTGATAGAATAGAGACAATATGTTACATGAACAAATAAAAAATGGAATAAAAGAGGCAATGATGGCAAAGGATGCGCTCAAGTTGAAAGCCTTTCGCGCAATGTCAGCAGCTTTTACTAATGAGCTGGTAGCAAAAAATAAAAAGCCACAGGAAATGCTAACAGACGAGGAAGCGCTTACGGTCGTTACTCGGCTGGCCAAACAACGCAAAGATTCTATTGAGCAATTTAAGAAAGGAGGCAGAGAGGATTTGGTCAAAGAAGAACAAGAGGAGCTTTCAATTTTAGAAACTTATCTGCCAAAGATGATGGCTAAAGATGAAATAGAAAAAATTGCTCTTTTGAAAAAAGACGAGCTTGGTATTTCTGATGGCACCGATAAGGGTGTCCTCATGTCTGCTTTGATGAAGGAATTAAAAGGCAAAGCAGAGGGAGCTATGGTCAAAGAAGTGGTAGATTCTCTTTTTTAAAGTTTATGTACACAGTTAATCTTCTAACTAATGCAGTCGAGCACCATCAAGCTTTAGCGTATTTGATAATTTTTTTCGGGCTTATTTTTGAAGGCGAAATAGTTATAATTTCTGTGGGTATATTGTCGCACTTAGGCGCGTTGAATTTTTGGTTCTCTCTCTTATTCATTATTTTAGGAGCATTTTCCAAAACCTTCGTATTTTATGCACTAGGAGAGTTTTTGTACAAAACATTCAATCACCATAATATTTTTAAATACATTCAAAAACGTGTTTACAGTATTTTGCCCAGATTTAAAATTAAGCCATTTTGGTCTATTTTTGTTTCAAAATTTATAATGGGGGTGAACTACTTAGTAGTTATATTTTGTGGTTATGAAAAGATAGAGTACAAGCAATTTTTAAAGGCAGAAATTTCTTCAACAATAATTTGGGCTCCGGCGTTATTATCTCTTGGATATTTTTTTGGTTATACTGCCTTGCACATCAGTCGTGAGATTTGGAAATTTACGTTAGTGATTATTGTACTATTTATAATATTTATCTTTTTTGATAAGCTGGTGAGCTGGCTTTATGAGCTCTCAGAAGAATTTTATGGAGACAAACAATAAACAATCAAAGAAAAAATTAATCACCCACAATGGATCCTTCCATGCAGACGATATTTTCGCTTGCGCTACATTGTCTTTAATGTTAGAAAAAAACAATCAGGAATTTGAAGTAATTCGTACGAGAGATCCCGAAATAATAAAAACCGGAGATTATGTTTTTGATGTAGGCGGAATACATGACGAAGAAAAAAATCTTTTTGATCACCATCAGATAGGGGGCGCAGGTAAGGGGCCAAATAATATAGAATATGCGGCCTTTGGTTTGGTATGGAAAAAGTTTGGCAAAATAGTTGCAGGCGGCAAAAGAGAGGCTGAATTAATAGAGAAACGCCTTTGCGCGCCTATTGATGCTTGGGATAACGGTTTTGATTTGGTGGAAAATAAATATGAAGTGACACCGTATTATATCCAAAATATTTTCTTTGCGATGGAGCCGACATGGAGAGAAACAGAAATCAATATTGACGACATGTTTTTAAAGTGCGTAGAAATAGCAAAAACAGTTTTAACTCGGGAAATAATCCAAGTTCAAGACATGCTTGAGGCGGAAAATGCTGTGATGGCTGTTTACAATAATTCAGTAGATAAAAGGATAATTATTTTGGATAAAAATTATCCTTTTGAATATATACTTTTTAATTTTCCTGAACCGCTGTTTGCGGTTTATCCCAGGAAAACAGGAGGTACTTGGGGAGTGAAGGCTATACGGCAAGATCCCAAAACATTTATCAATAGGAAAAATTTGCCGAAACTTTGGGCAGGGCTTAAAGATGAAGAATTGCAAAACGTAACAGGAGTCAGAAATGCCGTATTTTGCCATCGGGCGCTTTTTATGGCTGTGGCAGGGTCTAAAGAAGGGGCTATCAAATTAGCCCAAATTGCGGTAGAATCATAAGTATATGGCTTTTATTGATGAAATGACAATATACGCCGAAGCTGGGCGTGGTGGCGATGGCGTGGTGCGCTGGCGACAAGAGAAATTCGTACCTAAAGGCGGGCCCTCGGGTGGAGATGGCGGTCGGGGCGGGGATTTTTATATTTTGGCCGTGCGCGATGTTAATATACTTTCAAAATATAAAGCAAAGAAAAGTTTTGGAGCGGGCAGGGGGGAAGACGGCGGAAAGAAAAGTCTCCATGGAAAAAATGGAGAAGATTTTTATTTGGAATTGCCGATTGGTTCTATTGTTACCAATTTGGAAACAGATGAAGTGTGGCAACTCACCGAAGCTGATCAAAAATTTATGGTTTTGAGGGGTGGATATGGTGGATTTGGCAACGAACATTTTAAAAGTTCTACGAACACCACTCCTAAAGAATCGCGGGAAGGTCAAGAAGGTGAGAAGGGAAACTTTAAGATTGAGCTTGAACTTTTTGCGGATATTGGACTCATTGGTTTGCCAAATGCAGGAAAAACTTCACTTTTAAATACTCTTACTAATGCGGAAGCGAAGGTCGGGGATTATGCTTTTACCACGCTTGATCCAAATTTGGGAGATTTTTATGGCTACATCATTGCGGATATTCCAGGAATCATTGAAGGAGCAGCAGAGGGTAAAGGGCTGGGTGTTAAGTTTTTAAAACACATCAAGCGTACAAAAATGCTCGCACATCTCGTGTCTTTTGAAAATTTAGTCAAAGGAAGTACTGGCATGATAAAAAGTTATAAAGAGATTCGCAAAGAGCTTGAAAAATATGATAAAAAATTAAAATTGGGCGTTGAAGGTTTGGCCTCAAAAGAAGAGATAATAATTTTGACTAAAGCAGACGTGATAGATGATTCGAAAGTTGTTACAAAAGTGATAGCTACTTTTGAAAAATTAAATAAAAAAGTTTTTGTTTTATCTTTGTTTGATGATAAAATGATAAAGAAATTTAATGACGCGCTCGCGAAGATTTTAAAAAAGAAATAGAATTTACAATATGCCAAACAAATATTACCCCACAATTGGACTTGAAATACACGCAGAGCTAAAGACGCAGACAAAGATGTTTTGCTCGTGCAAGAATGATCCAGATGAAGAGCGTCCAAATGTGAATATTTGCCCAGTCTGCATGGCACATCCGGGTACTTTGCCTGTGGCAAATAAAAAAGCAATTGAAAATGTGATCAAAGTTGGGCTGGCGATAGATGGAACAATTGCGGACTTTTCAGAATTTGATCGTAAGAATTATTTTTATCCGGATATTCCCAAGGGTTATCAGATTTCACAGTTTAAATATCCAATAGTTTCTGGCGGGCGTTTGGCTGAGATGGATGTTACTCGCATTCATCTAGAAGAAGATACGGCTAACAACAAACACCGAGAGGGAGACACTTCGGCTTCCTTCGGTAATACTCAGGACAAGTCGCTCAGTGCAGGTTTTTCTTTAGTTGATTTCAATCGTGCTGGGGTGCCTTTGATGGAGCTTGTGACTGAACCGCATACTTTTGAAAATGCAGAAGAGACAGCGAAAAAAGCTTCAAGGTTTGCTAAAGAATTGCAGCTGATTCTGTGGTATCTTGGTGTGTCTGAAGCAAACATGGAAAAAGGTGAGATGCGCGTGGAAGCAAATATTTCGATTTCCTCTGATCCGAAAAAATTAGGCACAAAAGTCGAAGTTAAAAATTTAAATTCTTTCAGAAGTGTGGAACGCGCTATAAAATATGAAGTTGATCGAATGACTGCGCTTATGGAAGAAGGAAAAGGGGATGAGATAGTCCAAGAGACTCGAGGCTGGGATGAAGGCAAACAGAAAACTTTTTCGCAAAGAAAAAAAGAGGGAAGCGCTGATTATAGATATTTTCCAGACCCAGATTTGCCAAAAATGAAGCTACACGAGGCTTTTGATTTGGATAAAATGCGAAAAGAATTACCAGAATTACCTATGCAAAAGCGCGCACGCTATCAGAAAGATTTTGGTATTAAAGATGAAGATATCGAAGTTTATATCAACGATCCTGTCTTGGGTGCTTGGTTTGAGAAAATCGCAACAATTTTGCAAGTTCAAGAGAAAATTAAAACTGCTTCAAACTATATAACTTCTGATTATATTGGCATTAAAAAATCTAATCTGGAAGCCAAACTTCCCAGTGAAGAAAATTTTGCTGAATTAATAAATTTAGTCGTAGATAATAAAATTTCTTCTCGCGCGGCAAAAGATATTTTGGTAAAAATTTTGATTAAAGATGAATCTCCTCTTAAAATAGCAACAGCAGAAGGATTGCTTCAAACTAGTGACACTAGCCTTCTGAAAGAGATCGCGCAAAAAATCATTGGAGCAAATCAAAAAGTTGTTCTTGATTACAAAGGGGGCAAAGAACAGGCGTTGATGTCTCTGGTCGGACAAATTATGAAAGAAACAAAAGGCAGTGCCAATCCAGCTGTTGCTAAAGAAATTTTAATTGATTTACTTAAATGAACAATAATACACTGGTTGAAACAATCGCGCGGCTAATAAAATCACCCAAGGGGATTTTGGCGATGGATGAGAGTTTAAATACTTGCAATAGGCGTTTTTCAGATCTCGGGGTGTCACAAACCGAAGAAAAAAGAAGAGAATATCGCGAACTTCTAATAACCACGCCTTCGCTTGAAAAGTATATTTCCGGCTGCATTCTTTTTGATGAGACTATCAGGCAATCAACCCTCAAAGGCAAGAGTTTCACTTCTGTGTTGACAGAGAAAGGAATTGAGATTGGTATAAAGGTTGATCAAGGTTTAGAAGATTATATTGGGCATCCTGCTGAAAAAATTACTAATGGGCTTGAAGGACTCGAAAGAAGATTAAGTGAATATAAAAAATTGGGTGCAACTTTTGCCAAATGGCGGGCAGTTTTTAAAATAGGAGAAAAGACTCCATCAGATGATTGCATTAGAGAAAATGCTGAATTTTTGGCTCGATATGCTCTATTGTGTCAGACGGAGGACATTGTGCCGATTGTCGAGCCAGAAGTTTTAATGGAGGGCGCACATAGTCAAGAAAAATGTTATGAAGTTACGGCGCGCAGCTTGGATGCTGTTTTTTCTGAATTAAAAAAGTTGGATGTTTTCATGCCGGGGGTGATTTTAAAGACAAATATGGTGCTCGCGGGGAAAGATGCAAAAGAAAAATCTTCCCCAGAAGAGGTAGCGAAAATGACTCTGAAATGCCTAACAGAAAGTGTGCCAAGGGATATAGGTGGAATAGTTTTTCTGTCTGGAGGCCAGAGTGACGAAGACGCCACCAAAAATCTAAATGCTATGCACAATTCCGGTCCTTTGCCATGGCCACTGACATTTTCTTATGCTCGAGCAATTCAAAATCAAGCTCTGAAATATTGGGCAGAAAACCCTGCTGATATAAAAGGGGCCCAGGATCTTTTAATAAACGCCGCCAGGAATAATAGCGAAGCGTCTATAGGGAAATATAAAAAATAAAATGATTTGGATATTTGCAATTGGGCTGGTAGTTATTTGTGAATTAATTGCTGACATTATTTCTAAAGAGTATTCCCTTAAGGGTTATTGGTATCTTTGGGTTGGCGCTATCGTTGCATATATAATTACAAATATTTTTTGGCTTTGGAGTATTAAAAGTGGTTCAGGTCTTGCTCGGGGAGCTCTGATATTTTCTGTTGGTTCAGCTATAGGTGCTTCAATAATAGGCATATATTTTTATGGTGAATCAATTAATAAAATACAACTTACCGGAATGGTTTTCGGAATATTATCTTTAATTTTAATTTTTTGGGAATAAATAGTGCTATAATATTTGAGTGAAAGAAGAAATTCTAAAATTTTTTAAGGGTGATGCAGACGATAGTGAAGCAACCCTCGTAAAATATTCGCACGATGCGAGCTTGCTCGAAGTTCGGCCGAAGATTGTGCTTTTCCCAAAAGATTCTGAAGACGTAAAAAATTTAGTTAAGTGGGTGGGGGAAAATAAAATAAAATATCCAAAACTTTCTATTACTGCCAGATGTGCAGGTACAGATATGTCCGGTGGAGCGATTGGGGAATCTATCATTTTGGATTTCACCCGCTATATGAATAAATTAATCGGCGGGCCACTGCCGATGAAAAGTAAAGCAGAATGGGAAATTGCGGTGCAACCCGGCATGTTTTATCGCGATTTTGAAAAAATAACTTTAGCCAAAGGGCTCATTTTGCCTTGTTACACAGCTTCAAAAAGTTTGAATGCGCTTGGTGGAATGTATGGCAACAATTCAGCCGGTGAGCGAACTTTGAAATATGGAAAAATGGAAGATTATATTTTATCGGCCAAAGTAGTTTTCGCTGATGGAAATGAATATGTCGTAAAACCACTCAATCAAGAAGCTTTGGAGAAAAAAATAGCGCAAAACGATTTCGAGGGAAATGTTTATAAAAATATTTTTAATTTAATAAAAGCTAATGAAGAGGAAATAAAACAAGCCAAACCAAGAGTAAGCAAAAATTCTGCGGGATATTATCTTTGGAATGTTTTAAGAGATAACTCGCGCCAAAGTGGGGCAAGTATTTTTGATCTAAATAAACTCCTTGTTGGTTCGCAGGGCACCTTAGGAATAGTAACCGAAATGACCATTAAATTGATACCTGAAAATAAATATTCCAAACTAGTAGTTATCTTTACAAACGATCTAGAACCACTGGGTCGTTTGGTGGATGAGATTTTGACACATCATCCTGAGTCTCTTGAGACATATGACAATAAGACAATGAAATTAGCGGTTAAATTTTTCCCAGATTTTTTAAAAAATAAAGGATTAGTTGGGATGATTAAATTCATGTGGAGTTTTTTTCCTGAGTTTTTCATGTTTCTGACTGGCGGCATCCCAAAATTAATTATTTTGGCAGAATTTGCCGGCAGGGATGAAAAAGTAGTGCAAGACAAATGCTTACAATTGGTAGAAAAAATTAAGAATTTCAAATTAAAAGTTCATATTACAGAGTCCACAGCCGAAGCAAATAAATATTGGGATATCAGAAGAGAAAGTTTTGCCTTGTTGCGAAAGCATGTAAAAGATATGCGCACTGCGCCGTTTATTGATGATATTATTGTCCGTCCCGAATTTCTACCGAAATTTCTTCCAGAATTAAATAAAATTATCAGTAAATATGATTTAATTTCTACTTTAGCGGGGCATGCGGGAGATGGTAATTTTCATGTTATACCACTGATGGATTTCAAGCGAAACGATATAGCCAAGATAGTTACGGAGTTAGGAGAACAGGTTTATGACCTTGTGATTCGATATCATGGCTCAATTACTGCAGAACACAATGACGGCCTTATTCGCACGCCATACTTAGAAAAAATGTATGGAAACAGGATAACGAATATATTTAAAAAAATTAAAGAAATTTTCGACCCGCAAAACATTTTCAACCCCGGCAAAAAAGTTCCAGCCACGGGAGAGGGGATTATATCCACCCAAGCGGGCACAAAAGAATATTTGGCTTCACATATAGCCCTGGAACATCAGGCTGTTCACAGAGTCTAAATTTGCTTTTATATGCTTTTCATGTATAATCTTTTCTATGTTTGCCATTAAAGCTAAATCAAGAGATGAAAGTTTAAAACTAAACACATTGCGCAAGGGGGGTGAAATCCCTGCTGTTTTTTATGGGGCTGGGAAAAATGCCACCTCTATTTCAGTGGGCATGGTTGAATTTAAGAAAGTTTGGCGGGACGCTGGTGAGTCTTCCGCTGTTAAAATTACAACACCAGAAGGGAATATAGATGCCCTTATTCACGAAGTGCAAGTTGATCCTGTCACCGAGGAACCCATTCATGTGGATTTCTTAGCTATTGACATGAAAAAGAAAATTCGCGTGGATGTTCCGCTTGTTTTCGCGGGTGTTTCAAATGCTGTGAAGAGTGGTATTGGAAACTTAGTCAAAGTACTACATGAAATTAAAATTGAAGCTTTGCCCAATGATCTTCCACACGATCTCGTTGTTGATATTTCTAAACTGGAAACACTTAAAGACCAGGTTTTTGTTTCAGATATAAAACTTCCAGCTGGGGTTGTTGTGATTGATAATCCTACTGATGTAGTTGCCTCGGTAGTAGAACAAGTTGAAGAGAAAGAAGAAGTTGCTGCTCCCGTAGATTTATCTGCAATTGAAGTAGAGAAGAAAGGCAAGAAAGAAGAAGAAGGTGAGCCTAGCGCTGAACCTGTTGCTGCAGCAGCTAAAGAGGAGAAAGCGGAAAAGAAATAAACATAATTTATGTTATAATAAGAGTTATGGTAAGAAAGATATTCATAACTTTTTTTGTTTTTGTGTTAATATTTTTAAATTTGGCAAATCAAGTGTTTGCTGATTTTGACTGTTTAACTTTAAACACCTCTTCCAATTCTACAGACAGGGCATATTGTGAAAATCAGCTCGCGCAAATAGAAAATCAACTTACGGATCTTTTAAACAAGCAAAAAGAACAGCAGAAACAAACTGGTACGCTCAAAGGCGATGTAGATTATCTAAATAGCCAAATTAACGCGCTAAAAACTAAAATAAAAGCTCGGGCGCTTGTTATTGCCCAATTGAAAATAAATATCGCAGAAAAGATTAGCACTATCAATTCACTTTCCAGCAAAATTGACCGTGAGCATGAATCTTTGGCACAGCTGCTTCGAAATACCAATGAATTTGACAATACTAATTTAGTGAATTTGATTCTCTCAAACAACAGTGTCTCCAATTTTTACAGTGATTTAGAGTCATATAATTCAATCAAACAAGCAGTAAAAAATTCTATCGATGTTATTAATGGGGTAAAAAAAGAAACCGAAGTTGCCAAGCAAGACCTGGAGAAAAAACAAGATGCGGAAACTGACGCAAAAGCTGAATTAGAAAGCGCGCAAAAAACTGTCGCTAAATCCGAAGCCGACAAGAAAGAACTTTTAAATATTTCTAAACAAAAAGAAGATGCTTATAAAGAATTAGCGGCGCAAAAGAAAGCCCAGGCCGATAAAATACGCAGTGCTCTTTTCAGTCTAGCGGGAATCTCGCAAAAAATTGAATTTGGAACAGCGCTTACCTATGCCAATGAAGTGAATAGTAAGTTAAACGTTGACCCAGCTTTTCTCTTGGCAATTTTGACCCAAGAATCAAATTTGGGTGCAAATGTGGGCCAATGTTATTTAACCAATCCGGATACAGGTGCTGGGGTGGGGAAAAATACTGGTACACCGTTTTCAAACGTGATGAAGCCAACGCGCGACGTGGCGCCGTTCCTGGAAATAACAAATATGCTTGGCTTTAATGCATATCAGACAGCAGTTTCTTGTCCTATCCCGGGAGTGGCCGGGTATGGAGGAGCTATGGGTCCAGCGCAGTTTATTCCATCAACTTGGAAATTATTTGAAGATCGTTTGCAAGCTATTTTAGGATATTTTGCCAATCCTTGGTCGCCCCGCGATGCTTTTATGGCTTCTGGGATGTATTTGAGCGACCTTGGGGCCGTAGGCAACAGCGCAAGTTCGCAACAACGCGCGGCTTGCAGATATTATGGTTCTGGAGGATCTTCGTGCACTTATAGTAGAAGTGTTATGAAATTAAAATCTCAAATACAAGCAAATATCGATTTGCTTTAATTGAAAACCTGTGATAATCTGGTTGAGCAATGAAAAAGGATATACACCCCAAATATGATCTAAATACCAAAGCTACTTGTGCCTGCGGTGCGGTTTTTGTGGTTGGTTCTACTATGCCGTCCATTGCTATGGAAATCTGCAGCAATTGTCACCCGTTCTATACAGGCAATGAAAAAATAATGGATACTGCGGGACGCGTGGAAAGATTCAATAAGCGCAAAGCGGCTACTGTTAAAGCTAAAAAATAAATTAAAAATACTTTTTCTCAGGTCCTTGGAAAAAATCCCCAGACCGTTCAAAAAAGTATTTTTAATTTATTTTATTGTATGAACCTAAATCTCGAAGAATTAAAAAAGGATCACCGGACGAACTATCTAGCGACTGCGTTAGAAAAATTAGCGCGCGAGGAGGCGGAGGTCCGGGAAATGCTAGCGAGTGATGAAACTTTGCATGAAATGGCGGCCAAAGAACTCGCGGTGATTCAGGAAGAAAAAGAGCGGCTTGAGAAACAAGTAGAAGACATTTTAGAAAAAGATAAATCCCTCGACGAGCTCGGGACAAATGAAATAGTTTTAGAGGTGCGAGCTGGCGCTGGTGGCGATGAAGCCTCTCTTTTTGCCTGGGAGCTAGCGCACATGTATGAGAAGTTTGCGGAAATGCAGGGTTGGCAGTGGAAGGTCAATTATGAGTCCAAAAGCGATTTGAACGGCTACAAAGAAGCCTCTTTTGAAATCAAAGGGAAAGATGTTTTTAAAAAGTTACGTTATGAGACTGGTGTGCATCGAGTACAAAGAATTCCGGCAACAGAAAAAAATGGCCGAGTGCATACTTCTACTGCCTCGGTAGCAGTGTTACCGATTCGCAAGAAAATAAATTTTGTAATAAATCCTGCGGACTTTGAAATGGAATATTCGCGTTCTGGCGGCAAAGGCGGACAAAACGTGAATAAAGTAGAGACAGCTGTGCGCATTATTCACAAACCAACAGGTCTAGATGTGCGATCCACAAATGAGCGCAGCCAGCTGGCCAATCGCGAAAAAGCGATGATGATTTTGACGTCCAAACTTCAGCAACTAGAAGAAGAAAAAGAAGCTGCGAAACACGCAGGTATTCGCAAAGGACAAATTGGTTCTGGTGATCGCAGTGAAAAAATCCGCACCTACAACTTTGCTCAAGATCGAGTCACTGATCACCGTATCAAAAAATCTTGGCACAATCTGCCTAAAATAATGGAAGGAGAAATCGGAGGAATTATTGCTGATCTTGAATCTGGCGCAGTGGGGGATGAAGAAGAGTAGACCACATTTCTGGTTTTACTTTCTTTTGCAGTTATGATACTATTCTAGTGTAGGGTCTCATTTAGCGAAATCGAGTTTCTACGCTCCGATCTAGGTCGGAGTTTATTAAATAGTTTTTTGTCCCTTTTAGTAAAAAGGGAAGAAGTTAAAGTATGGCTACAAAGCTATATGTAGGGGGACTCCCTTACAGCACTCAAGAAGATGCCCTTAAAGAGCTCTTCGCACAAGCCGGAACAGTTGTTTCTGCTGTGATTATCATGGACAAAATGTCTGGTCGTTCAAAAGGTTTTGGGTTCGTAGAAATGTCTTCGCAAGAAGAGGCGGGGAAAGCAATTTCTATGTTCAATGAACAAGAATTCGAAGGACGCAAACTGACTGTCAACGAAGCTCGCCCTATGGAAGCTCGTCCACCACGAACAGGTGGTAACGGCGGATACGGCAACGGAGGAGGACGCCGAGAATACTAATTCTATTGTCTTTAAAACAGATACCCCGCGAGAGCGGGGTTTTTGTTTAGAGAATTTGCCGAAGTTTGTTTTTTCTGTTATATTTCATATGTTGTTTTTAAAAATTTTGAGCGTGTAGTTCAGTGGTAGAACGCTGTCCTGATAAGACAGAGGTCGATGGTTCGATCCCATCCACGCTCACCAAAATGGAAGAAGAAAAAAATGATTTAAATACGAAAGGTCCATGGTGGAAACCAGGAATGCAAATATTGAGCGAGGTTTCGACTTGGATTGTGGTGCCTATTGTGCTCGCGCTAATTTTTGGTAAAATGCTAGATGCCTACTATGGAACACGGCCGGTTATTTTTCTAGTGTTCACAGGGGTTGGTTTTTTGGTGACATGTTTTGGTATTTGGCGAGTTATGAAAAATTATATGCAGAAATTAAAAAACGCAGAAAATAAGGATTCACAAAAGAATTAATCTATGGAAAAAATATCTCAAGAAATCACATTATTTGCTGAACCGATCTTTCATTTTGAAAATTTCACCATTACCAACGCGCTTTTGACGAGCTGGGTGGTAGTTGCCATTTTAATTATTCTCTCTTTAGTCTTGCGTTCAAAGTTGCGGGAAGTCCCTGGTAAATTGCAGAATCTTTTTGAAATAATTATAGAGGGCGCGCTTTCTTTGTGCGATCAGGTGACAAACAGCAGAGCTCTTTCGATAAAAATTTTCCCAATTGCCATTTCAGTTTTCTTTTTTATTCTTATTAGCAATTGGCTGGGTATCACTCCGCTCGGTGGATTTGGAATTCTAGAGAAGGGAGAACATGGCCTCCTTTTTGTCCCGTTTTTGCGCGGGGCAACTGCTGATATAAATACTACACTTGCTCTAGCCACCATGGCTGTGCTTGGCGCAAATATCTTTGGCGTTCTCTCTATAGGCTTATGGAAAACTTTTAACAAATATGTTAATCTAAAAGTGCTCGGCGGAATATTTACAAAAATCCGAGAGGAGCCGACGATTATTATCGTTGCGCCTATTACGTTCTTTGTTGGTTTAATTGAAATTGTCGGTGAACTTGCAAAAGTTGCCTCGCTTTCTTTCCGTCTTTTTGGTAATGTATTTGCTGGAGAAGTGCTTTTGGCATCTATGGCGGCCTTGGTGGCTTACTTTATTCCAATACCTTTTCTTTTTCTTGAACTACTTGTAGGAGTTATTCAAGCGCTTATTTTTTCAATTTTGCTGGTGGTTTACTTTACAATTGGAGCTTCTGATCACGATGAACATGAATCCACCCATAATGCTTCGCATAATGAGTCGGGTAGCGGACACAATATTATAAATGAGTCGATTATTATTAATTAATTAAAAAATTTTATGGATTCAGAGACATTTGCAAAAGCAATCGTTATGGCAGTCGGGGCTATTGCTCCAGCTATTGCCATCGGCATGATCGGCTCCAAAGCTATGGAATCAATCGGACGCAATCCAGAAGCAGCCGGCAAGATCCTTGTCCCGATGCTTCTCGCCTGCGCATTTGCTGAAGCTATCGCCATTTACGCGCTGGTTATTGCGTTTTCGATTTAGTATTTTTCTCCCCCTGCCAAGGGGGAGTGCCTGAAAGGCAAGGGGGTCAGAGACCCCTCCTCAATCCTCCCCTTCGCAGGGGAGGAGGAAATCGGGATATAAATTCATGGAGTCAATTATTTCAACATTTCACATAGACTGGAAAATTATTATTGCCCAAGCAATAAATTTTGGAGTTGTTTTTGTGGTGCTGTATATTTTTGCTTTGAAACCGCTTTCAAAATTGATGACAGAGAGAAGCGAAAAAATAGGCAAGGGTATTCTTGATGCTAAAGCAAACGCAGAAATTCTTGAAAAAACTCGCGCGGAATATAACGAGGTTCTTTTAAAAGCGAAGGCAGAAGCCAATAAAATTTTTCAAGATGGGAAAAAAGAAGCCGAAGCAAATAAGGCAATAATGCTAGAGGACGCGAAGAAACAAGTGAGTGTCATGATGGAAAGCGGCAAAAAGACTCTTGAAGCAGAAAAAGTGAAGATGGTAGAAGAGGCAAAAAAAGAAATAATAAATCTTGCCATGCTCGCAACAGAAAAATTATTGAAAGATAAGCAGGGGATGAATAATTTATAATATGGCAGGAATTTCAAACAATAATATAGCCCGCGCGATTTATTTGGCATCAAAAACTGATTCGGGTGAAAGTTTTTATAAAAAAGTTGTTCATTTTTTGGCCAAGAAAAGATTAATATCCAAATCAGGAGACATACTTGCTCGTTTAAATAAAATAATCAACGAAGAAGAAGGTAGGGCAGTGGCAAAAGTATCCAGTTCTAGGAAATTAGACAGCGATCTAAAAAAAGAATTAGAACAAAAAATTGCTCGCCGGTATGCCATGAAGACTGCAAATATAATTGAAAATTTGGATGAGAGATTGCTTGGCGGATTTAAAATAGAAGTGAATGATGAAGTTATTGATTTAACTCTAAAAAATAAAATTAGTCAATTACAAGAATATTTAATTAAGAGCTAATGAATAATCATATTGTAGAAAATTTAAAAAGAGAAATAGAAAATTTTTCACTCGAGCTCAAAGTAGAAAAGGTGGGAAAAGTTTTAGAGGTTTTTGATGGAATTGCCAAAGTTTCTGGTTTGTCAGATATTAAATCTTCCGAAATGGTTACTTTTCCAGGGGGGGAGATTGGTGTGGCTCTCAATCTGGAAGAAGATGCAGTTGGTGTTATTATTTTAGGTGACTTTTCAAAAATCAAAGAAGGAGACGAAGTCAAAGCAACAGGCAGAATATTGGAAATTCCAGTGGGTGATAATATTTTGGGTCGCGTGGTGAATGCGATCGGTGTGCCGATAGATGGAAAGGGGGTAATTAAAGGAAATAATCCTTCGACAAGCTCAGGACTTTCAGCTTATCCGATTGAAAAAGTTGCTCCTGGAGTTGTGACTCGTCTTTCTGTCGATCAGCCAGTCGCTACAGGTATTAAAGTTATTGATGCTATTATTCCCGTCGGTCGCGGACAGCGTGAGCTTATTATCGGCGATAGACAGACAGGCAAAACTGCGCTTGCAATTGATGCAATTTTAAATCAGAAAGGCCAAAACATGATCTGCGTATATGTTTCTATTGGGCAGAAAGATTCAAAACTTCGAAAAATTGAAGCTCGTCTCGAAGAAGGCGGCGCTATGGCATACACTGTGATCGTTTCCGCCGGAGCTTCGGAAGCTGCCTCGCTTTCATATATTGCGCCCTATACTGGAGTCTCTATCGCTGAATATTTTATGGATAAAGGCAAAGATGTTTTAATTATATATGATGATCTTTCTAAGCACGCTGTCGCTTATCGAGAAATTTCCTTGCTGCTTCGCCGACCACCAGGCCGAGAAGCTTATCCGGGAGACGTTTTCTATTTGCATTCACGTTTGCTTGAACGCGCTTGCCGAAGAAATGAAAAATACGGAGGAGGATCAATCACCGCTTTCCCGATTATTGAAACTCAGGCGGGTGATATCTCCGCATATATTCCGACAAATGTTATTTCAATTACCGATGGACAGATTTTCTTGGAGACTGATCTTTTCTACAAAGGAATTCGCCCGGCTGTAAACGTCGGTTCTTCAGTATCTCGCGTGGGGGGAACTGCTCAAATAAAAGCTATGAAAAAAGTAGCTGGAACTCTCAAGCTTGACCTAGCGCAGTTTCGTGAACTTGAAGCCTTTGCGCAGTTTGGTTCTGATCTTGACGACAATACGAAGCGCCAGCTCGAACGCGGCAAAAGAGCGGTGGAAGTTTTGAAACAACTTCAATATGCACCAGTGAAGACAGAGCATCAAGTCGTCACTCTTTATGCTCTGACGAATGGATTTATGGACGATATTGCGCTTGAAAAAATAAAAGAATTTGAGCAAGGACTCACAGATTATAGTGAGCGCAATGCAAAAGTTTTCTACAAGCAAATTGCAGAAAAGAAAATGTGGGATGAAAAAGGTGAAGAAGAGTTAAAAAAAGTAATTCAAGATTTTAAATTAAGTTTTCAAAAGTAGTTCTAAATAAATAAAATGGCTGGCACTAAAGAAATTAAAAGAAGAATAAAGAGTGTGAAAAACACCAAGAAAATCACCAAGGCGATGGAACTCGTGGCGGCTTCAAAGATGAAGCGCGCGGTTTCTTCTACTTTAGCTTCGCGTTTATACGCCGGATATTCTTGGGAACTTCTTGTTTCAGTGGCCAAAAATGGTGACAAGATAGACCATCCGCTTTTTCTAGAACGCACCAAGGAAGAAACCAAAGGCAAGGCTTTGCTACTTTTAATTACTTCTAATCGTGGACTTTGCGGGGCCTATAATGCGCAAATTATCAAAAAAACCCTTGCTCTAATTAAGGGTTTTAAGGTAGATGTAATTTCAATAGGAAAAAAGGGAGATGTCGCAATGCGTCGTGTGAACCAAAATGTCTTAGCTAGTTTTTTTGAAATTCCAGACAATATTTCTATTTCTGATGTCACTCCCATAGCCAATCTTTTAATAAACGAATACAGTTTGGGAAATTATGATAAGGTTTTTGTTGCTTACACTGATTTTGTTTCTGCTCTCACCCAAAAGCCAAATATTAGACAAGTTCTTCCAGTTTCTAAGACAGAATTGAAGGAACTGATAGAAAATTTGGGAGAAAATGAACAAAATATAAATAAAGTATCTGGGGAGTTAACAGATTATTTGTTTGAGGGAGATAAGCAAAAATTAATAGGTGAATTGGCAGAAAAAATTACCAAAATGCAGATATATCAAATGCTTCTTGAATCTAATGCCTCAGAGCAATCTTCTAGGATGATGGCGATGAAGAATGCGAGCGAAGCTTCTGGAGAAATGATTGATGATCTCACGTTGATGTTTAACAAAGCGCGACAGGCAAATATTACCAGGGAGATATCAGAAATTAGCGCAGGCATGGTGAGTGTCAACTAAGAATTACAAATTAAGAATTAAAAATTAATTATAAAGAATTATGAAAACAACAGGTACAATCAAGAGAATCATCGGGCCGGTAGTCGACGTAGATTTCGGGGAAAATTTACCAGACATTTATACCTCCTTAGAAGTGATGAAAGACGACCCTTCAAATACTTCAGGGCAAACTAAAAAAATTATTCTTGAAGTTGAGCAGCATTTAGGTGGTGGCTTAGTACGATCAGTTGCCATGGATACAACGGACGGCCTTGCTCGTGGAATGGCAGTTTTGAATACTAATGCGCCTATTTCTGTACCTGTCGGAGCATCCACTCTCGGGCGTATTTTTAATGTTCTAGGAGAAGCGATTGATGACCTGCCTGCGCAGGCAGGTGGTAAACGCCTACCGATTCATCGCCAGGCTCCCAAATATGTAGTGCAAGCAACAAAAGTGGAAATTCTTGAAACAGGAATTAAGGTCATTGACCTCATTTGTCCAGTTTTGAAAGGAGGAAAGGTCGGGCTTTTTGGAGGAGCCGGGGTTGGTAAGACTGTTGTCATCCAGGAGCTCATTCATAACATTGCTTCAAACCACGGAGGCTACTCTGTTTTTGCGGGAGTTGGAGAAAGAACCCGTGAAGGTAATGACTTATATCATGAAATGAAGGATTCCGGTGTGTTGCCTAAAGTCGCGATGGTTTTCGGGCAAATGAATGAACCGCCAGGTGCGCGTCTACGTGTGGCTCTTTCCGGTCTCACTATGGCTGAACACTTCCGCGACGCAGAAGGTAAGGATGTGCTTCTTTTTATCGACAACATTTTCCGTTTTACGCAGGCGGGCTCCGAAGTGTCTGCACTTCTTGGACGTATTCCTTCCGCTGTGGGTTATCAACCTACTTTGAGTACAGAAATGGGAATTTTACAAGAACGAATTACTTCCACCGATAAAGGTTCGGTGACTTCTGTGCAGGCGGTGTATGTACCCGCTGATGACTTGACCGATCCAGCTCCAGCGACGACATTTGCGCACCTAGATTCTACAGTGGTTCTCAATCGTTCTCTTTCAGAAATTGGAATTTATCCAGCTGTGGATCCACTTGATTCTTCATCAACAATTCTTGACCCGAATATTGTCGGTAAAGAGCATTATGAAGTGGCTCGTGAAGTGCAGCGTGTGCTTCAGCGCTATAAAGATTTACAGGATATTATCGCAATTCTAGGTATGGAAGAACTTTCAGAGGCGGATAAAGAACTAGTGGCTCGTGCGCGCAAGATTCAAAAATTTCTTTCACAACCATTCTTCGTAGCTGAGCAGTTCACGGGTAGGAAGGGACAGTATGTTCCACTTTCTGAAACGATTAGATCATTCAAAGAAATTTTAGAAGGAAAACATGATGATAAACCAGAAGGAGAATTTTATATGCGGGGCGCTATGTAAAATACCTGTCCCGTACTAAATTTTTGATTACGGGGCATAAAGATTAATATTATTATTTAAAATTTTAGTACTGGGATGGCTAAACAACTCAAACTTAAAATTGTCACTCCAGAACGTCTTGTTTTGGAAGAAATGGTAGACCAGGTAAGTCTGCCTACGACTCTAGGAGAAATTACTGTATTGCCAGAGCATATTCCTCTCATAACAAGTCTTACGGCTGGAGATGTTGTTGCGTTCATCAATGGCGAGCACGCGCCTATGGCGGTTGTGGGTGGTTTCGTAGAAGTGAAAAATGTAAATAATATTACTGAAGTTGCAGTATTGGCAGATTTTGCGGAGCATGTATCAGAACTATCTGACGAAAAAATAGAACAGGCTAAAGCTCGCGCGGAAGAATTGAAACAATTGATGCAAAATAAAGAGCATGTAGATTTTGAACATTTTGAAGCTGAGCTGGAGCGCTCACTCACTCGGGTAAAAATTGCAGATAAATGGAGGACGAGAAAATATAGAAAATAAAAAACGTCCAGTTTAGAAAGAGCAAGAAAAAATCAATGAAAAATCCTGATAATTTAAAACCACGTACACCCTTTAAGGAAGATTTAAAACAAGCTTCTGTTTCTCTAAAGGCAACTAATGATCCTGAAAAATTTTATCATCTAGATTCTGCACCGGGAAAGATTTTTAGACCAATGGGAAGAGTGTATCCTGAAACCACTCAAGAGCACGTAAGGGAGATCAAGGAAGTGTTTAAGGGATTGAGTACTCATGGAATAAATATACCCCAAGTGGATTTTGTTGTAGGTGAGCTTGGGTGGCGAAATACCCCGAAATTAATTGCTATGGTAGATGAAATAAAGGGCAAAAATTTACACGACATGCTTGATTTTGCCAAGTCTGCAAAAGAAAAAGAATTTGTTAAAAATCTTGTACAGGATTTATTTCTAAAGCTTATAGAATACATTTTTTCAGTCGAAAAAAATAAAAGCAGTTTTGTTCGTGATCTCTATAAACCAGCAGATTACATGTACGGAAAAGCCAGAGGAGATGATAAAGATAAACTTTACTTAATTGATTTAGACCCCTATTTCCATATTTTTTCTGAAAACGATAAAAATGATGACTTCAAAGAACGCGATAGATCAAATGATTTATTAACCCGAATTCAATTTTTTTCTAAAGTCATTCTATATTGGGAAGAAAGACTTGGTTTGAGATTTGATAAAATAAGAAAATTTATAAAAGAAATGCTAAATACTGAACCAAAAAATATGCCTGCCCAAGCCTTTGCGTTCGAATTTAAAATTAGAGCAAAATAATATGTCAAAATTTTACATCGTTGCTACACCGATCGGGAATATGGGAGACATCACACTCCGAGCTATTGAGACGCTTAAGAGTGTTGATTTAGTTTTGTGCGAAGATACTCGGGAGACGAAAAAAATTTTAGATAAATATAATATTAACAAGCCGACCATGAGCTATCATGCTCAAAGCAAGCTTGCCAAAACAGACAAGATTTTTGAATTATTGGTGGAAGGAAAAGATCTAGCTTTGGTCTCAGATGCTGGTACTCCGGGGATTTCTGATCCGGGCGCTCTGCTTGTTTCAAAAATAAAAGAGAAATTTAAAGACGAAGAAGTAAAAGTAGTTCCAATTCCTGGGGCCACAGCTTTGATCACAGCGCTTTCTGGTTCAGGATTACCAACTCATGAATTTACTTTTCTTGGTTTTTTACCGCACAAAAAAGGACGAGAGACTTTATTCAAAGAGATTGCCTTAGCGAAAAGAACGATGGTTTTTTATGAATCACCGCACCGAATTTTAAAAACACTCGAATCACTGGTAAAATTTTGCCCCAATAAAAAAGTCTGTGTTGCACGAGAACTGACGAAAATTTATGAAGAATTTAAAACCGGAACCCCTGTAGAAATTCTTGAATATTTTAATAAAAACAAAGATATACAAAGAGGAGAGTTTACAGTAATTGTGGCTTAAAATTTACAACAAATCTTCCGGGTCTACGAATATTTCGAAAGAAAGAGGCAGGGAAGTAAGTTTAGCTAGGAGATCTTCATCAATAGAGCCATTTAGAGAAAGCGCTGGTAGGGACCACTTCTTGGTGTCCATTTTTATGAGGGTGTTGGTCAGATACTTGCCCTTTAATCGTTCCACAAAACCGCTAAAGATCTCGGGAGAATATTCTTTGAAAATTTCCTCGAGCATCTTTCTAGATTTTACTGTTTGTTCTTTGTCGCCCAGGTAGGTGATTTTTATAAAACGCTTAAAAGGCGGGTAACTCATTTTTTTTCTATCCTCCAACTCTTCGCGGATGAAAGACAAAAGATTGCCGGATTTAATTGCCAGAAGCGCGCTGTTATTTTCATTTTTTGTTTGGATGATTAGAGACCCGCTGGTATTTTGGAGCAGGGAAAGTATAAGTTGGATAATTTTTTCATTCATTCTAAAATTTGGAATATTCCACAATGAATCAAAAGAAGCAATGATAGACAATGGTACCTTATTTTTTAGATAGAAAAATGACATTTCTGTGCCTATCAAAATTGCCCCTGCATTTCCCTCAAATTCTTTTATAATTTTTTTTGCGCCCTGACTTGTTCTCGCGGACTCTTTATCTAATTTAAAAATTTTAATTTCAGGAAAAAGTCTCTCCGCTTCTTCATATACTGTGTCAGTGCCGATTCCGAGCGGCAGCAGATTCCAGCTTTGGCAAGATCTGCATACAATATCTCCATCCAAATCCACCTGGCATCTATTGCAGACAAACATTCTTTTTTTACCTTGATGTGATGTGTAAAGTACCAACGGTGCCCCGCATTTTTCACAGCTTAGCGTATCACCGCAATTTTTGCATATTGTCATTGTTGCTAGCCCTTTTCTCAAAGAGAAAATAAATACGTTTTTTTTATTTCCAAGTGCCAGTTTTATTTCTTCTATGCTTTGATCAGATAATATTTGGAATTTGCATTCCGCCCCTTTCTCACCATTATTCTGTTCCTTAGATTTTTTTTCTCCGAATTTTATAATTTGCTCAGAATCTATTCTGAAAGATAATGGGTGGAGAGAATTCAAATTGTCGCTATCTTTTCTACTAATTGTCTCGAAACGCAATAGTTCATCCGCCAAGATGAATTTCGCATTTATTTTTGAAGCATAAATTTCAGCGAAAATTCTAAGGTCAAAATATGGTCTCTGAAACATATTGTATGCGTTCGAGCTTTCGTGCTCTAAAATTATTACACCAATATCTCTTTTTGGTACAGATAAAAATGGCGGGGTTCCAATGATGAGTATTGGATGAGAGGATTCTAGGATTTTTTCACATGTAGAAATATTTTTTTTCGGGTTTAATCCACTATGTAGGGTGAAAGTGAATTGTTCTATGCCTTTTTTGAGCTGATCCCCAAATTTTTCAATATCAAATTCGGTTGGTAAAACCAGGAAGACTGATTTATTCCTAGCAAAAGATTCTCGGACAAGGGTTTTGTATATCGATATGCGATCTTCGAGCGGGTATTGAAGAAGCAGTTTTTCCGCCCTTATGTTTAGTTTGTTTTCTAAAATTACTTTCTCCTTATTTAAGGCGTTAGTTATTTTTGCTAGCCTATCATATTTTTCTATAAAAATACTTGGAATCAAGGATAAAGTAGAGCTATTTTTGTTTTGCGCAAAATATTTACCAGTATCAAAAACGCTATCTAAAAATTCTGGACTAAACACAGAAGGTCCTTTGTTCTTAGTCACTTTCCGTAAATTAAAATTCATCCCTTTGATATCACTTTTTGCTTCTTTCAATTCTTCCACCGAAGTCACGAGGGCGAGTGTTTCTTTGATTCGGATGGGGACAGAAACAATATCTCCAACCTTAATTTCAAGATTAGAAAAATAGGTCAAATCGCCTTTAAAAACAGTTTTTTTAAGTGGAATTACAGATATAATTTTCATATTTTTACTTATTTCATTCTAGCATAAAGATGTGTTATATTAGCTTCATGGGATTTTTTTCAAGAAAATTAGGAATAGATTTAGGTACGGCCAATACTTTGGTATTTATGCCTGGCAAAGGCATTGTTTTGAACGAGCCTTCAGTCGTGGCGGTTTCTGAACAGGATAATAAAATTTTAGCTATTGGTTTTGAAGCGAAGGATATGATTGGTAAAACCCCAGACAATATTATCACTTATTGTCCCATGAAAGATGGAGTGATTGCGGATTATCGCGTGACGGAAGCGATGCTTCATTATTTTATTAATAAAGCCATGGGGAAGTTCAGCTTTTTTAAACCAGATGTGATGGTTTCTGTGCCGGCAGGGGTCACTTCTACAGAAAGACGAGCAGTGGTAGAAGCGGCAGTGCGCGCAGGAGCCAGAAACGCATATGTCGTCAAAGAACCGATCCTGGCAGCCATCGGCGCCGGTATTCCGATTTATGAATCGAAGGGTTATATGGTAGTAGATATTGGTGGGGGTACTACAGATGTGGCGGTAATTTCTCTAGGTGGAATTGTGGCTTCAACTTCAGTGAAATGCGCTGGCAATAAAATAGATGCAGCCATAGCGGATTATATTAAAAAAACTTTTAACTTAGCAATAGGTGATAGGACAGCCGAAGAAGTAAAAATAAAAATTGGCGCGGCAGTTCCACTAGAAGAAGAATTGCGTGTAACTATCAAGGGGCGAGATTTTATTCAGGGGTTGCCCCGGAGCGCTCAAGTTGGAACTAATGAAATAGTAAAAGCCATAGATGGAGAATTAAGGCAAATCATAAAAGCTATCAAAGACGTATTACAAGAAACTCCCCCAGAACTCGCTTCTGATATCATAGACCACGGAATAATTATGACCGGTGGTTCTTCTCAGTTGCGCAATTTTACTGATTTAGTTTACCGAAAAACCGGAGTGAAGGCGGCGCTGGCGGAAGATCCTCTTTTTTGCGTAGTGAAAGGTACGGGCATTGCTCTTGAGCATTTGGATGTTTACAAGAAAACTGTTTTAGCAAAAAAATAACCAAAGAAAACATGAGCATACTGAAGCATTTAGATAAAAACAATTTGCATCATGCTTATCTAATAGAAGGTAAACGCGAACAAGTTGTCTCTGAACTAGTGGAATTTTTGAAGGAGTCCGGCATAAATACTGTCGGCAGTTCAGATTTTATAAATATAAATGTTGATTGTTTTAAAATAGACGATGCTAGAAATTTAAAATCTTACGGAGCCCAGAAAAGTTTTTCCACGGAGAAAAAGATATTCATTATCTCAATTAACAGTTTTCTGCTTGAAGCGCAGAATAGCCTGCTAAAAATGTTTGAAGAACCCATAGAAAATACACATTTCTTTTTGATACTTCCAGACGCGAGCTCTCTTTTGAAGACTTTTATTTCTAGATTTTATTTTATTTCAACCAAGCAAGATCAGTCAGACGAGAGAGCTCAAGCTCTAAAATTTATTGCTATGCCTATTAAAAATAGAATAGATTTTATAAAAGAATTATTGGCAGAATCTGAAGAAGAAGATTCTGAAGGAAATGAAATTGTTGCTCTAGATTCTACCAGAGCAAAGGCATTAAAATTTTTAAATGCGCTTGAATTGACTTTACATAATAAAATTTCAAAAGGCATTTCTGATTTTAGTTATTTTGATCATATATTTAAAGTTCGAGAATTTCTGCGCATGCCTGGTTCATCTGCGAAAAGTTTAATGGAGTCTGTAGCTTTAATAGTGCCTAGTTTTTAATTTTTTTTACAAAATGATATACTAAGTGCATGCAATATAACTTTTCAAATTTCAAAGCAGAGCTTAAAAAAGTAGAAGAATTTTTAGGCAAGGAATATAACCAGTTAAATATCGGTCGAGCTTCGCCAATGGTACTCGATGGTGTCTCAGTGGAATCCTATGGCTCGTTTGTTCCGTTGAAAAATGTGGCTTCAGTGTCTATTGAAGATCCGAAAACTTTGCGTATTGCTCCTTGGGATAAAACACAAATAAAGGGAATTGAAAAAGCGATTGCGGGGGCAAATTTGGGGCTATCTGTGGCAACCGACGATCAAGGTATTAGAGTTGTTTTTCCTCAACTCACTACAGAGACACGGCAGACTTTAGTGAAAGTTTTAAGAGAAAAATTAGAGGAAAGCAGAATTACCGTCCGTCGGGAACGCGAAACAGTACTCAATGATATTGAGGGAAAAAAGAAGGAAGGTAAGCTGACAGAAGATGAAATGTTCCGCGCCAAAGAAGAATTACAAAAAATTATTAATGAGACTAATTCAAACCTAGAAGCGACTTTTGAAAAGAAAGAAAAGGAAGTAATGGGTTAACACACAATGAGCATCGTTATTTTTATCGTTATTTTATTAGTTTTGGTTTTAGTCCACGAAGCTGGGCATTTTTTTGCTGCGAAAAAGTTCGGGATCAGAGTGGATGAATTTGGCTTTGGTTTTCCGCCCAAATTATTTGGTTTTAAAAAAGGGGAGACAGAATATACTTTCAACTTGCTTCCGCTCGGCGGCTTTGTCAAAATTTTCGGTGAGAATTTTGAAGAAGCGGATTTTGTAGAGGTTGGATTTTTGGATAAAGATAAAGATTCTAAAAAAAATGATTTTTCTAGAAGTTTTGTGGCCAAACCAAAATGGCAGCAGGCCATAGTGCTTTTTGCTGGAGTTTTTATGAATTTTGTTTTGGCGTGGGTTTTATTTTCAATTGGGTTTATGTCTGGATTGCCGACCTCTGTTGGCAATGAACCAGCTGGCTATAAATTGCAAGATGTAAATTTAGTGGTGCTTTCTGTCTTAGAAAATTCACCTGCAGCTAGTGCTGGGCTCAAAACAGGCGATAAGGTAGTCTCTGTGACTCATGGTCATCCCAAGGAAGTAGTTCATACAATTACAGACATAAATCCAGAAACCCTGAAAGCTTTTGTTTTAGAGCACGGGGATGAAGAAATAGAGATTGGATATATTAGAGGAAAAAGCAATGAAATAAATATTGCTAAAATAACCCCCAAGGAAACTAATGGCGATCCCGCTATAGGAATTTCTATGGATATGATCGGAACAGCTAAATTGTCGTTTTTTAAGGCTATTTCGGAAGGATTTAAGTTAACCCTGTTTATGACCAAAAACACAGCCATAGGGCTTTATACGCTTATTTCAGAGGGTATAACGGGCAAAGGTGACCTTTCCGAGGTTACTGGACCTGTAGGAATAGCGAATATAGTTGGAGATGCTTATAAATTTGGCTTCACTTATCTT
>JAHFNT010000007.1 GCA_023267195.1 Candidatus Nomurabacteria bacterium
TGTCGGAGACTTTGGAAGAACTGTGAGAGAAAATTAGCCACTAGTCGCCAAATGATCATACTGGCATTTGTATCTTTGTTGCTACAGAGGGGTTAAGAGATTATGAACGGGTACTAAGACCTGTGGTCACTCATTCTGGAGCTTTAATACAGGTAGATACAATTCATATCCTTCTGCCCGAAGGTGGTCGCTTGTATATCTACACTCTCATTGATTTGTTTTCCAGATGGGCATATGCAGAGGTGGTGCCAAGGATTGGAGCCCGGCCAAGCGCTGACTTTCTGGCTAAAGCGTTAAAGACAGCACCATTTAAATTTGAAATGATACAAACAGACAACGGTTCAGAATTCTCTACTTGGTTCACTCATTCGTTGCTTCGTAGAAAGATTGGACATCGTCACTCCAGAGTTAGAAAATCTAATGACAACGCGCATGTGGAAAGATTCAATCGCACGATACAAGAGGAGTGTTTAGATCGCATCACAAACACGTTTAAAAATTTCAAAAAAGAAATTCCAATTTATTTAAAATATTACAATACAGAAAGATCTCATATGGGAATTAATTATCAGACACCACTAGAGGTGTTGCAAAGGTCTTGATTATTTAACGGGATACCGGGTAATGTGCACACACATATGGCGGTTTCTCCTACAATGGAGGAATGAGCATTTGTATGGTCAAAACAATTAAAGAAGAAAAGCCCCTCGCGATACAATCGCTCGGGGCTGGATATTCCTTTTTTTGAGCAGAATCGGTCCACTCAGGCCGTTAAGTCAATTTATCTGGACTTAAACAGATTTTTCGAACCTACTACGGAGCTTTCTTGCTCCAGAGCGCACCGTAGGCGGTGCCAGCCCGGAACACTTCCGAAAGAAGCTCCAAGAGGCATCCATCGTCTTCCACTTGCTGGTCGGCCAGCGCAAGACCCTCCAGGATCTGGCCAACGGGGGACCCGGGACGAGAAAAAGAGATGTGGGTAACGAAATCGTTGTCGCTCAATCCCTCTCTCCGGTTCTGTTCCCGATCTCCGGAGAGAGAGGTGTTGTCCGAATAGAAAGAAGCTCCATCTTCTTCAAAACACAGTTCCATAACAACTCCAAAAAAATTACAGATTTTTCTGTTGCCTGCTTTTCCTAAAAGGAAATAGTCAGGTGTCCGAAATCTGGTTGAATTGTTTCAACCGGCTCGCGCCGAGAACCACTTCTTCAAAAAAACCGCTCGCACGGAGAGAAGAAAAAATACTTATGCCAAATATTCTTTCTTCCCTCCGTGAATAGTTTCTCTTTTTTAAAGTACAATCCGTTTCGTCTTTTCAGACTCATCAGCACAGATACACATCTGTGGACGGTTGGGGAAGTCGTTTTATTCAAACTTCTTCCCCGATTGATTTGAGGCTCTGCTTCCTCTAGGCTCTCCATTTTTTAAGAAAACGGGGACAAAAACTTTTTACCTTCTTTTATGCCTGCGGTTTTTCAGGCAACCTCGAGTGAGGATCTGAAAAAAAACTAGGCTCGGACCCAGAACGGTTTGAACCGCTCTGGGAGTCGTCTGCTAGGAGCGATCCACTCCCAACAAACACCCTCCGCTTCGTACGAGTACCGGAACTCGTACGGTAGAGAGTCTCCACCGGGAAACTGCTCCATGGCTGCCTTTTCAGCGGCGGAGACGGAGATTCCCTCCCCCCTAAGGGAGCTCAGGGAGAGCTCTCCGTAGGAGTTGTCATCCACCAGGAGGTGGGCGACGAAAGCACCCTGCGGGGCTCTCTTCGGGGTACCTAATGGTTTGAACATTTTTTTCTCCTTTCTTTTTTTAAGAAACTTTGCAAACTCTAAGGGAAGTATAGCATATCCTAGTCTACCTGTCAAGTTAACACAAAAAAGAATCTTGTCAAATGCCACAAAAAACCTTACAAAATAAGGAAACTCTAATGGTAGTCTTGTTTGCTAAAACGAATTTCATTTGCTGTATTTACAGCTTTTTTTGCTAATTTTTTTAATTCTTCTTCAGTATATTCATTGCTTGAGACTGCTTTTTTAAGTTGCTCAACTAACTGCTCTATATCATAAGCTTCGTTTGTATTAAAACCAGCTTGTATAGCATCCTGTCTTATCATCATAATCTCAACGATTGCTTCTTGTATTTCCGTAACTTCATTTTTTGCTTGAATTTTTTCTTGCATATAAAATATAAATTTAATTATAAAGACTCATCGCTTTGTCTTTGCTTTCGGTAAAAATAGTCACTACTGCTTCGACTACTTTTTTGGAAAGTTTTTTAATAATTTCTAATTCTGGTTTTTTGTATTCGCCTAGCAAAAAGTTCAAGACTGCTTTCTCCCCTGTCGGCTTTTTGAGTTTACCAGATGGCGTAGCAGGTGAAATACCGATGCGGATACGTAAAAATTCTTCAGATTTCAAAGATTTAATAATAGAACCCAGACCATTGTGTCCACCCGAAGATCGATTGAAAGAAATTTTCATTTTCCCAAGTGGCAAATCAATATCGTCGTAAATCACCACCAAATCTTTCAAATCTTTTTTGGATTTTACCAAAGGAGCCACAGCACGCCCTGAATTGTTCATAAAAGTATCCGGAGTAAGAAATTTTATTTTTAACTTGCTGTTTTCTGGTTCCAATTTTTTCTCAAGCATGCCCACCAAAATCCGCCCAGTGTTGTGCCTAGTTTTTTCATATTCTTCTCCGGGATTTCCCAAACCAACGACTAATTTCATACTTTACATAATAGAACAAAAGACCACATGACGTCAATGATTTTTTGTGCTATATTAGATAAATGGAACAAATAAAAACTAAAGCACAATCGTTCTGGGAACTGGTGCGTTTCGCTTTGCTGGCATTGATCATCGTCGTGCCTATCCGCGTACTCGTAGCCGAACCTTTTATCGTTTCTGGTTCTTCAATGGTACCGACTTTTACCAATGGAGATTATTTGATTGTCGATAAAGTATCTTATCGATTAGGCGACCCCAAAAGAGATGATGTAGTAGTTTTCCGATATCCCAATGATACAACCAAATTCTTTATTAAAAGAATTATCGGTTTACCGGGTGAAACAGTAGATGTTAAAAGCAGTACCAACGAAGTCACCATCACGAACCCAGAACATCCCGATGGATTTAAACTTAATCAATCTTTTATCGTAAATATTGGAGGGATAGATGCTCATGTAGTGCTCGGTAGTGATGAATATTTCGTCATGGGTGACAACAGAAATGCTAGTTCTGATTCTAGATATTGGGGAGCGGTAAAAAAGAATCTTCTTACCGGCAGAGCTTTTTTGCGTTTATTACCGATAAGTAAAGTAGATATCATGCCTGGTAATTACAGGCAAACTGAATAAAAAGAATTATGAAAAAAACAAATGCAACAAATAAGAATAAGTCTAGCGAAGTAGCTTCACCGAAAGGCATGCGAGATCTGACGAATGAAGAGTATTATTCTTTCCAGGGTTTCTTTGAAAAAGCCCAAGAGGTGGCGGTGTATTATGGATTCAAGCCGATAGACACTCCCATTTTGGAACAAGAAGAAGTATTTACTGGAGCAATCGGTGAAGGTACAGACATCATAGACAAAGAAATGTACACACTCAAAACCAAAGGCGGAGATCATCTAGCACTTCGTCCAGAACACACTGCCCCGCTCATGCGAGCTTATATAGAACACGGTATGCAAACCATGCCTCAACCGGTAATGTTTTATCAATACGGCCCAGTCTTCAGACATGACAAACCTCAACGCGGACGTTATCGACAATTTTGGCAATTTGATTTGGACTCATTGGGTTCAGACAAAAGTATTATGGATGCATTGGTCATAAAAGTCGGCATGACTATTCTAGAAGAAGCTGGAGCAGAAAAACTCTCTGTCGATATAAATTCAATTGGAGACAAAGAATGTCGTGGTGGATACATAAAAGAACTTGTAAATTATTACAAAAAACATTTGAGCAGTCTGCCAGCGATAGACCGCGAACGCTTAAAGACAAACCCACTTCGCATTCTTGATTCCAAAGAAGAAAAAACCAAAGAAATTAATGAGGAAGCGCCAGATGCAGTTTCTTTCCTGTGTGCTTCTTGTAAAAAACACTTCAAAGAAGTTTTAGAATATCTAGAAGAAATGGACATAAATTATAATATCAATAAAAATCTAGTCCGCGGACTTTCTTATTATACTCGGACTGTTTTTGAAGTTTATACGACAAATTCAAATGAAAATGAACCGCCAGTCCAAGTAGCTTCTGGCGGAAGATATGATTATCTGTCCAAACAGCTCGGTGGTAAAAAAGATGTTCCCGCCGTTGGATTTTCAATGGGAGTAGATAGAATCGTAGAATCAAATTGGTACAAAAAACTTTCCCCTAGAATCTTAAAAAAACCTAAAATTTATTTTATTCAATTGGGGTCAGAAGCAAAACTAAAAAGCTTAAATATTATCGAAACTCTACGCAAGGCGCACGTGCCCATCGCTCAGTCGATCTCCAAAGATAGCCTGGGTTCACAATTGGCAATAGCAGAAAAGCTCGCCATACCGTATGCCTTGATTTTTGGTGTCAAAGAAGCCATCGACAACTCTGTCATAGTCCGCAATATGTCAAACAGATCCCAAGAAACCATAAAACTAGACAAACTTTTGGATTACTTAAAAGAACTCTAATCAACTTTTAAAAACATGAAGAAAATTCTTCAAGCAAAAGAAAAAGTCCTACGAGAAACAGCTCTCGAGGTGAGTATTGCTGAGATTAAAACAAAAAAAATACAGAAGATCTTGAAAGAAATGTCTGAAGCGTTAGAAAGCCAAAACGATGGCGTAGCCATAGCCGCACCACAAATCGGATATGCCCTTCGTATCTTTGTCGTGTCGGGTAAAATTTTTGCTGAAAATTTCGGTAAAAATAAAGAAGAAGATATTTTGAATGAAAAAGAAAATCTGGATAATAAAACAAAAATAAAAAATCTTGTTTTTATCAATCCAAAAATTTCTAAACTTTCACGCGACAAAGATTGGGTACCAGAAGGATGTCTGTCAGTCCGTTGGCTTTATGGTAAAACTTTCAGATCAAAAAAAGCTACAATCACCGCTCATGATGAAAACGGCAAGAAATTCACCCGCGGAGCCTCAGGACTCCTTGCCCAAATTTTCCAACACGAAACGGATCATCTCAACGGCATACTCTTCATTGATCACGCCAAAGAGGTAAAGGAAGAATTGCCAACCAAATAAAATAAACATGCCAAAAGATACTGAACATAAATTAAATTTTGCATTCTTTGGTACACCGGATGTGGCTTCCGAAACTCTAGAGATTTTAAAAGAAAATGGCTATCTGCCATCACTGATTGTCACTTCGCCCGACAAACCTCAAGGACGCAAAATGCTCATCACTCCCCCGCCTGTAAAACTTTGGGCAGAGAAAAATAATATACATTACATACAGCCAGAAAAATTGGCACATAAAGAAATCTGGGATGTTTTGAGAACTCTTGGTAGGAGCGACGGCGACGGACAGAGAAAATTTTCAGGAGAAAATTTTCGTGGTGAGCAAAATATTCCAGATTTCTTTTTAGTAGTCGCTTACGGAAAAATCTTGCCAGAAGAAATTTTAAATATGCCAAAATTAGGTTCAATAAATATTCATTACTCTTTATTGCCAAAATATCGCGGAGCGTCACCAGTAGAGTCGGCAATCCTAAATGGTGAGAGTTATACAGGCGTAACTATCCAAAAAATGGAATATCAAATGGATTCGGGCCCAATTCTGGCACAAGAAAAAGTAGAGATATACCCTGATGAAAAATCAGCAGATCTGCGCAAGCGCCTGATAAAAACAGGCGGGGAACTTTTAATAAAAACATTACCTGATTTTATAAATAAAAAAATAAAATCAACGGCACAAAGAGATAACGACGCAACTTATTGCAAGAAAATAAAGAAAGAAGATGGATTGATAGATTTAAAAGATGATGCTGTGAAAAATTACAACAAATTTCGTGCTTATGCCACTTGGCCTAGAACTTTCTTTTTCAAAGAAGGCAAAAGAATCATCATTACAAAAGCAAAATTAGAAAATAATACCTTTGTAATCGAAAAAATAATCCCCGAAAATGGCAAAGAGATAGATTATAAAGAATAATTTATTTATTCATCTCCCCCCTCGTCTTCTTCCCGACTACTCCATCCGGAGTAAGGTTATGTGCTTTCTGGAAAAGGATGACAGTAGCTTTGGTTTTCTTACCAAAGATACCATCTACTAGAAGGTTTAGTTTGGTTTGGAGACATTTTACTTCTGTTCCTTTAGATCCTTGTTTTAGAGTTTGAGTGAGGGTACAAGTAGGTACTGAGCTGGTTACAGGACTGGTCCATGTAGTACAAGGTAGACCGGTGGTAGCAGAAAATTGTTCTCCGGTGGAACAGATGGTTTCAGTGGTAACAGTAGGTGGTGGGGTGGTGACGGGTGGAGGAATGATTGTGGGAGGAGGAGTAGTTTCAGTAGAAGTAATGACCGCCACTACCT
>JAHFNT010000001.1 GCA_023267195.1 Candidatus Nomurabacteria bacterium
TTCTTTTGAAGAAAAGATCGGATGTTAAAATTATGCAATTTTTATATGAGAACGATGCAATTCTAGGCAAAAAAATAAAAATTATCGGCACTGCTCCCTCTAGAGCTATTTTACTTATTTTTCGTCAAGCCTTGGAAGACAACCCAGCCTTCAGAAAAGTTGATTTGCCAATTTCGAATTTTGTCAAAGGTGCCGATATCCAATTTTATTTAAGCTTGGTGCCCGCATAAAGTATGAAAAATAATTCTCAAAAATTAAAGTTGATTCTGCTCGCCGTATCTCTTACAGCTCTAGGCTCTCTTTTTGTGTTTTTTTATGTAAAAATAACCGATAATAATAAAAAAGCTGAACAAAGCCTAGAGACATGGGCCAAAGAAGAACACCGGCGCGAAGACATCAAATCCTTAAATCGCTTGCTTGAAAAAATCAAAGATGATAGGCAAGAACTCGACACGCACTTTGCCAAAGGTTCGGACGTCGTGCCGTTTTTAGACACACTTGAAAAATTAGCCCCAGAAGCGGGCGCCAAGGCGGAGGTCAGCTCAGTTGATACTAAGGCAAACAACTCTGGATTGATCGTTGGGCTTAAAGTATCAGGGAGTTTTGAGGCTATATATAAATTTTTAATGCTTTTAGAAAATTCTCCCTATGAACTTAATTTTCTGGCGATGGATATTCATAGTGTGACGGGTGGCACTTCTGGAAAGGGTGTCAAAAGTTCAGGGTGGGAAGCTTTTTTCAAAATACAACTTTTAAGTTTTATCCCGTAAATTAAAAATGAAAATCAAACTTTTTACAAAAGAAAATAATTTTAAGAAAAAAGATTTTGCCCTTAATTCTGGTTTCTATTGGAAGTTGGTTGTCGGAATTGCCTTTACGATAATTATCATATCAGCTGTGTTTAGTTATCATTTTTTTGTTGAAATAAACCGAGAGCATGTTTTGACGGATGCGGGGGAGGGAGGAGAAGTGCCATCCATTAATATGGAGCGTTTTAAAAAAGTGTTGAATTATTTTTCAGAAAAAGAGCAACAGTCGATTAAAATTTTGAATTCTCCTGTGCCGGTCGTTGACCCATCGAGGTAAAAGTGCTAATTTGAATAGGTGTTTATGGAACAATGCGCGCGGTTAGCTGTTTTGGTAAGTCGTTAACCTAGTTGTTTAAAATAAAGAAATTATGCGCGGTTAGCTGTTTTGGTAAGTCGTTAACCTAGTTGTTTAAAATAATTATGCGCGGTTAGCTCAGTTGGTAGAGCAACCCGTTTACACCGGGAAGGTCAGGGGTTCGAGTCCCTTACCGCGCACAGGCTGACAATTTGCCCCCGTAGTTCAATGGATAGAACCGCGGACTTCTAAGCCGCTGATGTAAGTTCGATTCTTACCGGGGGCACAAATGAAAATCAAAGTTTTATATGAAGACCCAAATATCTTAGCCATAGAGAAACCCTCTGGCATTTTGGTACATCCTTCAGCTACGCTCAGGACAGGTCCAGACGAGAAAACTATTTTGGATATATTTAAAAAGAAATATCCAAAACTAGAAATAGTGCATCGTTTAGATAAAGAAACTTCTGGCGTGATGCTACTCGCTAAAAACAAAAAAGCGCACGAATTTTTAAAAAATCAATTTAAGAATAGAGAAGTTAAAAAGACTTACGTAGCTATAGTCTCGGGCAATGTAAAAAATGATCGTGGAATAATAAATAAGCCGATCGGTCGAAGCCCGAAGGATTTCCGGCGTTACTTAGCTGGTCGTGGCGCGAGGGGAGAAATGAGGGATGCAATTACTCAATATCGAGTTTTAAATAAATTCGAAGATTCTAAGGGAAATAAGTTTACTTATGTTGAATTACATCCAAAAACCGGCCGCACGCACCAAATCCGCGTGCACATGAAATATCTCAACCATCCTGTCGTCTGCGATTCTTTATATAATCCCGGCGTGCCTTGCCCGAAAGGTATAAAGCGCCTCGCACTCCATGCGAAGGTAATAGAATTCAATCTGCCTGCTGGTAGGCAAGGAAATTTAAAAGGGGAGAGTCTAAAAATAGAATCTCCTGTGCCAAAAGAATTTAAAATTGCAAATTAAGAAGTTCTGTGTTAAATTACTTTCACTATGGCAGGAAATAAAATCAATAAAATAAAATTCAGCCCGGTAGATATTGAAGCGCGCCGAAAGCTTGATTTCAAGGCAGGCGATACAATTTCTGTGGTTTCTAGAATTCCAGAAGAAAAGGGTAAATATCGTCTGCAGGCATTTGAAGGTATAGTACTTGGGAGGAAACATGGTACCGAAGCAGGAGCCACTTTCACAGTAAGGAAAGTCGCTTCGGGGGTGGGGGTAGAGAGAATTTTCCCGCTTTATTCTCCCATGATAGATAAAATTGAAATAACCAAAAGATCTCGCGCGCGCCGATCCAAGCTTTATTACATTCGCACAAAAGCCGTGAAAGATGTGCGCAGCAAGATGCGTTCTGTAACTAATCAAGAGGAAGTAGAAGGAGAAGAAAAAGTTGCAGAATAATCTGTAACTTTTTTGTTATACTAAAGCAATGCGCGAGTGGCGAAACTGGTAGACGTACTACCTTGAGGTGGTAGCGCCCGCAAGGGCATGGGAGTTCAAATCTCCCCTCGCGCACCAAATTTTAAAGTAGCGTTTATCTATATTTTTTGCTATAACTTAGAGCGTATGGTGCCTATGGTGTAATGGTTAGCACTAGGGTTTGTGGAACCCTCAGTTCGAGTTCAAATCTCGATAGGCACCCAAAAATGAAAAAAATAGTTTTTATTTTTATTTCCTCTTTTATTCTAGATACCATTTGGCAGAATTTGCATGTATTTTTGTTTGCCAATTATAAAGGCGGCGAGATAACTGAATTTATTCTTTTGCGTGCTGTTTTGTTTGATGTTCTTACCATACTAATTTTTGTTCTGCCTTTTTTATTTTACTCTTCTTTCGAAAGACATGCTTGGTTGATCATGCCGGTAGGTATTTTGTTTTCTATCGCCATTGAATGGTGGGGGCTGGGAACAGGCAGATGGGCCTATAATTCGCTTATGCCAATCATTCCCATCTTGAATGTCGGACTGGCGCCCACATTGCAGCTTGGGTTGATTGCGTATGTTTGTTTTAGAATAGAAGAAAAGATTTTTTCTTGAAAGTTTATTTCTTTTCTATTTCATTTTCCAAATTCTCTATTTTCTTTTCTACTCTATTGAGGGTATTTTGCAAATTTTTAAGCTGAGTTTCCTCCGTTTCAATTTCTTCTTCTTCTTTTTCCTCAAGTTTTTTCTCGCCGACAAGTCCAGAGATTATCAATCTATTTCCAATGAAAGCAGAGACAAAAACTCCCGTGACGAGCAAGATTAAAGATCCGGCAATCAACGAGGCGAGGCTGCCGAGATTTACCTCATCCGCAGTATGCCAAACTCCACGCCAAAAAAGTACGACGCCCACGCCGCCAAAAACACCGTACAAGATGGGATAGTGGCTCAGTTTTCCCCTCACCTTGTCCTCCACTTTATCGAAGAATTTTACAATCTTTCTGATTGTCATCATATTGATTAATAATACACTAAATTATAATATAAAAACATGCTTTCCAAAAACGTCCAAGATACTGCTAAAATAGCGGAAGTATTTCTGGAAAAAATATTAAAAAGCAGAAAAGACAAACTTGGCGCCACTATCGTCGGGCTTTCTGGGGAATTGGGCGCTGGTAAAACAGCTTTCACTCAAAGTATTGCTAAACACCTCGGTGTAAAAAAGAAAGTGATTAGTCCCACTTTCGTAATAATTAAAAAATACCTGATTAGACCCCCTCGCCCTTCAGGCACTCCTCCTTCGCAGGGGGAGAAGTATAAATTTTTGTTTCATATAGATGCGTATCGTCTCAAGAATGAAAAAGAATTATTGCATCTTGGCTGGGAAGATATTATTAGCAATGAAGAACACTTAGTTTTTATTGAGTGGCCGGAGAATGTTTCTAAAATTATGCCCGCGCACGCCAGATACATTTATATTTCTGGCAATGAAAAAGGTCACAGAAATTTAAAGCTAAAATGAAAGAAAATATTTGGGAGAATCCAAAACTAATAGAAGTTTTAAAAAATGGAGGAGTAGCTGTAATGCCCACAGACACTATTTACGGCGTGGTCGGGCTTGCATTGAATCAGGATACTGTTAAAAGAATTTACGAGATAAAAAAAAGAAATCCGGAAAAAAAACTCATAACTTTAATTTCGGACTGGGATGAGGTAGAAAAATTTGGTATGGATATTTCCAAGTTTAAATCTAATCTGAAAATTCTAGAATTCAAGGAGCCAACCAGTGTGATTTTAGGAGAGCTATCCTTTCGCGTTCCCAACAATCCTTTCCTGCGAGAGTTACTTTCCCAAACTGGCCCTCTGGTAGCACCTTCGGCGAATAGAGAAGGCTTACCCCCAGCTGAAAATATTTCTCAAGCAAAAGAATATTTTGGCGACGGAGTGGATCTATATGTAAATGGAGGAGAGGTAAAAGGAAAAGCCTCAAGACTTATTAAACTGCATAAAAATGGAACAGTTGATATTTTGAGGGATTAGGTGTTTAATCCTATTAAGAAACTATGCCAGAAAGTCTAAATTATGATTATGAGTTTAATAAAATGTTAAAAAATGTTGGAAACAAAACACCAACAGAAGAATCTTTTTCGCTTGATGATTGTATGGGGCGTTTGGTACGCCTACAATCTCTCTATCGAATGATAAACGACCTGCTTCAAAGCTCTAAACACGAATTAGAATATGTCTATAGCGAAATGCCTCTTGATGGATTGCTAGCGTTTTTAGAAGATAAAAAACGATTTGGTCAACTGATTCCTGTTGATCCCAAACTTATTTCAGAGCTTAGGTGGGCGCTTGAGAATTTGCCTGTTGCGCGCGGAAACATGACTATAGGCGTGTTTCTTGATTTTCTTAACATAGAAGAGGGTTTGTTAAAGGATCGCATTGAACGACTTCTAAAATAGTTTTTTGATTTTATGATTCTTACACAGACTCCACGAATTTTTTTATTCTGGATAGACCTTCAATTATATTTTCTTCAGTTGAGACATAAGAGAACCGGACGAAATCTTCGGCAAAGTGTCCAAACACGGGGCCAGGGAGAATCAAAACGTTCGCCTCTTGCATGATTCGGTCGCAAAGCTCATAAGTAGAGATACCAAGTTTGTCTAAGAGTTCACGCACATTGACCATTAAGTAGAAAGCTCCTTTTGGGGAATGGCATTTTATTCCTTTTATTTTATTTACCAAACTTACTATTAAGTCGCGTCTTTTCTTATATTCCTGCAACATGATTTTGACTGGTTTTTGGGTGCCGGAGAGGGCCTCGAGCGCGGCATATTGAGCGATAGCATTTGGGCAAGAAGTGTCGTTGCAGGCCAGCCTCTCAAGCGCTTGCGCGAGATCTTTATTTTTAGTGATTCCCCAGCCGATCCTGTAACCAGTCATTGCATAGGTTTTGGAACAGCCATTTAATATAACTGTTCTCTCGCTCATTCCCGCAACGCTCGCAATTGAAAAATGTTCGCCATCGTGCACCATTTCATCATAGATTTCATCAGATAGAATAAATAGATCTTTTTCCTCGGCGAGCTTAGCTACTTCTTGGATTGTTTCCTTTTTAAATACTCCACCAGTCGGATTTTGCGGGGAATTTATGACAATAAGTTTCGTTTTCGGCGTGATACTTTTTTTAAGTTCTGCTGCATTTAAATTAAATTCATCTTCTTCGCGCAAATGTATAGGCACCACTTTGCCTCCCAGGTATTCTGTGACTGATCCGTAGATTGGAAACGCTGGGCTTGGGATGATAACCTCATCACCCTCTTCAATGAGCGCATTAAGCAGATAAAAAATTATTGGCTTGGCTCCGGAGGTTACGACGACATCTTCTTTGGCATACGAAGTCCCTATTTTTTCATTTGTCCTTTTTGCAATAAGTTCCCGCAGTTCTGGAATGCCCGGGGTGGGAGTATAGTGTGTTTTATTATTTTTTATGGCATTGATAGCCGCCTCATTTATGTTTTGGGGTGTATCAAATCCCGGCTCGCCTATCTGCAGATAAATTAATTTTTTACCTTGTGGTTTTAGAACTTCTTCTTCGAATTTCTTTGCTTTGCTTATCACCGAAAAGGCATTTTCTGTGCCTAGGAGCGCCATTCTCTGAGCTAAATGCTTCATGTATTCAATGATACTATAATTTCTAAAATGTGTCATAATTAAAATATGGAAAAAAGCCTGTGGAAAAAGTTGGGGCCCGGTTTGATTACTGGTGCGGCGGATGACGATCCATCTGGTATTGCGACATATTCGCAGATAGGGGCGCAGACCGGTTTTGGTCTCATTTGGTTGTCGCTTTTTTCTTTTCCGCTTATGGCTGTAGTGCAGGAAATGTGCGCGCGTATTGGCCTGGCTACTGGCGTAGGACTTGCCGCCAACATCAAAAAATATTATCCCAAAAAAATTCTTTATTTATGTACCGGGCTTCTCTTGTTTGCCAACGTTTTTAATATAGGCGCGGATTTGGGAGCGATGGCCAAAGGGGTGCAGCTATTATTCCCCAATTTTTCTTTTGGTTTTCTGATTTTTCTTTTTGCCATTGCTTCACTTATTTTGCAAATTTTTGTTCCTTACAAACAATATGCTAAATACTTGAAATATTTAACCTTTATTTTGTTTGCCTATGTGGTTTCCGTGTTTTCTGTGAAAATTGACTGGGGCGAAGTTTTGAAAAATACCATAGTGCCGAGTTTTTACTTCTCAAAAGAAATGATAATTTTAATTTGCGCAGCGCTGGGCACGACGATAAGCCCTTATTTGTTTTTTTGGCAATCTTCTCAAGAGGTTGAGGAGCAAATTTTGCACGGAGAAAAAACTATACAAGTGAGAATTGCCAGCACCACCATGGAAGATATAAAAACCATGCGCATTGATGTCTGGTCAGGAATGTTTATTTCAAATCTGGTAATGTTTTTTATTATCGCTGCTTGTGCGGCTACGCTTTTTAAGAACGGAATTATCAATATCGCCACAGCTTCCGATGCTGCTCTGGCACTTCGTCCATTCGCTGGAGATTTTGCTTTTACTTTATTTGCGCTCGGAATTTTGGGCACTGGACTTTTAGCTATTCCAGTACTTGCTGGTTCAGCCTCTTACGCAATCTCAGAATCTTTTGGTTGGAGGGAAGGGCTTTATCGCAAACTAAAACAAGCTACTTCTTTTTATGGAATTATAATTGTTGCCATGTTTTTAGGCATTTTATTAAACTTTATCGGCCTTGATCCGATTAAAATGCTTATTTACGCTGCAGTACTGAATGGCGTGATTTCTCCATTGATGATTTTCTTTATAATTCATTTAAGTGGGAATGAGGAAGTAATGGGTAATTTTAAAAATAAAAAAATTGGCAATATCTTGGGTTGGCTAACTTTTATTTTGACTTCCTTGGTGGGTATCGGCGCAGTTGTTTCCATTTTTTAGCTAAAATGCAGATTCAAAAAAATTATAATTTATCAAAGTTAAATACCTTTGGCATAAATGTGGATGCTAAGTTCTTTGCAGAAATAGAAACTGAAGAAGAATTGAGGGAACTTTTTTCCGACCCAATATTTAAAGAAAATAAGAAGTTTTTCTTGGGCGGGGGTAGCAATATTTTATTTACGAAAGATTTTGACGGGATAGTGGTTAAAATTTCAATGCTCGGTAAAAAAATCATAGAAGAAAACGAAAAAACCGTTTTGCTCGAGGCAAGCTCTGGAGAAAATTGGCACGATTTAGTCACCTATACCGTAGATAAAAATTGGGGAGGTTTAGAAAATCTTGCTTTTATACCGGGGACAGTTGGCGCAGCTCCAGTGCAAAATATTGCTGCTTACGGAGGGAACTTTTCCGACGTTTTTGAATCGCTTCTGGCGTTTAATGTTGATACGGGGAAGATCAAGAAATTCAATAAAGAAGAATGCAAGTTTGGCTATAGAGATAGTATTTTCAAGAAAGAATTAAAAGGCAAATATATAATTCTAAGTGTAAGAATTAGGCTGGTAAAAAATCCAAGGATTGAAACTTCTTATTATCAAATAGGAATTGCTCGGGATTCGATAAAGGATGAATTACAAAAAATTTCTAAACCACCTTATGGCATAAAGGATGTATACCAGGCGGTAATAAATATCAGACAGCGCAAACTTCCCGATCCAGCCAAAATACCAACCGTAGGTAGTTTTTTCCTAAATTCAATCATTAGCAGGGAAAAATATCAGGAATTAAAAAAACAAGTTCCCGAACTCCAATGTTATCCTCTCGACCAGCTTCACTATAAAAATCTTGAAGATCCAGAATTGCAAAATGAAAATTTTGTAAAAGTTGCAACAGGTAGATTGCTTCAGGAGCTAGGGTGGCTCGGTAAATGGATAGGGAATGTTGGTGTACACGATAGGCATGCCTTGATAGTTGTGACCAATGGTAAAGCCACTGGATCAGAAGTTGTTAATTTTGCAGAAATAATCAAGAAAAGCTACTACGATCATTTTGGGATTAAACTGGAAACAGAAGTAAATTTTATTTAAATAAATGTTACAATGAATGTATGAGAGGTTCACTAACAATTATATTTGGAATTATTGCCTCAGCACTTTTTTTGCTTGGAATTTATGGCGCGTACAATCTTAATCGAAATGATTATTCAGCACTCGACCAAGAACGTCTCGAGCAAGATTTGATTTTTACCAAAGCAAAGCTTCAAAGAGAGCGACAGAAACTCGCCGGGCTCGAACAAGAATTTAGAAATGCTTTTCCGTTTGGTGTAGCGGTGCAAGCGCAAATGCAGGCGGCGGCAGAAATTGTGGGGAAGACTGATTTTATGTTTCAAAATGCCGACACCTTGGACCCGGAATTTATTTTAAAAAATATTGATTTGGCTAAAGATATTGATACCCAAAGAAAAAACATTAATCTTTTGATCGCCAACTGGAAGAATATTTCTGGTACTTTAGATGTTGGCTCGATCGGTTTGGCGGAAGGCGAGAAAGTTCAAAAAGATATAACAGAAATACAATTATTTATTTCAAGTTTGTCCAAAATTTTAGCAGATTTAGCCCCGGATGGTTCAGAGTTAACGCAATTTGAGATTTACACTTACATTTCACAAATTCCATCAGTCAATTCTGTTACCTTAATTTTGAATTCTTTGGCAGAGGCAGTGAATAGTTACAATGATGGGCAGCTAGCGTCTCCCCCAGCTGGTTTTATTGAACAAAACACTATTGCGAGTTTTGTTACCGTCAAAGATATTGTCGCCCAGCAGGGAATTGTGGCGAACACCGAGCAAGAAGTTGCCAGAATTGAAGAAAATTTGGCCCAAATTCAAAATATCCCGGAAGTGCAAAATACGGCCCCGCAGATTGGGGTTCCGCAAACATATATTCCAGTGAACAATCAATATATTACAAATGGAGAGTATGTGAACCCGCGCACGATAAACAAAGAAGATTTCGAGGGTATTATAATCCAACCCGGGCCGCCGAAACTTATTCAAGGCACTGATCAGTTTTAGTTTTTGCTTTTAGTTTTTGTTTTGTCGGTTGTGTGCTATAATCCGTCTATTAAAAATAATTTTTTTAAGTTATGGAACAGAAAAAGATGAATATGGTTTGGGCAGTCGTTATCTGCCTAGCGTTAGTGGGGGTGGTGATTTTTATCAGTATAAATAGTGATAATACAACAAAAAATATGGTAACAGAAGAAATAGCAAAGGTGGGGGATGTAGTATCCATGAATTACACCGGTCGTCTAGAAAATGGCACAGTTTTTGATTCAAACATTGATCCAAAATTTAACCATGTGACACCTTTTGATTTTACTTTGGGTGCCGGACAAGTGATCACTGGTTGGGACAAGGGGATTGTCGGAATGAAAGTAGGCGAGAAAAAGACTCTTACAATTTCTCCACAAGATGCCTATGGAGCAAATGGAGTACCGGGAGTCATTCCACCAAACTCAACCTTAATTTTTGATGTCGAATTATTAGCAATTAAAAAATAATTAAATTCTATGGACGTGTTTAACAATGGAAATTCCAAAGTAGCCAAGGCGCTTCTGGTTTTGCTTATAATTTTGTCAGTATACTTTGCGGTTAAAGCGGTGGCTGAAGTTAAAAGTTATCGTTTTATAGGTGGCGGAACTCCGTCTTCGAATATTATTAGTTTCGATGGCAAGGGTGAAGTATTTGCTGCTCCTGACTTGGCAACTATTAGCCTTACAATTCGCGAGACTGCATCAACAGTCAAAGATGCCCAAGCAGAGGTAACAAAGAAAGAAACTGCAGTGCTTGATTTTCTCGATAAGGCTGGTATAGAAAAGAAAGATATTAAAACAGAGAGTTATACTTCTTATCCAAAGTATAACTCCGTAACACCTTGTTACTCATATGGCATGCCTTGCAAACAAAACAGTCCCAAAATAGTTGGCTACGAAACCTCAGAATATATTTCTGTAAAGGTTCGCGACCTTACGAAGGCAGGGGATATTCTAAACGGTATAGGCCTTGCAGGTGTTTCTGAAATCAGCGGCCCTGACTTTTCGATTGAAAATGAAACTAACTTAAGAGAAAAAGCTCGCAAGATGGCAATTGACGAAGCAAAAGCTAAGGCTGAAAGTTTGGCAAAAGATCTCGGTGTGCACCTTATTCGTATTGTAGGTTTTTCTGACGACAGCAATCATCCATATTACTACGCAAAGGCTGAGATGATGAATCAAGATGCAAGTGGTACGCTTGCTCCTGCGCCAGCACTTCCAGCGGGCGAAAATAAGATAACCTCGAACGTAAGTATAAGTTACGAAATAAGGTAAGATTGACTATTTAAGGCAAAAAGAGTATATTAAAGAAGCCCTTGAAAGGGGGCTTTTTTAAAATAAATAAAAAATACGCCAGAGGCGGACAAGTATGTCAAAAATTACAGAATATTTTAATGAAACTAAGACAGAGTTGAAGCATGTGATCTGGCCATCAAAGAGCCAGACTTTCTACTATACTTTAATAGTCATTATTTTGTCGGTAGTAATAGCTTACTACTTAGGAATTTTTGATTTCCTTTTTTCATTAGGATTGGAAAAGGTGATTGGTTTTTAAATTTATGTCCAAGCAGGAAACACAAGCAGTTCGAAATTGGTATGCGATACACACCTACGCGGGATATGAAAACGTGGTTCTTCGCAATTTGAAACAGCGCATCGACTCTCTTGGAATGAATGACAAGATTTTCAACGTCATTGTGCCAGTAGAAAAGAAAATAAAAATTAAGGCTGGTAAGCGGGTGGAGGTGGAAGAAAAAATTTATCCTGGCTACGTGCTCGTGGATATGATTGTGACAGATGATTCTTGGTATGTTGTCCGCAATACTCCGCGCGTGACTGGCTTCGTCGGCGCAGGAGTCAACCCTGTTCCTTTAAGAAAAGAGGAAGTTGATTATTTATTTAAGAAAATGGATGCCGGCACCCTTAAACACAATATTGATATGGTTGTTGGCGAGACAGTTTTGATCACCGATGGACCATTCAAGGATCTAGAAGGTAAAGTAAATTCTGTGGATCAAGACAGAGGCAAAGTAAAAGTTTTAGTTTCCATGTTTGGTCGCGAGACGCCAGTCGAACTCGATTTCTTGCAAGTTAAGAAAATTTAAGCTAATCTAAAACCTGTATGTCAAAAAAGATAACCAAGAAAATTAAATTACAGATTCAAGCCGCAAAGGCAACTCCAGCGCCACCACTTGGGCCCGCACTCGGCCAGGCAGGAATTAATATCGGTGATTTCGTTACTAAATTCAATGCTGCCACGCAAAAGATGGCAGGAGATAAAGTAGGCGTATCCATTACTGTCTATGAAGATCGCAGTTACGATTTTGTGGTTAAAACTCCTCCAGTGACAGGTCTTATTTTGAAAGCGGCGGGGGTGGAAAAGGGTTCAGGTAAAAATGCTTCTACCAAAGTCGGAAAGATTACTCGCGCGCAAGCCTTAGAAATTGCCAATAAAAAACGCGCAGACCTAAATGCAAAGGATGACGAAGGTGCCATAAATATTATTGCTGGATCCGCTCGTTCTATGGGGATAGAGGTTAAATAATAGGACTACACAATAATGCAAACACTTACCGAAAGAGATTATAAAAAAATTCTCATTTGTTTAACCCTTTATATCACCTCTCTTTTTGCGGCGAATTCTCTAGGAATAAAGTTAATGCCTTTTTTCTTTGGCACCACCTTATCTGTTGGTATTTTTTGTTTTCCGATCGTGTTTATCATGACGGATATGATCGGGGAAGTGTATGGTAAGAAAATGGCCAAGAATTTTGTGCTTGCAGGGGTAATTAGTATTCTTTTATTTTTGTTATATTCTTTTGTCTCTACCATTGCTCCTTGGGCGAAGGAAGGCCTATGGGTCAAAGAAGGTTACAACCAAGTCTTCGGACTTTCTGTCCGTTTCTCTATTGCTTCAGTTATTGCTTTCGTGGTCGGGGAATACCAAGATGTGATTTCCTTTTTCTTTATTAAAGCCAAAACAGGCGAAAAATATTTTTGGCTTCGATCGAATCTCTCCAACCTTTGGTCTCAGCTTCTCGATACTATACTTTTCATGTTTATTGCCTTTGTTGGAATTTATCCGATTCACACTATTTTACTTATCGTCATTCCATGGTGGCTCTTCAAAGTCTTGATGGGAATTTTATATACTCCACTTTCCTATATCGGAATTTATTTCTTAAAAGACAAGCATATCAATGCAAGTAATTCCAATCAAAACTAGAATTTTCCAGGAAAATGAAGATTTGTCCACATTTGTTTTTAAGCACGTCAAAAAAATTCCGGAAAAATCTATTCTAGTTATTACCTCGAAGATTGTTGCTTTATCTGAGGGTAGAACTATTGAATATAGAAGTAAAAAACAAAAAACTGAATTAATAAAAAAAGAAAGTGATTTTGCTATCAAGACCAAATACACCTGGCTTACTATAAAAGCTGGCACCGTGATGGCCTCAGCCGGCGTTGATGAATCAAATGCAAAGGGAAAATTGATTTTCTTGCCAAAAGATAGCTTTCGAAGCGCCCTGATTTTACGGAAAAAATTAATGCAGAAATTCCATTTGAGAAATTTGGGAGTTTTAATAACCGATTCAAGGTTGATGCCGCTTCGAGTGGGGGTGGTGGGCGTGGCTTTAGGTTATGTTGGTTTTCAGGGTATTAGAAATTATATTGGCACAAAAGATATTTTTGGTAGAACATTAAAAATGTCTCGTACGGATGTGGCGGATAGTTTAGCAACATCCGCAGTGCTGTGTATGGGGGAAGGTAAGGAGCAACAACCGCTAGCCCTAATTACAGAAGCGCCAGTAAAATTTGTGGAAAAGGTTAATAAAAAAGAACTCAATATTAAGTTAACTGAAGACATATTTTACCCAATGTTAAAAAATATACATGCAAAAAAGGAATAAAAAATTAAAACTTCCATATTTAACCAAACTTGTTAAAAAATTTGCGTCCCAAATAGGAGCGAAGGTTGTTGTCGAGCCAGAGTGGGGGATAGCAGCACAAATAATTTACAAAAATGGCATAGTCAGGTCGCTTCGCTATCTTTCTCTGGACCTTAATCATATAGCTTCATCTGACATTGCTAAAGATAAGGATTATGCGAAATTTTTTATGGAGAAAGCCGGACATTCGGTGGCTGAAGGACAGACAATCTTTAAAGACTATTGGGCTAAGATAATTAAAAGTAATCGTACGATTTCGTATGGAATACAATATGCAAAAAAGTTAGGCTATCCTGTAATCATAAAACCAAATAGCCAAAGCCAGGGTAGTGGGGTGTGTCTTGTTTGGGATGACAAAGAGTTGCGACGTGCTCTAGCTGAGGCATTTAAGGTGGACAAAGTCGCCATTGTCGAAAGATACTTACCAGGAAAGGATTACCGTATTGTTGTTCTGGACGGGGGAATAATTTCTGCTTATGAGAGGATTCCACTTTCGGTTACAGGAGACGGCAGGAGCACGATATTGTTTTTACTAAGACAAAAACAAAAATCTTTTGTTTTATCGGGACGTGATACTAGAATAAATTTTGAAGATTTACGAATGAAACTAAAGTTAAAAAGACTTGGCTATGGTTGGAATGATATCTTAAAAAAAGGGGAGAAGATATTCTTATTAGACAATGCCAATTTATCCACCGGAGGAGATGCGATTGATGTGACAAAAAAAATTCATAGCAGTTTCAAAAATATAGCAGTAAAGCTTACACAAGACATGGGGCTGCGGATTGCCGGAGTGGATGTTATGGTTACCAAGGGGGATATTACGCAAGATGTGAAAGATTGCAAGTATTACATTATCGAAATAAATGCGGCGCCGGGGCTGGATCACTATGTGACCACAGGCAAAGAGCAGAAGAAGATTGTGGAGGCTATGTATTTGAAAGTTTTGAAGGCGCTTGGAAAGAAGGATTAGTTGGAGTATATTAAAGAGGTGAAAAAGACTATAAAAAAAGTTGAGGGGCACAAAGGTCTTTCTTGGGATGAATATTTTATAAATATAGCTGAACAAGTTGCGAGGAAGTCAAAAGACCCATCCACCAAGACTGGCTCCGTTATCGTTGATAGCAAAAAAAGGCCTGTTTCTTTTGGCTATAATGGTTTTATTAGTGGTTGTGATGAAACAAAGATGCTTCACGAAAGACCCATAAAGTATAGTTTAGTTATTCATGCAGAAATGAATGCAGTTTTGTTTTCCAAAAGAGATTTGGAAAATTGTGTTTTATATAATCTCTATGCCCCGTGTGAAAATTGTCTAAAACACATTATTCAGGCTGGTATTAAAAAAGTTATATACAAAAACCCTGCTGTTGAAAGCAAAGTAAACAACAATGAAAAATCCATGACCAATTCTATTACCAACGAAGCTATCACTAGAATTTTATTATCAATGCCAGACGTTGAATGTCGTAATCTGAATGGCAAAACTTATTTGGAAGAAATATGGGGGAGTAGGTCGCCGAAGTTTTAAAGTATAAATAATTCATGATAGACCTAAAAGAATTGCAAAAAGAAGTCATGCGAAATAAGCTGGAGCACGGATTCAACACCACAAATACCGCGGAAGAATTTTGTCGAGCCTACGAAGAACTTTCTGAAGCATTTTCGAAATATAATAAAGGCCAGCCCGGGGTGGCAGAAGAATTTGCTGACGTGATGATATTTATTTTAGGAATGTGCGAAAAACTCGGTTTTGATTTAGAGAAAGAAGTTGTCAGAAAAATTGAAATTAATAAGCATAGAAAGTATCGCAAAGAAAAATCTCCCGAAGGTAAAGATGTCTTTATCCGTATAAGAACTCCAGAAGACCCCTAGATTATTTCAATACAATATCATGTTCTCCGCGCTTGATATCAAAGCGGTCTATTTCTTTGTCTAGATGCATTACCAGTCCGAATTTGCCAAAAAGTTCTGATAAGGTATCAGCTATCATTTTTGCTTTGGCTCGCAGAGTAGGGTGTACAAAACGCGTGGCCCGTAGTTCAGCCAAATACACTAGCGAGGGGATGCTCCCGGTCAATCTATTTGAGGTATTGTACCCCATGGCTATATAGTATTGTTTTTCTTCTTTGGAAATTTTTAAATTGTTTATTTTTTTCTCTTGTTCTTTCAGAAATGTTTCGGCGTTGGCTCGTAATTCTTCAGGCAGTTCCCTCAGGTACCATTTTTCAAAACCAATTTCCGTGGTTAAAAGCGGCATTCTTTGGGTGACGGCGCGGTGCCTCTGCAAATCACGAAATGATCCAAAATCAAGCAAAAATTCAAACTGCAAAGTTCCAGCCTCGGCCAAATGCCTTGGCAACTCAGTTTTTGGTGGCCTGCTTTCTAAAACTTTTTTGGGCAACAGACTTGTGTCTACGGAATTTCTCACTACTTTAAAATCAGGGCAATTTTTATTGTGATAGTAATAATCTTCCATCATCCAACTTTTATTATAATTTTCCGTTTCCTCATATTGTTTATGCCCAAAGGAATTTGGAAAGGCTGAAAGCAAAGCTTGTTCGATGGCCTTTCCAGTATTTCTAACTTCTATCAAGGGATGATGGCGAAGCAGGGCAATTTTGTCCGCAGCTTGTCTTAGGTTGGTGTGCCAGGCCAGGTTGGTGGTCGAGCCTGTCGGCAAAAACCCTCTTAAGATATCAAAAGCTCTGGCGCTAATCGCTTTGTCATAGATAGTTTCTTTCTCACCTTCGTTGATCGGAAATTGTGATTTTAAATATTTTTTAGTGGGTTCTAGGGTCTCGATATAAAATTTTCTATACGATTCTAATATTTCTTCCCCTTCCTTTGTGTCTAATGGATTTTTGAAAGGCTGTGTTTGAAAATCAATATATCTAGTAGAAGACTCTTGCCCGGAATACAGCGCCCAGTCTTGAATTGCCTTGGCTACCAACATCGATACTCCTTCTATGAATATTGAGGTTGTTCCGCAGTCGCCAATGGATTTATGTCCGTAGCCGACATAGAAGTTTTTCATGAAATTATCTGGTCCCTTTTCGGAAAGTATTTTGAGGTGGCTTTCCAACCCGCCGATAGATCTAGAGTGAAGCGCTTGAAGCATTGCTTCAGCCTCAGGACCGACAGTTGAACCAGTGTCTAGGATGATTACTTCTCCTCCTCCTTCAATTTGTGCATGGGTATGATTTAGATTGTCTATTTTTACATTTGGCATATGTATATTTACATTGTAGCTTTTTCTTCTGATTTAAGAAAACATTGACTTTTAATATTTAATATGATATTCTTCTAATATCATTCTCACTAATTACACTGATGTCATTTTGGGGGAGTGACCCATCCCGCCAGAGGCGGGCAAGTATGTATAAACATCACTCAACAAGTCCGAAGAAATTCGGGCGTTCTAGTTTTAAACCTAGATTTCAAAACAGAAAAAGAACTACTAGATCTCGCGGTGAACGAATTGATTTTTCTCGTTTCGTCAAAAAGGGAACTCATGTAGAAGAAAAGCCTTATGTAGCAAAACATACCTTCGCTGACTTTCCTTTAAATGCGCAACTGCATAAAAATATTAAAGGAGCAGGCTTTGCCAGCCCGAGACCCATTCAAGATCAAGCGATTTTGACCGTGATGGAAGGAAGGGATGTTTTCGGTATGGCGAATACCGGTACCGGAAAAACCGCTGCCTTCCTTATTCCGCTCATTGAAAAGATCGCCAAGACTAAGGGGCAAAATAAAAGAGAAACAGTGCTAATCATGGCGCCTACTCGCGAACTCGCGCTCCAAATAGAAAGTGATTTTAAAAATCTTGCTTTTGGCTTTGGTATGTTTTCTGTAGCTTGTGTCGGAGGATTGCCAATCATTAAACAAATTCGAGAAATCAAAATGGGAGTTTCATTTATTATAGGTACTCCAGGCAGAATAAAAGATTTGATAGATAAAAAAGTTTTAGACCTTTCTACTTGTCACTCAGTCGTGCTCGATGAGGCGGATAGAATGCTTGATATGGGTTTCCGCGATGATATGGTTTACATCATTGGCAAAACCCCAAAAGAAAATCGCCAAACCCTTTTCTTCTCGGCGACGCTTTCTCCAGAAATACGCAAGTTAACTGAACAATATTTAAAAGATCCAGTTTTCATTTCTGTTATCTCTGGTGAGACAGCAAAAAATATTGATCAAGATGTTATAAGATACAGAGGTAATGATGAGCGAATAGAAAAATTGCATGAAGTTTTGAAAAAAGACGGTTCTGACAAAGTATTAATTTTTCGCGAGATGAAACACAGTGTGGACACCCTCGCTAAAGAGCTTGCCCATATGGGCTTTAAAGTTGGCGGCATTCATGGAGACAAAAGAAGCCGGGAACGTATTCGTATTCTCGATTCCTTCAAGCAAGACAAAATAAATATTTTAATTGCGACAGACGTCGCTGCTCGCGGACTCGATATTCCCGACGTTACGCACGTCATCAACTACGACGTGCCACAAACTTATGATACCTACGTGCACCGCATCGGCCGAACCGGCCGCTCGGGTAAAAAGGGAACTGCACTGACTTTCGTTCCGGCGTAAAAGGCGTGATATAATTCATGTTATGGAAGGACCAGAATTATCAAAACCAATTGAACAGGAAAATCTAGAGACTAAGACAAAGATCATTATTAAAAATTTGCATGATTTACTAGAAAATTTTTCTGATGAAATTCCCCAAGAAAGAATTTTCGGTAAGTCACAATATAAAGTCAGAGGAAATTGGTTTCAAGGGGTACAAAGCAATCTTTTTCTAGCGATTTATTTAGGATTAATAAAAGAGGAAAGTTTTAAAAAAGAAATAGAAGAATTTTTTAGTTCATTTCGTGAAAAAAGAAAATTAGCCATAACTGAAATGTCTAAAGGTTTACGTAAAGATAGTTTTGTTGCAACCACAAGAGAAGAAATCAATACCGCCAATAGTTTCATAAAAAAAGCTCTGGGAATATTAGAGATATTTTAATTTGCAGTGATGAGTCCGGCTTTGAGGAGAGTAGCGTAAGTACCTCGTTTCTTCATGGTGCGCATGCCGCGAGCGGAAATTTCTAGATTGACTGATTTATTTAGTTCAGGAATAAAAAGCCTCTTTTTTTGCAGATTTACGTATTTTCTCTTCTTGCCGGTCGGATTGAATTTGGTGGCACGGGTTCTATTGGAGTACCCGCCTCCGACGATTGAACCCTTTTTAGTTATGGCACACACTTTCTTCATAGTTTTTGTATGGTATCATAGAAATCGTATGGACGCAACCAATGCAGTGTTTTATATAATCATATTGATAATGTCGATTGTGATCCACGAAGTTTCGCACGGTTTCATGGCGGAATATTTTGGCGATGATACAGCTCGCAATGAAGGGCGTCTGACTTTGAATCCGCTCAAACATCTAGATATATTCGGCTCAATAATCTTACCAGCGTTTTTAGTGCTGACTAATTCTCCGTTTTTGTTTGGTTGGGCGAAGCCGGTTCCTTATAATCCAAATAATCTGACCAACAGACGCTTTGGGACGATGGCTGTAGCTGCGGCTGGAGTTCTGGCCAATTTTCTGATTGCCATCATCTTTGGCATTATTCTTCGTTTCACAGTCAGTCTGGAATTCCCCGCTGGTTTTTACTTTATAACTTCCGCCATTGTGATAGTTAATTTGGTTCTAGGTATTTTCAACCTTGTACCTATCCCACCCCTTGATGGTTCTAAAATTCTTTTTTCCCTTTTGCCCGAGAAAGCCTTCTCTTTTATCATTGTCTACGAACAGTATTCTCTTATTTTGCTCCTTGTTTTTATTGTTTTCTTTTCGGATTATTTATACCCCATTTTGGCTTTTTTGTTCAAACTCATTACTGGTCTTGCGTTTTAAATATTTTAATAGTATATTGTTCACGTAGTCCTTATGGGGGCTATTTTGTTTACAAATAGACTACAGATGCCAACAATCAATCAATTAATTAAGAAAAACCGAGTGAAAGTTCACTCCAAACACAAGACCGTCGCTTTGGCGAAGGGTTTTAACGTTTTAAAAAACAGACCAGTTTATTTCCCGGCGCCTTTTAAGAGAGGTGTCTGCACGAAAGTTTCTACGACGACTCCCAAGAAACCAAACTCAGCATTACGAAAAATTGCTCGCGTAAGACTTACGAACGGCATGGAGGTTACTGCTTATATTCCAGGCGAAGGACATAATTTACAAGAACACTCAGTCGTTATGCTCCGCGGAGGGCGCGTGAAGGACTTGATCGGAGTACGTTATCATATTGTGCGTGGAGTGCTCGATACTCAAGGAGTGGAGAAGCGCCGACAAGGACGATCTCTTTATGGAAATAAAAAGCCAAGAGAGGGCAAAGCCAAAGTTGCTTAATAGTTTAACAAGCTCACTATAAAATAATTTATGCGACGTAAAGTAAAAAATCGAAATACTGTAGAACCAGACTTTGTTTACAACTCTCAAAAACTAGAGAAATTTATTAACTACATCATGTGGTCTGGCAAGAAAGAAACTGCTCGCAAGGTTATGTATTCTGCTTTTGATGTGATCAAAGAAAAAACAGGTAATCCAAATCCTCTAGAAATTTTTGATTTAGCTCTCAGAAACGCTGGTCCAACCACAGAAGTTCGTTCTAAGCGTATCGGAGGCGCCAACTATCAGGTGCCCGTTGAAGTTCGTGCGGAACGCCGTGTTGCTCTTGCTATGCGCTGGATTCGCGATGCTGCTCGTGGAGGCAAAGGTAAGCCTATGCATTTGAAACTCGCTGATGAACTTATCGCCGCTTCCAAGAACGAAGGTTCTGCTATCAAAAAGAAAGAAGATACTCACAAG
>JAHFNT010000006.1 GCA_023267195.1 Candidatus Nomurabacteria bacterium
CTTCCGCTAGAATCATTTTCGTCAAAGTAGTCTTGCCGGCGCCAGAATGACCAACAATAGAGACAAATTCCCCTGCCTCTACTGTAAAAGTGACATCTACTAGCGCCACTGCATCTTTATAGATCTTAGAAACATTGTTGAAGTAAATCACTTTCTTATCTTATCATGGTTCGAAATTTCTCACCATAACCCTGAGTGTTTATTTCTCGAAGGGTCATAAATTCTTCTCTGCCTCAATAAAAATATCTAAATCGCCATCCAAAACTGCATCAACATTTGATGTTTCAGCCTCGGTGCGATGATCTTTGACCATTTTATATGGGTGGAGCACATACGAGCGGATCTGGTTGCCCCATTCTATCTCGGTATTTTTAAGTTTCATACTTTCTTCCACGCTCTTCTTTTCTTCGCTCGCTTTTTTGAAAATTTTGGCACGAAGAATGGCAAGGGCTTGTTCTCTGTTCCGTTCCTGAGAACGTTCTTCTGAAGAATGCACGGCGAGGCCGGTCGGCAGATGAACAATTCTTACTGCAGTTTCCCTCTTGTTTACGTTTTGCCCACCTGGACCGGATGAACGGGAAAATTCTATTTTCAAATCTGAATCCGGTATTGCAATATCTTTTTCTTCCAATTTGGAAAACTTCGGCAAAACTTCCACCAAAGCAAAAGAAGTATGACGAAGTTTTTTTGCATCAAAAGGAGAAATGCGCACCAAGCGATGCACCCCGGATTCGTTTTTTAAATTTCCATAAGCGCCTTTTCCCTCAACCTCAAAAGAAATATTTCTATATCCCCCGCTGTTATTTTTATTTTCATGAATCAGCGCTATGTTCCAACCTTTTTTGTTTGCGTATTTTACATACATCGAGAAAAGCATTCTCGCAAAATCTTCTGCATCTTCTCCACCGGCACCGGAAATTATCGTCACCACTGCATTTCCCTTATCATATTTCCCCACGCCTTCTTTTTTTTCTTTCAAAACTTGCAGTTCTTTCAAAACATTCTGAGCTTTTAGCTTATCATTCCAAAAATCAACTTGCGCCATTTGGGCTTCAAGATTTTCTATTTCTTTTTGCAAACTATTTTCTTTATCAATATCTTTTTCCATTGTCGTGAGCCATCCCCGAGGATCGAACTCGGGACCCCGTCTTTACGAAAGACGTGCTCTACCAACTGAGCTAGGATGGCTTGTCTTTCTAGAGCCGTTGATCGGGATTGAACCGATGACCTCGTCATTACCAATGACGTGCTCTACCAACTGAGCTACAACGGCAACTTAACGTAACGACCTACCAAAACAGCTACAACGGCAACTTAACGTAACGACCTACCAAAACAGCTACAACGGCCTGTTATGCACTTAAATATACTAGTTTATTTTGACTAAATTTGCAAAAATTTGTTACAATGTATGTATCTAAATTTTTATGTCCGCTATTTTGGTTTGGAAAAAAATATTTCTTTTTGGGGTTTTAATTTCCTTAGCTTTTTCCTCGCAGCATGCTTTTGCCTCAGCCACCACCGGCTCAATTGATACGACTTACAAATACGCTTGGGGAGAAAATATTGGCTGGCTCAATTTTGGTTGCGCTAATTGCAATGTGGTCATTACCGATAGCGGTGTCTTCGGAAAAGCTTGGAGCAGACAATACGGCTGGATAAATTTAAACCCCTCCAACTCGGGAGTTTTAAATAATGGCGAAGGACTGCTGTCAGGTTTTGCTTGGAGTTCAAATCTGGGCTGGATTAATTTTAGCGGGGTTGCCATAAATTTTAGCGGGGAATTTATCGGTTACGCCACCATAGAACAGGACGGTAGCCAAATAAATTTTAATTGCGCTAATGGCAATTCCTGTAGCGCGGCAAATTTCAAAGTGGCAACTGACTGGAGACCCGGAAGCGTAAGATTGGGAACAGCCGGCGGTGGAGGCTCTCCAGGTGTGCCTTTTTTACCACCGACACCGACTCCAGCACCCACAACTACGGCGACAAATACTGTGGTAGAAAATATAGGGGAAGTCGTTGATAAGGTCTCCAGTTTTATCTCTGGAATATTCAAGCCAACGGAAAAACCAGCTACCATTGTGGAAATCCCGAAAAATGCCCCTTTGTCACTCAAAAACGCTTGGAACATTTTACCTACCAAGGAAATTCATTCATTTGTCTTTGCGCCGCTGCCACGCGAAATTAGAATTCTTTCCAGTAAATTCCCAGAACTAGCTAAGACGCTGAAAAGCGTGGGAGTAAATAGATTTAACGATCTGAGCAAATTGACTGGTGTAAATTTAAACATCCCTGGTTTGGCAAATATACTTGATAATACGATAAAAAATATCGGCTTGGAAAAATTGACAGATATTGATCAAATTAAAGGTGTGGCAATCAATGTCCCCGGAATCTCAGACGTAAACAGTAAAATAATAAATAGCGTCGGTGCTGGAAAAATTTCTCTGATCAGAGGATTACCTATAGCAAATTTTTCACTTGCGGCCAAGAAAAATTTGCCGTCAGAATTCGTTTTTCCTCGCACGAGCGGAGAACTTGTTGATCTAAACGTCGCCTTGTCTGTGGGAGAAAAAGGAGAAGTTACACAGCAATTCTCTTCGCTTCCCGGCACAGCTTTGCGTCTCGTGATTAAACCTATAAGCAAAGCAAAAAACATCACTGGCTATATTGTATTCAAATCCCCCACCCCCAAAGTGATGGCGCAGAATCAAATTTCACGTGCCTCTCTTACCGCCTCCGCTCTTTTTTCTATGAATGATTTGGTAGAAGCCACTCCTCTCCCTGTTCCAGTAGAGAAAAAACTTGTTCTTGCTTCTTTTGAATATGAAGATCCGGACGGTGACGGCATCTACACCGCGGACGTTGCCACTCCTGTCGTACCAGGAGAATATGAAGTTATTACTGTTATTGATTATGTAGACCCAGAATTGGGCAGTAGAAAAATAAGTATGGTAACAGTCATCGACCCAGAGGGATATGTGTTTGAAAAAAACAATGGCAAAGAAACCCGCATACCGTCTGCAATTGTCTCTCTTTATTATCTAAACACGGCTACGAAAAAATATGAACTTTGGCCAGCCAAAGATTACCAGCAGGAAAATCCGCAAATAACCGATATCCGGGGAACGTATTCATTTTTAGTACCTAGTGGCTCTTATTATTTCGAAGTGGAGGCTCCTGGTTATAACTCATACACTGGAAAAGTCTTTGTAGTCACCGAAGGAAGTGGCGTCCATCAGAATATAGAGTTAAAATCAGGAAATTGGTTCTCCGCCTTTGATTATAAAACAGCTTTATTGGTTGTTGTGCTCTCATTATTAGTATATAATTTATATCGTAATAGACAGCAGGATAAGCTATTACAATTTTTAAATAAAAATGGAAAATAAAAATCGTCTTTTTATTATTATAGTTGTTGGAGCACTTATAATTGGAAATGTGTTTTTCGCGCTGAATTATTTTCTCGGCAAGGCAGAACTGGAACAAGTGAAATCAGAGCAAACCAAAGTAGAATTTAACGAGAAAGTGATAAATTTCGCTTCATTGTTTATTAAAAAGGTTCTGCAAGCCGATAAAGAAGTTGATTTTGAAACCCGTCTCTCTCTCGAAAATGCTGTCCGTGGTTTGAAAGATGATCAAATCATGGCTGAATGGCAAAATTTCACCGCTAGTAAGACCGAAGCCGACGCGCAAACTAGCGTCAAAAAACTCCTAGAAATTTTGATCACCAAAATTCAAAAGTAATAATTTTTGTGGTTTTTCTGTGTCATTATGAAAATTTCAAATAAAAAAATAAGTCTGCTCATCGCTACGCTTGCCCTCATCCTCTTCCTTTCCAAAACGGTTTTTGCTGTCTGGAGCGGTACTTTTTATAGCCCCGGAGACACGCTAGACCCGGAATGTCTGCCGACCGATGTGGATTGCGATGTGCGCTCCCCTCTCACTTCTGTCAACATCAGCGACACCGCCTATGATGCGACTTCGTGGGACGGCATCACGACGATCGCTCCTTCCAAAAATGCGATTCGGGATAAAATAGAAAGCCTTGTCGCTGGAAGTCATGATGCTGTCACGCTCGGCACTGCAAACGGTCTTTCTCTTTCGACCCAAGTCTTGAGTTTAGCGCTCGCTTCCACTTCCACCATCGGCGCGCTCTCGGATACTGATTGGGATACTTTTAATAACAAACAAAATGCTATCACAGTCGTCGCTTCTAAACTTCTCGGCCGTGGTTCTGCCGGAGGCGATGGTAGCCCTCAAGATATCACCCTAGGTACTGGTTTGAGTATGAGCGGTACGACACTCAATAGCACTGTCACTCCCCCGGGCGGTTCTGATTTACAACTTCAATACAACAACTCTGGAGCTTTTGGGGGGATAAGTTATGTCACCAAAAGACCCGCTGGACTCGCTATCGGCACGGCTACCACCGCCGATGCTTTAGCGGATACGTTGATAGCCACAAGCGCTACTACCCAGAAAGGATTGGTCATACAAATGAAAGCAAGCCAGACGGCCACACCTTTTCAAATTCAAGAAAGCACTGGTTCAGAATTCTTTGGATTTACTCGTTATTCAGCAAGTAATATAGCAATGAATATCGGTGCTGGTGCGGTTCTGCAGGCACAACCAGGAACAGCACTAACCTTTGCCAATGATGCACTTTTTCCTTACGTATTATTTAAACCAGGTGGTGGTAATGGTCTTTATGTTACAAGTACTAATATTACTGCTCCAAGTAGTTCAGTAGTTGGATGGTCATCTACTACTTTCATTAACAGTGACCCTGCAGATACAGGACTCTCTCGTACCGCAGCCGCCACGATCGCTCTCGGTAATGGCACCGCAGCAAATGCAAGCGGTACCTTAAAACTCGCCCACTTACAATCTGGTACTTTAATCACCGCTGATGCACTGGCAGACAATTATTTTGCAGCCAGCTCTGATACACAAAAAGGATTGGTCGTGCAGGCTTTTTCCGCAACTACTACTGCACCTATTCAACAATGGCAATACTCTGATGGCACAGAAATGGCAGGAATATATCGACAGGCTTTGACAGGTGGAGGGTTCAGACCAGTCTTTAAATTAAAAGGGCAATATCCTAGTTTTCTGTGGGAAGACCCAACCTCACAAATAGAACTTGGATATGATGGCAGTGCCGTAAATTTTTATGACTCCACCAACGGCAAGCATTTGATGTATCTCAAAAAAAATCAAGGCGGAGTCAGTTTCAATACTTATATAACTGGTACCAATGCTAAACTCACGGTCAATCCATACAACACCGTAGACAACCTCGCGACAGTACACTTTAGTACCATCGCCGCTACCAATAAAGGTTTAGTCGTGCAAGGATTTGCTTCTCAAAGTGCTAATTTACAAGAATGGCAAGATAGTACAGGAGCGATACTGGCTGGTATTAAATCTACTGGTGAACCATATTTCCCTGGGGCTGGGGCTGACAGCGTGCGTATTGGCACAACAAACGCGAGCGTTACGGCTAGTGGCAACTATTCCATTGCAATAGGCAGCGCAGGAAATGGGTTCGGGAGTTCTGCGACCGGAGAGAGGACAGTCGCGATCGGGGCATACGCTACGGCGGCAGGAGCGAGAGCGACAGCTATAGGGGATGTCGCTGCTGCTGGCGGCAATTATTCTGTTGCGATAGGAGAACAGGCCACAGCGTCTCAGACCGGGAGCGTCGCTATAGGTTATGCAGCTTCAGCACCAAATAACTATTCAATTGCTCTATTGGGTACAACTACTGCAACTAATCAATTCGTATCAGGAGGTGCTACCGCTGGTGCCGGTTATATTTCTAATGTATTTTTTGGTTCTGGGGTAACCGATACAAGTCCAACAGGATTTACCCTAAATGCCACTGGCGGCTCAGGCACAGATATTGCTGGCGCATCTTTGACAATAGCTGGCGGAAAAGCCACAGGTAACGCTGCTGGTGGTTCTATTCTCTTTCAAACTTCAGACGCTGGATCTACGGGTACGACGTTGCAATCTTTAAGTACGAAGATGACGATATTACCGAGTGGGTTCGTGGGGATAGGAACAACAAGTCCTGGAGAAAAATTGATGGTTCAGGATGGAAGTTTGTCAGTATTTCATAACAACGGAACTGCCGGGGCTGGATATGGAATTGTCGGTTATACAAATGGTAGTGGAGGTGCTGGTACTCAGCAAAGTATTGGAGCTATAAATTTCGTACAACAAGATTCATCTACTCGTTCTGGATATATAACTTTTAATGTCGCAAACGGAGGTGCTCCTACAAGTCAAATGCTCTTAAATAAAACAGGACAACTTGGTCTTGGAACAGCTACCTTCGGCACCAACAACAAACTTTTAGTTAATCCTTACAATACTGTAGACAACTTAGCCACTGCTCAAATCAATACCACTGTCGCTACTAATAAAGGCTTAGTGGTGCAAGGATTTACTTCACAAAGTGCAAATTTACAGGAATGGCAAAGTAGTGCAGGGGCGGTGTTGGGAAGCATGGCAGCAGATGGAACATTTACCTCCAATAGAATTAGAAACTCAAGTGATGGGGGGTTATTTTTGGGATTACTTGCGGGGAGTACCGCAAGTGCAACTTTAAATAATACTTTAATTGGTGAATATTCTGGTTATGGTATGGGTGGTTCAGGTATCTATGTAACTGGCTTAGGTTATCTTTCTGTTTATCAATCCAATGGAACTCATATTGTTGGAATTGGGGTAGAGGCTCTTAGAGCTGCAAGTGGCAATTATCTAACAGTTGTCGGTGATTACGCAGGTAAACTCAATACAGGACAACAATTAACTGCTATTGGGTACGCTGCTGGTCAAAACAACACCTATTCAAATGTAACTTTACTTGGATATGGTGCTACTGCAACTGCCGATAATCAAATCATCCTCGGTTCTGTTTCCGCAACCGGTACTATTGCTCAATATTCTCAGGCAGTTACCTATGCTACTCCAAGAGATTATGAAATTCATCCAGCTGGTGGTTTAGGCACTGACATCGCAGGTGCCTCTTTGACGATTGCTGGCGGTAAAGCCACCGGTAACGCTGCGGGTGGTTCTATTCTTTTCCAGACTTCAGATGCAGGAGCAACGGGAACGACATTGCAAACTTTGACGACAAAAGTAACGATCATAAATGGTATCCAAGTCGGCTCGCCTACGGGTGGAGACAAAGGCGCCGGGACGATCAACATCTCTGGTGATATTTATAAAAATAATACAGCCTATACCAACCCAGACTACGTCTTTGAAAAATACTTCACTGGTAATATTATAAAATTTGCTTCTAATCCAGGTGCTGCTACTTATACCGGACTCAAGCCTTTGGATGAAGTCAAACAATTTACAGAAGAACAAAATGAGTTGCCGCTGATCGCTTCCGGTCAAGGTGGACTCTTTGGTAAAGGAGATAGCTTGCTCGCTTCAGTCGAGGAATCTTATCTCTACCTTTTTGATCACGAGGCTAGAATCAAAGATTTGAATCTAAATCTGGAAGGTATCGCGGGAACGATCACTCCCCTTTCTGGTTCAGCCAATGAATCTTTCGTCACGGCTTTCTTTAATAATCTTTATACAAAAATCGGCGCTTGGCTCGGTAGTACAGACAACGGTGTGCAAAAAATCTGTGTCGATGGCGAATGTCTAACGAAAGAAGACATCAAGGCTTTGATGTTACTCGCGCATCCAAACGGATCCCCTGCCCCTTCTGCTCCTGCGTCAGATCCTGCCCCTTCGACAGGCCCAGGGCAAGCAACACCAGATCCAACTCCGACACCTACTCCTACACCGACACCGGATCCAGTTCCTGATCCTACTCCCGCTCCTACGCCAGACCCAACCCCGACACCTACGCCGGAGCCAGTAGTAGAGCCAGCCCCTGAAGTGACTCCAGCGCCTGAACCAATTCCTGAAGTAACCCCTGCCCCAGAACCCATACCCGAGCCAGCGCCAATAGTAGAACCCGCACCAGAACCAGCTCCCGATCCTGCACCAACTCCATAAAAAAACACCTTGATCTCAAGGTGTTTTTTTTAATCTTGCGCGGCTGATGGGTGCTGACCCCACGGCCTCCCACGTGACAGGCGGGTGCTCTACCGTTGAGCTACAGCCGCAACATTACCATTATACATAAAATCGTATAATTTCAAAGTATTTCTGTGTCGGCGGGTGGAATCGAACCACCGACCTTGGGCTTATGAGTCCCACGCTCTAACCGGCTGAGCTACGCCGACAAAAAGCAAACTGCTTTGCTTTTTGTCGAGGGCATTACCACCGAATAAAGCAGGGCGACGTTGCGAGGCCGAAGGCCGAGGCGTCGCTTCAAGCACTTGCCGTGTTGCGGGGAGTGGAGTCGAACCACTGTCCTAAGGTTATGAGCCTTATGAGATACCGCTTCTCTACCCCGCTATATCATTAAAAAATGCCCTTTTAGGCACTTCTGTATTTTACCCTAATTCCTCTAAAAAGTAAATTAAATAAAACCATAGGCGCGGAAAATTTGCTCATACATGGCAATTACCCTCTTGGCTTCATGTTGCGATAGTTCAAAAGCCAAACCTTCGTGCGCTATCCTATTCCTAATGGTATGCACTTCCCAGGCTGTTGTAAGCTGTTTAAAATTCTCCTGCGTGGCAGACTTCAATTTATCACCCAGACTTTGTCCTTTAAAGCCCATTTCGTCCATCAAGCTTTCCAGCATAGAATCTGCCTCAATAATCGCCAGCTTCCAATCACTAGCGTGTTGTGAAAAAAGGTAATGCAAAGTCTTTCCCCAGCGTTCATTTTTAGAGCCTCCAACTTGTTCGTGTAACCTTTTTTCATATTCAGCTTTATGATGGGCATATTCATGTATCTCATGAAGAAGATGTTCATGTTCTTTCTTCCGTATTTCAATCATTCGGACGACTACATAACAAATTACTGTTAAAAAAAACAAAGCTATAAAAAAAAGCACCGTTTTCCCTATGCTGACGACTTGTTCACTAGTGATAAAAACAAAAAAAATCTTTAAGTAATAAACACCTTGGTTAAATAAATATTGCGGATCAAAATATTGTGAATCCAGAAACGTTCCAGAGATGAAATTGTTTTGCGTGAATGTTTCCATTTACGTTATTATAACACAGTCTTATTCCCCTTTTAATTTTTTTTCGATAGCAAACAAGGACTCGTCTGAGAAAAGCGGCCCAGTAAACTGCATACCGATCGGCAAACCGAGAGAGGATGTTCCAGACGGAATAGAGATAGCAGGCAGGCCAGCAAGATTGGCGGATACGGTAAAAATATCTGACAAATACATCTGCACCGGATCCTTTTTCTCCCCAAATTTAAAGGCAGTCGTCGGAGTCGTCGGAGTCAGAATATAATCAACTTCTTTAAAAATATCTTCGTGCTCTTGCATGATCGCGCGGCGCACTTTCCAAGCTTTGTTGTAATAAGCATCAAAATATCCGTGCGATAAAACATAGGTGCCTAAAATAATTCTTCTCCTAGTTTCCGGACCAAAGCCCGCTGATCGGCTTTTCTTTAAAACATCAAAGACGCTTTCACCGTCTTTGCGTAGCCCGTAACGCACTCCGTCCAGACGAGAAAGATTAGTGGAAACTTCCGCCGGCATGATAATGTAATAAACCGGCAAAGAATACTTTAAGTGAGGCATCGAAACATCTTTTATAGCATATCCGGCTTTCTTTAATTTCTCCAAAGTGTTTTCAAAATTCTGCAAAATTTCCGCATCTACTCCTTGCAAAAAATCACGCGGCACACCAATGACTTTTTTATTTGGCTTTATTTTTAATTTAGCTAGATCCAGAGAAGTAGAGTCCATCTCATCTAGGCCAGCAATGCAATCGAAAATTATTTTCGCATCCTCGGAGGTTTTAGCAAAAGGGCCGATTTGATCAAGCGAAGAAGACATCGCCGTCAAACCAGACCGAGAAACAGTATCATAAGTCGGCTTCATTCCCACCAATCCGCAAAAAGACGCCGGCTGCCTAATAGAACCGCCAGTATCAGACCCAAGCGCGCCTAAAGCCATCCCGGCGACGACTGATGCCGCCGAACCGCCCGAGGAACCGCCCGGCACTCTCGAAGGATCAAGTGGATTTTTCACGGGCCCATAAGCAGAATTCTCGGTCGAAGACCCCATTGCAAATTCATCCATGTTGACTCGGCCGATAATGACCGCGCCAGCCTTTTTTAATTTTTGAATAACAAAAGCATCGTAAGTCGCGACATAATTTTCCAGCATTTTGGAACCCGAGCTGGTTTTTTTCCCCGTCATTAAAATATTGTCTTTGATTGCGATCGGTATACCTGTCAGCTTTGTGCCCTGTCCATTTTTAATCCTTTCGTCAGCAATTTTTGCTTGATCAAGCGCACTTGCACTGAGCGGAGTCGAAGTGTCGAAAACTTCCAAGAAAATATTTAAGTCTTGGTTTTTTTCTTTGATATTTTCCAAGCAGGCACTGACGAGCTCGACAGAGGTTAACTCTCCCTTCTTCAGCATCTCCCCTGCTTTTTCGATTGTTAAATTTTTTACATCAATCATAGTGAGTATGCAAACTACAGAATCTTTTTTACTTTTAGGAATACATCCCCGCCTGCTCCCGAATTATCGTTAGGGCGGGCAGGCTGCGCTTCTGGAAATTGCTTTTTAATTAATTCTTCGGAAAACTTGCTCGCCTCTGGCGAGTTCTTATTCACAAGAACGTCTTCGCGCCAAATATTGCGCTGATTATAGACCGGAGTGACATCCGGCACCTCCACCTTTTCAATCACTTTCACATACTCCAAAATACCATCCATATCTTTCAAGAGGGTTTGTTTTTCTTCTGCCGAAAGTTCAATTTTGGCCAATTCGGCTAGATTTTCAACATCTTTAATTTCCATATCTAAACAGTATACCTTAAGATTACTTGCCAATCAAAGCTTTAATTCTATCTTCGATCGGCGGATGCGTCGCAAAAAGACCGGTAATTTTTTTACCTATACCAACCCCCTTTGGATCGGCTATATACAAATGCGCTATGGCCGAAGACTGGCGGACCATTGGAATACTATGCTCGGAAATTTTTTTAAGTGCACTCGCTAGACCGTCGGGATAACGAGTAAGCAGCGCCCCCGAAGCATCGGCTAAAAATTCACGTTTTCTGGAAATAGCCAACTGAATCAGTATGGCAAAAATCGGCGCTAGAATTGAAAGAATAATTCCTACTAACATAAGAATATTTCCTCCTTTATTGTCACTATCTCTTCCTTTGGCCAAATTACCAAAAAATAAATTTCTCCTGAAAACATCTGCAATGATAGTCACGAAACCAACCAACACTACGACAACTGTCGAAAGCAACATATCCCGATTGCCGACATGTGAAAGTTCATGAGAAATGACTCCTTCGAGTTCTGTCTTGTTTAAGATAGCGAGTAAGCCAGTAGTCGCGCAGACGACTGCATGCTCTTTGTCTCGGCCGGTAGCAAAAGCATTCGGTGCTGGATCTTCTACCACATAAACTTTCGGCATGGGTAATCCCGCTGTAATAGAAAGATTCTCCACGCTCGTATATAGATCAAAATATTCTTCCCTTCTGGCTTCTTTAGCTCCGGCCAGAGTCAGCACAATTTTATCGGAAAACCAATAAGAGAAAAAATTCATCAAGATACTAAAAACAACAAAAAAGTAAAGAATATCTGGATTACCATAATAAAAACTAAAGAACCAGCCGAAAGCGATAACCACGACAAAAAATCCGGTCATCAATAGCCACGTCTTTGTCACATTTTTCGATTGCTCGGTGTATAAATTTGGCATCTAAAACTTTACTTCTACGTTGTTTTGCGCGGCATCATTATCAGCCAAATCAAAGAATTGCATTTTGCTAAAATGAAAAGCTTGCGCTAGAAGATTTGATGGGAAAACTTCTATTTTGGTATTTAGATCACGCACATTGGTGTTATAAAATCTGCGCGCCGCCTGAATTTTATTCTCCGTATCGGAAAGCTCATTTTGGAGCGCCAAGAAATTGGTATTGGCTTTTAATTCGGGATAAGCCTCCGCGATAGCAAAGACAGATTTAAGCGCTCCGGTGAGCATATTTTCAGCTCCAGCTTTGTCGGCTAGATTTCCCGCTCCTGCCTGCGCAGACAGGCCCATCGCTGCGCTACGCGCCCTAGTAACATTCTCAAAAGCGGAACTTTCGTGAGTCGCATAACCTTTCACGGTATTTACCAAATTGGGAATCAAATCATATCGACGTTTTAATTGAACTTCGATGTCTGCCCAAGCCTCTTCTGCTCGATTCTTTAATGTTACCAAGCCGTTGTAGACAAAGATAACACCCAATACTATTAGCCCTAAAATTATTAAAAAGTACATATTTTTTGATGTTAGTTGATAATATAAACTTTATAGGTATATTATAGCACAAAAAACAAAAGCAAATTTAGGATTTCTTGTGCTTGATTTGCCACTCTTCTACTAGCACCAAGAGCGGCGAAGCCAAGAAAATTGAGGAGTAAGTTCCGAAAAACATTCCAGCAGTAAGCATCAGCGCAAAATATTTGGTAGAAACTGGACCAAAGAAGAATAAAGCGAGCAATACCAGAATCACCGTCAAGGAAGTACAGATAGAACGAATGAAAGATTGTTCCAAACTTTTCCCGACTATTTCACTAAAATTTGATTTAGCGATATTCACTTCGCTGCGTAAATTTTCTCTAATTCGATCGAAAATAACGATAGTGTCAGAAACCGAGAGGCCGAGGATAGTAAGCACTGCCACCACAAAGAGAGTATCAAGCTCCGCTCCGTAATAATGAGAAAGCACAACAAAAATTCCAACAGGTATAATCACATCGTGCAAAAGTGAAACAATCGCTATGAGACCATATTTCCAAGAAGAAACTGGCTTAGAAACTTTGCGAAAAGCAAAAGCAATAAAGCAGATAATTGCAAGGGAAATCAGCACAATCGCCACTACAGCTTTCCTGGTAAGTTCGCGGCCAACTGATGGCCCGATAGAATTAAAACTGATTTCAGTAAGCGGATTTTGGTTTTTATTAGAAAGTGTTTCGAGTAGAAGAGTGTGTTCAGCATCATTGAGATCCCTAGATTTGGCAATGTAGCCTAGTTCGCCCGTAGGTTGTAGAAGGATAGAGCCAAAATTTAAAGCCTCTAGAGATTTATTTAGATCTTCCTGTGTTGGACGCGCATCTTTATAAGCTACTTCTGTCAGCGCGCCACCCTTGAAATCAATTCCAATATTTAAGCCGAAAACAAACAAGGACAATAAAGACAAAGCTACTAGCGCTACCGAGATACCGATAAATATTTTTTTGTATTTTATAATAAACATATTTTAATTAAAAGTTTTTAAAGTTATTTTGAAAGACCTGAACTAAACAAAAATCTTGCAATCTTTCCTTCCCCGATAAAACCAAGCACCGAAAGAAAAATCCTAGTGATTGTAATCGCGCTAAACATTGACACAATTACTCCCATCCCAAGCGTCAAAGCAAAACCTTTTATAAGCGAGGTGCCAAACCAGAAAAGAATTATGGCAGTAATGAGGTTGGAAATGTTGGAATCACGAATAGAGAACCAAGCCCTAGCAAAACCGGCAGAAATTGCATTAGAAATACTTTGACCAGAACGCAATTCCTCTTTTACTCGTTCAAAAATAAGTACGTTCGCGTCGACCGCTATGCCAATAGAAATTATAAATCCGGCAATACCAGCGGCCGTCAGAGTGACCGGCATTAATTTAAAGAGCGTCAAAATAATGGCAATAAAAATACAAAGAGAAAGGGTTGCGATCAAACCCGGCAAACGATACCAAATGATCAAGAAAAGGGCTACCATTAAAAACCCAATAATCGTTGCTTTCACCCCCGCGTTCACAGCACTGTCTCCTAAAATAGCGCCAATAGTCTGCGTAGAAAGAAGAGTGATGGGTACAGGCAAAGCCCCGGAATTGAGTCTTCCCACCAGCTGCCTGGCCTCAACAGGAGTGAAACTTCCAGAAATTACTGCTTGACCGTTTGGAATTTCTTCTCGAACAACAGGGGTAGAAATAGGAGCGCCATCTAAATAAATAGCCACCATCTTGCCTTTATTATCCTTGGTAATTTGCGCAAAGAGCTTAGTCCCAGTGTCGTCAAATTGCAAACTTACCTTTGGTTCGCGGGTGTTTGTATCAAATTCCAAAGTCGCTTTCTTTAAATATCGGCCAGTAAGCTCTGTAGCGACAAATTTAGAATTCAAATCTAGACTGACTTTGCCATCTTTATCAACAGTAGCATTTTGTGGGGTACCCTCCGGAGCTTCAACCTTAAACTCAAGTAAGGGGGTTTGGCCGATCATACTAATCGCCTGTTTTACGTCAGTCACACCCGGCAAATCAACTATCAATTGCTCTTCAGCCCCAGAAATCAATCCACTATGCTGGACTTGAACAACAGGTTCAGAAACTCCAAAGATGTTTATGCGTCTCTCAATAACGTCGCGAAGCGCAGACATTGAATCACTCACTTGGTTGGGCGGTACTAAAGAGGTATCCGCCTTATAAACCAAATGGCTTCCTCCCGACAAATCAAGACCTAGGCGGAAAGGGTGATTTTTAAAAAATGATTTTTCCGACCCAAAATTCTTATTTAATCTAGGTTCGGACTTAAATACAAAAAAACCAATTCCTGAACCGAGCACCAATATAACAAAGGCTAAAATTGCTTTTTTAATCATAAATGTTTAGCTATTCTATACATTTCTTGCAAAATATGCAACTAAATAGGAGATTAATCCACCCAATACAAAACCGCCCAATATATCCAGCGGAAAATGCACTCCGGCAATAATACGCATGATGCCTATTATAAAAGCGGAAACTAGAAGAAAAATACCAATTTTTTTATTATAAAAATACATACTCAAAGCCAAGGCAGAGAATGTGGTTGCGTGAGAAGATGGAAAAGAATATTTTTGAGTAGGGCTAAACAAAGGTTTTATTTCATTGTTTTGAACGAATGATCTATCAAGATGGATAATTTCTTTCAAAAGAGTGCCTATTAAATAGGCCAATATTGCTGGACCACAAATAATGGCAAATTTGTAAACCAATCTTCTAAAACGAATCGAAAGAGTATCTTCTTTTTTAAAAACGTCAGCTTCTACAAAAACATAAATACAAACTCCTAAAAGAATTAAGATTGGGAAAATATAACCCAAAAATATTACTATGTTATCAAAAAAGGCTGACTGATGTGCTAGATTGTAAAAAAAGAAAAAGATTGCATTATTCATATTATTTATTTGATTTAGCAAAATCATCCTGAGCCCTGTCGAAGGATTTCGCTACTTTTAATACATTATTAAGGAGCATTGCGACAGTGACAGGCCCAACTCCCCCAGGTACTGGAGAAACATAACTAGCAATATTTTTCACAGAATCCAAATCCACATCACCGACGATGCTTCCTTCAGATTCTGAAGTACCAGCATCTATAACCACTGCCCCAATTTTTATCATATCACCGGTTATATATTTTCCTTTACCAGTGCCAGAAATTATAATATCCGCCTGTTTGATAATTTTTTCTTTATTTTCTGTTTGACTAGTAATGATAGTCGGATTCAAGCCACGAAATTTTAAAAGTGATGTTACGGGTTTACCAACTAGCATCCCCTGCCCCAAAACAACAATATTTCTTGTCCTGAGCGCAGTCGAAGGATTATTATCAAACTGAAGCGAATCAAGCACAGCCATACAAGCAAGAGCCGTCGGGAACCCCAGGTCTTTTTCGGCGTCATAGTTTTGATAGAATTTCTCACTCGCTATCTTGCCAAGACAATCTACATCAAGATTTGGATCGATGCTGTCCAATATAGCTTGCCTATCTAAGTGCACCGGCAATGGAAGCTGAATAATAATTCCACACATATTTTTTATTTTATTTAAAACTTTTATTTCTTTAATTAAATCTTCCGTTGTAATGGAGACTGGAAAATTTGCACCGTGAAAATGAATTCCTACTTTTTCCGCCATTTGCGCTTTCATCCGCACATATTGCGCGGAAGCCGGATCATCCCCCACCAACACGTCGGTAAAAATCGGCTGAAATTTCAAAAGAGTAATTTCTCTTTTTACTTTGGCTAAAATTTCTGCCTGTAATTTTTTTCCGTCCAATATAATCATAATTTTATTTATAAATTTCTCTAAACTCCCAAAAACTCGTTTCCCATATCGTCTCTATGGGCCGGTCTGCCATACCTACGCATACTCATTAAAATACCGAGCCCCATGAATTCAGTCAACAAATGCGAACCGCCATAACTCATAAATGGCAGAGGAATACCCGTTACTGGCATAAGCCCTAAATTCATTCCGACATTTACGATTATGTGCCCCATAAAAAAAATAGCAATTCCCATGCCAAAAAGTATTTCAAAATTCGAAGCACCCAAAGAAGCAGTATAAAGAATTCGCCAGATTACCAAACCATACAACAGAAGTATCAAGAAAGAACCGACAAAGCCCCACTCCTCGGCATAGGCAGCAAAAACGAAATCGGATTGAGGTACTGGTAGAAATTTTAATCTTGATTGAGTACCAAAACCCAAGCCCTTGCCCAAAAATTGCCCAGAACCTACGGCAATGGTGGACTGAAATACATTGTAGCCTGTTTTGCGTATATCGGCCGAAGGATTAATAAAATTATAAATACGAGCTTTTTGATATGGCTCGAACGCAAAAAACCAAAGCGAAACAAAAATCAACAACCCGGATAAAATGACTAAAAATAAATGCGTTTTAGAAATGCCGGAAACAAGCACCATGGAGAACCAAATAAAAAGTATGATCATCGCTGAACCAAAATCCGGCTGGAGCAAAACCAAAATGAGAGGCACCAGCGCATAAAATCCGGAAATAAAAATATGCTTAATATCTCTGATCTCTACGTGCCGGCGAGAAAAATATTTAGACAAAACGATTACTAAAATAAGTTTCATCACATCGACCGGCTGGAAAGAAAACAGGCCGAAACTAAACCAGCTTTTGACTCCATGCGAAACATCGCCCAAGAGTATCAGCACAAGCAAAACTAAAGACATGAATAAAAACAAAAAAACTAAAACATTGGTACGCTTTAAGAAACGAAAATCTATAAAAGAAAAAATGAAAAAAATCGCAAAAGATATTAAAACCCAAATGACTTGCTTGCTAAAAAAGTCACCCGCCTCTTCGAGCGGAGCAAAAGATTTCATGGTGACAAGCCCCGCTAAAATTATCGGCACAATAAACAAAACGAGCATCCAATCTATTCTTTTGAGAGCTTTTTCAGCCATAATTTACTGGGACGACTTAATGGAGAAAATATTAAATTCAGGAATTATTTCCTTGGAAACTACAGGGCTCCGTAAGGGCTCCGGCCAGGTAAAGTTAATATCGGCGCTTCCAAGCGGCGCAAGCTCCGCCAAATAGGTGCGGCTAGCAGAAGTGGCGTTCCCGTTTGCGTCATACAAAATAGCAACTACTCCAACATTGGAAATTTTAAAAAGTGAATTGTTTTTTATTACAGCTGACAGTCGCGGGGCGGTTTTTTCATCCTGAAGTTCTATGTTGGAAGTTAAAATTTTTAATTGGTTGATTTTCTCCTGCGAAATTTGCAACCAGCTTGGTGTTTGCGTAAATTCAAAACTTACATATACTGGAATTGAATTGCCAATATCTATGGCTGACTCAAAGATTGCAAAATTTCCTCCGGGCGGTATGAAAGTACTCCCCTCGCGCTTGCCAATGTAAATATTATTCGCATCGGCAAAACGAAAGCGGTAATTTATTTTTTGTATCCCGAGGGTCTGGTTGTGGTTTACTACATAAGCGACAGCATTGTAGCGGCCCGGCACAACTTTAAAAGAACGCGCCCAGAGAATAGAAATGGGTTCCGCTTCTGCCAAGCAAGCATTCACGCAAGACCCTCCGCAATCTATGCCTGTCTCGGTACCATTTTGCCTGCCATCTTGGCAAGAAGGAGCTTTGTTCAATGTCGGATAAATTATGAAAAATCCAAATACTGCCAGAATGAAAATAAAAATGCCCACATAAAAAATTTGCCTTCTGAGCGCCCAGGTTAAGAATGCCATAACAATATAATAACACTAAAAAATGCAAAAATAAACGCCCAAAACGTGAACGAGCTCGGCTCGTCCACGATGGGACGGCCGAGCTCGACGATGGGAGAACTACGAAGGTGGGCTTATGAAAAAACATACCCACAGCGCAGCCCCCCCGAGAACAACCAAACCAACTTCCCCGAGGGTGAAGTATACGGCACCCCGGGGAGTCACGATAATGGCCTGGTCGGTGATCGCGCCCCAGAGTTGGGACTCGAGGAAGGCGGTGGTGGCGCGGGCTCGCCCAAGCTCCTTTCGGAGCTGGGCGAAGTGGAAACCCCACGGCTCCTGGATGAGCCAGAGGATTCCCAGGATGGTGGTGATCACCACGTACACCGTGGCGATCACGGGCAGGTGAAAAATGAACCAAAGCATGTAAATCTCCTTCACGTAGCATTATATCACAAAAACCACCTAAAAGTCAAGCGCAAAAACCCTTTATTGATAAAGGGTTTTTGAAATCAAGTACTCGGTGTTGGCGACAGCCTACTTTTGCCATGAAGACTATCATCGGCTCAACAAGGCTTAACTTCTCTGTTCGGAATGGGAAGAGGTGTGACCCTTGCGACAAATCACCAACACTGAAAACTTGATTACTTTTTTATAGAATGCTTCGAGTTGGGGACAAATTTGCCCCTTTTAGAGAAAATTTGTCCTTGATGGAAGAACAGATCGAAGTTGGAATCCCGTGGTGGGCGATTTTTTGGTTGTAGACATCGGCTCTGGCGCCTTATGCCGAGCTAGTGTGCAGCCGCGCCACACTGCATTGTTTACACCACGGGACCCCAACTCGAAACATTCTATTTTTTTTGTGATTTCCAAATTTCTTAACAGGAATCGAAACATTAGTACTTCTCAGCTCAACGGATTACTCCGCTTACACTTAAAGCCTATCAACGTGATCATCTCTCACGGTTCTATAACGATTCCTAATCTTGAAGCTGGCTTCCCCCTTAGATGCTTTCAGGGGTTATCCATTCCCGACATAGCTACCGAGCAGTGCCCTTGGCAGGACAGCTCGTACACCAGAGGTCAGTTCACTCCGGTCCTCTCGTACTAGGAGCAAATCTTCTCAAGAATCAACGAGTGCAGTAGATAGGAGACCAACCTGTCTCACGCATCTACGTTTTACATCAGCATTTAAGCTGAACCTCTATTACTAGAGGGATCGGACTGTGACATCAACTAAATTTAGTTGGCTAACATTCAGTCTCTACGGGTATTCATAAACTTTGTTGGAGAGCGAAGATAGTTGTAAGCAAACACATCTTCGCTCGATGTTTAAGGGCGGCAGGGATTGCACCTGCAACTCTATCTGTCCGGCAGTCCAAGCCGGGCTTAATCACCAAGCCAGAGCAAGACTTTGTGTTGCTATCCGCTGAAGCTTACGCCTCCATAGCTCAAAAGCTCAGGCCCCACACCTCATGACTAGAATAGAGTTTCGCATCCAAAACGACACCCACGCACAAAGAACGTTTCCCCAACAAAGTTTATGAATTTCCCTCGGCGTTGTCCTTCGCTTCGCTCAGGATTTCGCCGATATAAGTTAGCTTGCCACTTTATATTTCTACAAAGCGCCGCCGTGATATCACATACTGCGATATGATTGATTTCGATTAAAACAGTAGTTCACTTTCGTTCACTATTCCTCTGAGGGTTCAAACTGTCAAAGCTACAAAATAATTTTGCAACCTTAACGGTCTGAACCCAGCTCGCGTACCTTTTTAATTGGCGAACAGCCAAACGCTTGGCAGCTTCTCCACCGCCGCGCTAAGGTGAGCCGACATCGAGGTGCCGAACTCCGCCGTCGATATGA
>JAHFNT010000002.1 GCA_023267195.1 Candidatus Nomurabacteria bacterium
GTCCTTTGCTGCCCTAATATCTATAAATCTAGCGATCATAAATATAATTCCATTTCCGGCGCTTGACGGCGGGCGGCTTTTCTTCTTGCTTATTGAAAAAATAAAAGGTTCACGCATAAATCCTAAAATTGCCAATACCGCCAACATGATAGGTTTTTCTCTGCTGATAATTTTCATGCTGGTCATCACCTATCATGATGTGGTGAAGTTGTTCTAATCCCCATTTCAGCCATGGCGTAGATGCGGAAGATAATATTTATGAACGCTGAAACAAAAAACTGTCAGAATTGTAAGAAAGATTTCGTCATCGAGCCGGATGATTTCGGATTTTATGAAAAAATAAAAGTTCCTCCACCGACTTTTTGTCCGGAGTGTAGGTTTATTCGACGATTGGCAAGTAGTGGTGAGCGGGTTCTATACAAGCGAGTGTGTGATATTTCTCAAAAGGAAATTTTTAGCATGTATCCTGCCGACGTGCTTTTCCCTGTATATAATACTGATGATTGGTATTCTGATAAGTGGGACCCATATCAATATGGCGTTGACTATGATTTTTCCCGCTCGTTTTTTGAACAGTTCAAGGAACTTCGAAATAAAGTTCCTCAGATGTCTTTAGTTCGCCAAGGTTTTAATATTAATAGCCCATACGTACACCGTGTTACTGATCCCAAGAATTCTTATATGGTTTTCCGCGCAACAAAACCAGAAGACACTTTGTATTCGTACACAGTTGAGAGATTGAAAGACTCAAGCGATTGTGCATATTGTATTGGGATGGAACTTTGTTATGAATGCTTAAACTGTGAAAATTGTTACAATATTAAATTTTCTCAAGAGAGTATAAATTGTAGAGATTCTTCTTTTCTTTATTCGTGTCGTAACTGCTCTAATTGTGTAGCCTGTGTAAATTTAATAAATAAAGAATATTGTATTTGGAATGTAGAGTACACCAAAGATGAGTATTTTAAAAAACTTGAGGAGTTAAAAATAAATTCCTTTTCCGGCATAGAAAGTTTAACCAAGAAATTCCCAGAATTTCGAAAAAAACATCCACACAAAGCAATTAATTCTGTAAAATCTGAGAAGATTTCAGGAAATTGGCTATCAAATTGCAAGAATGTGACCCAATCTTACGACTGCTGGGAAGTAAAAGACGGGAAGTATTTGTTTAGTGTATTTAAGGCTCAGAATGTTATGGATTATTGGGAATGGGGAAATAATTCTGAACTTGTCTATGAATCAGAAAATTGTGGTATTAATGATTCGAGAATATATTTTTGCACCCAATGTTGGACGGGTGCGCATGACCTCTGGTATTGTGATTCTTGTCCTGGGGCGGGTAATTGTTTTGGTTGCGTCGGGCTTAAAAAGGGAGAATATTCTATTTTAAATAAAAAGTACTCAAAAGAAGAATACGAAATTATGATATCTAAGATCAAGGAACAAATGATCAAGATTCCTTATGTCGATAAACTCGGCAGAAAATATCTTTTTGGCGAACATTTCCCAGATGAATTATCTCTCTTTCCTTATAATGAAACTGCGGCGTATGATTTCTTCCCCCTTGTTAAAGAAGAGGCAATCAAAAAGGGATTTTTATGGAGAGATCGGGAAAAAAGAAATTATGAAACCACAATTAGATCAAATAATCTTCCTGAAACAATAGGTGAAGTGTCAGATGATATTTTAAAAGAAGTAATTGAGTGTGGTGAGAAAGAAAGTCCTTTTTCAGTTGGAGCTTTTCGAATAACTCAAAATGAGCTTAATTTTTATCGTAGAATGGACCTGCCTTTACCTAGGGTTTGTTTTGACGTGCGGCATATGCGTCGGATTGCTAAGCGACCGCCGCTAAAATTAATCAAGCGTCATTGTGGCCATTGTGCAAAAGAAATAGATACAGTCTATACGGAAGAATATGCACCGGTTATTTACTGCACGCAATGTTATCAGCAAGAAGTATATTAAAAAATGTCGGAGAAAAGTGAAAACAGAATATGCCAAAACTGTAAAGAAAAATTCGTCATTGAGCCGGACGATTTTGGATTTTATGAAAAAATAAAAGTTCCTCCGCCGACGTTTTGTCCGGAGTGTAGGTTGATTAGAAGGCTTGCTTGGAGAAACGAGAAATCATTGTTCAAAAATGAATGTAAAAAATGTGGTGAACAGGTTATATCAGTTTTTCCAAAAGATTCAGGTGTGACGGTTTATTGTCGTCCTTGTTGGTGGAGTGATTCATGGGATGGATTAGAATGGGGGATTAATTTTGACAATTCAAAAAATTTCTTCTCTCAAATAAAAAGCTTACTTTACGTGACACCATTGTTGAACTTGTTTGGGTCATACACTAGTCTTATAAACTCGGAATATACAAATATGGTTAGTAATTTAAAAAATTGCTACATGATAACTCATAGCGACTACAGTGAGAATTGTTTTTATGGAAGCGTGGTTGAAAATTGTAAAGATTCTGTTGATAACACTATGTTGAACAATAGTCAGCTTTGTTGCGGGAACGTCGATTGTCAGAAATGTTATCAAGCGATGTATTCTGTTGATTGTGCAGATTCTCATAATATATTTTTTTGTAAAAACTGTGTTGGGTGTTCTGATTGTTTGGGCTGCGTGAATTTAAGAAATCAGAAATATCAAATTTACAATAAATCTTATTCTAAGGAAGAATATTACCAGAAAATAAAAGAAATGAATTTAGGCTCATATGAAAATGTTAAAAAACTTACTCAGGAATCTTTAGATTTTTGGAGTAAGTTTCCGCAAAAGTATATGCACGAGAGACAAAATTTAAATGTCTCGGGAGATTATATTTATAATTCAAAAAATACACACAATAGCTTTATCGCTACTGACATAGAGAATTCAAAATTTTGTAGTTTTATATCTGCTGGGTCCAGAACAGCGGAGTGTTACGATTTTACACACTGGGGAGAATCTACCGAATTATCTTATGAATGTATGCAGGCGGGTGGAAACATATCAAACATAAAATTTGGTTGGTATGTTTGTTCAAACACAAGCGACATGGAATATTCTGTAATGTGTATAGGATGCCAAGATTGTTTTGGGTGCGTTGGCTTAAAGAGGAAACAGTATTGTATTTTAAATAAACAATACACAAAAGAAGAGTATGAAGAAATTATGCAAAAAATAAAAGACAATATGGATGAAACGCCTTATGTGGATTCCCAAGGCATTGTTTATAAATATGGAGAATTTTTCCCAATAGAAATTTCCCCCTTAGCTTACAATATTACAACTGCTCAGGAATTTTTTCCTCTCACAAAAGAAAATATAAATAAAAAGGGTTATAGATGGAAAGAAGCCGAAGATAAAAATTATAAAATTGATATTTTGCCAGAAAATTTACCAGATAGTATTGATGGTGTGGGCGAAGAGATACTATCTAGGGTAATTGGTTGTGAACATGGAGGATTGTGTAATGAGGGTTGCGCGACAGCTTTCAAGATTATTCCAGAAGAGCTACAGTTTTATAAAAGAATGAATCTGTCTCTTCCTAGATTGTGTTCAAATTGTCGCCACTACCAAAGAAACAATTTTAGGAATCCCCTGAAGCTTTGGCACAGAAAATGTATGAAAGAAGGTTGTGAAAATGAGTTCGAGACTTCGTTTGCTCCAGAAAAACCGGATATTGTGTATTGTGATAGTTGTTATAAGCAAGAAGTATATTAAATATGGAAACTAAATTAATTCATGAAGTTCGGGCGGTGAAGAGTAAAAAAGAATTAGCGAATATAATTAAAGCGCAGAGGATAAGCGAGTGGGTTTTACAAGAGGCCGTGAAATATTTAAGAGATGGAGTGGGCGAGCTCGAAGTTGCAAATTTTATTAAAAAATCTTTTGTAAAATTTGGTGCACCGATTTTGTCTTTCCCGCCGATTGTAGCTTTCGGAAAAAGTTCAGCCGATATTCATCATGAGCCAAATGGTACGAAATTAAAGCGGGGAGATATAGTGATGTTTGATATAGGCACGACGGTAAATCATTATTGTTCGGACATGACGCGCACATATTTCTGGGGTGAGCCAAATGCTAAACAAAAGAAAATATATCTAGACGTACTAAAAGCCCAAGATTTAGCTTTAAATAAGGTTATGCAAGGTGAACGCAGAGCTGGTGTGATAGACAGAACTGCGAGAAATTTTTTAGCAAAGATATACAAAAATAATTTTAAACATGGGCTTGGGCACGGTGTCGGAACTGTCATTCACGAATGGCCAAATTTTAAACCAAAAAGCGGAGATATAATTCCGGCGGGATGTGTGATGACCATAGAACCAGGTATATATTTAAAAGGTTTCGGTGGGGTGCGAATTGAAGATATGTATCTCATTACCAAGAATGGCTGTGTGAATTTGACCAATGTGCCAAAAGATTTAGACAATGTTATACTCTAAAAATGGTAAATAAAAAGATAAAAGTAGGTGTACTTTTTGGTGGGAAATCGGCAGAACATGAGGTGTCCCTTCAGTCGGCGCGTAATGTGATCAATTCTCTCGATAAGAATAAATATGAGGTAATTCCGATAGGTATTACTAAAGAAGGAAAATGGTTACTCAACGAAACTTCCAACTATTTATTAAATAGTAATAATCCCAAGTTAATTAAACTAAATGAATCAAATAAAGAAGTTGCCCTTTACGCACAAGGCCAAGGAGCCCTTGCTTCGGTAAATAGCAATGCTTATATAAAAGGAAAGATAGATGTTGTTTTCCCCGTTATGCATGGACCGTTCGGTGAAGATGGAAGCATGCAGGGGCTACTGAAGCTCGCTGGGGTGCCTTTCGTGGGGCCTGGAGTGCTGGGCTCGGCTCTTGGTATGGATAAAGATTTTACCAAAAAAGTTTTACGAGATGCGGGAGTTCCGATTGGGAAATTTATTACTATCAAAACTACTGACAAGATAAATTTTAGTGAGGCAAAGAAAAAACTCGGTTTACCACTTTTCATCAAGCCGGCAAATATGGGTTCATCTGTCGGCGTCAGCAAAGTATACTCTGAACCAGAGTTTAAAAAAGCGATCAAAGATGCTTTTCTGTATGATACTAAAATTCTTATTGAAGAATTTATTGATGGGCGAGAGATAGAGTGCGCAGTTCTCGGTAACGATGCGCCAATGGCCTCTATTCCGGGAGAAATTATCGCCAATCAAGAGTTTTATTCTTATGATGCGAAATATATAGATGAAGGTTCGGTGGCGGAAATTCCCGCAAAAATTGATAAAAAAACTACCAAGAAAATTCAAGAATTGGCCATTAAAACTTTCCAAGCCTTGAACTGTGAAGGTTTGAGCCGAGTGGACTTTTTCTTGAAAAAGAATGGGGAAGTTCTTGTAAATGAAATAAATACTATTCCTGGCTTTACAAATATCAGCATGTATCCGAAGCTCTGGGAGGCGAGCGGTATTCCGGTATCGAAACTCCTAGATAGATTGATCGAGCTTGCGGTGGAGAGGTTCGAAAAAGAAAAGACATTAAAAACTACTGTAAAGTAAGTCGAAGATGGTGAGTAATACCGAACCATGAAAAAGAATCTGCCTCTCGCCTACATAGAACTTTCTAAAAAGAATTTGATCCACAATATCAAGCAGTTTAGAGACTTAGCAAAAAAAGGTACGAAGTTCTCTGTGGCGATTAAGGGCAATGCTTACGGTCATGGTCAAAATGAAGTGGCAAAAGTTCTAGAGCCCTATGTGGATTATTTCCAAGTGAACAACATAGAAGAATTAGAATTATTGCGTAAAGTGACAAAAAAGCCAGTTTTGCTTCTAGGGTATGTACAGAAAAGTGATTTAGCTAAAGTGATCAAACTTAACTGTATCTTATCAGTTTTTTCTTTAGAACAACTCAAACATACATCAGCCATGGCTGATGTATTAAAAAGGGTTCAGGAAATACATTTACCAGTTGATGCGTATCTAGGGCGCGAAGGATTTTTATTAAAAGATTTGCCGAAAGTTTTCGAGGAAATTAAAAAAAGTAAATTTATAAAACTAACGGGTATCTATGCACACTTCGCGAACATTGAAGATACCACCGACTTTTCTCATGCGCAAAAACAGATTGACGAATATAAAAAAACGTTAGATTTGGCAAAAGAATTTGGTTTCAATAGTTTGCAAACGCATATCTCTGCAACTTCTGGACTTTTGGTTTATGAAAAGACCCTCGGCATCAATTCTATAATACGTCTTGGTATTGGTGTTTACGGCATGTGGCCTTCAGAACATTTAAAAAAGATGTACCGAAATAAGATACTTTTGAAACCCGTCTTTACCTGGAAAACTAAAGTTGCGCAGATTAAAATTTTACCAAAAGGTTACACAATTGGTTACGGACTTACTTATAAAACAAAAAAGGAAACAAAAGTTGCTGTAATCCCGCAAGGCTATGCCGATGGCTTTGATAGAGGATTTTCCAATAATAGTTTTGTTTTAATTCACGGCACTCGCTGTAAAATTTTAGGTCGTGTATCAATGAATATGTTTGTGGCAGATGTGAGCCACCTCAAAAAAGTAAAATCTGAAGACGAAGTTGTGATTTTGGGTACCCAAGGCAAAGAGCAAATCACCGCCGAAGAAATGGCAGAAAGAATTGGCACTATCAATTACGAAATAACAACTCGAATTAGCGCTTTATTGTCACGAATTGTTGTCTGATCTGCGGGCGATGAGGGAATCGGACCCCCGCCAGCGGTTTTGGAGACCGCTGTTCTACCACTAAACTAATCGCCCAAATAAGCTCTAAACAACAAAAAACGACCTTAGGCCGTCTTTAGTATAACAGAAAAGCTTGAGAAATCTACTTTTTGACTTCCTTGTGCTTCGTCTGCTTTCGGCACCATTTGCAGAATTTCTTTAGCTCAATCTTTTTAGTGACGAGTTTCTTGTTCTTGCTGGACCAGTAATTTATTCGTTTACAGGTTCCGCAGGCGAGTTTTATAAGTCTATCTTGTGACATAAATAGATGTTATTATAAAAATTCAATAAAAGCAAGCCGAAATAAAATGTGTTAGAGTTACCGCATGTCTGAGGGTATTGGAAAATTAGAAAAAGAGATAGAAACAATAAAGGCCAGAAATTTAAGAGTCGAAGCTGATAAGGCTTGGGAGGTAAGTTGGGCTAGGCGTTTATTTATTGCGATTAGTACTTATTTTATTGCTGGTATTTGGCTGGTATTAATCAACGACACTTTCCCTTGGTTAAAAGCTTTTGTACCAGCTGTGGGGTACTTGCTCTCAACCCTTTCTTTGCCACTTATTAAAAAGTGGTGGATAAAAAACAGGAAACTATAATTAGGAGATAAAGTAATTTTAATTTTCTTTTCCAAACATCTCCAAAACCCAGTTTACGATGGCAAGCACTATGCCGAATAGTAACGCTGACCAGAAACCTGCAACAGTAAAGCCAGGTACTATATAGCTTGCTAGCATCACCAGTAAAGCATTAATTACTAAAACAAAAAGTCCAAGAGTGACCACAGTAATAGGTAACGTTAGAACCACAAGTATTGGACGTAAAATCATATTGATAGCGCCAAGGACAACCGCTAAAATAAGTGCGGCTAGAAAACCACTGACACTAACTCCAGGCAATAAATATGCAGCCACTAATATTGCAACAGCCGATAAAGCCCAATTAATTATTATTTTCATATAAACTTATTATAGTCTATTTTCTTACTTGCATCAAACCATTTAATTTCTTTGTCTCGTTTGAACCACGTCATTTGTCGTTTAGCATATCTATAGATTTCAGAATTTAATTTCTCAACCATTTTTTGTTTGGTAATTTTATTTTGTAGATACAAAGCCATAAAGCGGTATTCAAGTCCGAGTTCTTCCATTCGTTTCCAGGATAATCCAGCTTTATGAAGTTTTTTGACTTCAGTGAGCATACCCTTTTTGATTCTGGAAAGTAATCTTTTGCTTATTTTTTCTTTCAATAATTTCTCTGGCAGAAATAATCCAATTTTTATGAATTCATACTCCGGTACTGTCTGCGCAATGGCTGGCACTTTGCCTAAAGTTTTAGCTATTTCTATCGCTCTAACTAATCTGACTTTATTTTTCGCATCAATATTTTTGGCGCGAGTTTTGTCTAATTGTTTTAATATTTTAAAGAGCTCTTGCGTTGGTTTTTTCTCTAGAGTTTTTCTTAATTTTAGATTCGGTGGCACTTCCGGAAAAACTATGCCCTTGGTTATTGCATCTATATAAAATCCAGTACCGCCACAGATGATCGGGATCTTACCCCTAGCGATAATTTCCTTTATTTTTGTTTCAGCTAATTTTTTATATTCTGCCACAGTAAAGACCTTTTTGGGATTTGCCACATCAAGCAGATGATGAGGCACACCTAGCATTTCTCTTTTTGTAATTTTACCGGTACCAATATCCAAATTCTTATACACTTGTCTGGAATCAGCCGAAATAACTTCACCACCCTGAGCCTGCCCTGAGCGAAGCCGAAGAGCAATTTTTACCGCCAAATCACTCTTACCAGTCGCGGTTTCTCCTAAAATTACTATTACTTTCGGCTTTTGCATAAATTATTTTAGGATTTCAATATCTGCACCAATGGAGTTCAGACGTTCAGCAATTTCTTCATACCCACGATTGATCATATAGACATTGCGAAGAATGGAAGTGCCGGGTGCTGCCAGCATGGAAATCAAAATAACCATGGAAGGGCGTAAAGCTGGCGGGCAAACTACTTGCGCTGGTTTGAGCGGGGTGCCGCCTTGAATATATAAACGATGTTGATCGGCCAGGGTTACATTGGCCCCCAGCCGGTTTAGCTCTGTCATGTAAATCATTCGCACCTCATAATACCAGTCATGAATCAAAGTTTGACCTTTGGCCCTGATCGCAATCGGTACAAAGAAGGGGAGATTGTCGATATTGATGCCAGGATATAAATTTGCATGGATTTTATCATCTAGAGCTTTTAGCTTGCTTGGGAATATTTCTATATCAGCAAGTTTGGTGCGACCGTTATGGGAATGATAAATTTTTGAAATTTTATATTTCAAATTCATTCGTTTCAATTTTTCCAATTCAAGCGCCAGAAAATCAATCGGGCAACGAGTGATAGAAAGTCTAGAGTCGGTGATAATCGCAGCCGAAATAAACATCATGGATTCTATCGGGTCTTCGCTGTTCCAGTATTCAACATCTTTATTTATTTCCTTTACGCCATGAATAGTTAAAGTCGAAGTACCCACTCCATCAATTTTCACTCCTAAGGTTTCCAGAAAAAAGCAAATTTCCTGAACCATATAATTAGTACTTATGAAGCTTATGGTTGTATCTCCGGGAATAAGAGCCGAAGCGAATAAAACATTTTCACAAGCAGTTTCGCCTGTCTCATACATTACAATATTTTTTGCTGGTTTAATTTTTTTAGCGCTTATCTCGTAACTTTTATTGGTGGTTTTGATTTTGATTCCTAGCTCTTCGAGTGCATAGATATGTGCCGCGATGGTGCGTTTACCTAAACTACATCCTTGCGCATGAGGAATAGAAAAAGAAGAAAGTTTATGTATTAGCGGTCCTATCAACATCACAACTGAACGAGTTTTTATTGCAGAATCAACATTAATATTTTCTAAATTGAAATTTAGGGGCGGTACTATTAATACAGTGTTCTGATCCATCCATTTTACTTTTACCCCTATACTTTCTAAGATTTCTATCACTCTATACACTTCTTCAATACGCGCAATGCCATGCAAAGTAGTTTTACCCCTATTTAGCAAAGCGGCGCAAAGAAGCCCCACCGAACCATTTTTCGAAAAGTTGGTTTTGATAACACCGTGCAATTTTTTGCCACCGTTCACTTGGAAATCAATTGAGCCAATCTTTTGGGTGTTTGTTTTTTTCATTGGTAGTTAAAACTTAAATCCTTTCTTTTCCACCTTCAACTCATAGTAGTCTCCTTGAATAATATTTCCTTTCTCAATGACTTCATTGCCGAGCGCTCTTGCCCCATTTTTTCTGAATTGTATGGGAAAGTAAACAAAAATTTCAGTAACAATTGCAAGTATAATAATGGGAAGGTACCCAACTATGGCCGTATTATTTTTTTGTGTAGTGTAGAAATAATAAGTAAAACCAAAAGATAACAAACCAAGAACAACAAATATAGCGATAATAATATAGATCGTTTTCCTGTCACGTTGTCTATAAATAAAATATTTTTCGTCTTTAGTTTTTATAAAGAATAATCCCATATAGTTTTTTATTAATTAATAATTTTATAAAACCATCTGTGCCGGAGGAGAGAATCGAACTCTCACCCCTTGCGAGACACGATTTTGAGTCGTGCGCGTCTACCAATTCCGCCACTCCGGCATAACTTTAAAAACTATCTAAAAACTTTCTTCCTTATCCACTTTTTAGAAACTTCTCCCTAATTCTCGCTTCCTTGTAATCACTATATTCTTCCTTTAGTTTTAAATCAAATGGTCCATAAAAGGAGTTGACTTATTTTTACCACAATTATGTTCTTCGATTCTTCTGGCTAAATTATTGGTAATGCCGACATATCTAAACTTTTTTATTTTATTTTCAATCACATAAATAAAAATCATACATCGCGGTCGCCAAAGGCGACTAAATCTACCAAGTTCCGCTTTACTAGCCTTTGGCTAGCACTCCGGCCTGCTTTAAAGCAATTCACACATTCTACACAGAAAATACTCTAAAATCAATTGTTTTAAATTAACTCTTTGTGCTAAAATCAATCCATGTCTAATTTATATTCCAATTCAATTTTCTGGATCGATACCGACAAAATTAAACCGAACCCTTTTCAGCCGCGGCGAGATTTCGATGAGGCTCGTTTGCAAGATCTGGCCGATTCCATAAAACAATACGGTGTCCTCCAGCCTCTCACTGTTTCTCGAGTAGAAGTAGAAAAAGAAGGCGGCGAAGGTCTTGTAACTGAATATGAATTGATTGCCGGAGAACGCAGACTGCGCGCAGCCAAACTAGCTGGGGTTTCTCAAGTGCCGGTAATTATTCGTACCGGCGATACAGCGATCATGAAGCTTGAGCTCGCAATAATTGAGAATTTACAACGCGAGGATCTAAATGTGGTTGATCGCGCCAGGGCTTTTTTTAGATTGGTAACCGAATTTAAATTTACCCACGCTGAAATCGCAAAGAAAATGGGCCGCAGCCGAGAATATGTTTCGAATTCGCTTCGCATTTTGACCTTGCCGGAAGAAATTTTAAACGGTTTGTCAGAGGGGAAGATTACTGAAGGTCACACTAGGCCAATTTTGATGCTAGTAGATCATCCAGAAGAACAGCTTGTACTTTTTAAAGAAATTGTTTACAAAAAAATTACTGTGCGGGAAGCAGAAAGACTTGCGCGAAAAATAGCTTACGATCGCGTACGCAAGAAAGAATTTATGCCCGATCCGGAGATTACGGAACTCGAAGAAGAATTTCAAGAAAAACTAGGCACTCGGGTGCATATCGATCGCAAAGAATTGGGTGGACAAGTTAAAATTGACTTTTTCTCGACTGAGGATTTAAGGACAATTCTGGATCTAATTCAAAAAGGAGAAGGGGACAAGAAACCAATAGATATGCTAGAGAAACATATCGCGGAGAGTAATTCTAAATTGGAAGAGGAAAATACAGAAACAGCTCCTATTGATGATAGATCAAAAGAAGAAGCGCAAAAAGACGAGGCAGAATTATATAATATTTCCAATTTCAGTATTTAAGACTGGCCGAATGATTTAAGCTTGGCTAGCAGACTATTTTTTTCCAAATATGATTTTATGTGTTTTTTGGCGATGGAAGTTTTAACATAATCAAGCCATTTACTGGATGGCCTGGAATCTTTTTTGGTTATTATTTCCACAATATCTCCATTTTTTAATTTTGTGAAAATTGGAGACATTTTACTGTTTACCTTCGCGCCAGAAGTATGATTGCCAATGTCAGAATGTATAGAGTAAGCAAAATCAAGGGGAGTCGAATCTTCCGGCATGTCTATTACATCGCCTTGCGGGGTAAAAATAAATATGCGGTCATTAAAGAAGTCCATTTTGAGGTGATCAATAAATTTTTTCGGCTCTCCTGGCGTATAGTGGAGCTCTTTAAGTTCTTCGATCCATCTGAATTTATCTTTATCGTCCCTTTTTTGTCTTTTGTCGTTATATTCCTTATAGGCAAAATGTGCGGCGATACCGTAAGCAGCTTCTTCGTGCATTTCTTTTGTTTTTATTTGAATTTCCGCCACCCTGCCCAGCCCTGTAAAAATAGTGGTGTGGATGGAACGATAGCCGTTTGGCTTGGGGACAGCGATATAATCCTTGATTCTACCGGGAAGCGGATTCCAGATAGAATGAACCAAACCAAGAACTCGATAGCACTCTTCGACAGTATCTACAACCACGCGAAGCGCTACAATATCATAAATTTTCTCTATATCCATATCATACTTTAGAAGTTTCTTATATAGACTGTATTTGTGTTTGATTCTGTAATCAATCTCCACGAATTTTATTTTATTCTTTTTTAATTCCTTTTCTAATGTTATGCGGACTTCTGTCAAATTAGCGTGATACGATTCCTTTTTATCCTTAATTATTTCTTCTACTTGCGCGTATTCTTTCGGGTAGGCGTAAGGAAAAGCAGCGTCTTCAAGCTCGCCTTTTAATTTACCCATACCCAGGCGATTGGCTAGCGGTGCATAGACTTCGATGGATTCAATCGCAATTCTTCTCTGTTTGTCTTCTCGTAAAAACTGCAATGTTTTTAAATTGTGCAATCTATCGGCAAATTTTATAATAACGACACGCAGGTCATTCGCCATAGCCACAAAGAATTTCCTAAGGCTCTCCACATGCCTTTCGTGACCCCGGTATTTCAAGGTTCCAAGCTTGGTCATGCCCTTTATTAAAAATAAGATATCATCATCAAATTCTTTTTTAATTTCTTCTTCTGGTGTCGGGGTATCTTCTAACACATCATGCAGAAGGCCGGCGGCAATAGTTTGCGCATCCATTCCCAGATCCGCCAAAACCTTTGCTGTTTCAAAAACATGGACAAAATATGGATCTCCAGAAAGCCTTTTTTGGCCATCGTGGGCTTTTTCTGCAAAACCATATGCTCGAGTTATAAGCTCTTCGTCTTTTTTGCTTACTTTGCCTCCCATTAAATCTATAATCTCTCTCACATTTGCCATAAGAGGGATTATAGCAGATTATTCCATTTTATTTAATTTATGGGGATTGTGGTTTGGGCAGGCTTTATTGCTGCATCTTTCTGGAATTGTTTTTGTGCCCTCCATCATGAGCGAGCCACAAAGTTTGCAAATATTACCAGTTGGTTTTGCTTTAATGGCAAATTTACATTCTGGATAATTTGAACAAGAGTAAAAAATTCCAAATCTTCCTCTACGTTCCGAAATATCGCCTTTTTTACAGATAGGACAAATTACACCAGTTCTTTTTCTAGCCTCTTCCGCTTCATCTTTTTTAATAAATTTGCATTTTGGATATCGAGAACAGGAAATAAAAGTTCCGGTGCCATCACGTCGCGCGCGGATAATTAATTTCCCACCTTTTTTCTCGCCACAGTCCGGACACATTTCGCCGGTTTCTTCTGGGCCTTTGAGTTCTGTTCCGTCGAGCATGAGTGCTCCATCGCAATCTGGATATCGTGAGCAAGAATAAAATTTCCCCCCGCGTGAAAGCTTGATGATCATTTTACTTCCACATTTCGGACACTTGACATTGTCTGGTGCTTCACCCAGATTCGTCGCTTTTTCTAATTTTTCTTTTGATTTTATCTCTTTCAAAAATGGTCCGTAAAAATCTTTTAAAGTTTTTTCATATTCACGTTCACCTCGAGAAATTTCATCGAGTTCGTCCTCCATTTCGGCTGTAAAAGTATCTGAAATATAATTTGCAAAATGCGCTTCTAGAAAATCTGAAACAACTTCACCAACATCAGTAGGGAATAAAGTTTTACCTTCTTTGCGCACATATCCACGGTCTTCAAGTGTGCGCATGATGGCAGCATAAGTCGAAGGCCGGCCGATATCTCTGCTTTCTAGTTCTTTTACAAGCCCTGCTTCACTGTATCTGCCGGGCGGTTCGGTAAATTTTTCTTCACTTGAGAGTCCAAGCAATTTTAATTTTTCTCCTTCTTTGCAGATTGGAAGTTCTACGTCATCCCCTCGTGCGCCAGTATCTACTGCTAGCCAACCAGGGAAAAGAAGTCTTGAACCAACAGCACCAAACTCTGGCAAGTCTTCGTGATTCTCGATCACTGCAGTAATTTTTGTTTTTAATAATTTTGCATCTGTCATCTGAGAAGAAATAGCTCGTTCCCAAATCAAACGATAAAGTTTGTCTTGTTCATCGTTGCCGAGTGAAAGTTTTTCAATGTGTGTCGGACGGATAGCTTCGTGCGCTTCCTGAGCATTTTTAGATTTAGTTTTATAAATATGTGCTTCAGCATATTCTGCCCCATATTCTTTTCTTACAAAAGAAAGTATCTGCCCTTGCGCAGTGGCGGAAAGATTTGTACTATCGGTACGCATGTAGGTGATATGTCCAGCTTCATAAAGTTTCTGCGCTATTTGCATTGTTCGTGAAGGGGAATAACCGAGACGCGAACTCGCTGTCTGTTGAAGTGTAGAAGTCGTAAAGGGGGCGCGCGGAGATCTTTTTTGTTCACTTTCTTTTACTCCTTTAACAAGCCAGGTACCTTTTTTGCCTTCAGTTAATATTTTCTCAACTAATTTTTCACCGCGTGGTTCTTCGCTACATTCTAAAGTTAGCTTGTCTTTTTTTTGCGTTTCAAACAGTCCAAGTATTTTCCAATATTTTTCTGGGACGAAAGCGCGGATTTCGCGTTCACGTTCCATGATGATACGAAGCGCCGGGGATTGAACTCGACCAGCAGAGAGTCCATAACGTACTTTTTTCCAAATCAGTCCAGATAAATCATAACCTACAAGCCGATCAAGCACTCGACGAGCTTCTTGCGCTTTACGCAAAGCAGTATCAATCTGTCGGGGATTTTTTAAAGCTTCCTCGACAGCTTCCTTGGTAATTTCATGAAAAGTCACTCGTTCTATCGGCGCTTTAATTTTTTTATCTGTTTTTAAAAGTGTTTCTATATGCCAAGCGATAGCTTCTCCTTCACGATCGGGGTCTGTCGCTAACATTATCTCTGTCGCTTTTTCGGCGAGCCCTTGCAGTTCATGTACGACTTTTTCTTTGCCTTTGGAAATTTCATAATGCGGAATAAATCCACCTTCGATGTCGATCGCTTTTTTATTTGATTTTGGCAGATCCCGCACATGTCCGACCGAAGCGCGCACCATAAAAGCGCCTTCGAGATATTTCTCGATCGTCTTGGCTTTGGATGGTGATTCCACAATTAAAAGTTTCATACAGGAGCAAGTATTACATGAAATCTAATTTTTTAGCAAATTTACGCCAATCTTATTTCTCCTAATTCTTCTTTTATCAGACCTTTTATTTCCATCACAGAGAGTAATGCATTTGCAGTTGGTGTCGGCATTTTTAATTCGCGAATCAAATCATCCCGCGGAATTGGTTCTAGAAGCAGATCTACCACAATTTTCTCTTCTGGTAACAAATCCGCGAAAAGTTTTGCTTGTTTCTCTTCATCCTTCTCCATTTCAAATCCAAGTGCTTCTAAAACATCTTCACTTGAGGTAATGGGTGTTGCCCCTTGGCGCAATAATTTATTTACCCCCGCAGAATTTGGAGAAAAAATTGAACCGGGTACAGCCAGCACATCTCTATTGTATTCTGTTGCTAGGCGTGCGGTGACAAGAGTACCAGATCTTTCTTGGGCTTCGACAATGAGTACGGCCTTAGAAATACCAGCCATTAACCTATTTCTTTTTAAAAATCCCCAGAGTGTCGCCTTAAAATTTGGTTCAAATTCTGAAATTAAACATCCTCCACTTTCATAAATTTCTTCGGCCAGTTTTGCGTTTGTTTTCGGATACATTGCCGAAGATGATAAACCTGAACCGGGAAATACAAGAGCTTTTAAGCCAACGGCTAATGCCTTTTTGTGAGCAATGGCATCAATACCCATGGCCAGTCCAGAAACGATAACAATCGGATATCCCTTAAGACCTGTAATTATCTTTTCACAAGCTTCTTTGCCGTAACTTGTATTTTTTCGAGAGCCAACAATGGCGAGGTAAATATAATCTTCCGGAGGCAGTTCACCCATAATCCATAAATCTTTCGGTGGTTGAGGAATTTCAAGGAGTGCTTTCGGAAATTTATTTCTTGGTAGTTTTTTGATTTCCATTCGTCTTAGTATATACTATAAGGATGTTAGACATCAAATTCATTCGAGAAAATAAAGACATCGTGCAGGCTGGAGCGAAGAAAAAGCATGTAATAATTGATATTGAGAAGCTTGTTGCCCTCGATGATGAACGACTAAAAATTCTCAAAGAAGTAGAGGACCTGCGCGCCGAGGTAAATAAAGTTTCAAATGATATTTCGCGCAATCAAGATTCTGCGCTGAAAGTTCAGCTCATCGAGGAAATGCGCGTGGTTAAGGAAGATATAAAAAAGAAAGAGGAAAAATTAAAGGCGACAATGGAAGAGTGGCAGAAGCTAATGCTCCAGGTGCCAAATGTTCCTGATATTTCTGTACCAGAAGGTGAGAGTGATGAAGAAAATGTTGAGGTTAGAGTGTGGGGTGAAAAGCCAGTATTTAATTTTACCCCGAAAGATCACATTGCTTTGCTTGAGAGTTTAGATTTGGCTGATTTCGAACGAGGCGCTAAGGTTTCTGGTTTCCGGGGATACTTTATGAAAAATGATGGCGCTCTCTTGTTTTTTGCACTATGGCAATATTTTTTAGATTATTTTGTTGCGCAAGGCTATACACCAATGATAGTTCCTTCACTTGTAAGAAAAGAAGCCCTCATGGGAACAGGCTATATACCAGGAGGAGAAGAGGATCTATATAGAACACAAGACGGGGATTATTTAGCTGGTACTGCCGAAGTAGCGACTATGTCTTATTTTTCCGGTGAAATTTTAGCAAAAGAATCACTGCCTAAAAAAATTATTGCCTTTTCTCCGTGTTTTCGGCGTGAAGCTGGAGCTCATGGAAAAGATGTAAAAGGAATAATCAGGGTGCATGAATTTTTTAAACTAGAACAAGTGCTTATTTGCGAAGCAAAACATGAAATTTCCGCAAAATCCCACGAGGAAATAACTTCTCATGTAGAAAATCTGATACAAGAGTTAAAACTGCCTTATCGTATTGTTTCCAATTGTGGTGGAGACTTAGGGCTTGGCCAAGTAAAAAAATATGACTTGGAAGTATGGATACCTTCTCAAAATAAATATCGGGAGACTCACTCAGCTTCTTATTTTCATGATTTTCAAACTAGAAGATTAAACATTAGATACAAAGATGAAGATGGTAAACTGAAATATACTCATTCTCTAAACAACACAGCTGTGGCAACATCTAGATTGCCAGCTGCCATTCTCGAAAATTACCAGCAAGCTGACGGTTCGATAAAAATTCCCGAAGTTTTGCGCAAATACATGGGTGGTAGGGAATTCATCAAATAAGATCATGAAAAGAGATGTTTTGAACGCTCCGCGTCTTAACGAGCTAAAAAGAAGAAGACGGAGGGGTGTTGTGAATAAAATTTTAATTTTATTATTAGGTCTTTCGGCTATTTTTGCCCTGCTTACTTACCTATCTCGTCTGGAAAAATTAAATATAAGTGAGGTAGAAATTTCTGGCAATAAAGTAATTGACACAGAAATAATTAAATCAGAGATCGAGAAACAAATAAGTGGAAAATATTTTTGGCTTTTTCCTAAGACAAATATTTTATTTTATCCACAAAAGACAATCAGACAGGAACTACAAGCCAAATTCAGTAGGCTTAAAGAAATAAATCTATCAATAAAAGATAATAAAATTCTGGAAGTAAATCTAATAGAGCGAACTCCCTCCTACACTTGGTGTGGAACAACCAAACTAGAATCAAATAGCAACAATAGTCCAAAATGTTACTTCATGGATTCTGAAGGATATATTTTTGACGAAGCCCCTTATTTTTCTTCCGGAGTTTACTTTAGATTTTACGGTTCCGCTGAAATCAACACTTATTTTTTAGAAAATAAATTCAAAGACATAATTTCATTGAAAAATGAGATTGAAACATTTGAATTAAACCCGCAAGCTTTTCAATTAAACGATAAAGGGATAGGGGAATTTTCTCTATCACCTGGATCTTACTGGACACCAACTATCATTTTCAACCTTGATTCAGATTTTGCTAAAATAGCTGAAAACTTGCACACAGCCCTCCTGACTGAACCACTTAAATCAAAAATAAAAAATAATTACTCATCCCTGTTGTATATTGATCTGCGGTTTGATAATAAAGTTTATTATAAATTTTCCAATCCTAGTGGAAACTAATTATGAAAAATTTTTGGCAGAAACTTAAAAAGGCCAACTCGTCCCGCCACGGCGGGATTTTTGCTTTGGCTCCTATGGCAGACGTGACCGACTGTGCCTTTAGAAAATTGATTGCAAAATATGGCAAACCCGATATTTTTTGGACCGAATTCGTTTCTGCGGACGGACTGGCACATCCTCTTGCCAGAGAAAAACTTTTAATTGATTTAAAATATTCGGAAAACGAAAGACCAATTGTAGCACAAATATTCGGAGGAAAACCAGAAAATATTAGAGAAGCTGCAAAGTTGTGCAAGGAGCTTGGCTTTGATGGGATAGATATCAACATGGGTTGCCCCGACAGATCTATTGAGAAGCAATGCGCTGGCGCGGCAACGATGAAGGACTCAAAACTTGCGAAAGAAATAATTTTAGCCGCACGAGAAGGCGCAGGGAATTTGCCAATATCAGTAAAAACTCGTATTGGTTACAATAAAAATGAAATTGAGACTTGGATTCGAGGATTACTTGAATTGCACTTGCCTGCACTTATTGTACACCTGCGCACACGCAAAGAAATGTCGGGCGTGCCAGCTCATTGGGATTTAATGAAAGATATTGTAAAACTACGAAATGAAATTAGCCCGGAAACTTTAATCTTGGGCAATGGGGATGTGCCCAATTTAGAGGAGGCCAGACAGAAAATAAAAGAAACCGGCTGTGACGGAGCGATGCTGGGAAGAGCAATCTTTGGGAACCCGTGGCTTTTCGCTGGAAAAGTTCCGACTCTAAAAGAAAAATTAAAAATGATGATTGAGCACACGAAACTGTTCGAAAAAAAATTAGGCAAACATAAAAATTTTGCCACTATGAAAAAACATTACAAGGCATATGTAAATGGATTTGAGGGAGCCAAAGAACTCCGGATGAAACTTATGGAAGCCGAAAATGCAAAACAAGTAGAAAAAATAACTAATGATTTTTTAAATAAAATAGAGTAGAATGACTTTATGCACGATTTAGCTTTATATCGCAAATATCGCCCGAAAGACTTTGGGGAAGTTATTGGGCAAGATCATATCGTGAAAGTTTTAGAAAGCTCTGTGGAGACAAATAAAGTCTCGCATGCTTATCTTTTTGTCGGTTCTCGGGGTACAGGCAAGACTTCTGTCGCTCGAATTTTTGCAACAAGTATCGGTGTATCTGCTAATGACCTTTATGAAATAGATGCTGCTTCAAATAGAGGCATAGAAGATATCAAGGAACTCAGAGATGGGGTACGAGTGCTGCCTTTCGATTCAAAATATAAAGTTTACATTATTGACGAAGTGCATATGCTTTCCAAAGATGCATGGGGTGCACTTTTAAAAACTCTAGAAGAACCTCCTAAGCATGTCATTTTTATTTTAGCAACGACAGAATTGCATAAAGTACCTGAGACAATCATTTCTCGTTGCCAGGTTTTTACTTTCAAAAAACCAACAGAAACAATTCTTAAGAAGATAATTTTAGATATAGCCAAAAAAGAAGGTTATGAATTAGATGCTGGTAGTGCAGAATTATTAGCTATTTTAGCTGATGGATCGTTTCGTGATGCACTCGGAGAACTGCAGAAAGTGTTGAACTTTAGTAAAAGCAAGAAAGTAAAAAGGGAGGATATTGAAAAAATAACCGGCGCACCGAAAACAACCTTAGTAAATGATTTTCTTTCTGCGATAGTAGAAAAGAATTTAGAAAAGGGAATCAATACTGTCAAAATCGCTTCCGAATCAAACTTGGATATAGAATTATATTTCAAACTCATCATCCAAAAATTCCGCCTGGCGATAATTTTGCGCTACGCTCCAAAATTACAAGAGGAGATGATAGGGGATTTGTCAGATGCTGATGTAGAATTTCTTCAAGAGTTAATCAAAACAGACAAAGAAGGTATGTTGCGTTCCGGCGCGCTTTCTATATTACTTGAAGCCTATCAAAATATGAACAATGTGTTTATAGCCGAGCTTCCTCTCGAGCTTGCGTTGGTGAAAATTATTTCAAAAGAATAATTTTAGAGTTTATTATCTTCAAACCTAGCTTGCCTTAGTTTGTCCGCAATATACTCTTTCATTTTTGGGTTCAACGCTGGACCAAATTCAGCTTGTCCGTTAACGTTTGTCCCAACATAAATTGGAAGGCTTGTTCGGTCAATGCCATAAGAAGCAATAAAACGCCAGAAGGCTTCTGTGTGTGGAGACATTTTGTTCTCCGGGGTTTTTATCTCGTGGTTTTGTCCCATTATGCTTTCTATATCCTTCCTTATATGTAGAAGCTCTGCTGTTGTTAATTCATTAATATCAAAAAAGAATTCGAGCATACGTTTCACTCGATTTAAATATTCGAGAACTTCTTCTTTATTAGGTTCATATAAATTTTTATGTTCTAAATTCATAGCTGGGAGACTTGGAATCGAACCAAGATTCACGGCTTCAAAGGCCGCTGTCCTACCGTTAGACGATCTCCCAATGGGTAGAAAACATTTAATTTATAGCATAAATTTAGAGAAAAAACTATATATTTGTTATAATAGATCCATGATCAAATTCATAAGAGTGTTTCTTTTTGTTTTAATAATAATTGGAATTGTTTTATTATTTACCCAAAAAAGCTGGGTGCCAAAATTGGTTGACCAAATCCTTTTATATGAAAAAAGTTAATATTCAAAAATTAGAAGGTACGGAGTTCCAAAAAATAATTTGGAAAGCTTTATTAAATATTCCAGAAGGGAAAACTGTCACCTATAAAGAACTCGCGCAAAAAATTGGCAAGCCGAAGGCGGTGCGAGCGGTAGCGAATGCTGTCGGAGCCAATCCTTGTGCGCCCACAATCCCTTGCCACAGAGTAGTAAGGAACGATGGTAAACTCGGCGGATATTCTGGCGGGGGAGGAATAAAAACAAAACGTACGCTACTAATTAAAGAGGGTATAAAAATTTGATATATTAAATATATGGCCCAAGACGAACTTGTAGATATTATTGATAAAAATGAAAACTTTTTAGAGGTTCTACTGAAAAGAGAAGCCCACGAAAAAGGTCTCTTGCATAAGTGTGTAATTGCCAATGTGATTGATTCACAAGGGAAATGGTTATTAACAAGACCGTCCAAGAATAGACAAGATCAAGGCCAATATGTATCTCCCATGGGTGGACATGTAAGTGCCGGAGAAACTGAGACTGATGCGCTAAAACGAGAGTTGATGGAGGAACTTGGATTAAGTGATTTCAAATATGAATTTGCTGGCAAGGCAATATTTGATCGCCATGTAATCGGCAGGCACGAAAATCACTTTTTTATAGTATATAAAGTTTATTCAGACGCAAAACCCATATTGAGTCATGAGGCAGAGAGTTGTAAATATTTTACTGAAACAGAGCTAAAAAAAGAATTAAAAGAAAACCCACAATTATTTGGTGATGCATTTCATTTTGTAGTAAAGAACATTTATCCTAACTTGTTGTAATTTTTTTATGGAAAGTAAAAAACAAATAAAGAACATTATTTTTGATTTGTCGGATGTTTTACTTACTGGTATTAAAGACACTGGTGTTGCTTTAGGTGAAAAACATAAAATTGAAAAAGGCTCATATAATCAAGTGTGGTGGACTAAAACTACAACTCCATTACTTACTCCACTTGTTGAGGAACTTTTCCATGGAAATGTAAGTGAAGATGAGTATATCGAAGATGTGTTAGAAAAATATCCACAAATGGGAACAAAGGAGTGGCTTAAAACACATATTCGTGAAAACTTTACAGAAGTTAAGGGAACTAGAGAAATTATTTTAAAATTAAAAAATTCAGGATATAAACTCGCCCTATTGTCTGTTCACGCTAAAGAGTGGATTGATTATTGTGAAGAGAAATTTAATTTCCATGAACTTTTTGACATTCGTAGTTATTCGTATAATGCAAAAGTTTCAAAACCAAATCCAATTTCATTTCAAAATGTTTTAAAACAACTAGATGCCAGTCCGGAGGAATGCCTATTCATAGACGATTCTGAAATAAACATAAAAGCAGCTGAAAAACTTGGTATTAAAGGTATCTTATTTACCAATGCTGACAATTTGGGCAATAATTTATTCGAGATACTTGGAAATTTTTGATATAATCAAAATATGCTTTTCGTAGAACCTATTCGAAATTTTTATGGTCGATTTGAACGGCCAATTTCATCTTTGTCCCTTATTACTGGATTCATTTTTGATGCGCTTACACTGAAGAGGCTTGATACGCTTTGGGAAAACATTTGGATTTTAGGGCATCTAGTTATTGTCGCAGTTTTCATTGCCTTAATTCACATACAAGAAAATGAGGTCGGTGATGAAGCAAATCCTAGTAAAAAACATTTTTGGTATGTGAACATTTTGCAATTCTTCTTTGGAGGAATTCTTTCTACTTATTTAGTTTTTTATTTTCGGAGTGCAGATATTTTCGCAACTTGGCCGTTTATCGCCCTTTTAGCTTTGGCTTTTTGGGCCAATGAATCTTTGAAGCGGCATTATATTCGTCTTAGTTTTCAGATAAGTTTGTTTTTCCTTTCGATTTATTCATTCATGATTTTTTTAGTTCCGATTTTGCTTCATCAGATAGGTCCATGGGTGTTTCTGCTTTCGGGATTGTTAAGTCTTGTCTTAATAGTGTTCTTTCTAAAAATTTTGTTTTATTTCATCAGGGATAGGTTTACCGAAAGTCGAAGAATGATTCTGCTACTGGTTTCTAGTATTTTCATCTTAGTAAATTTGCTTTATTTTACTGATTTGATTCCGCCGATTCCACTCTCTCTGAAAGATGCCGGCGTATATCACAGGATAGAAAAAACACAGGAAGGGAATTATCTGGTTGCCTACGAAAATCAAGGCTGGAGCAAATATTTTGAAATGTATCCTGATTTCCACGAAGTAGCGGGCAAGCCAATTTATATTTTCAGCGCTATCTTTTCTCCTAAAAATTTAAATATCACAATACTGCACGAGTGGCAAAAATATGATGTGGTAAATAAAAAATGGCTAACCGAAAGAACCATAAGTTTGCCAGTAGTCGGCGGACGCGATGGGGGTTTCCGCACATACTCGTTACGTTCAAATTTAGAAGCAGGCAAGTGGCGAGTAAACATCAAAACAGAGCAAGGTCAAAACATCGGACATGTGAGATTCAACATAGTTCCTGTTATCGCAGAACCTGAGCTTGCAAATATGGTAAAATAAGAGGATAGAAATATTTTTAATGAATTTCAATACATTTATAAAATCAGCCCTGAAAGAAAAAATGTTGACCTTGGGTATAGCGGTCGGCAGTGTTTTGGCTATTTTAATTTATGCTTTTCTCTACCTAAGCGGAAAGGAGGCGCTGGGCAAAGAAATCTTAAAATGGGTGCTTTTTCTAGGCTCAATACCGCTTTGGTATAACTTGATAAAAGAAATATTTAAAAAGAATTTCGGTGTTGACTTGATAGCTGGGGTTGCTCTATTTTCAACATTTTTCTTTGACCAATATTTAGCCGGAATGATAATTCTTTTAATGCTTTCTGGGGGAGAAGCCCTAGAGAGCTACGCTATGTTACGAGCGCGCCGAGACCTTTCTTCGCTATTATCCAGAGCTCCCAATAAGGCTCATGTGGCAGACGATGGACACATAAGAGATGTACCGATAGAGGAAGTAATCATCGGAGATAAAATAATAGTAAAGCCGGGAGAAGTTGTACCAATAGATGGTATCGTTGAGGAGGGAAAGACTTTTATTGATGAGTCAACCCTCTCCGGTGAAAGCGAGCCAATAGAAAAAAATACTGGTTCCTTGGTGTTTTCCGGAACTATAAATAAAAATGGAAACATAAAGATCAAAGCCACTAGACTCGCTAAAGAAAGCTCTTATGCGCATATAGTAGATCTCGTTAGAAAAGCAGAACAAAGCCGAGCTCCGCTCGTGCGTCTGGCGGACCGCTACAGTGCCTATTTCACCGTTATTACTTTTCTATTTGCGGGGGGAACATGGTTTTTGACGCACGACGTAATTAGAATGCTGGCAGTTTTAGTCGTGGCCACACCTTGTCCGCTCATTTTAGCCACCCCAATCGCTTTAATTTCAGGAATGAGCAAAACAACGGCCCATGGCGTAATAGTGAAATCTGGGGGCGCGCTAGAAAAACTAGCTGAGGCAAAAAGTTTCTTATTTGACAAAACTGGAACAGTTACCCTAGGTACTCCTATGGTTACCCGAGTACTTTCTTATGAAGGTAAAGAGGATGAAGTTGTGCGAATTGCCAGCTCACTTGACCAGCTCTCTGCTCACGTGCTGGCGTCAGCCATGGTTTTTGAAGCGCAAAAAAGAAAATTAAAACTTTCATTTCCTACGGAGTTCAGAGAGGAATTCGGCGATGGTGTCACTGGGAAAATTGATAATATCAAATACGTTTTTGGGAAATTTTCATATATTTGCAAACTTGTTCCAACGCTACCGGAAAATATTAAAAAAGATTATGAAAAATTTCAAGAAGAGGGGAAGTCTGTCGTATTTTTGGCTCGCGAAAATAATATTATTGGATATATTGTTCTTGATGACATCCTACGCGAAGATTCACATGATTTATTTGATGGATTACGCATGGATGGTATTAAAAAAATCTTTTTACTTTCCGGAGATAAACAAAAAGTGGCTGATAAAATTGGGAAAATTTTAAAGATCAGAGAAATTTATGCTGAATGTAAACCAGAAGACAAGCTGCGCATTATTAAAGAAATACCAGACATATACAGACCGGTCGTTATGGTGGGTGATGGAATAAATGACGCTCCCGCACTAGCGCAAGCCGAGGTTGGAATCGCTTTAGGTTCGCGCGGGAAAACTGCTTCAAGTGATAGCGCTGACATAGTAGTATTAGGAGAGGGAATCGGACCAATTAGAGATGTTTATCACATAGCAAAAAAGACTCTCGCGGTCGCCAAACAGGGTATCTTTATCGGTATTGGCCTGAGCATCGGGGCAATGGTTCTCGGTAGTTTAGGTATCATTTCTCCTCTAGCGGGAGCTTTAATCCAGGAGGGGATAGATGTGGTAGTTATTATTAATGCCTTGCGCGTCTCACAGATAATTTAAAAACTCTCCAAAGGGAACAAAACTGTTTTTAAATTCGGACATTTAGCTAGATCAATGTCTTCAATAAATTTTTGTTTATCATCAATGAATATAACTTTTTCGTTTTTATTTTGAGCACAAATTTTTTCCACAATTTCTTTTTTAGAACCAGGAACGATGTAAATTTCCTTGAATAAATCACCGATACTGCTGTATTTTATTTTATCAGAATTAAATTCTTGCTCCCCATTTGTTATGATATAGCAGTTTTCTTTTCCTATTTTTTTTACCTTATCAATCAATGAAGTATTAACAAATTTAGAGCATTCAGTCATTATTTTTTTATATACTTCATTTATTTCTGATTTATTTATACCATTACGGTCAAAAAGGATGTTAATAAAATTCTTTAATGAAAATTCTTTTTCTCTAACCTCCAAATAGTACGCGCGAGCTTCATGCTCCTCTACTCCAGCTTCCGCAAGCGTAGAAAACATATGTTTTTTGAACTGAGCTGTATTGTTAAACAACACATCATCAAAATCAAAAATATATTTCATAATCAATTTTATTAATTGTTTTTTTCTATTATCTTCTTGATGCAATCGGCTAATTTTTCCGAGTCATGACGAATGAAACTTCTTGAATCTCGTATTTTATCGGCTTTTCCATAAGTAAAAAATAAGTGTGACAATAGGGGTTCTCTGATAACCCTAGAGTCTTTAAAATCATCAGCGACCAAAACCCCATCTCCCTCCTCTAGTTTGTACCGTTCCTCTTGTTCCTTCGAAGGCGTTTCTGTGTTAACTAAAATGTAATCAATAATTTTACCTAGATACTTCTCCATAACATTTACATAATTGCTGACTTTCCAGTGCATTGTGTGCCCTTGTTTATTAGTAAGATTAACCGGCAATATTATTTTTGCCTTGCTTGCCAATAAAGCCTCACGAAAACCATCTACGATTAGACTCGGAATTATAGAAGTATAATAATCTCCCGGACCTAGGACAATATAATCTGCCTCTATTAAGGCTTTCTTGGCGCTCTCATTTAAAGCCACGTTGTTTTCATAAAAAATTTTATCAATGCCTATATCTTGAAAATTATAATGGTCGATGTTGGTTTCGCCTAGAATCAAGGAACCGTCTTTGAGCAACATGGATAAATGCGCCCTATCTTTGGTTATGGGTATCACTTTCCCTTTTACTTTTAAAATATCTGACGCTATTTCAACCCCTGTGGCAAAATCGCCAGTTACCCTCTCTAGGGCAAGGAGCAATATATTTCCAAAAGAATGGCTCGCTAAAAACCCTTCTTCAAATCTATAATTCATGAGCTTGCGGATAACTTCAGGGTGGTCACTAAGGGCAGAAAGACACAATCGCACATCACTTGGAGGCAATACTCCAAATTCATCTCTCAGTATTTTGTTGGAACCCCCATCGTCCGCCATAGAGACAATAGCCGAAATAGAAATACCAGGTATATTTTTTAATCCAGATAAAATAGTATAACCTCCAGTACCTCCGCTCACAGTAACTATGTTTTTCATAAATAATTTGTCTTTAATGTTCACATATTATACTATATCTAAATGATTTCAAGGATATATGTGGCAGACAAGAAAGATCCAAAATTTGTGCAGTCATACCTCTTCACGCACTTCTTTTCCCCCCAAGAACTTACTAGAATTGCTAACGCGCTCACTAATCCGGTTTTAGAAAATTTTTCTATTAACTCATTTCCCAAGATTAAGAAAACTTTTGCCATGGAGATTGGCTTCAAGCCAGGTGTCACAGATAATGTGGCAAAAACAGTAAAAGAAACTGTTGTTGATCTCTTTCGGGGTAAGGCAAAACCATTTGAAATATATTCTTCTAAAATTTATTTTACTGAAACATCTTATAATCCGCTCATTGAGCGAGCGCACATAGCTCTGAAAAAACACGGGGTAATTCATTTCCCTCTTGAAATTCCGAAGGTGGTTTTAAAAAAAGAAACACCAGTAATAAATATCGATTTGGCAGTTTCCGATGAAGAGCTTCTGAAAATTAGCAGGGAGGGAGTAGCAAATAAAGATGGCCACGCCAAAGGACGGGCAGGCACTAGGCGTGGGCCACTGGCTCTTGATTTAGCATCAATGAAAACGATTCAGGAATATTTTAAAAAATTAAAAAGAAAGCCGACAGATATTGAATTGGAATCCTTGGCGCAAACCTGGTCTGAACACTGCAAACATACTATTTTTGCCAACCCTATAGATGAAATAAAAGATGGCTTATATAAAACATACATTAAGGGTGCAACAAATTTAATTCGTAAACAAAAAGTAGGCAAGGGGCAGCAAGATTTTTGTGTTTCGGTATTCAGTGACAATTCCGGCGGAATAATTTTTGATAAAGATTATTTGATTACCCATAAAGTAGAGACCCACAACAGCCCTTCAGCGCTGGATCCTTTTGGAGGAGCTATTACTGGAATAGTGGGAGTAAATCGCGACACTATTGGCTTCGGACTCGGCGCCAAGCCGGTTGCGAATGTTTATGGTTTTTGTTTTGGATATCCCGAAGACAAAAAAAGATTTTTTAAAGATAAAAATTTACAGGAGGAAATGCTTCCACCAAAAAGAATTATAGATGGAGTAATTAAAGGCATAAATACTGGGGGCAATTGTTCGGGCATTCCAACCCTGTCTGGTTTTGTAAAATTTGATGATAGATATCGCGCTAAACCTTTGGTTTTTGCTGGAACTGTAGGGTTAATTCCTAAAAAAATAAATGGTAAACCTTCGCATATGAAAAAAGCGGGGGTTGGCGATTATGTAGTAGTGGTTGGTGGAAGAGTCGGTTTAGACGGGATTCACGGCGCGACATTCTCTTCAGTCGCAATGGATGCTAATTCACCCGCTACAGCGGTGCAAATAGGCGACCCAATAACTCAAAAGAAATTAAGTGATGCGATAATAAAAGAAGCAAGAGATCTAAGTTTATACACCAGTATCACTGACGACGGCGCTGGAGGATTGTCTTGTTCCGTGGCTGAAATGGCAAAGGAATCCGGCGGAGCAGAAGTTGATTTAGAAAAAGTGCCGCTTAAATATCCCGGTCTGCGCCCTTGGGAAATTTGGATTTCAGAATCACAGGAGCGCATGACGTTGTCTGTACCGAAAGATAAATGGAAAACTTTCCAGAAATTAATGGATAAAAGGGGGGTAGAAGCAACCATCATCGGAAAATTTACAAATTCTGGGAAATGTATCGTTAATTATAAAGGCAAAAAAATTATGGATATGGATATGGAATTCTTGCATGATGGATTGCCGAAACATAATTTAACAACAGAAGCCATTTTACCCCTACCCAACCTCCCCCTTGGTAAGGGGGAGGAGAAAGGAGGGGGTCTAACCCAGACTCTAGAAAATTTACTTGCTCAAAAAAACATTTCTGGCTTTTCTTTTATCTCCGAGCAATACGATCACGAAGTGCAAGGAACATCTGTGTTGAAACCTCTCTCTGGGCGAGGCCGGATAAATACTGATGCGCAAGTTTTCAGGCCAGTTTTTAATTCAAATAAAGGAGTTGTGTTAACTTCTAGCACTTATCCTTCGTATGGAGATATTAGCACCTACCACATGGCTGCCTGTGCTATTGACACAGCCATAAGAAACATAGTTACCGCTGGCGGTAAACTTTCCCATTTAGCAATATTGGACAATTTCTGCTGGTGTTCGTCTAATGATCCTAGACGCCTAGCTCAGCTTAAAGATGCTGTGAAGGCTTGTTACGACTATGCTGTAGGATATAGTACACCATTTATTTCTGGTAAGGACAGCATGTTTAATGATTTCAAAGGATACGACGAAAAGGGCAACCCTGTGGCTATTTCTATTCCTCCAACACTGCTTATTTCTGCTATTAGTGTTATGCCCAATTTACACAAAACAATCTCTCCTGAATTTAAAAAGGCTGGCGATATAATTTATTTGCTTGGAGAAACAAAGGACGAACTTGGTGGAGGAGAATATTTAAAAATGCTTGGAGTTGTTGGAAATAATGTGCCAAAAGTAAATTTAGAAAAAAACCTAAAAACATATCTGGTGCTGGAAAAAGCAATAGAAAAAGAACTCGTAGCTTCCGCACTTTCTGTAACTTCTGGTGGTATAGGAGTCGCGTTAGCTAAAGCATGCATTGGCGGAATGCTTGGTTGTAAAATCTCTTTAGACTCCATAGGCAAAGCCTACGGGGTGGATGTAAAATTGTTTTCCGAAAGCCAAGGGAGAATTTTAGTTTCAGTCCCTCCTAAAAATATTCCTGCATTCGAAAAAATTATAAAAAATATTCCTCACACCAATTTAGGTAAGATTATAAAGGACGGAAAAATCATTGTAACGGCTGGAAAAAATAAAATTTTAGAAACAAAAGTAAAAAAACTGCACAATGTTTATCATAGCTTTTCAGATAGTATGAAATAATCACATATCAGCCATGGCGTATATGTAAATATGACACAAAAAACAGAAAACCGAATATGCCAAAATTGTAAAAAAGATTTCGTCATTGAGCCGGAAGATTTTAATTTTTATGAAAAAATAAAAGTCCCTCCGCCAACTTTTTGCGCTGACTGTCGAGCGCAAAGAAGAATGAGTTTTATGAATGAACGAACTCTCTATAAAAGAAAATGTGATCTGACGGGTGGATCAATAATTTCTCTTTTTCCTGAAAATTCTGAAGTACCTGTGTATTCTCCTAAAGCGTGGTGGAGCGATGAATGGAATGCAATGGACTATGGACAAGAGTATGACTTTTCAAAACCTTTTTTTGAACAATTTAGTAAACTTTTGAGGCGAGTTCCGCAGTTTGCTCTCCAAAATCAATACACCACCCTGATTCGTACAGAATACGTGAATATGGGCACAAATCTAAAAGACTGTTATATGGTATTCAATACTTCGTACAGCGAAGAATCAGCCTATACAACCTTTTTCCTGCATGGTAAAAAGTGTTTTGACATTTACAAAGGTGAAAAGCTTGAGCTTTGTTATGAAAGCTCACGACTGCATCAGTGTTATCGAGCTTTATACTGTGAGGATTCAGCCGATAGTTTTGATATTTCTTTTTCATACGACTTAAGAAATTGCAATAACTGTTTCGGGTGTTCGGGGTTGGTAGGCAAATCTTATTGTATTTTTAATCAACAACATACGAAAGAAGAATATGTTGAAGAAATTAAAAAATATAATCTTGGATCATACAAGACCGTAGAAGAGATAAAAAAGAAAGCAGAAAAAATAAGACAAACGCTTCCGAGAAGATTCATGGAAGCAAGTCATAATGTAAATATAACTGGAAACAGGATATATAATTCCAAAAATTCTTATAACTGCTTTGAGGTAAACGGTCTTGAAAATAGTAAGTATTGCCAATTTGTATATTACAAACCCGCACGGGATTGTTACGATATGACTTTGTGGGGACAAAATGCAACACGTGTTTATGAGTGTATGGGAGCGGGAGACAGCCAGGATATGATTAAGTTTTCCTTTGATTGTTGGGCGCCCGCAACGAACATTGAGTACTCGTATCACATTACTACACAAAATAAAAATCTTTTTGGTTGTGTTGGATTAAAAAATAAAGATTACTGTATTCTTAACAAGCAGTACACAAAAGAAGAGTACGAGGAGATGATTCCTAAAATAAAAAAACATATGGATGAAATGCCTTACATAGATAAACGAGGGGTAGTTTACAAGTACGGAGAATTTTTCCCTTCAGAAATTTCACTTTTTGCCTATAATGAAAGTTTTGCTAATAGTTACTTTCCTTTAGTGGAAGAAGAAGCAATTAAAAAAGGTTTCAGATGGAAAGAGATATCTATAAATAAATATGAGATTACCGTTACGGCCAAAGACTTGCCAGACGATATCAAGGACGTTGATGAGCCAATTTTAAACCAAGTTATTGAATGTGAAATTTCTAAACGGGCATTTCGCATAACCCCCTCAGAATTTCAATTCTACAAATCTATGAATATTCCACTTCCACGCCTTCATCCAGATGAACGCCATAAAAACAGATTAAGCAGAGAAAATCCACTGAAGCTCTGGCATAGAACTTGTATGTGCGATAAGGCAAATCATTATAATCATACAAGTCAATGCGAAGTAGAATTTGAAACAAGTTATGCGCCAGAGCGGCCAGAAATTATATACTGTGAAAAGTGTTATCAACAAGAAGTATATTAAAATGAAACACAATAAACCAAAAATTATAATTTTATCCGGATATGGGTTGAACTGCGAGGAAGAAACAAAGTTCGCTTTTGAGTGGGTGGGTGGCAACGTGAATATTGTACACATTAACGATCTTATAGCGAAGCCAGGGATGCTTAAAGAATATGACATTATGGTTTTCCCGGGTGGATTTTCGTATGGAGATGATACTGGGAGCGGAAAAGCTTATGCTAATAAATTTAAAAATCATTTAGCAAAAGAACTCGCGGAATTTTTATCGCGCGATACGCTAGTGATTGGTATTTGTAACGGATTTCAAATCATCACCAATCTCGGAATTTTACCCGGTGGACTTACGTATAATAAAAATGAAAAATATTTAGATAGGTGGGTTGACTTGGAAGTAAAAGGCGAGAGCCCTTGGCTTTCCGGAATTAAAAAAATATCACTGCCAATCGCGCACGGCGAGGGACATTATGTTATTTCCCAAAAAGAATATAAAGAAATGGAAAAAAGAAAACAAATTGCTTTTACTTATACTAAGGGAGAAATCTGTAATTTTCAAAACTTAGAGAAAAACCCAAACGGTTCTGATTATGACATTGCTGGAGTTTTGGCATATAATGGCAGGGTACTGGGGCTTATGCCACACCCAGAACGTGCAATGTTTCCACACCAGAGCCCGCTTTGGCAAATGAACAAAACTAAACAAAAGGAGGGGGCAGGTTTACAGATTTTTAAAAACGCAATTAATTATTTCAGAAAAAATAAGCGACGAAAATGAACGAACTGAAAGAAAAATGTGGAATCGTGGGCATATACGGGGCTTCGTTGCCTGTTTCTAGACTGGCGTTTTTCGCTTTGTTTGCGCTTCAACATAGAGGTCAAGAGGCCTCTGGCCTCACTACAAGCGACGGCAGAAAACTTCACACCCATAAAGGCGCCGGATTAGTGGCTCAAGTTTATAAAGAAAAAGATATAGACAGTTTAAAAGGGTTTTTGGGTATAGGCCATAATAGATACTCGACCTCTGCCGGAGAAGCCCTAGACCATGCTCAGCCGGTGGTCAACGTGGAAAATTCTTTTGCGCTCGCCCACAACGGAAATCTGCCGAGTGTAAAAATGCTGGAGAAATTTCTTTCATCAAAAAAAATACCGACGAAGAACCACTCTGATTCTGAGCTTGTAACTGATGCTATTAGTTTTTATCTAAAAAATAATAATTCAATAATTGAGTCGGTGAAGAAAGTTTTCCCTCTGATTACCGGAGCTTTTTCTATGGTCATGATGGATAAAAATAATTTAGTAGCGGTCCGAGATTCTTGCGGTATGCGCCCGCTATCGCTTGGCACTATAGGCAAGGGTTATGTTGTGGCTTCAGAAACTTGCGCGCTCGATACAATCGGCGCATCTTTTGTGCGCGAAATAATCCCAGGAGAAATGATAATAATAAATAAAAATGGCTTAAAAAGCATAAAACTGGCAAAACCCAATCCCAAGCACGATATCTTTGAATACGTATATTTTGCCCGCCCAGATAGTATTTTTAATGGAAAATTAATTTATGAGGTAAGAAAAAACTTTGGCAAAACACTAGCACGAGAATGTTTGCTCAAAGTAGATATGATTGTACCTGTACCTGATACAGGCGTACCGGTGGCGCTCGGATACAGTGAAGTCTCAGGTATCCCTATGGAAATGGCCTTAGTGAAAAATCGCTACGTACATAGAACTTTTATTGAGCCTAGCCAAAAATCACGAGAACATAGCGTGGCTCTCAAGTTAATACCTTTAAAGTCAATACTAAAAGGTAAAACAATCGCCGTTATTGATGATTCAATAGTACGGGGAACAACCAGTAAAAGATTAGTTGAAACATTATTCAAGGCAGGCGCCAAGGAGGTTCATTTTTTAGTGTCCTCACCACCTGTGCGATATCCAGATTTTTACGGAATCGACACTCCGAAACAAAAAGAACTTATTGCTTCAAATAAAAATATTAAACAAATCAGAAAATTCCTAGGAGCCACCTCCCTCTATTTTCTATCACTCAAGGGTTTACTGGACTCAATCGGCCTACCCAAAGAACATCTATCCACTTCGCTTTTTACTGGTATTTACCCTATTGATCTAAAAGAAAGAAAACACGAAATAAATTATGATACCCCCAAAGAATAAAAAAAGGATAGCAGTTCTTATTTCAGATACGGGAACCGGTACTAACCTTCAGGCTATCATTGATGGAGTTGAAGCCGGTTCAATTCAGGCTGAAATTTGTGCGGTTGTTTCCGATACACCAGGGGCGCTCGGGTTAGAACGAGCGAGAAAACATAATTTAAAGATTGAAATCTGTGGAGCCAAAGAACTGCTATTACCGCTCTTGCAAAAACTAGATCCCAACTATATCTGCCTCGCAGGCTGGAAACAAATTATTTTACAAGAAGTAATCCTGGCTTTCCCCAATAGAATTTTAAACCTGCATCCAGGTTTAATTCCAGATGCAGTAGATACGTTAGCCAAAAACCCTGACGGAACAAGTGCGCTTTGGAATAAGGGGATGCTCACAACTAAAGCAATTCAGAATTTCTTAGACCAAGAAAAAACTTTTGCTGGTTCTTCAATCCATTTTTTAACATCCCTATTTGATTTTGGTCCAGTTTTGGGTAGAACTTTTGAAAAGATTGAAGATTATGACAATGTTGAATCTTTATATTCACGGCTGAAGAAAAAAGAAAATAAATTATATGTGGAAGTTTTAGAGAAATTAATAAATGGCCAAAATTAATAAAATTTTAATAATAGGTAGCGGGGGTAGGGAACATGCGATTGGTTGGAGAATTGCACAATCAAAACGTGCGGGAAAAATTTTCTTTGCGCCCGGAAATGGAGGCACAAAAAAAATCGGAACCAACGTAGAGATAAAAGCAACGGACATAAAAGGGATTTTAGAGTTTGCTCAAAGGGAAAGAATAGATTTAACTCTCGCCTTGCCGGATGATCCGCTCGCACTTGGCATTGTCGATCTTTTTGAGAAAAATGGCCTAAGGGTTTGGGGTCCGACAAAGGCAGCATCTAAACTTGAATGGTCAAAAGCTTTTGCAAAAGATTTCATGCAGAGACACAACCTACCAACAGCCAAATTTGAGATATTTGATAATTTCGAAAAGGCAAAAAGTTATATTGAAACACAATCCTTTCCCATTGTCATAAAAGCAAGCGGGTTAGCACTTGGTAAAGGTGTAGTAATTTGTAAAAACAAAGAGGGAGCGAGCAAGACACTAGAAAATATTTTGGTAAAAAAGATCTTTGGCGATTCTGGTAATGAAGTTGTAATTGAAGAATTTTTAGTCGGCCCAGAAATTTCTATCCACGTATTCTCTGATGGGGAAAATTATAAAATGCTTCCCCCGTCACAAGACCACAAGAAAATAGGCGAGCAAGATACAGGCTTAAATACAGGCGGCATGGGTACCATAGCGCCTCTCCCATTTATGTCAGAAAAGTTGATGGTAGAAATTGAAAAGACTATTGTGGCACCAACGCTGGCGGCAATGCAGAAGGAAGGTAACCCTTTTGTTGGATTATTGTACCCAGGCCTTATTCTTACTAAAAACGGCCCCAGGATCCTTGAATTCAACGTACGGTTTGGCGATCCAGAAACGCAGACATATATGCGCCTCTTGGAAACCGACATTTTAGACATTTTTGATGCTTGTATTGATAAAAAGTTGGACAAGCTTGAAATAAAGTGGAAAGATCTTTATGGTTGCACCATAGTGCTCGCATCTGGTGGATATCCGGAAAATTACGAAAAGGGGAAAATTATTTCTGGGATAGAGGAGGCACAAAAAGATCCTGCGATCGTGGTCTTTCACGCTGGCACTAAAAGAGATGAGAAGGAAAATTTAATTACAAATGGCGGACGGGTACTGGGGGTAAGTGCAACTGGAGAAAGTTTACAACTAGCCTTAGTTAAGGCTTACGAAGCAGTGTTAAAGATATCTTTCTCGGGAATGCAATACAGAAAAGATATCGGGCAGTCTGCGTTAAAAATTTCTAATTATCCCAATTAAACGAGTGTTCGCGATCAGGTCCCGTACCCACAGAAACAATACTTACATTTAGATTAGAAAGTTTCCTTTTTATATAGTTTAAATAGGTAGCAAGTTCCTGGGAAACTTTCTCTTTGTCGTTAATGCCGAAATTTGCATTTCCCCAGCCCGGCATTTCTTCAGTATTTACGCCCGTTACCTGATCTAGGTATAATGGGAATGTTTCTAAAACTTTTCCCTTACTAACATATCCAATGACAACTTTTATTTTATCACTTAAGCAAATATCGGCTTTATTGATAAAAATTTTATTTGCTCCTGAAAGTTCTATGGCGTAACGTAACGCGAACAAGTCAAGCCAACCGCACATTCTGGGACGCCCAGTTGTCGCTCCGAACTCGTGGCCAGCATCCTGAAAAAGCTTTTCTAGAACGACATCTTCCATTCTTGCGGGGAAGTTTCCACCACCAACTTTGGTTGTATAAGCCTTAATAACTCCATATACATTGCGGATTACAGTATGCGGCACACCAAGACCGAGGCAGACATTCGCTGGCAGAGTATTACTACTGGTCACATTGGGATAATCCCCAAAATCAATATCAAGCATCACTGCTTGCGCGCCTTCCGCTAAAATATTTTTACCTTCTTTAAGTTTTGCTTGAATTAGAAATGGCAAATCACAAATGTTTAATTTTTTTATTTCCTTTATTGAATTATCCCACTTTTCTTTCGCTTCTTTTATTTTTTCTAAATTGATTTCAAAGCCATACTTATTTCTGTACATCTCTAAAAGATTCAGGTGAAATTCTGTGAGATTCGCTATTTTTTCTTCAAAGTTAGGCAATAACACATCGCCAACTAGCAACCCACTCCTAGCGCGGGAATCACTATAAGCTGGACCAATACCTCTACTGGTAGTGCCTACTTTCGTGCCTAATTTACTTCTCTTGTGTTCATCGGCTTGATCTAAAAATGGGTGTAGATAGGAAACCAACTTTGCGCGATTAGAAATATAAAGACGAGAATTTATTTCGAAACCTAAATTTTCAAGTTCTCTAATTTCTTTAATTAAAGAGACTGTGTCCACCACCACTTCGTTCCCTATGTATAGTTCTATATCTTTCTGCAGACATCCTGAAGGAATAATATGGCCTATAAAAGTTTTACTGCCTTGTTTGATGGTATGTCCAGCATTTGCTCCACCCTGAAAACGCGCCACACCCGAATAGACCCCATGAGAAAGAAGTTCGTCTATGTTTTTTCCCTTGCCTTCATCTCCCCACTGAAGACCTACAAGCACATCTACGAATCCTTCTTTTTGTTTATTCATGATTTAATCAAAAAATTTTAAACTATTGCCCTACATTATAGTTTGGTGGTTCCTTAGTTATAACGACATCATGTGGATGACTCTCCTTTATTCCAGAATGAGTGATTCTGACAAATTTCGCTTTCTCTTGCAACGCTTCTATGTTTTTTGCTCCGCAATAACCCATACCGGAACGCAATCCTCCCACAAGCTGGTAAATTACTTCCGACAAACCACCTTTGAATGAAACCCTGCCAACAATCCCTTCCGGCACAAGTTTTTTAATATCATCCTCCGTGTCTTGAAAATATCTATCTTTGGATCCAAGTTGCATGGCTTCAATTGAACCCATCCCGCGATAGGTTTTATATTTTCTTGATTCAAAAATTATTGTCTCGCCAGGAGATTCTTCCACTCCAGCAAAAAGGGATCCGGCCATAATTGAATGCGCACCCGCAGCGATAGCTTTAGGAATATCTCCAGTGTGCCTGATGCCTCCATCCGCAATAACCGGAACCCCGCTACCCTTTATAGCCTCTGCAACTTGATAAACAGCCGAGAACTGAGGAAAACCGACACCAGCAATCACCCGAGTAGTGCAGATAGAACCAGGACCAATACCGACTTTTACCGCATCCGCACCTGCTTTGACTAAATCTTTGGCTGCTTCTCCAGTAGCAATGTTTCCAACTATAACTTCCAGCTTTGGAAATTCTTTTTTTATCTTTTTCAGCATCTCTATTACTCCTCTTGAGTGTCCATGAGCAGTATCAATCACGACAACATCGACACCATTTTTTACAAGAGATTTGACTCTGTCTATTGTATCAGCAGATACTCCGACAGCCGCCCCAACTAAAAGGCGCCCAAGGCTGTCTCTTGAAGATTTGGGACGAGATTTTACCTTCATTATATCTTTGTAAGTGATAAGACCAATGAGTTTATTTTGCTTGTCAACTAATGGCAGTTTCTCAACTTTGTATTTTGTTAGAATTTTTTCAGCTTCTTTCAAATCAGTGCTGATATCGCCAGTTATTAAATTTTTTTTAGTCATTATTTGGCTAACAGGGAGATTCAAATTTGTTTGGAAACGAAGATCACGATTAGTTATAATTCCTTTTAGCTTCATATCTTTTTCAACTATCGGAATTCCACCAATTTTATTTTCTTTCATAATATCCAGAGCCTCACCAAGAAGCGCACCTTCGGTGAGAGTTATTGGATCATGAATCATGCCACTCTCAGAACGCTTGACCTTACGAACTTCAGCCGACTGCTTTTCTATACTCATGTTTTTATGCAAAATGCCAATACCACCTTCTTGTGCCATCGCTATGGCCATAGCAAATTCGGTCACAGTATCCATTGCGGCAGAAATGATCGGCACATTGAGTTTTATTTTTTTAGTTAAAAAGGAAGATATGTCAACATCCCTGGGCAATACTTCCGAATATTGCGGCACTAGCAAAACATCGTCGTAGGTCAAACCCTCTTCGAAATTCTTGTCATCCTTTTTTCTTAAGTTTTTTCTAGCTTTCAAAGGCATATTATATTGTGTATACTAGCATATTATGAAAGGGATACAAATTCTGGTCGTAGATTACGGATCACAATATACTCTTGTTATCGGCAGAACATTGAGAGAGCTTGGGGTGAGGAGTGTAATTCTCCCACCCAAAAAAGCTGACGTATGGCTAAAAGAAAACAATCCAAAAGCAGTCATCCTTTCGGGCAGTAACTGGAGTGTACACAATACTGGAGCACCAGGATTGCCAAAGTCGCTCGATCTAAACGGGGAAAAATATTTTATTCTTGGCGTTTGTTATGGCATGCAGCTTCTGGCACATAAGCTTGGAGGAAAAGTAGAACGCCCACTCCTCCATCGCGAATATGGTCCGGCAATTGTAAATTTAACCGCTAAACATCCTCTTTGGGTTGGGGTTCCCAAAAAAACAACAGTCTGGGCAAGTCATGGAGATACGGTAAGCAATCTACCGAAAGGTTTTACCCCCATTGCCAAGTCCGGCGGATTTGCTGCTATGACAAATAAAAATAATCGCATGCTCGGAGTACAATTTCATCCTGAAGTAGCCGACACAAAAGAAGGAAAGAAAATACTACAAAATTTTCTTAATTTAGCAAATTGCCAGAAAGACTGGGATCCGGTAAATTTAATTCATCAAATTCAAAAAGAGGTTCTGGGTATTGTAAAAGGGAAAGAGAAGGTGATATTAGGAGTTTCTGGTGGGGTTGATTCTACGACACTCGCAGCTGTCCTCACGCCCATTTTAAAAGATAGATTAATTTGTGTTGCGATAGACACAGGAGGATTAAGACAAGATGAGATGGCAGAGTTAAAAGCAAACACCAAAAGCGCTGGTATAAAAAATCTTAAAATAATCACGGCTTCGGATGAATTCAGGAAAAATATCGGGACAACAATTGATGGAGAAGAGAAAAGAGCGCAGTTCAGAAAAATTTATAAAAAAATATTTGCAGAACAAATAAAAAAATATAGAGCTGATTTTATTGCGCAGGGAACTTTAGCTACCGACATAATAGAAAGCGGCCAGGTGGGGAAGTCGGCGATGATCAAAACTCATCATAACGTTGGGCTGAAATGGAAAGTGGAAGACTTGCATCCATTTAGAAATTTATTTAAATATGAAGTCCGCGAACTTGCCAGAGCGCTCAAGCTTCCAAGGGCAGTATACGAACGCAACCCTTTCCCGGGACCAGGATTATATCTACGAGTCGTGGGTACGCCTGTGTCCAAAGAAAATATCGAGTTGGTGCGAGAAGCCGACAAAGCTGTGAACGAAATTATAAAGAAACATAATCTAGAAAAAGAAATTTCTCAGCTCATCGTGGCACTTCTTGGAATTAATTCTGTCGGCGTAAAAGGGGATGAAAGAGTTTATGGCCATTCTCTAGCTATTCGCGCCGTGCAAACTGTGGATTTCATGACCGCTAAAGGCTATTATTTTTCTGAGGAAATTGTAAATGAAATCACCAGCGCTCTAACAAAACACAAAGGCATCGTCAGAGTGTTCTTTGATATGACACCCAAGCCCCCCGCTACCACAGAGTTTGAGTAGTATAATAAATTTATGGAAAGCGAAACGAGAAAATGTCAAAACTGCAAAAAAGATTTCACCATCGAATCTGAAGATTTTAACTTTTACGAAAAAATAAAAGTGCCCCTGCCGACCTTTTGCCCACTTTGCCGCGTACAGAGACGAATGGCCTTTAGAAATGAGCGGAAACTTTTTCGTGTCAAAGATGCTTTCACGGGTTTAGATATTTTTTCAACTTATCCAAAAGAGAGTGGAAGGAAAATTATTACACGAGAAGCTTGGTTTGGAGATAGCTGGGACGCCATGGAATATGAAACTGAATATGATTTTTCTAAACCATTCATAAAGCAATTGATTGAAATTGAAATGAAAGTACCGATGTATAATTTCAATGTTTTAAGAATGGTCAACAGCCCTTATGCTTTTAATGCAACGGGACTAAAAAATAGTTACCTTGTTGTTAATTCAAATTACTCGGAAGACTGCATGTACGGGAATGCCATCGATCGTTGCAAGGATTGCGTAGACAATTCGCATGTAAATCATTCTGAACGATGCTATGAAAGTTTCTGGTTAGAAAAATGTTATAAATGCTACTTTAGCCAAAGGTCAATGGACTCCAGAAATTTATGGTTTTGTCGAGGGTGTGTAGGATGTAATGATTGTTTTGGGAGTGTAAATTTACGTAAGGCTTCCTATTGCATTTTTAATAAGCAATATACCAAAGAGGAATATAAAAGAGAAATAGAAAAAATGAAATTAGACACTGATTCTGGGATTAAGGAAGCTAGAAAAAAAGCTCGCGATTTTTGGTTTACTCAGCCCGTCAAATATCATCAAGGGCTTAGAAATTTGAATTGCTCGGGTTCTTATGTTACCGATTGTAAAAATGTAAATGATAGCTATCTAGTCAGAGAAAGTGAGAATATGCGCTATTGTCAGTATTTGCAAGTGCCTAAAAATAAAGATAATTACGATGTCACCAACTGGGGAGAAAATATTGAGCTTTGCTATGAAACAATGGAGTGTGGAGAAAATTCCTACAACAATAAATTTTCTCGTAATTGTTGGCCTGCGTGTAGGAACAATGAATACTGCGTGCATCTTTTTAGTTCATCTGACTGTTTCGGCTGTGTTGGACTCAAAAAAAGGCAATATTGCATTTTAAATAAACAGTATTCTAAAGAAGAATATTTTACGATGGTAGAAAAAATTAAAAAACACATGAACGAAATGCCTTATGTGGATTCTCAAGGTATTGTTTATAAGTATGGAGAATTTTTTCCCATAGAAATTTCTCCTTTTGGCTACAATAATTCTATCGCTATGCAACATTTTCCTATCAAAAAAGAGGAAGCTGAAAACAAAAAATATGGTTGGATAGAAATTGAAAGAGGGGAATATGTGATAACAAAAAAGGCGTCAGAATTTCCAGATTCTATAAGCGACGTAAACGATGAAATTTTAAAGGAAGTCATTGAATGTGAAAATTGCAAAAAAGCATATCGTATATTGGAAAATGAATTGATCTTTTATCGCAAAGAGAAACTCCCAATTCCTAGAATGTGCCATGATTGCAGACATGAACGGAGAATTAGCGATCGACTTACATTGCATTTGTACAAAAGATCTTGCATGTGCTCTGGAATATCTGACGAAACTAACACTTATAAAAATACTGTAAAACATGTTCATGGCGACGAACCGTGTAGTGAAGAGTTCAAGACAGGATACGCACCCAATCAATCAGAAATAGTATATTGTGAAAAATGTTATCAGCAAGAGGTTTATTAGAAAAAAATATAAACATGCAAAAGAAAATTAATTCGGCCTTAATTTCAGTTTTTAATAAAGATGGATTAGAGGAAATTGTAAAACTTCTTCAGAAGTACGGCGTAAAAATAATTTCCACCGGCGGTACGGCAGAATTTATTCGCAAGCTGAATGTTCCAGTTACTGAAGTGGAGACTATGACCGGTTTTCCTTCAGTGTTTGGTGGTAGAGTAAAAACATTGCAACCGCAAATTTTTGGCGGTATTCTAAATCGCCGAGATAATGCCGAAGATCAAAAAGAAAAGAAAGAACACAAGATTGAAGACATTGATCTGGTGATAGTAGACCTTTATCCTTTCGAAGAAACACTGGGAGCTGGTGGAAATGAAGAAGAAATTATCGAGAAAATTGATATCGGTGGAATTTCTCTAATCCGTGCCGCAGCGAAAAACTTTAACGATGTGGTAGTCGTTCCATCAAAGAAACAATACCGAGACCTTATAGATATATTAAAAAAGAGAAATGAAACTACGATAGAAGAACGTAAGAAATTTGCAGGTCAGGCATTTGAAATAACAAGTAAATACGACACTGCTATTCGCGGATATTTCGAGGGCATACATCTTCGCTATGGGGAAAATCCACACCAAAAAGCTCAGTTTATAGGCAATCTAGAGGAAAGTTTTACTCAACTGCACGGCAAAGAACTTTCTTATAACAATCTCATAGATACGGAGGCGGCAATAGCAGTCGTAAATGATTTTGAAAAACCAGCTTTCGCGATCATCAAGCACATGAATGCGTGCGGACTAGCCACGAAGGAAGAGGGGAATCTGCTCGAGGCATATAAGGCAGCTTACAATGCTGATCCACTTTCGGCTTTCGGCGGAATTCTTGCGGCCAACAGAATTATAGAAGAAGATATAGCGAAACTTATTAGAGAACAGAAACTTTTTGTGGAAGTTATTATTGCTCCGGATTTTTCTAAAGAAGCTCTCATTATCTTGATGGAGAAAAAAGATTGCCGAATTCTTAAGTGGCACAACTCAGCTCTTCCTGTTAAACAAATGCGCACCTGTCTCACTGGGATACTTGAGCAAGATCGAGATACGCAAGTAGAAAAAGTTAGTAATTTAAAAACGGTTACCGAGCGCGAACCAACAAAAGAAGAAGTAAATGATTTACTGATGGCTTCTATCGCCACCAAACATTTGAAATCAAATTCTGTAGCCTTGGTAAAAAATGGCGCACTTATTTCTATGGGTTGCGGGCAAACCTCGCGTATTGATGCCCTCAAGCAAGCGATTGAAAAAGCAAAAAAATTTGGTTTTGATTTGCGCGGTACGGTTTTGTCTTCGGAAGCATTTTTCCCATTTCCGGACTGCATAGAACTCGCCGGAGAAAATGGGGTTAGTGCTGTGATCCATCCAGGGGGTTCAAAGAACGATCAAGCTTCCATTGACGTGGCGAATAAATTTAATATGGCGATGGTAACAACCGGCTTTAGGCATTTTAAGCATTAATATGCTAAAATAAAAATATGAAGAAATCGGACGTGGGCATAATAATGGGCTCAGATTCAGATTTGGAAATAATGGCTGAAGCGGCAAAAATTCTGGAAGAATTCGGCGTAACTTATGATATTACTGTAGCTTCCGCGCACCGAAGCCCTGATTTAGTTCATAAATATGCAACTAGCGCCAAAGAAGATCACGGATTTAAAGTAATAATTGCAGGTGCAGGCGGCGCGGCCCATTTAGCGGGAGTGGTAGCGTCTTTGGTTACAATACCTGTCATTGGAGTGCCAGTGAAAGCAAAAAGTTTAGATGGGCTTGATTCACTTTTTTCTACGGTAAATATGCCTCCGGGAGTGCCTGTGGCAACAGTAGGCATAAATGCCGCAAAAAACGCTGGCATACTCGCGGTCCAAATTTTAGCTCTATTTGATAAAGATTTAGAAAATAAATTATTCGCTTATAAACAAAAGATGAGTGACGAGGTAAAACTAAAAGGAGAAAGATTGTCAGAAATTGGGTTTAAAAAATATTTGGAAAAATAGAAAATGAGCAAACTGACTAAGCGAAAGATTTATTCAAAAGACGGAGTGGATGTAGCGGAAGAAGCTTTGTTTAGCAGTTTTGCAGGGTCTGTTTGTAAGGCGAGTTATAAAAATTCTCCTTTTATTGAAATTAAAGATTTATCCGGAGGCCAGTTTCGCGGCCCTCGGCCTTTTATTTTTAAAAACCTACCGAAAGGATATTTTATAGAAACCTCCTCGGATGGAATTGGTACCAAAGGAATAATAATTGATGCAGCAAAAACTCACCACCTCGCTGCTTATGACATTATTGCCATGACAGCAAGCGACATCACTCGCTTCGGCGGTATTCCGATCGCTTTTATCAATGTTTTTGATACAACTTCTATTGGGAATGGAGGCGACAAAGTAAGTAGAGTTTATAAAAGTGCAATAGTGGGTTTGGGCAAGGTAGCCAAAGAAAATAAAATAGTAATCCTAAAAGGGGAAACAGCGCAAATGGGCGACGCGATAGGCTCAGAAATTAAAAATTCCAAAACAAAATTAAATTGGTCTGGAGTGATGATTGGCGCCTATCATAAAGATAAAATGATCACCGGAAAAAATTTAGCTCCAGGGCAAGTGATCGTTGCGCTCAAGGAGGAAGGTTTTAGATGTAATGGTATAAGTTCGATGCGCAAAGCGTTAAGGGAAAAATTCGGAAAGGAATGGTGGAAAAATCCGAAAGCAAAACAAAGCATAAAACAAGCGGCTCATCCGTCAGTATTGTATGACAGGTATGTGAATACACTACATGGTTGGTTCAATAAAAATTTAAAACCAGAAATAAATATCCATGGTATAGTTCATCTCTCGGGAGGCGCATTTCAAGAAAAATTGGCCAAGGATGTTCTCTTCCCTAAAAAGCTTTCCGCGGAACTTTTTGACTTATGGGAACCACCGAAGATCATGCGGGAATGCGCAGAGTGGCGTAAGATTACTGATGGGGAATTTTATGAAGTTTGGCATGGAGGACAAGGCATGCTATTAATTATAGAAGAAAAAGATGCCAGTTATGCTATAAAGAGAGCAAGAGATTTTGGAATTAAAGCAAAAATCGCGGGTAAAATTACAAAAGAATCAATACCACAAGTTTTAATAAATTCTAAATTAACTCCCGGTAAAATTATTATTTATTCCGCCAAAGGCGGATTAGCTTAGGACTGAAAATAAACTTTATGGAGATAGAAAAAATAAAAGAGCATATAGATGATGTATTGATCGAAACAAATTTCAAAAATCTTGGCGATAAAAAAATAGGGAAAGTGCGTGATGTATATATAGCCGATGATCATATCACTCTTATTGCTACTGATCGACACACTTCTTTTGATCGGAAAATTGCCGATGTGCCTTTCAAGGGCGAAGTGCTGAATCAGATTAGCTTGTTTTGGTTCAAGGAAACAAAAGACATTATCCAAAATCATATTTTAAGCGCTCCGGATCCTAATGTTGTGGTAGTAAAAAAATGCAAAGTTATACCAATAGAAATGGTCGTAAGAGGCTATCTGACAGGGTCTACGGCCACTTCACTTTGGACCCATTACAAAGACGGGGAAAGAGATTTTGGTGATTTTATTCTTCCAGATGGAATGCGCAAAAATCAAAAATTAGAAAAAGTCGTCTTAACTCCCACTACCAAATCAGACGAACACGATAAACCTCTGACCTCTAAAGAAATAATTTCGCAAGGCCTCATGTCAGCAGAATTATGGAAAGAAGTCTCCGAATCAGCGTTAAAGCTTTTCAAAAGAGGCCAGGAAATTGCAGAAAAAAGGGGATTAATACTAGTGGATACAAAGTACGAATTTGGACTTGATGAAAGTGGTAAATTGATGCTAATTGATGAAATCCATACACCAGACTCATCCCGTTATTGGAAAAAAGCTACCTATGAAGAGAGATTCAATAAGGGAGAGGAACCGGAATATTTCGACAAGGAATTTTTAAGACTTTGGTTTAAAGAACACTCTGACCCATATAAAGATGAAATTTTACCAAAAGCTCCGCCGGAAATGGTTGCTGAACTCTCACGCAGGTATATTGAAATTTATGAGACGATCACCGGCAAACAGTTTGAGCACAACTTTTCAGAGCCAATTCTGGCAAGAATTACAAGAAATCTTAGAGGATTATAAAGATATGTCATTGAATTCAATTTCACCAATAGACGGACGCTACCATAAATCAACCTCTATTTTATCGCGAGTCTTTAGTGAGAGGGGACTGATGCGCTACCGCGTGATGGTTGAGGGAGAATATTTGATTGCGTTATCAGAATTAAAAATTAAATTAAGAAAATTATCTGATAGAGAAAAGAAAATAATTAGGACACTTTTTGATTTAACAGATGAAGATGCGCAGATTATTTCTGATATTGAACAAAAAGGCTATAAAAATATCAAGGCCACCGATCATGACGTGAAAGCGGTAGAATATTTCATGAAAGACAAGCTCGAAGATACAACCCTAAAAGATATTTTAGAGTGGATTCATTTTGGATTAACCAGCGAGGATACCAATAATCTTTCTTATGGATTAATGCTTCGCGATGGAACAGAAATATTAATCCTAAAACTTGAAGAAATAATTAGGGAATTTAATAAGTTAACCAAAGAACACGCAAATCTTCCAATACTCGCCCGCACTCATGGTCAACCTGCTAGCCCAACAACTTTTGGAAAAGAGTTTAAGATTTTTTCTTCCAGACTAGAAAGACAAGTAAACAATTTAAAAAAGCAAGAAATTCTTTGCAAATTAAACGGCGCCACGGGCAATTATAACGCTCAAGTTATAGCTTTCCCGAATATTGATTGGTTTAAATTCACCAAAACTTTCATCGCTCAATTGAATAAAACAGGGTCTGAAACTCTACGCCTAGAACCAAATTTATTTACTACACAAATAGAATCCCATGACTCTTACGCCGAGATTTTTGACAACTTAAAAAGAATTAATACTATTCTGTTAGATTTTAATCAAGATATGTGGCGGTATATCAGTGATGAATGGATAATACAAAAACCGACAGAGGGAACAGTCGGGAGTTCCACCATGCCCCATAAAATCAACCCGATAAAATTTGAAAATAGCGAAGGAAACCTAGGAATAGCTAATGCTCTGTTTGAATTTTTTGGAAGAAAATTATCTATTTCTAGGCTGCAAAGAGATCTTTCTGATTCCACAGTGCAAAGAAATTTCGGTACAGCCTTTGGGCATTCTTTAATTGCCTATGAATACCTGCTAAAAGGATTAAATAAGGTAAGTGTAAATAAAAACAAAATTATCGAAGTATTAAACAACCATCCAGAAATTATTGCAGAGGCAATCCAGACAATATTACGCCGTGAAGGAGCAGAAATGCCATATGAAAAATTGAAAGATTTTACTCGAGGTAAACAAGTTACCTTAGAGGACATACATAACTTTATAAATTCTTTAAAGATTAGTGAAAAAGTAAAAAAAGAACTTTTTAAAATTACTCCGGGAAATTATATTGGTCTTGCTTCCAAGCTCGCTTCAAAGTAAGATAGAACTATGCTATTTAGGGTGCTAGCGGCAATAATACTTTTGTTTTCTATACTTTTTCTACCTTTTTGGGTGTCTTTTTTAGTGGGGCTCGCGGGTATGTTTTATTTTAAAATTTTCTCCGAAGCAGTAGCCTTGTTTCTTTTGTCAGATCTGCTCCATGGAGCAAGAGAAGAGAGATTTTATTCTATGGTGTTTATTTCTTTTTTGATTTCCGCCTTATTTCTATTGATAATAGAAATATTCAAAAAGAAACTGAAATTTTATGCTTAAAAAAAGGTACAATAATTCATTAGTGGAGCCGGATGAAATCTTCCTTGATTCCACCAACTTGCAAAATTTTGATCGCCAGCAATTCGAAGGTCGAATAGAAAAGCCTATTCCTAAAAAAACCATTATTTTTTTAGGAATTTTGTTTGCATTTATCACAGGAATTTTTTCTGCTCGACTGATTTATTTGCAAATACAAAAAGGTGAGGCGTATTACGCAAGAAGCCAAAATAATACTTTAGAAAAAGCTATCATTTTTACTGATAGGGGAATTATTTATGATCGCAATAAAGTTGAATTAGCGTGGAATAAAAAAGGGGAAGAAATTTCTATTCCTATACGAACATACTTATCTCCAGGCTTTTCACACCTACTGGGCTATGTAAGTTACCCCACCCAAGATAAAGGAGGAAATTTTTGGCAGGGAGAATTTAAAGGAAAAGACGGGCTAGAAAAAGAATATGATGATGTGATCAAAGGAGAAAATGGTTCAAAAATAATAGAAACAGACGCGCTCGGAAAAGTATATTCTGAAAATATAGTAAATGCGCCCAAAAAAGGCAAAGATTTAGTTACGACAATTGATTCGCGCATTCAAAAAGAGTTATTCACCCTCATCAAGAATCTATCAGAAAGCAAGAATTTTACTGGTGGGGCTGGAATCATAATAGATATTAATAATGGAGAGATCATTACTTCTACCAGTTTCCCAGAATATAATTCTGAAATTCTTTCTCTAGGAAAAGATACTCCTAAAATTAATAATTATTTAACCGATAAAAGTAAAGTTTTTCTAGATAGAGGAATTTCTGGACTTTATACTCCAGGGTCAATCGTGAAGCCATTTTTTGCCTTGGGCGCCCTAGCTGAAAATATAATTGATCCTTATACAAAAATTCTTTCAACTGGATCCATTTCAATCCCCAACCCTTATTTCCCGGACCAAAAAACTGTCTTTAAAGACTGGAGAGTAAATGGCTGGACTAATATGATGGAGGCAATAGCAGTATCTTCAGATGTATATTTTTATGAAATTGGGGGAGGTTTCGAAAACCAAAAAGGTTTGGGTATAGCTAATCTTGAAAAGTATTCAAAAATGTTTGGACTAGGAACCAAAACTGATATAGATTTGCCAGATGAAAAAAGCGGAATAATACCAACCCCGGAATGGAAATTGGCCAATTTCAAAGGAGATCCATGGAGGATAGGGGATACATATCACACTGCGATAGGACAATATGGATTCCAAGTAACCCCCCTTGAAATGGCAAGGGCCGCGGCAGCTATTGCCAACAACGGAAAATTATTAACTCCTCACTTATTATTAAATGATACCAAAAAAGAAAATTCTTTTTCCCAAGTGGACCTACCAGAAGAATATTTCGAGATAGTACATAAGGGGATGAGAGAATCAGTTACTTATGGCACAGCCGCTGCGCTCAATGTACCTTATGTAGCAGCGGCCGCCAAAACTGGTACCGCTCAAGTTGGAGTTGCTAAGAATAAAGTTAACTCATGGATTATAGGATTTTTCCCTTATGAAAATCCTAAATATGCTTTTACTGTAATGATGGAGGCTGGCCCAAACACCAACAGCGTCGGAGCCTCTTCGGTTATGCGCGAACTTCTTGACTGGATGTCTATTAACGCTAAAGAATATTTTGGAATAAAATGAATATTTGCATTAAAACTTTTTATAAAATATAATAAACTCATGACTAAAGTGAGAGTACTTTTGGCTTTGGGGGTGTGGGTTACAATACTTCCATACTTGGGATTCCCATATTCCTGGAAAGATATATTGTTTACCATTACAGGGTTGGCGCTTATTTATGTTGGCTATCTTCTCTATAGCTACTTCAAAGAGAAAGAAACCAAAGAAGAAAGTTTTGACAACTTCAAGGAAAATAGTAATTTTGATCAGCTAGATAAATAAAATGGAAAATTTTTCTAAAACAAGATATTTTACAGTTATTGTTTTTTTTGTTGTCTTGTCATTTGTTTCCGGTATTTATATTGGAAATAACAATCGACCTCCTATAGAAAAAGTATCAAATATCTCCGGGAAAGAACCGCAAGTTGAAACTCAAACAGATTTTTCGCCTTTTTGGAAAGTTTGGAACATTATGAATGAAAAGTATCCAGATGCAGCCAAAACAACCGATCAAGCTAGAGTTTATGGGGCAATTGCTGGGCTTGTAAGCTCATTAAATGACCCATACAGCGTATTTTTTACCCCAGAGGAAACTAAGTCGTTTGAAGAGGAAATAGCAGGGAATTTTGATGGTATAGGTATGGAAGTCGGCATAAAAGATAAAGTACTTACAGTCATAGCTCCACTTAAAGATACTCCGGCATATAGGGCTGATATTAGGTCAGGGGATAAAATTCTAAAAATTGATAAAGTTGTCACCACAGACTTGAGTGTTGAAGAAGCTATTAAATTGATCAGAGGACCAAAAGGAACCTCTGTCACCCTCACAATTTTCCGTGAAGGAATAGAAAAACCGAAAGAAATAAAAATAATTAGGGATACAATAAGCATTCCCACTCTAGACACCGAAGTTAGGAAAGATGGAATTTTTGTAGTAAAACTATATAGCTTTTCTGCCAACTCAGCCAATCTTTTCCGAAATGCAATGAAACAGTTTGCGGAGTCAGGATATGACAAACTTCTGCTTGATCTCCGCGGAAATCCTGGCGGATATTTAGATGCAGCAGTAGATATGGCGAGCTGGTTCCTCCCCGGTGGGAAAGTGGTAGTAACTGAAGATTATGGCAATAATAAAACTGGCGAAATATTCAGAAGCAAGGGTTATGATATATTCAATGATAAATTAAAATTTGTAATTCTAATAGATGGTGGTTCTGCTTCGGCTTCCGAGATATTAGCGGGGGCAATGCAAGACAATGGGCGAGCAAAATTAGTCGGGAGTCAGAGTTTTGGTAAAGGATCAGTACAACAAGTCATTGACGTAACCTCGGATACTGTTCTGAAAATTACTGTAGCAAAGTGGCTTACACCCAACGGAACTTCTATCTCAGAAAAAGGCTTAACGCCGGATTATGTAGTAGAAATGACTCAAGAAGATTTGAATAAAAAGTTTGATGTACAGATGAATAAAGCGGTAGAACTATTGTTAAAATAATAATTTAAATTAAATTTATCCATGAAAGTTATATTTTTACAAGATGTTCCTAGGGTAGGCAAGAGGCATGATGTCAAAGAGATCAACGACGGCTATGCAATGAATTTCTTATTTCCCAGAAAACTGGCTGAGCCAGCAACCCCTAGAGCAATTTCAGAACTAGAAAAAAGAAAGAAAAATATAGAGATAGAGAGGGAAGTACAGGAAGATCTTTTGTTGAAAAATTTAGAGGAAATAAAAGGTAAGGTGGTTACTATCACAGCTAAAACAGATGACAAAGGACATCTGTTCTCAAAAATTCATACGAAGGAAATTGTAGAAGAAATGAAACGCCAACATCACGCTGATATTAGTGAAGAATTTATTGCCTTAGAAAAACCAATTAAAGAAATAGGGGAGTTTGAAATTGCAATCGCGATAAGGGGTAAAAAATCTTCATTTAAACTTGTGGTTAATGGCGTATAGCATAATACTTAATTAAATTTTTATGAAAGAAGGATCTCCAAATAATATATGGCGAGTCTTAAGAGATAATAAGGGCCCCATAAAAGATATTTTAATTGGTAAAGAGGGCAAATGGAGAGATTTTGATTCTAGGGTAGGAGATTTTGAGTTAACTTTTGGGGAAGTCATACCAGGTAATGTTTACCAAAACAGACATGAACCTTCTGTGGGTCAATTTTTTCAGAGGTACATAGAAAAAACCTTGTCAGAGAATGAAGACGGGCATGCGCTAACTGCTGTAGAATTCGGGGGTCCTGGATCAATGCTTTTTAGGGGTTTTAGTAAGAATTTTTTTAGCCACACAGTTGGTATTTGTTTAAAGGATATCCGAACAAAGTATCAACAAGAAGTTGATGAAAGCAATAATCATTCGGTAATTACTGGGGATATATTTGACATTAGGGATAAAAAATTACTAGTAGAGGTCGCTAGTAAATTGGGCTCAGAAAAAACCGATCTAATTATTTCAAGAATGAAAGGACCGCTTCTTTTTCTGAAAAAAGAGGGTTTTGTTTTAGACAAAATTTTTAGAAATTGGTATGAATTTTTAAATGAAAACGGTGTTATGTTTATAGAACTAGGCTCTTTAAATGAAGATTTAAAAACTGCTATAAATAAATGGGTAACAGCCTTAAGGGCAAATTTTCCAGAAATTGATATTGAGATTCAATTGTATGGTAATGGCATTGTGAGACTACACAAAAGACCTGGGGCACCAAACAAATTGCCACCAGCCTCTAAATTAATAGCCAAGGGAAGCTAAACCACACTCACTACTTTTTTAACTGCGGTTCTACCATGGAAGGATGTTTTTCTTTTTGAGCCAAATTTTACTGTGCCGTCTTTGAGAGCAAATAGGGTATGGTCTTTGCCTAAACCTACATTTGTACCGGCAAGTATTGCTGTGCCACGCTGACGTACAATAACGGAGCCAGCTTGGGCACTTTGGCCATCTGTAAGCTTAATACCAAGGTATTTTGGCTGGGAGTCTCTTAAATTTTTGGCGGTTCCGCCGGCTTTTCTATGTGCCATATACTTTTTATGTTATTATTTAAAGCAAGTAGAGTATAAACGATTCTATGCAAAAAATCAAGCAATTTATAGAGAGTGAGCGGGGGAAAGACATTTTTGTCGTTCTAGTTGTAATTTTAGTAGGCTTAGGTTCATTTGAACTAGGCAGACTATCAAAGAGTGACAATTCTTCTGGCATAAAGATAGAATATACCGATCAAAATGGAAACCAAGAGGCTAGTGCATTAAAGGCGGTAAAATCTTCAAATATTATTCCACCCAAAATTGAATCCACAAATTTTAATAAAAATTTTTTTGCTTCAACCAGGGGCAGTAAATATTATTCGGTAGGGTGTTCGGCTGGTAAAACTATCAAACAAGAAAATCGCGTCTACTTTGCAACAGGGGAAGAGGCAGAGGGGGCCGGATATGAACTTTCTAGCTCATGCCAATAGAATATCTACGTGTCGCACAATATATGTTGGATACACTAAATATATATCTTCTTTTATTGTCCTACCTGGAGCTCTGTACTGCTGGTGTTGTCAATTTTAGAAATAAGAGGCTGCCAAATAATCTTCAACCAAACATCATTCCAAAGATATGATGCAGGTTCTGCCAAATAATTATCCCATACTGTTTTAGCAGTTCGTTCAACATAATTTATATTTTCTTGGCCAGTAGGACTCTCCACCACAGCTCTGATGCTAACATTAAAATAGCTTAACACTAAAATTATTACTAAAGAAAGAAAAAATACCCCTAATATGCTTATCCCTCTTTGTTTGTTATCTTTTTTCATAACATCGCTATCTTAAGACACTACTAAAGAATGATATAAACCAATGAACGAGACCAGAAACAGTGATTCCTAAATATTTCATTATTAGTAAAGCGATAATTACAAGAATTATTATTTGTAAAAATCCACCTTCATTGTTTTTGATATTATTCATATATTTATTTATTCACCTATATTATTAATATTAACACAAATTAGAAATCTACAAAAAAGGTAAATAAGCTAAGGCATCTAAATATGCATTCACTGGAGAAACTGGAAGTCTATAGATACGGCCTCCGCAAGCCACACTGGTCTTGGAAGCCATTTTAGCTGCTTGTGATGCATATAAAGAGACATGTAGATGGGGCCCTGTAGTATGCCCGGTATTACCGCTATAACCCACAATCTCTCCCCTTTTTATTGATTCTCCTTCTCGCACTTTAATCAAAGAAAGATGGCCAAATGTGCTAGATAAACCATTGTTATATTCTATAAAAACAAATTTACCAAAAGATGCACCAGAACAAGTAAGATCAGTATCTCCGACACCAAGCACGGTGCCATCTGCCATCGCCATTACAGGAGTACCGACTGATGCCCTGAAATCCACTCCATTGTGGGTACCAGATGCATAAAGACGCTTGGAATCAACAGTTTTACCGAAGAACTGGGTCACAAATATCTGACTAAGCGGCCAACTTAGAACCCGACCAGAAGGAAGTTTTGAGGGATCAAGAATGAACTGCAATTGCGCTTCATAATCTCGCAATTCTTTTTCGAATGCATCTCTTTGCGCGATTCTGTCCTTTAATAATTTTTGATAGTTCGCCTCATTATTCTTGGTTTGCTTTAAAAGTTTATTTTTTTCGTTAGTATTTTGTACGACTATCTTTTGCTGGTCGGAAAGCTGAGATTTTAACTTAGTAAGCTCATTTTTTGCATTTATTGTTTCTTCTTTAGTATTTTCTAATTCTACCTTTATCTGCTTCAAGTCTATAATTTGATTCCTAATTTTATCTCCTATAGTTATCGCATTGTCTATATCATTCCAAATTAGCGAAAAGTTATTCGAAGAAAGAAGGGTTTCTACTATGCTTTGACTTTCAAATTCATTAATCTTTTTCACACTTAAAGCAATGGCTTCAATATTATTTGAAATAGAACTTTGCTTAACACCTATATCTTGACTCAAACTTTGAATTTTTAAATTTGTTTTATCAATTTTCTTTTGAGTTACCGCAATATCTGTATTTAATTTCTTTTTTGTAAGATCGAGCTCTTTCAGTGAGTTGCTTAAAGAGCTCTTTTGTTTCCCTAGACTATCCAATTCTGTTTGATAAGCAATTATTTCTTTTTCTAGTTGCTGTATGTCTAAATCTTTCTGGCTTATTTTGCTGCGAATCTCGTCTATGTTTTGGGCATAGGAAAAAAGAATCGGAGTTATTAGCATCACTACAACTACTAGATTAAATAGCTTTTTGCAACCTTGAAAGGGTTTCATTTTTACCAATTATTGAAGCTATAGTAAATGGATCAGGAGATTGGTCTTTGCCGGAAAGGGCAAAACGCACAGGGTGGAGCAACTCTCCCCTACTCTCCAGTTTATCGGCAATTTTCATCAGTGTATCTTTTATATTTTCTACCGTGAAATTTTTTTCATCTAATTTTTCTAACTCGCTTATTGCTAATTTTAAATTTTCCTTTATTTTTTCTGCAGGAACGTTTTTGAAAATTAGTTTCTCTTTAGAGAATTGAGGAGGGTGGAAATATAGATCGAGCTCCCCTCTTTCGGCCATTTCTTTCACATCCCCCCATTTATTTATTCTCTCTAAAATTACCGGCACCATTTTTTTTCCTATTTCATTTTGCATGTTTTCTGGTAACCATTCTAAAATATTTTTCTCTATTTCCTCTTTCGGAAGTAATTTTATATGTTCTTTATTCAGCCAATCTAATTTTTCCGGATTAAAAATTCCTCCACCTTTTTGTACTTTTGAGATATCGAATTTTTCTACCAATTCTGGCAAGTTAAAAATTTCCTGCTCCCCTCCAGGATTCCAACCGTTGAGCGCCATAAAATTAAGCAGGGCATCAGGTAAATATCCTAATTTCTTGTATTCTATAGCGGGCAAGACAGACTCATCTCTTTTAGAAAGCTTCGCTCTTTCTTTGTTTAAAATAAGAGGAAGATGCGCATAGATGGGTCTAGGTGCTCCTATAGCTTCTTGAATAAGGATTTGCCTAGCTGTATTAGGTGCGTGCTCTTGCCCCCTAATTACATGAGTTACACCCATTTCAAAATCGTCTATAACTACAGTCAAATGATACAGTGGCTCATTTATATCTCTGGCTATTATAAAATCTCCCAAATCAGTAGTATCCACTGTTATCTCCTCCAAAACTAGATCTTTAAATGTAATTTTTTTGTTTGGATTTTTAAATCGTATGACTTCTTCTCTCTGGCCCTCTTCGGTCGGTGTTTCTTTCGATAAATAAGCAAATCCTTCATCCATCATTTTTTTTATATACTTTTGATGAATTTCTAATCTATCAGATTGTCTAAAGAACATATCGTATTTCAAATTAAGCCAATCAAACAACTCCAAAAACTCGTCTTCGTATTCTCTTTTTGAACGCTCTTTGTCTGTATCTTCACTTCGTAAAATATAGGTTCCCTTGTTTTGTCTAGCAAAAAGAAAATTAAATAGAGCAGAACGAATACCTCCAACATGGAAATGTCCCGTCGGGCTAGGCGCAAATCTAGTTACAACTTTATTTTCTGCCATAAAGGCATTTTAGCACCTATTTCTCGTGACTCAAAGCGATATCAACTATTTCTCTAGCGATTTTATCTGAGGCGCCGGGTTTATTAAAAGTCTTAGTATTTTGCACCATTTGTTCATAACCTTGTTTGTCATTTAAAATTCTTTCGATTTCACCACTTAAGATATTTGCTGTCATGTTTGCTTCTTCTATTACACTGCAGGCGCCAGTTCTAGCATAACTAAAGGCATTTTTCCTAGAGTGATCTCCGTTTGAATTAGTAAAAGGAATTAAAATTGAGGGCACCCCCCAGGAGGCTATCTCAAAAAGAGTTGATCCGGCACGAGACACAATAATGGAAGCTGCGCCGGCAGCCATTTTTAAGGCCAAGGGATTCAGATAAGGCATCGGCAGATATCTAGACTTACTTGGATTACCAGAGAGCACTACTTCTGCTTGCCCAGAAACAGTTTTAAAGTTTTTTATTCCAGTCTGATGAATAATTTGATAATTGCTAACCAATCTCGGCAATGCATCTAAAATAGTGTTATTGATCAGTTCCGCTCCTTGTGAACCACCCAAAATAAAAATGACAGGTAGTCCAGACTCCAACTTAAAATATGACTGCGCTTCGTTTCGCGAAGCCGGATTTTCTATTTCAATTCTTATGGGCTGACCTGTCCAGGCTACGACTTCCTCTGGGAAATATTCTGCCGCCTCAGGGAAAGATACCGCCACCTTTTTAGCAAAACGTCCCGCCCATTTATTGACTCTTCCGGGCACGGAATCCGATTCATGAATTATAATTGGAATGTTCAAGATCCTAGCGGCAAAAAGCGTCGGGAATGATGCATATCCCCCTTTACCAAACACCACATCCGGATAAATAGAAAACATTTTAAAAATTGCATTAATAACACCAAAAAAAGTTTTAAAAATATCTGAAAAATTCTTTAAGGAGAAGTAAGTACGCATCTTGCCTGCTTTTATTTCTTCATATACTAGCCTATTTTCAACCAACACCTCTCTGTCGTAGGGGCCATCAGAAATATAATAGAGGCTGGCTCCGATGATGTGTTCTTGATCTATTATTTGATTTACTTTTTCCGCAACGGCAATAATGGGATAAAAATGTCCTCCTGTCCCCCCGCCTGTAAAAACTATTTTCATAAATGTTTTTGAAATTTAGATATATTAAGTACAATACCTATTGCTGCAAGATACACCATAAGCGAAGTTCCCCCTTGGCTCATAAAAACGAGCGGAACTCCCGTCAAAGGAAACACACCAGTCACAGAAGCGATGTGCATAAACGATTGAACTGTAATGAGTATAACAATTCCATAGACCAAAAGTCCACTAAAAGAATCTGGGGTGCGGTTACCAATACGAAAACCACGCAAAATAAAAAGTATATAAAGGAATATTATTGCCACCGAACCGACAAAACCAAATTCTTCACCGAGAACAGCAAAAATAGAATCTCCTTGAGGTTCTGGAAGATAGCGAAACTTTTGCACACTTTGGCCGAATCCCCTGCCGAAAACACCGCCCGAACCTAAAGCAATGAGCGATTGCTGAATCTGATAAGAAGACCCTTGCGCATCTTGTGCTGGATTGATAAAAGTTTGCACTCGCTCTTGCAGATAAGGAGTAAAGTAAACTAGAGTCCCAAGTAAAATGGCTATCCCAATGCCCACGCCTAAAATATATCGAATGGGTGTCCCTGAAACAAACAACATCCCCACACCAGTGACAGTTATTAGGATGAAGCTTTTAGTGTCTGGCTGTTTGAACAAAATAAAAGCAATTATTGCCAGCATTATGCCAAACGGCAAAATTCCAAATCTAAAATCTTGCACCTTGTTTTTTGCCCAAGAAAGCCAAGCCGCAAAATAAATAACAAACCCAAATTTTAAAAATTCCACTGGTTGAAACGTAAAAGATCCTAGCTGTATCCATCTTTCCGCCCCCCCATGACTCCAACCTACGCCAGGTAAAAAAACTGCGGCCGTAATTAAAATTGAAGCCAAAAAAAGAACAAAAGAATAGTTGCGCCAAAATTTATAATTTATCTTCAGGCACAAATACATGCACGCCAATCCCAATCCCAAGCCTAAGCCCAGCTGACTGCGTAAAACCGCATAAAAGGTTTGCTCATTCTTTGCTAACACTCCCAAGGAGGCTGAAACAAAAATAGCAATTCCTACTGCCAGTAGGAGAAAAATGATTATCAAAAAAAATCTGTCTACTTTTTTCTCGTGCATTGTTTTTCCTTTTTTACCTGCTGATAATTGCTAAAATTATGCCAACTATTGAAAAAATTATAGAAAAAACCCAAAAACGCATCGTCACTTTGTAGGTGGACCAACCAATTGCTTCTAGGTGATGATGGAGCGGAGCCAGACGGAAAAGTCGTTTGCCATTTCTAAATTTTTTAGACAACATTTGCAATACCACAGATAAAGAGGTAACAACAAAAGGCATCGCCACTATTGGCAGGACTAAAACGGAATCGGTCAAAAAAGCTAAGGTTGCGAGAGTTATCGTGAGACCCATCATCCCAGATTCTCCCATATAAAATCTGGCTGGAGGAATATTAAACCACAAAAAGGCTAGCGTCGCCCCAGCAATAACTCCAGAAAAAGCCGCTATATCTATTTGATCATTAGAGAGAGCAATAATTGAATATGCTCCGAAAATTGAAGCGAGTACCCCGCCCGATAGGCCATCAATCCCGTCTATCACCCCGCCCGAGAAAGTTGAGAGCGCCACTATAATAAAAAATGGAATAATTAAAATACCTAAATAAATTTCTCCGCCGAATGGTATGTGTATTCCCGTCATCCCTAGTTTATAGAAAAACCAAAGACCAATCAAAAAAGAAACCCCGACAACCAAAAGAGCTTTCCAGGCGCGCCAAGAGTTGTCGTCATGAGCGAATTTTCCACTGCCGTAAATTTGAATTAAATCATCAGAGAGACCGATAAGCGAACCAAAGAGAAGCGTAAAGAATGGTATCAAGGTTTGATTCCGGCTTAAAAAATTCATTTTTTCGGTAGTTTCTGCGGGGAACCAAAGTGATGCTAAATAAAAAATGAGAGTCGTTAGCAAGACCGATACCCAGATAATTATTCCACCCACCCGTGGCGTTTTCAGTTCTTCTTCTTCGTTGTGAATTTTTTTAAAATCTTCAATCTTATCTCCGTTTCTCGAATACTTTTTCCACATTTTGTATTTGTAGAAAAAATGAGTAGCTATGGGCGTCAAAAAAAGAGCTAAAAAGAAAGCCGCAGCTGTAGGAATTGAAATTTTAACTAAATTTAAAAGCATATTGTAATTATAGCATTAATAAACTTCAGCCTGATAACATTTTTCACAGTAAATAATCTCTGGCCGCTCGGGCGCGTAGCTTGTCTCAAATTCCACCTCACACTTCCCTTCCCCATGGAAATGTTCTATGGTCGCTTGTGGTGAGCCTGCCGAACCACACATGCATGTCCTGTGCCAGAGCTTGAAAGGATTGCGGCGCTTGAGCCTAGCAGCGTGACGACAATAAAAACATCGCCTTGGAATTGGTATTTTCATTTTTCGGTAAAATATCAGTTCGTTTGGAATAATCTTGTAGTTGCGTTTGCATTCAATACACACAAGAACTTCTTCCAGAATCGAATCGGAAACATCATAGATGCTCTCAGGAACCTGCTCGGGTTTTAATGTTTCTTTCCCAGTTGTGCGTTGAATATTATCTTGCCATTCATAGTTTTTGTTCAACGCTTCTCCTTTTGTAAGTGGAACTAATTCAGGAGCGTTTGTCTCATTGTAACCAAAATACGAAAGTTCAATCGGATAATATTCTCCATACTTATAAACATTCCCCATTTTGTCTACGTAAGGCGTTTTATTCATTTGCTCAATAATTTTCGGCACAAGTTCCTCATATTCCTCTTTCATATATTGTTTATTGAAAATGCAATACTTCGCGTTTCGAAGTCCCACACAGCCGAAGCAATATTTACAATTATGACAATGCTGCGTGTATCTTATATCCTGGCTTTTCACAGAAAAAAGTCCAAATAAATTAAGCTGTGAATGATCCATCACTGTCCCCTCATAACATTCTTGCGACTCCCCCGTAAGAGTAATGTCAGAACAGTCTTTGTCATCAGTAAATAAGTCGGAGTACCTTACATTTTCAGATTTTTTGCCTGTAAAACATTTTTTCAGATTTTTTGACATGGAAATAATGTCCCCAGTACAATTTAGGCTTTGAAAATTCTGAACATCCCGCCTAGGATATCCTAAGAGAAATTCATCAAATTCCTTTTTTGCTTTTTCTACACCAGAAAATGTATCGAGTTCATAGCTTTTTAAAATTTTCTCATATTCTTCTTTCGCATACTGTGTGTTTTTAAAATGATATTTTTTACCACGGAGCCCTGCACACATAAAACAATCAGAACAATCTCGACAATCATAAAGGAACGACGAATCAATGCAAGCAAGACAAATTTCAGAATGTTTTACTTGGTATGAGCGGCTAACCATTATGCATTCATAGAGCCATTCACTTGGAGATCTTATTACCATGCAGTCTAAAAAATTTTTGCCTGCTAATACAAAAAAACTATACATTACATTTTCAACATGCCAACCGGAAAAATTCATATAGCAATTTTTTGAGAACCACCAATCTTGATTGTATTCACAGTTTAAGCTAGCAATACCATCATCGTTTACGATGGACATATGCGGAACTTTTTGCACCAGTTCACGAAATTGAGCAAAAAATGGTTTTGAAAAATCATAGTCAATTCCATAATCTTTTGCATCCCACTTATCGCTCCACCAGCATTTGTTACAGTAGACAGTCAAACCTGAATCAGGAGAATATAATGAGACAACTCCCTTGCCACACATATCGCACTTACGATTATAGAGAGACATGTTGTTCCTCCACGCCCAACGTCTTTGTCTCCTACAATCAGGGCAAAAAGTCGGTGGCGGAACTTTGATCTTTTCATAAAAGCCAAAATCGTCCGGTTCGATGGTGAAATTTTGCTTGCAATTTTGGCATATTTTAGTTTCCATTATCACTATAATATACGACTTTTTTGATTAAAATGCATCTGTGTGTTATTGTTTTCAAGTGATTAAATTAGACTTAAAATATAAAGTCCTCCTGTGTATTTTCATTATTTTACTGCTATTAACTGGCATATTTTTGCTGATGAATTTAGAAACGGAAAGAGAAAAGGAAATTATTTACCAGCAGATTTTGGAAAAACAGCAGGCCTTGAAGAAGGCCTGGGAAGCGGAAGAAAAAAATTATCTGATGGGTAAATTTGATCCTAGCGCGAGAGGAGACTTCGTTCCTGTACCTGAAGAATATAATGTGAGCGGATATAAAACATATTTACGGAAAGAAACTTTGGAGGCATTTTTGAAAATGCGGGAAGCCGCAAGTTTAAGTGGAGTAGAACTTAATATTGCTTCCGCTACTAGAAATTTTAATTATCAAAAGAAACTTTGGAACGATAAGTGGTCAATAAAAGACAACTTTGATGGTTTAGAAAAATTCAAAGAAATATTAGAGTGGAGTGCTGCTCCCGGAACCTCGCGCCACCACTTCGGCACCGACATAGATATCAACAATGTAAACCCGCCGTACTTTGACTCGCAGAAGGGTGAGAAGGAATATAATTGGTTGGTAACCAATGCCAGCCAGTTTGGTTTTTGCCAGACCTATAATTTAAAAGGAAACAATAGGCCAACGGGATACAATGAAGAAAAGTGGCATTGGTCTTACTTGCCCCTCGCTAGAAATTTTACACAAGAATATAAAGATTTAATTACAGAAGAAGACATTAAGGGATTTTTGGGCGACGAATACGTTGCTGGACAAAATTTAATCAACAACTATGTCCTTAGTATTAATTCTGAATGTCTTTAGCCTCTTCCTCTAAATTCTTCGCCGCAATTTCCACAGAATTATTTATTTCTGAGTATTCTGGCAACTCTTCTACTGATTTCACCCCCATGAAAGATAGTAATTCAAAACTAGGTTTGTATATAAAACGTCGGCTGTCTTTCGGGTCTGTGGTTTTTTCTACTAACCCGCGGATAGAAAGCGCGCGCAAAGTAAAACTAGAATTTACCCCCCTGATATAATCTATTTCAGAACGGCTAGCGCCATTTTTGTAAAGAATAATAGACAAAGTTTCAAGGCTTGCCTTGGAAAGATCTCTGTTTAATTCTTCTTTTTGTAAATCCTCAATTAACTTGCTCAATTCCGGGGCAGTGCCAAGCATAATTTCATTATCGTTTTCTAAAAGCACAATTCCTCTTTCCTTCAAGCTTTCTTTCAACTGTTCAATCCCTTCGTTTACTTCAATCTCCCCTACTTTTAAAATCTGCGAAACTCTCTTCCGAGAAATTGGCTCGCCCTTAAAGAAAAGTATTGCTTCTATTTTTTTTGCTAGTTCCATAATTCTTAATTCGTAATTTCTAATTCGTAATTTTCTTCAATCTTCTCAAGCACAATATCTTCTGATCCCTCTCTCTGCATTGCATTTATAATCCCCTGCCGGACAAGCTCAAGCATCGCGAGAAAACCCACTATCACTTCCACTTTCTCTTCGCGCGTGACCACTCTGCCACTATGTCCATGTAAATCTTTGAAATTCATTTTTAGCGTCTGCTTGATTCTGTCCGAAAGTTTGTCTATCATCTCTTCAATGCTTATCACTTTCCTCACTTCTACTTCTGGCAAAAATATTTTCTTGGGAATAGCGTCTAGCACCTCGCGGGCAAAAGTCATCATAGATTCCTTGGTAATCTGCTTATCCGGCAAAAATATTAGAATATCATTCTTTCGCTCCAGGGGAGCAAAGATTATTCTCCTGCCAAAATTACTTTTTAGATTACCACCAAGCCTGGTAAAGAGCTCATACAAACGAAGCCTTTCTTCTAATTTACGGATATCGCCCTCTTCCTCTTTGGTCAAATCAAGATTTGGCAAAAGCGATTTTGATTTGATCAGGAGCAGAGTGGAAGCGACTAGCACAAAGCTTGAAATTTCTGCCGGTGGCAATCCCCCCAATCTGCCTACGTAACCTAAATAATCTTCGGTCACTTGCGCCAGCGAGACGTCGTTGATAAAAAGCTTTCTTTTTTCTATAAGATCAAGCAAAAGCCCAAAAGGGCCTTCAAATCCAGCTATTTTAAGCTTATATGTTTCGCTTTCCACCCTTATATGCTAACATTTCTGCATGAAACTTAAAAGCGTCCGACTTTCCCCAAATATCATTCCAACAAACTACCACCTTGAGCTAAAACCAGATCTGGAAAATTTCACTTTTTCCGGCATGGAAACAATTCATCTTAGTATTTTGCAAAAAACTAGAATAATAACTCTGCATGCCAAAGAAATTGAAATTGATACGGTAGACGTATTGGTCGGGGCAGAAAAAGTTTTCGGTAAAATTTCTTACAATAAAAAAAATGAAACAGTCTCTTTTACCTTTCCTAAATTTATTGAAGCTGGACAAGTAAAATTAAACTTAGTTTTCCGGGGAATTTTAAACGATAAGATGCGGGGGTTTTATCGCAGTAAATATTTTGTTGACGGAAAAGAATGCCATCTGGCTACTACCCAATTTGAAGCGACGGATGCGCGCAGGGCTTTCCCCTCTTTTGATGAACCAGCCCAAAAAGCGGTATTTCACATTTCTCTCGTTGTGCCAAAGGGCAAAACTGCGATTTCGAACACCTTACCTATTTCTGTTCTGGAACATGAATCAGGGTACGAGATAATAAAATTCTTGCCAACTCCTAAAATGTCCACTTATCTTCTTGCTTTTATTATTGGAGATTTTGAATACCTTGAAGCAAAAACAAAAAATAAAACATTGGTGCGTGTCTTCACCACTCCTGGCAAAAAACATCAAGCCAAATTTGCACTTGAATGTGCGGTGAGAACACTAGAATTTTATGAAAAATATTTTGCTATTAAATATCCTCTACCGGTTTTAGACATGATCGCTATTCCTGACTTTGCCTCCGGCGCGATGGAGAACTGGGGGGCTATCACTTATCGCGAAAGCACAATTTTAGTGGATGAAGATCATTCCTCAACTTCCAACAAGCAATGGGTGGCCCTCGTCATCGCGCATGAACTAGCGCATCAATGGTTTGGGAATTTAGTGACGATGGAATGGTGGACGCATTTATGGTTAAACGAGGGTTTTGCTTCATATATTGAATATTTAGCAGTTGACAAACTTTTCCCAAAATGGGATATCTGGACACAATTTGCCACGAATGATCTAGGTGTAGCGCTCAGGCTTGACGCGCTAAAAAATACACACTCGATTGAGGTGGAAGTGCATCATCCAGACGAAATTGGGGAAATTTTTGATGAAGTTTCTTATTCCAAAGGCGCTTCAATCATCCGCATGCTAGCGAATTATTTGGGGGAAGAAAATTTCCGCGATGGTTTACGTCATTATTTAAAAAAGCATAGCTATAAAAATACTGAAACTTTGGATCTTTGGAAAGCATTTGAGAAAGTTTCCGGTAGATCTGTGACCACTCTGATGCATAACTGGACAAGTAAGCCTGGATACCCTGTTGTGAAAGCAAAAATGATCAATGATGAATTGGCTTTATCGCAAGAAAGATTTTTTGCTAATCCCAAATCGAAACTCGTCAATAAAGAAAAAACTGTCTGGCAAATTCCCGTATCAATTATGGAAAATGAATATACAAAAGTAAATTTTGGCGAAACGGGATTTTATCGAACTGCTTATAGTAAAGATCTTCTAGAGAAACTTGAAAAACCAGTACAAAATAAAACACTGAACCCCAGAGACAGACTAGGACTTATCCGCGACCTTTTTGCCTTAGCTGAAGCTGGAACAATACCGACTATTGATGCTTTAAAATTCTTAAAAGCTTATAAAGAAGAAAATAATTACACTGTTTGGGTTGAGCTAGCCGCTGGGCTCGCTAGGTTAGAACAGCTTCTTGCTAAAACTCCTGCAAAAGTAAATTTAAATAAACTTATTCTAAATTTATTCTCCCCTCTTGCGCAGCGTCTTGGTTGGAATAAAAAAGAGGGAGAACATCATACCACTACCCTCCTCCGATCACTAACAATTTCTCGCGCTGGACGAGCTGGTGATCAGAAAATAATTACCGAAGCAAAAAATAAATTTCGGGAAATACAAAAAGGCTTACACGTATCACCAGACATCCGCAGCGCTATATATTCTATCATTGCCACACATGGAGGTAAAAAAGATTATGAAATGCTAATCAAAAAATATAAAGAAGAAACTTTGCATGAAGAAAAGAATAGAATTGGAAATGTGCTCGGGGATTTCAAGGATCCAAAAATCCTAGAAAAAGCGTGCAAATTTGCGATGTCCAAAGATGTCCGCATCCAAGACACTATCGGCATTCTTTCGGGCGTCGGAGCAAGCCCGCTAGGCCGAGACATTTGGTGGAATTTTATTAAGAGAAATTGGCAGACACTCGTTTCACGTTATGGCGAAGGCGGGCTCACCCTCGCGCGCGCAATCAAAGCCATTAGTGGAAGTGCAGAAAAGAAACATTTAAAATCTTTTAAGCAATTTTTCGCTACGCATACCGCTCCTGGCGCCAAACGCACCATCGAGCAAGTAATAGAGCGCATTGAAGGCAATATTCTATGGCTCAAGAGAGATAAGAAGGTTATAGAAAATTTTTTGAATAATACCTAAATTTATTTTGATTTACTTGCATCAATTTTCGCCGCCAGGATAAAATCATTTTCGGAAAGACCGTCGATCGCGTGTGTCGAGAGTTCTAGGAGAACTTTGTTGTAATGAATCTGAATATCTGGATGATGACCTTCCGCTTCGGCGATTTCAGCGACGTTGTTTATGAAGTTTATCGCACCGATAAAGTCTTTGAATTTAAATTCTTTGGCTATAGTCGCACCGAGCCCAGATTCTTGCACTTTTGGTCGTTCATCTTCTGTAAGTTGCCAATCTGGCACCTGTTCCATTAATTTTAAAATCTCCACATGAGAAAGAGGCTTGGCTCCCCCTTCGCATGGCACACATTTTTTCTCTAATAGATTATTGGACATAATTTTCTCTTAACTTCGCAATCTGATAAATACTAAACACCAAAATAATCGCGGCAATCCATTGGGAAACGGAAAGTACTGTATGATTTACAATAAAATCTAAGAGAATAGCGACAAATGGAAAAGTTAATTCAAGAATGGTGGAGATATGCACTGGGGTTTTTGCCAATCCTCTATAATAAATAAGAAGTGCAACCATACCCGTAGAAATGGCAATCAGTAGTAGAAATCCAAACTGAGGAAGATTTGGCATAGCCAAGTTTGCGTCGATAGACTTTCCAAAAATAAATAAAATTGGTAAAGCTATAATAACAGTAAATAGAAATCTATAGAAAGTACTAACCTTGAAATCCACCTTGCCTAAAAGCATTTTCGAAAAAGTGGTGGAAGAACCCCAGGCAAAAGCGGCACCAAGGGCATACAAGGCGGCTACGATCGTCCCCTCGCCTGTCTGTAAATTTACGACACCCTTGGGGAAAGTTACAAAATAAGCCGAAAGGATTGCAAGCAATGCCCATTTGATATATCTCTTATCCAACTTTTCTTTTAAGAAAATACGCGCCGTGGTGATAGCAAAGATTGGCTGAAGTTTTTGTAATAAAAATACGACAGAGATGGTGATAAAGTGAACTTTCCCGAGGGCAGTCGTGAACCAAAGTGTCCCAAAAAGTCCACTCAAAACAGCAATCAAAGCAATGAGCCACCATTCGCGCTTGGTCAGTTTGGTTTCTAAAACATATTTAAAAACAAAAGGAGATAAAACAATTAAGCCAATCAGGTGCTCGAAGAAAATTATGGTGATCGGTGGTAATGTGTAGAGGTGTTGACGAATGAGTCCGTCGAAGGCCCAGAGCAATGCTGCAATAATTATGAAAACAGGACCCGAGAAATCTTTTAGCATAATTTTATATCTTTTTTTATTTGAATAATCAATTCTTCTTCGGTATTAAATTTTTTAAATTCTCGCAAAAATTTTTTAATTTCTAAAGTCACTTCTTTTCCGTACGCATCGCCATCATATCCTATCAGGTACGCTTCTATTTTCTTGGCTGGGCCAATAACAATGCCTGCGCGATAAATTTTCCCTTCTAGCTCTCCGACCCCAGCATAAACACCATCCAGCGGAAGCTCTTTCGTGTCCGTCTCTAAATTCACTGTAGGAAAACCAATTTTTCTACCATACCCATCACCCTTTATCACTGTGCCGGAAATTGTAAATTTCATTCAAAAATTATTTAGACAATTTTATGCCTAGCTCTTTCAATTGCTTTTCTGTTATCGGTGCTGGAGAACCCATCATTAAATCTTTGCCTTCACCGGTCTTCGGAAACGCAATTACTTCACGAATATTTGGTTCGTTTTGCAAAATCATTACAATACGATCGATGCCAGGAGCAAAACCGCCGTGTGGGGGGGCTCCGTAAGTAAACGCTTCGAGCATATGGCCAAATTTTTTCCGCTGTTCTTCTTCAGAAATATTTAAAAGTTTGAAAACTTGCTTTTGAATATCTCTCTCATGAATACGAATACTACCAGAAGAAAGTTCGTAGCCATTTAGTACTAAATCATAAGCATTGGCGCGAATCGAAAATAAATCTTCGCCCTTCCTAAACTTTTCTTTATCTTCCTCTTTTATTGAACAAAACGGATGATGTACTGCTTGAAGTTCTCCCTCGTCTGTTTTTTCAAACATGGGAAAATCTAAAACCCACGCAAAAGCAAGCTCGTTCGGGTCATCCTTGTTCACCCGCATGTCTGGTTTATCTGATTTATACTTTTCCATAGATTCGGCATAAGAAATTCTCGGAAAAGGAATTTGGGTTATTTTTTTCTCTGGATAAACATTTTTTATCAATTCAATAAACATTGCCTCGGTGTATTCCAGCACTTCTTCTTGAGTTATGAAAGACATCTCAAAATCAAGCTGAGTAAATTCTGGTTGTCTGTCCCCCCTTGTGTCTTCATCGCGCATACAACGCGCAATTTGAAAATATTTTTCAAATCCAGCCACCATGCAAAGCTGTTTGAACTGTTGTGGAGATTGAGGTAAAACATAAAAGTTTCCGTTAAAAAGTCTGGACGGGACCACATACTCACGAGAGCCTTCTGGCGTCCCTTTCATTAATATCGGAGTTTCAATTTCAATAAAACCATTATCATGCATATATTTACGAAAAAAAGTAATTATTTTATCTCGCATACGAATATTTTTTTGCATTCTTTCGGTACGCAAATCGAGGTATTTATATTTCATTCTCAAATCCTCATCTACATTAGAGGTACTCTCATTGATTTGGAAGGGTGCTGTTTCTGCTTTATTTAAAACTTCTACACCAATAACTTCCAGCTCCACATTTCCATTCAAAACATCCGCTTTTATATTTTTTTCTGGACGTTTATTTACCAGACCGGTAATTTTCAAAACCCACTCTGGCCTTATTTCTTTGGCTTTTTCTATTGCTTCAGTGTGGCTTGGAAGCGTCACGCATTGCACCTTGCCAGTCATATCTCGCATATCGAAAAATACCATTTTCCCTTGATCCCGCCTCACGTCTACCCAGCCCGCAATAATGACTTCTTTGCCAATATGGTCTTTTAAATCTTTTATATATACTCTGTTACGCATAAAATGATTGTAGCATAAAAAATTAATTTCCGTTGTGCCAAAGTTCGGTTACCGAATCGCCGTTGTGCAAGTTGTCTATAATCTTGGCAAGCAGTTTAGAAGTTTCGATGATTTCAAGTTTTTTTATTTTTTTCTTGTTTTCCTCTGAAATACAAGAATCACTAAACCAAACAGCCTTGAAAGGCGCCTGGTTTAGATTTTCCACTGCTTCGCCAGAAAGTATAGCGTGGGTCGCAGTAAAATATACATCTTTGGCACCATTTTCTTTTAAAGTTTTTAGCGCTTTTACTGCGGTACCGCAAGTGTCTGCCATATCGTCTGGAATAATGCAGTTGAAACCTTTCGCCTCCCCGATTACTTCCATGACTTCATTATGATTAATTTTTTTGGGGTCGCGGAATTTATTTATGATAATAATATTTTCTGGAATTCCTAACTGTTGAGCTAGTTTTCGGCAAGCAGGCGCGGCACCCAAGTCTGGCGCCACGATTTTAAACTTTTCCAAATTAAATTTTTTTGAACGTATATGTTTTAAAAGAAGATCATTTACGTTTACATCGACAACAGGGATAGTCAGCGGATGCGCATTATAGCTTGAAGGATTATGCAGATGTAAAACTACAATCCGATGCGCTCCAGCCATTTGTAAACGCATTGGAACTTTTTGGGAAAGCACAGGTTCTCGATGATTTGAAGGTTTGTCCTGTCTCGCATATGGCAGACAAGGCATCACGACAGTAACACGGGCAGGCTCGCCTTGTTTCAAAGCATAAACCAGAGATTCGCATTCATCTAAGTCATTTGCCAATATTTCTTTATTTCCAAAACGTGGCTGAATAATCAAATAAACATCGCGGTCTCGGACCGACTCGGTATGATGGACTAAATATTCTCCATTTTTAAATTCTTTATAATTAACCGGCGCCAGCTTATTTTTTAAAAGTTTAGCAACTTTCAGCGCTAGAGTTTGATTGATTCCGTTCGGACTTCCGTATAACTTCAAAGGGTAAGGGTTCAAGTTTATCTGATTTCCACTTGTCATATTAAAAATACTCTAGCATAAAAAAGAAAAAATGGCGACCGGCTTCCGTGAAAGGAAGCTGGCCGCCAATACCCAGATAGTGCTGGACGCACAGCGGGGGGCCAGTTCCGCCGATCCGTGGCCCTACCTAAACGGCCAGTAGTGGTACACTCTTCCACCACCTCCCTTTAAGTGTTTTACTCTTTATGCTCGAATGCGTCGAGCGGCGCTAACTGGGAGAAACGCAGTTCTTGGTATCGAGTTCTACCCTAAGAGAAGCCTCGTCCCTGTTCCCTGTGGGGTAGCCAAATGTTCCAGTTACCACATTACGACAATCCACACAGGAAAGCATGATGATCCCGGCATGAAGCTTCTCGAGGTAAACCGACTTATTTACGCAAGAATGTACGCGAGTTTTGGTTTCCACCATTGGTCTACTCCTTTTTCTATTGTCGACGAACTAGGTGTTCTCGCGAAACGAGAACACCAGCCTTCGGTGGCTGGTGTTTGAGTTGTAAGTTATGTTTTTGAGTATTTTTACAGCGCAAATATCAGCCTTCGAAGACCTTTGGTAAAGCTGAAAAAGAAATAACTATTTGCTTGTATGTTGTTTTTATTCACAAGCACAGTATAGCGTATATTTTAAAAAAGACAAATTTAATTTGTGGATAAATTTAAAATCGGCGACCGGTCCCATGAAAGAAACCAGTCGCCGATGCGATGCGGTGGGCCAAGCCGCTTTTACCCCTCCGGCCCTAACGCCACTCAGGATCCCAAAGCATGCGGATCACCTCCCTTCGATCCTTGCCTCCGATCCCTTACCAGATAGTCTGAGCTCAGAACGCAGTCTTCTGTTTTCTTCCTTGAGTTGATCAATCTCATTCAACAACTTGTCGATTGCGTTTCTGAGTCTTTCTCCTTCGGTTTCGCTATTGATCCTGGCAAGCGAAAAGGAATCCCACATGATTTCACCTCCAAAGAACGAAAATCAGCACTTCGATTGCGCTGTTTAATTAATTCCTTGTTTGGTTCGGTAGAAAAAAGAAATCAACAGAATAGCGCAAAAGCGGATGGTTTTGCGCCCCACCAAGATTTCGTTAATGTATGTATTTTGTAGTTCTGTTTCATATTCATATTCTTTCACACCAATACTCTTGTATCTATGTACTAGTACATGATAACATGATAAAAAAATAATGCAAATAATGCATGTGGATAAGTGGGATAAGAAATTATTTACCCAACTTTTTGAACATTAAATTAAAACCGCCATTTTTATTGCGTAATTCACGAGATCCGCGAGTGACCGTACTAATACCGAGCCCTAAATCCCCCGCTACGGATCTATGGGTCTCTCCTTTATTTAATTTTTTAACTATTTGCCACCTTAAAGCCATAGTTTCAAATTCTGCGGGAGTAAAAATATCTATCAAGAACTCTGCCATTAAATTTTTATCACCATCAATTTTAGAAAAAACTTCTATTAATTCTTTCTTATATTCTGAGATTTTTTTGTTAACGTGCCTCATGTTTTGAACTTTAAAAATAATCAATCTGAACTCTCATGCGAACCTGTTTCATTGTTTCTTTCGCAATTTCTCGTGCGTGCATTGTACCTTTTTCTAATATCTTCATCACGGCATCTTTATCTTTTGCCAATTCTTCCCTTTTTGTTCGTATTGGCGCCACTAATTTCTCTAGAACTTCAATTAACCTCTTTTTTATAACAACATCACCAAGTCCACCTTTTTTATATTGTTTTTTCAGTTCTGTAATTTCTTCTTTATTTGGATCAAAGATATCTAAATAAGTAAATACAACATTCCCTTCTACTTTCCCGGGATCATTAACATGAATATGATTTGGATCAGTATACATATTCATTACTTTTTTTGAAATTTCTTCGTAACTATCTGAAAGATAAATCGCATTATTTAAGGATTTACCCATTTTTGAATTTCCATCAATACCAATCAATCTTGGAGTATCACCCACTAGATGTTTAACATGACTAAAAGTTTCTCCGTAAAAACGATTAAAATCGTCTACAATTTCATTGGTCTGCTCAATCATGGGCTTTTGATCTTCACCAACTGGAACAATGTTACTATGACAAAATAAAATATCTGCGGCCTGAGAAACAGGATGCATTAAAAATCCAGCCGGTACATCTTCTCCATAACCTTTGTCTTTCATTTCATCTTTTACTGTTGGATTTCTCTTGAGCCGCGCTAGTGTTACTAAATTTAGAAACAATACCGTAAGTTCAGCTATTTCCGGAATTTCAGATTGAATAAACATAGTCGTTTTATTTGGATCAAGTCCACAAGCCAAGTTGTCCAGAACCACTTCTAGAACATTTTCCCTTACTTTAGTTGGATTATCTGCATTAGAAGTTAGGGCTTGAATATCGGCAACCATATAGAAAGATTTGTCTACCTTACCCTGAAGCTTGACTCTATTTTGTATTGAACCTACAAAGTGCCCAAGGTGAAGTTTCCCTGTTGGCCTATCCCCTGTAAGTACTATTTTTTGTTTATTTTCCATGTTTTTATATTATCATACTTCATGGCTTCAGCACAGGGATCTTTCCACATTTTAGTAACACCATTACGCACTTTTTAGCTTTGACAATTTTATGGCTATGCTAGAATGACGCCATGGCTTCAATATCCGGAAAAGCAAAAATAGTAAAAAGTAACAACTTAAGAATTCCACCACAAAGCATTCCTTCTGAACAAGCCGTCTTGGGCTCCATTATGCTCCGCAAGGACGCCATGCACGAAGTGGAAGACATGATAACTCCCGATTCTTTTTATGTTGAAAAAAATAAATTGATCTTCCAAGCAATGCTTGATCTTTCGGTAAAAAACGAACCGATAGACATGCTCTCTCTTTCTACTAAATTAAGCGAACAGAAAAATCTCGAGAGAATCGGAGGCAACCAATATCTGGCGGAAATTGTAAATACAGTCCCCTCTTCTACTAACGTAAAACACTACGCTGACATAGTGCAAAAGAAATATGTGCTTCGCAGTTTGATTGAAGCCGCTGATTATGTTTCCGAGCTCGCCTTTGAAGAAGGTGATGATCATATGGATGACATTTTAGATATGGCGGAGAAGAAAATTTTCAGCGTTGTTTCCAGTCCCAAAAACCAAAAATTTGTAAACTTGAAAGATGCTCTACCTGAAGCTTATGAGCGCCTAGAAAAATTGCATGAAAATAAAGGCATGTTGCGCGGACTGCCGACTGGCTTTAAAGAATTAGATACGATGCTTTCTGGTTTGCAAAAATCTGATTTGATTATTCTAGCAGCCAGGCCGAGTATGGGTAAAACTACTCTCGCCCTCGATATTGCGCGCATGTCCGGAGTTTTGCATGAAAAATCTATTTTGATATTTTCTCTAGAAATGTCTTCCCAGCAGTTAGTAGACAGAATGCTGTCTGCTGAAAGCCGAGTAAACGCCTGGAATTTACGCACAGGCCGGCTATCTTCTGATCATGAATTTTCGCAACTACGCGATTCACTAGACAAACTTGCTAAAGCGCAAATTTTTATTGACGATCAGCCGGGAAATTCAATTGTTCGAATGAAGGCTCTGTCTCGCCGGCTCAAAGCGGAAAAAGGACTCGATCTTATCGTGGTGGATTATTTACAACTCATGACCACTTCCAAAAATTATGATTCGATGGTCAACCAAGTTACAGAAATTTCCAGATCGCTAAAATCTTTAGCAAAAGAATTGGATGTTCCTGTACTTGCTCTTTCGCAGCTTAACCGTGCCGTAGAATCCCGTGGCGGCAAACCCCGCCTATCGGACCTGCGCGACTCTGGATCTATCGAACAAGACGCAGATGTTGTGATGTTCATTCATCGTGAAGATAAAGGCAAAGAAGAATCGGAGAAAACGAACATTGCCGAAATTCTTATCGAAAAGCACCGCAATGGCCCGACCGGCAAAGTGGAACTTTACTTTGACGAAAAAACTACAACTTTCTTAAATCTGGAAAAAAGCAATTTAAGCGAATTTGCTCCGTCGAAGATAAGCGGTGATTTAGATGAATTTTAATCATGGATAGCATTGATAAACTGACAGAAATCTTCAAAGAGTTCCCGGGTATTGGAGAACGGCAAGCACGTAGGTTTGTATATTTTTTAATGTTTAAGAATGGAGAATATTCAAATAATTTATCTAAACTCATTTTAGAATTAAAAAAAGAAGTCTCGCAGTGCAAAGAATGTTTTAAATTTTTCCTTACCAGTAAAACCAAAAATAATTCCACACCAAAGGACGGGCAAGTGTGTGAGATTTGTAGTAATCCAAACACCGACTCTTCCCTTCTTCTAGTTGTGGAAAAAGATTCTGATTTAGAATCTATCAACAAAAGCGGAGTTTACCATGGAAAATATTTTATCTTGGGCGGACTGGTACCGATCGTAGAGAAAACTACCAAGAGCCGAGTACGTATTGAGGAATTAAAGAAAATAATTTCTGCTAGAGGTGATCTCAAAGAGATAATTTTAGCTTTTTCCATCAGCCCGCAAGGTGACCATACGGATCAATATGTGCGTGAACAATTAAGAGATATAGTAGAAAAACAAAACCCTTCGACTCCGCTCAGGGCAGGCATAAAAATTTCTTCCCTCGGCAAAGGCCTCTCCACCGGCACTGAACTAGAATATTCCGATAACGACACCCTCAAAAATGCCTTAAAAAATAGACAATGAATATACATATGAAAAATTTAATATACGTTGTTGTATTTTTAATAGTCGTTTTTCTTTTTTATTTTTTGACTAAACCAGCAAATACGGAGTTGGTTCTTCATGAAATCAAAGTAGAAACTCCAGCCGTAAACAAGTCCCTCTCTGTTAAAAATGGAGATCCGAATTGTAATCCAAAGTTTGAGGATTATCCTGTAGATGAATATAAAGGCAAAATTGCACCAATTGATTTTTCAACGAAGCCAGAGGCTCGTGAATTTCGTACAGTAATTACAACGGCTGAAAAACAAGGACCTAATTTTGCAGGTAATTATACTGTCGCTACATGGGGATGCGGCACGGGATGCCAGGAGTTTGCAGTCATTAACGCAAAAACTGGAGAAATAATTCATTATCCTAACGGATCAAACGGAGTATACTCAGATACAATATCTACCCTAGGACACCAATTTGAATACAAGATGAATAGCCGCCTATTTGTCGTTGGTCCACCATGGAATATTACAAAAGACGACATAATATGGACGCTTGATGAAGCGAAACAAGAAAAAAACAACGGTGGAGCGCAACTTGAAAATTTAACTATTAACTATTTTGAATTTCAAAACGATAAATTCAAACTCATTTGTCAGAAAAATTATATAGATGCTTTAAAGAATAAGTAATAACTTTTTGTTGTTAAATTTAGCATATGCTTAAATTCACAACCGTAAACTAAAAAACGGGCTCGGAATTTCCTGGGCCCGCTTGCGTGTAGATGATGCCCCCTCCGCACCACCCACACGCAAGCGGTAGTGCTTAACCCTTGTTGATCCATCCTTTGCCGGGAATGGATCGTTCGAGGGCATGCACCGTGACAGATATTGCCACCCCCAAACCCACCCCCAAACAAATCGAGACTAGGAGCATGAACCCACCGGGCCCTCCGTGGAGATCTCTGTACCGCTCAGGTATGTCGTCGTAGTAACGAGGGTTCTTTTGTTCCCACCGTTGTTCCCACTGATCGACACACACGAACAAGTACGCACCTGCGACCAGTATACTGAGACAGGCCAGGACAACAACGATTCTCTTCATACAAACCTCTGAACGGATTGTATCATACAAAAACACAAAAGTCAATAGTATCGAATCCTTATTTTATAAGGTTCTTTTGATTGTGCTAAAAAACATTTTATTTTATTGAAGTAATTTTTACTTTAAAGAATGGCTGGCGGTGGCCGTTGCGACGGAGATAACGAGATTTTTGTTTATATTTTACAACCATAACCTTGCGAGCGCGGCCGATTTCTACGATTTCCGCATCCACTTTCGCGCCCTTGATATAAGGTGTGCCGATAGTGGTATCTTTTCCGTCATCCACTAGAAGAACCTTATCGAAAGATAACTTATCCCCTTTTTTGTATTCCCCGCCTGCGCTGGCAGGTCCCTTAATTTTTTCAATAGAAACGAAGCCCCCTTTGGAGACCTTGTATTGCTTACCGCCGGTTGTAATCACTGCGAATTCCATGTTCCCCATACTAACTGAAATTTCCCAAAAAAGCAAGTATTTGGTATACTAATAGCCATATGCAAACAAAAACTATTGAAAAGTATTTTTTCTTTGGGCTTTTATTGGCAACTTTTATCTTTACCTTTTTCATCTTCCGGCCATTTTGGATAGTAATGGTTTTAGGAATTTGTTTTTCGATCGTTCTATACCCATTATATGAATGGTTTCAAAAGAGAAAATTACCGGATTGGCTTTCTTCTCTCCTGACAGTCATTATTTTTACTTTAGTTTTGTGCGGCCCACTTTTAGGCATTGGGGTGATGGTTTTTAATCAAAGTCAGGATGTTTATCACGTAGTTGTGAATAATGGCAGCACGGAACCATTTTTAAACTCAATAGAAAATAAAATTAATAATATTTTGCCGGAAATCATTAACGTTGACGTAAATCAAAAATTCACGGACTTTATTTCCTACGTATCTAAAAACATAGCCAACATCTTCAGCACCACCGTCTCGGCCTTCTTTTCATTTTTGCTGATGCTTTTAATAGTTTTTTATTTTTTGAAAGATGGGACAAAATGGAAAAAAGCTATAGTGGTACTCTCCCCGCTTGGCGACAAAGACGATGAGAAAATAATCTCGCGCTTGGCCCTCTCGGTAAATGCCGTAATCAAAGGATATCTTTTTATCGCCCTGGTACAAGGATTGCTGATGGGAATCGGACTTTGGCTGTTTGGGATCCCAAATCCGGCGCTCTGGGGCGTAGTGGCCGCCGTCTCTTCCCTACTGCCAACGATCGGCACCGCGCTGGTGTCCGCTCCGGCAATTATCTTTCTCTTTGCGACTGGAAGCACCGGATCGGCTGTTGGACTTTTAATTTGGGCAATTGTGGTGGTCGGATTGATTGATAATTTTTTAAGCCCGCTGGTTGTAGGCAAACAAATAAACATGCCCTCTCTTTTGATTCTATTCTCGGTTCTAGGAGGAATTTCCGTCTTGGGCCCAGTGGGAATCTTGATCGGTCCCCTTGCCGTCAGCCTACTGTATACTTTAATTTCAATTTACAGAAATGAGTTTAAACAAAATACAATTTTATAATACCCTAACTCGAAAAAAAGAGGAGTTCGCGCCAATCAATCCACCCAATGTTGGTTTTTATTCTTGCGGACCGACAGTATACAACTATCAGCACATTGGGAATTATCGTGCCTATGTTTTCGCTGACACTTTAAAACGAGTGCTCGAGTACAGCGGATATAAGGTAAAGCATATTATGAATTTAACGGACATTGATGATAAAACTATTCGTGACTCGCAAAAAGAAGGTAAATCACTCAAAGAATTTACAGAATTTTACTCAGAAAAATTTTTTGAAGATGTGAAGGTACTTAATATTATCCCCCCGCTTAAATTTACCAAGGCAACTGACTACATCGACGAAATGGTGGAAATTGTAGAGAAACTTTTAAAAAACGGACTCGCGTATAAAAGTGGAGACGGAAGCATATATTTTGATATTAAAAAATTTGAAAATTACGGCAAACTCTCTGGTCTCGTCCTTGAAGAACAGAAAGAAAACGCATCCGGCAGAATAAAAACAGATGAATATGAAAAAGAAAATGCACAAGACTTTGCCCTTTGGAAATCATGGGATGAAAAAGATGGTGATGTGTTTTGGGAAACTTCGCTCGGTAAGGGTCGCCCGGGTTGGCATATTGAATGTTCTGCTATGTCGATGAAAAATTTAGGTGAACAAATAGATTTACACACAGGGGCTGTTGATAATATTTTTCCCCATCACGAAAACGAAATTGCCCAATCTGAAGGTGCCACGGGAAAACAATTTGTAAAATACTGGATGCATCTCGAGTGGATTCTGGTGGATGGCAAAAAGATGGCTAAGTCAGCCGGAAATTTCTATACCTTGAGAGATATTATAAGTAGAGGAGTTAACCCATTAGCCTTTCGATTTTGGCTTTTAATGGCTCATTATCGAACTCGTGTAAACTTCAACTGGGACGCCCTAGAAGGCGCAGAAACAGCGCTAAAACGCCTTTATGGGCTTTATTTAGACCTTGGAGAAACAGTAGGGAGCGTGCATCAAGAATACCAAAATAAGTTCAAAGAATTCATAGAAGACGACTTGGACACCCCGCGAGCTCTGACAATTCTCTGGGATGTTTTCAAAGATGAAAATATGTCCAACGCTGACAAAAAAGCGACAGTTTTAGATTTTGATAAAGTACTTGGTTTAGGTTTTGCAAATTTGAAAGAAGAAATAATTCCTAAAGAAGTTTTAGATTTAGCAAAAGCACGCGAACAAGCCCGAGTTGAAAAAGATTTCCAAAAATCAGACGATTTAAGAAAAGAAATAAATGCTCTCGGCTATGAAGTAAAAGATACTACAGAGGGCCAAAAAATAAGTAGAATTTAAGCTGGTTCTTGCTGAGTAATGCAATGGAGCGCCCCGCCACCATAAATAAGATCCGTGCAATCTATCCCAACGATATTTCTATCCGGAAAACAAGATTTTATAATTGACAAAGCCTTTTCGTCGTTTTTATCTCCAAAAAGAGAAACCAAAACTGTTTTGTTGCCAACATAAAAATTGGCGTATGAAACTGGGGCTTTTTTACTGTTGTGTTTTGCCCCATCATCATAATACATGTGCGGCATCGGGAGCTTTATAATTTCAAATTTCTTGCCATCTTGGTCAAAAGAATTCTCTAAAATTTTATAATTTTCAAGCAATCTTTCATAATTCTCATCTGTTTTATCCTCCTCAAAAGCGCAAAGAATTTTCGAAGGGCTGACAAAACGCGCCACTTCGTCAATGTGCCCATCAGTGTGATCATTCACTAAACCTTTATTCAGCCAAACAATATTAGTTGCGCCTAAATTTTCCTTGAAAACCATCTCTGTGTCTTTTTTGTTCTTCCCGATATTGCGATTTAAAATCAAACATTCTTCGGTGGTTAAAATAGTTCCCAAGCCATTTGCCTCTATCGCTCCGCCTTCCATGGCCATATCGACACTTATCATTTGGAAACCAATTTGATCCTTCAAATTCAAAAAAATATTATTATCGGGAGATAATTCTGGAAATTTTCCCCCGTAGCAATCATAATGCCACTTAATCCAAGCTATTTTCTTTTCAATTTTTATAAAAGTCGGCCCATAGTCTCGCACCCAGACATCCATATAGGCGTTGTGGTAGAAAATAATTTTAGTTAAATCTGTGCCATTTTTCACAAGCAGAGCGCTTACTTCGTCTTGCATTTTCTGATCAAGTACGAGCAGTTTCACCAGCTCATCAGTATGCAAAGCCAGAATAATTTTTAAGTAAATTTCTTTAATCTTATCAATGCGAGCACCGAAATAATCATCATCATTCGGCCAGACCAGCCACGTCGCAGTATGCTTTTCCCATTCGGCCGGCATCATAAATATTTTTTGGTAAGTGAATTATAAGTATCGGTGCGGCGATTACGCAGGAAACCCCATTCTTCGGCAATTTGTTCATTGCTCCCTAAATTAATTTTGGAAATTAAAATTTCATCTTTGAACTTCCCCGCTCGCTTGATTATCTTGCCAAACGCATCACAGACAAAAGACTGCCCCCAGAATTTCAATTTATCTTCTTGGCCAACGCGATTGACTGCCGCAACATGTAAGCTGTTCGCTATGGCATGAGCGCGCATGCTAGTCTCCCAAGCCTCATGCCAATCCCCCTCCTTCTGTTTTTCGCCAACTATCGTTCCAATTGCCGTTGGATAGAAAATTAATTCTGCCCCAGAGAGCTTGACCGCGCGCGCCGCTTCGGGAAACCATTGATCATAACAAATGAGAACCGCAAAAGTAGCATATTCTGTTTTATATATTTTGTATCCATCTTTGCTGTCTTCAAAATAATTTTTTTCGTAAAAAAGAGGATCCTGCGGCACATGGATTTTCCTATAGGTTGGCATCAGTCTTCCGTCAATGTTTATTACTGCAGCTGAATTATGAAAACGGCCATTACTGTCTTTTTCAAAAACCGGCACGATAATTACAACCTTATGTTTTTTGGCAATCGCCGAAAAGACTTCGGTTGATTCCCCGGGAATTGTTTCAGAAAAATTATCTTTTTTGGCATTTTTATATTGCGGAAAGTAGGGAGTCCTATAAAGCTCCTGCAGGCAAATAATCTGCGCACCCTTTTTGGCCGCCTGTTCTACTAATTTCGCAGTTTTAGCTAAATTAACATTCAAGTCGGGCGATACGCTAGTCTGAATTCCTGCAACTATAACAAATTTATTTTTCATTTTATTGTTCATTTCTGAAATATAACATATTTAAAATTTTCTTGCGATACAAAAAACAAACCATAATAATATTAGCAATTATCAGGTATAAACCAAATGAGTATATGGTAAAAGACCAATTTTTTATAATGAGCAAACCAAGAGTATTATTAAAAATTCCCGACAAATAAACAGTCGCCGTTTCAGTCTCCGGAAATTTCCATCCTTTAATATAAGTCGGTATAAAAGCGAAAAGATCGCTCAAAATTGCAAAAATAATTGATACTGCCAAATTATGCGTTAATGCATACAATATTAATGCGAGCACAGAAAATATTCCGCAAATTATATCAAAAGTATTTAATTTCCAATATGCATTTTTTCTGAAAATTGAAAAGACAACAACAAGCAAGGGTCCAAGGCCGGCCATAAATACGGGTATTACAGAAAGGCCAGCCCCCGCTTTGAGTTGAAAAAATACGCCCAGAAAAGGGCCCAGTAACCAAAGAAACCAGGAAACCAAGTTAGGTTTAGTCGTTCCTAGAAAAATATTTTTAAAATAAAAAAAATATCCTATTAAGCTGACAAGAACTGCAATATAAATTATTTTTTCCGGAAGCATATTAATTAAATTCAGCTTGATAACATTTTACGCAATACACAATTTCGGGTCGGCCTGGTTTGTATGGAGTATAAATTTCCGTTTCGCATTTTGCACAATTGCGATGATATAGCCCTGGTTTTGTCATTCTAATAAATCTCTTATCTTGTCGGCATTTTGGACATTCGTGTGGCGCTGGCAACCCCATTTTATGGAGTAAATCCAATTCGCCTTGGACTATTTTATACGCTCGTTTACAATTTGAGCACTCTATCACTTCTTCTAAAATTGAGTCTTGAGTTTCTTTAATTTTTTCTGGCAAATCTGCAGCTTTGATCGTAGGCTCCGCGGTTGGATTATCTTCATCACTCCATGTGTAGCCAAGGGACAGTGTCTGCTCTTTTGTTTTTGGAAAAAAGCGCATTGCATTTGATTTGTTATATGGAAACTGACTCATTTCTGACGGGAAAAATTCTCCATAGAAAAATTTACGGCCAAGCTTGTCCAGATATGGATTACTTTTCATGTCTGCAATTATTTCTTCTTTTAACTTTTCATATTCTTTTTTAGAATATTCTTTGTTTAAAATACAATATTTTTTCCTCTTTAAACTAACGCAGCCGAAATTATCTTTCCCAGAAATTACATAATTACAATATGTGAGATTCAAAACATCTGGAAATGAATTCGCTGAAAAGAGCACTGTATCCGCGCCTTCTCCCACGTTCTGACACTCATAAATTTGTGATGCGCTTTGCCCCCAGCCAGAATAATCGTAACAATCCTTGGCTGTCGCTACGGTTATGAACTGACACCACTTACAATTCTCTGCATAATTTACGATATATCCTTCTTTGGAATTTTTTGAGCGGAAAGTATATTCCCCAGTCACATTTAAATTAAATGTATGCCCATGATATTCTCTGTATGGCTTCATAAGCCAAAACTCATAAGCCTTTTTTTCTACCTCTCGCAAGCCAGACCAGGTGTCTAGTTTCATATCTTTTATTTTTTCTTCATATTCTTCTTTTGAATATTTAACATTAAAAATAGAATTGGTCGCACCGCGTAGATTTACGCACCCTATACAATTAGTGCAACCATAACAGTTGCGGGAAAACCACACATCCACACAATTTTCTGATTCATCAGAGAAAAAAGTTCTGTAATTATTTATAAAACCTATTGATTCATAACACAATTCCGAATCCCACCCCCTAATGCAGTCAGAGCTAAATCTTAATTTGTTTAGTATCGTAGAATAAAAAACAGATTCACAGTAGTCGGCCCAAAATACAAGATAACAATTTTTACAAGAACCCAGGTGATTACAATATTCAGAATTTTTAAGAGTCGTGTAGGAACTCTGAAGAGCGGGAAACGGGACTTCGGACATTAGTTCTTTAATTTGGTCAAAAAATGGACGCGTCCTATCATACTCTTTCGCGAATTCTGTCCCATCCCAAGAATCACCCCACCAGCATGGTTGGCAATATATTTTTATCCTATCTCCCGATGAGTACATAGATAAAACCCTTTTCTCGCATTTTTTGCATTTATTCCAAAATAAATTCCAAGTATTAGTAAAAGACCATCTGCGAATCAGACGACACTCTGGGCAAAACGTCGGTGCTGGAACTTTTATTTTTTCATAAAAATTAAAATCTTCGGGTTCGATGGTGAAATCCTTCTTGCAATTCTGACATATTTTGGTTTCACTTTTATGTTCCATATTTTTGCATATACGCTATAGCGTAGATTAATATTAGTACACTTCTTGCTGGTAACATTTTTCACAATAAATCACCTCTGGCCGACCGGGCGCATAACTTGTTTCAAATTCTACCTCGCAATTCCCCGCCGCATGATTTGCATGATTTTCCTTATCACACATACAACTTCTGTGCCATAGTTTCATTGGATTACGAACTTTCAACCTTGCATCATGACGACAACCAAAGCAAAGACGAGGTATCGGCACCCCTATTCTTTTATACAACCTAAATTCATCTTCTGTGATTCTAAACGCCCCAGAACAGCGATCTCCGCATTCTCTATTGTGTAAACAACTGATGATTTCTTTTGGGATAGATTCTTGTACGTCTTTAAAACTATCAGGCAGATCTTCGGCTTGTATTGTTATTTGATATTCATTGGTCTTTTTATCTCGCCATCTATATCCCCTTTTGAGAGCTTCATCTTTTGTTAAAGGAAAATAATCTTGAGCCTGGGTTTCATTGTAGCAAAATGTGGATAATTCCGATGGAAAAAATTCTCCATATTTATAAATGAGACCTTTCTTGTCGACATACGACATTGTATTCATGTGCTCAATAATCTTCGGTAAAAGTTTTTCATATTCTTCTTTACTGTATTGTTTATTTAAAATACAATAATTTTTATTTCTAAGGCCAATACAGCCAAATAAATTAGAGCAATTAAAACAATAAAAAGAATATTCAACATTTTTGGAACTGTAAACCACATTCGTAAAAAGACTACGAAAAGAACCCAGACCACCGTCAAAAACTTCATACATCAATTCACCAATACCTACCCCGGGACCCGCATCATACGAATCCTTGATCCGCAGAGCCCAGTGAAGATATTTAGAATCTTCAACCTGTCCGGCTGTGTCAAAACTATTTTGACAATTTTTTGTCCCTTCAAGATTATCACCCGTAGAATTTACGACTTTTATTTGATTGGTAAAACGATGTAAGGCATTCAAATAAAATTCTTTAAATTTTTTATGCAATCTAAGAATAGTTGAATAACTGGTTAGATCAAGTCCAGCTAAACGCTTGGCATATTCTTCTTTGGAAAGTTGCTCATTCCACATACAATATGACTTGTTTCGGAGATTCGTACACCCAAAACAATTTATACAACCATGACAATCGTACAGAAAGTACGAATCCACGCAATTCTTACAATTTAAAGAATACAAAACGTGATAACAATCTGAACAAAATATATCGTCATAACAAAGCTCAGAACGATGAACAACATATAAATCGGAACTATCCTTAATTTCTGAAACTCTATTGGAATAAAATGTTTTTTCTATTATAAAACACGCTGAAGTCATATAACTATCTTTGCTATCTTCCGCGACATTACAATAATCACTATTTACTGCTTTTGAATTCGAAAGAGATTGTTGGGGAAAAATATCTCTCAATTCTTTCCATTGTTCAAAAAACGGCTTAGAAAAATTATATTCTTTGCCGTAAGCAACAGCGTCCCAACTATCACTCCACCAGTATTTTATGTCATAAACCACAAGTTTTTCATCAGGATGATATATTGTAATAATATCTTCATGGTGACTAGAAGCATCGTTTTTTCTTTTATAAAGAGACATTTCGTTTCTCCAACACAAACGTCTAATGGTGCGGCATTCTGGGCAAAAAGTCGGCGGGGGGACTTTTATTTTTTCGTAAAAGTTAAAATCTTCGGGCTCTATGATAAAGTCTTGTTTACAGTTTTGACATATTTTATTTTCACTTTTATACATAATTAGATTCCCTCTTTTTTGAGTTCTTCTACCACCTCGCGAGCTTTGCGGGAAAGCTTGCCGGGAAGTTTGATATGCAACTTGATTAAGAGATCACCACGCTTACCCTTGCCAAAAGGCACGCCCTTTCCTCTGACGCGCAATATTTCGTTGACTGACACACCCTCTGGAATCGTCACTTCGATTTCCCCGTCTAAAGTTTGTATGGTATGCTTGGTGCCCAAAAGCGCATCAGATAACTTTATGTTCAAATTCATCACCAGGTCATTGCCATCACGTCTGAAAACTGGATGCGGTATGACATTTATTTTTATATACAGATCGCCGGTTGTGCCTTTGGAGATCGCTTCACCATAGCCAGTCATTCGCACCATTTCCCCATCTCTCATACCGGAAGGAATAACAATTGAAATTTCTTCTTCCCGTCTAAGCACGCCCTTGCCTTTGCAATTTTCGCAAAGCTCCTTTGGCACTTGGCCAGCTCCAAGACATACTTCACAAGTTTTCGTACTGCCAATATTCCCAAAAATAGTCCTTTTGGACTCATGAATTTTCCCTTGCCCATTGCAGTGTTTGCAAGTTTCCATTTTCGTTCCAGCTTTGGCGCCAGAACCATTACACGTCAGGCATTTAGAAGTTTTAGTAATCAAAATTTTTCTAGTCGTGCCAAAAATAGCATCCGCAAAAGAAATCTGCATCTCTGTAGAAATATCACGGCCTCGGCGCTGCTGTGTTCTACCCCCTCCCTGACCCCCCATTGCCCCTCCGAAAAAATCACTAAAGATATCGTTTAAATTTCCAAAATCAAATTCTACCCCACCATTTCCAAAGCCCTCAGCGCCACTGAAATCGAAACCTCCAAAACCTTGCCCAGCCCCACCATAGCCCTGACCCATATTTTCAAAACCAGATCCGAACTGATCGTATTTGGAACGCTTTTCATCATCAGAAAGGACTTGGTACGCCTGATTTACTTCTTTAAATTTCGCCTCATTTCCCCCTTTCTTGTCGGGATGATATTTATGCGCCAGCTTATAAAAAGCCTTTTTAATTTCATCCTTTGACGCGCTCTTATTTACTCCCAAAATTTCATAATAATCTTGTTTCATGGTTCTTTTATATCATAGGCTCAGCTTCTTGTGAAGCTTTTTTATTGGAAATTTTTTTCTCTCCGACCTCTATGTCGGAGTCCGACTCTGGTCGGACTTGTTTTTCTTCAACACTTTCCTCAATATTTTCTCCCTCTTCAATTTTACTTCCATTTTTTTCTTTTTCTTTTCTTTTCGCCCGTCCTTCTATGATTGCTTTTTCTTCAGCGCTGCGAATGATGGTAGCTTCTTCTTCGGCAATCAATTTGGCTGCATCATCTCTAGAGATTGAATATTTTCTACGGGATGCGTCTAATATTTGTTGTCTGAAGGACGGGTGGGTAGGCGGAAGAACTTTCAGGGTTTCTGCGGAAAATGGATCATAGGATTCTCCGTCAATTGTCATTTTGATATAAAATTCAGTCACTGCCAGGTTGATCATATCCTTGATATCAAACACCGGAGAGAATTCTGGTTTCATTTTTACTGCGTCTTCACCTCCAATACGAAAAGTAATGATACTTCCGCAGTTACCGAGCACCGCCTGGTGAACCTTTGTTAAAATTTGCCCGACATATTGATGCGCCATGGTCAAATTGAGTCCGTATTTGCGCGCCTCTGATAATATATTTTCAAAAGTCTGAGTTACGACGTTCTGGAACTCGTCCACGTAGAGATAGAAATCTGTACGATCTTGTTCGGGAATAGCGGCCCGCTCCATTCCAGCTTGTTTTATTTTTGTTAAAAATATAGAACCAAGGAAAGAAGAATTTTCTTCGCCTAGTCTGCCTTTTGAAAGATTAATGAAAATTATTTTTCCCTCATTCATCAATTTGCTAATATCTATTTTATTTTGCTTCTGGCCGAAAATATTGCGCAGGAGCGGATCCGAAAGAAATTGGCCAAGCTTGTTCACGAGAGGAATGATGGCATCAGTGTCAAATTTTTCTGACCAATCGGCGAATTCAATAGCGAAGAATCTTTTCACCATGTCGTCGGTAATATATTCCACCACTTTCTGCCGGTAATTTCTGTCCGTCAACATCGAGATCATCCCGCGCATCGTCGCATGCGGATAATCAAGCAAAGCTAAACAGGTAAAACGAAAAACGTGTTCTAGGCGAGGAGTCCAATTAGCGCCGAATTGTTTTTGAAAAACTTCAATCAAACCCTGAGTCAACTGAAACTTAAACATCGGATCCACATTGGCCAAAGGATTAAAAGACGCCGGAAAATCAATATCGGCTGGATCTATAATGCACACATCTTCAATACGATCTTCGGGAATATAATCAAGCATTGAATCGATGACATCCCCGTGCGGATCAATCAAGCAAAGTCCATGCCCATAAGAAACATCCTGACGGATAAAAAGCTCCAGAAGTTTGGTTTTACCAACTCCAGACTTACCAATAATATAGAGATGTCTTCGGCGGTCTATGCGCTTGATACCAAAAACGAATTTCTTTTCTTCCAGTGAGGCTACATAATTCGTGCGCCCAATAAAAGAAACCTCTCGCGGATCAACTTTACCGAAGACGGGCAATTCTGGCGGAGGCGGAGCATATTTTATTATCTGTACTCTATTGGGCTTCGGCATGTAAATTATTGATTACTTAATGTTAAAAGTATATCATATAAAATATGAAATTACATAGATTTATTGGAGATTTCGACCTCGCCAAAAATGAAATAGAAATCACCAACCCTGAAAATATCAAGCAAATAAAGGGTGTTTTGAGAATGGAAAAAGGCGAGAAAATCATTCTGTCGGACGGCAAAGGAAATGAAGCAGAGGCTGTGCTGGCTTTTGTTTCGGCAGAGAAAATCATCTGCTTTCTGAAAAAAATAAATAACCAAAAAGAATTGACTAGAAAAGTAAATTTATATTTAGCCATTTTGAAAAAAGAGAATTTTGAACTGGCTGTACAAAAAGCAACCGAAATTGGGGTCTCTAATATTACACCGATAATTACCGAGAGAACAATTAAGACCGGGTTGAATATCCCCCGTCTACAAAAAATTATATTGGAAGCAAGCGAACAGTCTGGCAGAAACATTTTACCTACTCTGTCCCTTGTTTTAGATTTTCCGGTGGCCCTGGCGTATGGCAGCGCGGCGCCGGAGAAAATAATATTTCATCTAGGGCATAAAATGTATGAGGCAAATGAAAAATCAAAAAGCATAAGCATTTTTATCGGCCCGGAAGGAGGTTTTACTGAAAAAGAAATAAATTTAGCAGAAAAATCCGGCTACAGCGTAGCTTCTCTCGGCCCATTAACTCTACGCGGGGAAACCGCCGCCATTGTCGCCACCTATCGAGCAGTGGAAGGAATCTAGCTTTCCAAAATTTTCCTCAACACATCTTCGGGAACCTCTTTGATCTTCTCCCCCTGCGAAGGAGAAGTGCCAGCTTGACTGGCGAGGGGGTCCTTTTTTGTTTGGTTATTTTCTTCTTTTTTAATATATTTCTTCTCTACCTTCTCTTGGATCAAACTTTTCAACTTATTCATTTCTTCCGGCGTTGCAGCGCGATCCTTGGATAATGGAATTTCTTTTTTTACCTCTTCCTTAACTTTCTCCTTTAAAACATCTAGCGAGACAGCCCCGACCTGTGTCGGGGTACCGACTTGGGTCGGGAGCTCAAGTGTTTTATTTAAAACTTCCCGTAAAGCAGAATTGTCGGTAGAGATATGGGTAGATTTTTTGGTAAAAACTTTTTTAATACTACTTAGGATTCCGGATTTATTCGTAGACGCCACTTTAGCTGGCTGCACTGAAGATTTTTCAACTTTTTCGGCGCGTTCATTTTCCCTTCCCTTGTTGTCTTTTTGGGTAAATTCTATACCCAAATCCGCTAGCGGTTTAAAGAATTTAGACTCATCATACCGGATTTGATCTTGTCCGCTTTTTTCTACCTTCACTTCGCCAGATTTTATTTTGGCGATACATTCTTTGCAATAAGCTGGCCTGCCCGGCTCTGGCTTGAATGGCACGGTTTTTTCTTTACCGCAAAGAGAGCAAATTATTGGAAATTTTTCCAAAGGTCCGCCGCTGGCGGAAACATTATCTGTATCTCCGAGCGACATTTCGCTCCATTCATTGATTTCTCTTTCGACAATCTCCCTCGGCCGGCAGTAAAGATCACGAGAAGATTTTATCACTTCTTCTTCTATTTTTTTATCGCCAGATTTTACCATCTGTGGCAAGGTTTTCGCAGAAAAAGGACGCGAGGTCACTCCATCGATCATTAATTTCATATAGACTTTGTAGTTCGGCAAATTAACAATATCCTGCGGAGTGAATTCTGGCTCAAATTCTGATTCTAAAAATTCCGCGTCATCCGAACCGACCCGGAAAACAATCATCGTTCCCACGTTGCCAAATACCGCATCCCGCACAGCCGAACTCTTGTCCACCACAAGCTGAGCCGTATACTGGTGAGCGACCGTTAGATTTAAACGATATTTTCTAGCCTCAGACAGAATACCCGCAAAAGCATCCGTCACGAAGTTTTGAAATTCATCGACGTATAAATAGAAATCTCGGCGATGTTCTTCTGGAATGCGCACGCGCTCCATCGCCGCTAATTGAATCTTGGTAATAATCATTCCCCCAAGGAGCCCTGAATTATCTTCACCGATGCGCCCCTTGGAAACGTTTACCAAGAAAATCTTACCATCATTCATGATATCGAAAATATTTATAGTGCTCTTCGATTGACCGACGACATTTCGGATGATTGAAGTAGAAAGAAATTGTCCAACTTTGTTTTGAATCGGCGCAATCGCTTCGTTTCTAAATTTATCCTGCCAAGCTTCGTATTCATGAACCCAGAAAGCTTTAATGACTGGATCTTTTAGATTGGTAATTATTTTTTGGCGATAATCTTTATCGACGAGCATGCGAGGAATTCCCAAGAGTGTCGTACCGGGGGTATCAAGCAAGGCGAGAATTGTATTATTTAAAATATATTCCATACGGGCGCTCCAAGCATTCGCCCAAATTTTTGTAAAAATACCCATCAAACCGGAAGCGACTAAATGCTTGTATTGCGGATCAATGAGCTCTAGAACATTAAAGCCAATATGATAATCTGCGTCGGCTGGATTGAAATAGACCACGTCTTTCATTCTATGGGGCGGAATAGCAGAAAGAACTGCTTCGACGTTTTCTCCATGCGGATCAACCAGACAAACCCCTTCGCCGTTCTGAATATTCTGGATGATCATATTAAACATCAGCACCGATTTACCAGTACCGGACTTTCCGAGAATATAAACATGCTGCCGTCTGTCTTTGCGCTTGATGCCAAAAAGCTGATTTTTGTCGCGATAAGTGGTAAGACCAAGATAAGTAATATCTTTATTTATGGGTATTTCTGGAAGTTCCATATGTCCATAAATTATAACAGAGATTTCCCAAACTAAAAAGCCTCTAATGTTTCAACAAATTAAAGATTTAGGGGGAAGGACTCTACCAAGGAAATTTCTCCCCTTTAAACCAAAACTGACCCGTTTCTGGTTTGGAAATAGCCAAATCATAAATATATAAAGCTGCTTCTTCGGGCGACATATCTGCACCTGGTAAAGCCATATCTGTCATCACTGCTCCTGGGTGTACAGAAGAAACAGTTGCTTTGCCTTTTAATTGGTAAGACAAAATCCTAGTAAACATATTCAGTCCAGCCTTTGAAATTTTATATGATGGACTACTGGTACCAGGTGGATAACTTAAAGAGCCCTGACGAGAAGAAATGTTCACGACATGAGCATTCAAGTTTAACAGAGGAATAATGCGCTCGGTAAAATCAATTGGGCCGATCAAATTTGTTTCCAACACTTTTCTTAAAGCAGATATATTCTTTTTAGGATCTTTATCTTCTGGAAGCCAGGTGCCAGCATTGTTGATTAGTATATCAATCGGTTTTTTGAAATTTATAATTTCGTTCGCGCAATTTTCAATACTCTCAGAATCTGTTAAATCTAATTTAAGTATTGTTAAATTCTGGTGATCGAGACTGGTCTTACCCTTGGTTGACGTACCAAGAACAAAATATCCTTCTGATAAAAATTTTTGCGCTAGGGCTTTGCCGATACCCCTACTTATTCCCGTAATTAAAACGGTTTTCATTAATAAAGTATAGCAAAAAATCTGCAAACCGAAAATCCCTTTAAAAAACGACTAGGTCTTGCCTAGTCGTTTTTGGCTTGGGAATATTTTACGCTTTTGGCTCCTCTCCTTCCTTCTTTTCCTTAAACTCCGCATCCTTCACTTCACTTGGCTGTTCTTCAGGAGCCGAAGGTCCTGCATTCGCCTGCCCCGAGCCTGTCGAATGGGCCATTGCTTCCCCTATTTTAGACATTTCAGATGAAAGCTCTTCTGTTGCTTTTTTAATTGCCTCGCCATCAGTGCCATCTTTTACGCCTTTGAGAGCGGAAATTTTGGCTTCTACTCCAGACTTCAAGTCAGCTGGCACTTTGTCGCCAGCATCTTTGACCGCTTTTTCTGCAGTATAGATAATCATCTCGGCAGTATTTTTTAGATCTACGACTTCTTTCTTCTTTTTATCCTCTTCTGCATGCAGTTCGGCATCGGCTTGCATCTTTTTAATATCTTCTTCTTTCAAACCAGAACTTGCTTCGATTTTAATTGATTGAGTTTTGCCTGAAGCTTTATCTTTCGCAGTCACATTCAAAATTCCATTCGCATCTACATCAAAAGAAACTTCAATCTGTGGCATACCGCGAGGTGCTGGTGGCACCCCATCCAAAATAAATCTGCCTAAACTTTTGTTATCACTTGCCATCGGGCGTTCGCCTTGCACGATATGGATTTCCACCGATGTTTGATTATCCGCAGCGGTTGAAAATACTTGCGATTTATTTGAAGGAATAGTCGTATTGCGTTCGATCAATTTTGTCGCTACTCCGCCAAGCGTCTCAATGCCAAGCGAAAGCGGAATAACATCGAGAAGCAAAACATCACGCACATCCCCTTGTAGCACGCCTGCTTGCACGGCTGCGCCGAGAGCCACGACTTCATCCGGGTTGATAGTTAAGTTTGGGGTCTTGCCGAAAACTTTTTTCACTTCTTCGACAATTTTTGGCATACGAGTCTGTCCGCCTACCATCACTATCTCATTCATATCTTCCATTTTGAAACCAGAAGCAGCCATAGCGCGTTTGGTGATCTCAATAGAACGCGAAATGTATTCGTCAGCGAGTGATTCAAGTTGCGCGCGAGTCATTTTGAGAAGAAGGTGTTGAGGCCCTTCTGAGGTAGAAGTGATGAATGGAATGTTTATTTCACTTTCGATAGCAGTAGAAAGTTCTATTTTAGCTTTTTCCGCTGCTTCATCGAGACGCTGAAGGGCAAGCTTATCACTGCGCACATCGACGCCAGAGGTCTTTTTAAATTCTTCCGCAATCCAGTTGATAATTTTATGATCAATATCCCGGCCTCCCAAATGACTATCTCCGTCTGTAGATTTTACTTCGATGACATCATCGCCGATTTCTAGCACGGATACGTCGAAAGTTCCGCCACCGAAATCGTAGACAACGATCTTTTCATTTTTCTTTTTATTAAAACCGTACGCTAACGCTGCGGCTGTCGGTTCGTTAATTATTCTTTTTACATCCAGTCCAGCAATTGCCCCCGCATCTTTGGTCGCTTTTCTTTGCGCATCGTTGAAATAAGCTGGGACCGTGATTACCGCTTCGGTAATTTTCTCTCCGAGTTTTGCTTCTACATCTGCTTTTATCTTGGAAAGGATCATTGCTGAAACTTCTTCTGGGCGCATCCATTTATCGCCAATTTTTACTTCCACACCACCATTAGCAGATTTTTGAATTTTAAAAGAGGCATTTTTCAAATCCTTTTGCACTTCTGGATCTTCAAAATTGTGACCCATAAAACGCTTAATACCATAAACAGTATTTTCTGGATTGGTCACCGCTTGTCTCTTGGCTAAAAGCCCGACGAGCCTATCGCCATTTTTAGCCACGGCCACGACAGAAGGCGTCGTGCGATTCCCTTCGACATTTTCAATAATTTTTGGCGCGCCACCTTCAATGATGGCGACCGCTGAATTTGTTGTACCCAAATCTATACCTATTGTTTTACTCATATTTTTTATATGTTATTTATAATTTAACTTATATTTCGCGACCACTAATTATTTGTATAAAAGCAGTATATATGATAGTATATATCCATGTCAAGCAAATCAAAATATTCCAACAAAATATTAAAAATATTGGGCGAAAAACCGGCCATACCACTAGAATCTCTTAAGGATGCGGATAACCCAAAAATTTCTTATGCTGTTGCTCGTTCTATAAAAAATCTTGTAACATCAGGCTGCGCCGAGATGCTAAATTCTGCCAACCAAAAATTTGTACGCATTACCAAAGAAGGTAAGACGAAACTAAACACCCTGCGTCTCGAAGGCGAAGATGCGCTAATCCCCTCTTCTTGGGATGGATTTTGGAGAATTATTTTAATCGATCTGCCGGAGAACAGAAAAAGTGAAAGAGAGAGTGTGCGTTATCTATTAAAAAAAGCAGGTTTTGTTTGTTTGAAAAATTCGGCTTGGATTTCTCCATTCCCTTTTGAACATTTGTTTACGAATATAAAAAAAGATTTAGGATTAACGACGGAGATGATGATCATCGTTACAGAATTCATAGATGAAGAAACCAAGAAAGTTCTCTTTGAAACTTTCAGTAAATAAATTTTTTATTTAAGCAATCTTTTCTGTCATCCAAGTCTTATAGGCTCGATTGATTCTGCGGACATCTACACCGGCAATCATGGGGGTGGAATAGCTGTGGTGCTTGGAGATTAGATCGTTTACATCCTCAAGTTTTGGTTCGAAAGTAACGATCACCATCATCACTTCTTCCATTTTTTTAAACTTCCCTTCCCAGTCATAGATAGACTTGATTGGCCAGTAATGCACACAAGCGCCCATTTTTTTCTCAATAATAAGCTTACTGAGAGTTTCCGCCTCTTCAATTGTCGCGCAAGTAGTATGTATAAATACCATAAAATAGAGAATAGTATCCTTATAATCATTAGTGTCCGACCTTTCCCTTATTATACCACTTTACAAATTTTAGTAAATTTCTTGGTTGTAACAATTTTCGCAATAAACCTTCTCTGGCCGCTCGGGAGCATACGGAGTTTCGAATTCATTCTGACACTGAGCTTCATGACCGTGATTTGATAAATTACAGGTACACTGACGATGATATAATTTCAGTGGCGGTACTTGTGAAAACCTTTCATAGTATCTGCAGTTCGAGCATAAAATTGGAATAGGTATATGATGCTTCTCATAAAATCTAAGCTCATAATCAGTCAGGCGAAACGCACTAGTGCATTGATGTGAGCATTTCTCCTCATGTATACATCCCAGGACTTCATCTAAAATACTTTTATTAACATTGTTTAAATCATCGGGAATTTCATGTGCAGGCATAGTAATGTTGAAATTTTTATCTTGTGGCTCACGCCACGCATAACCCTTCTTTTCTGCTTCCTCTTTTGTCAAAGGAAAAAATTCTTGCGCTAAAGTTTCATTGTACGCCCAAGGAGAAATTTCGATTGGAAAAAATTCTCCATATTTATATATTCTACCTGCTTTATCTATAAAAGGCATACTACTCATTTGCTCTATAATTCTCGTCCTTAATATTTTATATTCCTCTTCAGAATAAACTTTATTAAAAATTGCATTTTCTACATTATTAAGTGAAATACAACCAAAAATATTAGTACAATTTCTACAACATTCAGTATAATCAGCGTTTCTCACAGAATTTATCGCTGAATAAGAAAATTTTACATTATAATCATTCAGACAACCTGTAGTATATTCATAAATTAATTCTGATACCATGGCATAACTAACATCCATAGAATCCTTGAAGGAGGCAAAGGCTCTGTGGCAATATTTTAAATTTTCTGCATTATAAATATCAAAACAATTATGGCAATTTTTTACATTCAAAAGATTATTACCTGTAGAATTTATAGAACGAACAATATTGGCAAAACGATATATTGCTGATTGTTTAATTTTTATAAATTCTTCCAAAAGAACTTCGCGTGAAGCTCGACTTTTTAAATTTAGTTTTTCTAATTCATTAAAATAGTCTTCTTTAGAATATTGCCGATTGCGGATATAAAATTTTTTATTACGTAAGTTGTGCGAAAGCACGCAGTCGCTGCAATTTACACAATCAACTAGAAAATAAGAATCGATGCAATTTTTTGACAACAAAAGATACTGGCAATTATAGTTTTTTTCTCCTTCAATATTCTCGTACAAATTTTGACCTTCTTTTATGTTCAAACAATCTACGATATCTCCTGACTTATCGATATTTTTAGAATAAAAAACATTCTCGGATCCTGCCACTACACTATAAGATAAATAAACATTTTTAGATTCACCGCAAGCGTTTGTATAATCCGAATCAACCATATTCCTTTGCCATAAAGCTAACCTGGGAACAACATCTATAAATTTTTTATACTGCTCAAAAAATGATTGATTAAAATCGTAATCTCGAGCGTAATCTTTAGCATCCCACCCGTCTCCCCACCAACATTCATTGCAATAAACAGGAAAAGACACAGATTCGTTATACATTGCAATAATATTTTTATTACACAAATCACACTTGCGCTTATACAACGTTCGCTCATTGCGCCAAGCCAGTCTTCTCTGCATCCGACATTTTGGACAAAAAGTCGGCGGCGGAACCTTTATCTTTTCATAAAAATTAAAATCTTCACTTTCTATAGTGAAATCCTTTTTGCAGTTTTGACATATTTTGTTTTCACTTTTGTATTCCATTTGATTTTACTTAAGAATTTGCGATAGCAGAGTTTTAAGTTTTTATTTTAAATTACATATATACGCCATGGCTGATATATACATTAGGCTATATTTTGTTTATAGCACTCTTCACAAGCAACCTTCTGATATCCCCATTCCGGCGGATAATATGCCATTATATCTTTTTCGCAATAAAAACACTTATATGGATAACTTTTTATTATCGACATTTTTTTAATAGCTTTCATTATTCTCAAGTCAAAATGTAACCGAGGTAAAGCAAAATTTTTCCTTTTATGAAATTCATATTCTGTTGGGGCAATGTTAAACCTATATTTGGTTTCGGGACAAATTAAGGCTTGGAGAGAAATATCGGCCTTTGTGTCAATAATAGAATCTGGCAATTCAAGTGAAGAAATACCATCAGCGGATGATAAATTTTCCTCTGACCAATAACCCTCTTTGTCTAGTATTTCCTTTTCCGTTATATTGGGGAAATATATAATCCCTGTAGAAAAATTATAGTCACACAAGCCCATAGAATATGGCAAAAATTTGCCATATTCCCCCCTCTTCTGCATGTCTCTAACAATCTGCTCGCGCAGCTTCTCATACTCTTCTTTGCTATATTGTTTATTCAAAATACAATACTTCTTTTTTCTAAGACCAACACACCCAAAGCAATATTCACATTCTATACACAAATCTAAATACTCAGAATACCTGGCATCTGACCAAGATGAATGTTTGATCCCAAAGCCACCAAAAACTCCACTATTATTTCCTGACATTTCCGTATTCCATGTAAAAGTTTGATCAATAGAGTCCTTGGTTTTCATGCCCCTTATGTGATTTCTGCAATTTTGAGATTTTTCCCAAAAGAAACAGTTGACACATTTGTCACAATCAGTTAAATAATCTCCCGAGGAATTGGTTGTTCTTAAATTAAAATTCTCCCTATGTACAACTTCTTTCTTTAATATGTCTTCAAACTCTTTTTTTAGAACATTTATCTTGGAATAAGAATCGAATTCTACTTTTTTTATTCTTTCTTCATACTGTTCTTTGGTATATTGTGTGTTTCTTATACAATATTTTTTATTGCGTAAATTCCAAGACATAAAACAATTTTGGCAATTCCGACAATCGTACAAAAAATAAGAATCAATACAATCACGAGAATTTTCAGAAAAATTCAAATTATAAGAATTATGACAAGAAAGACAGTCGTAAGAGTTTTGTAAATTAAAACAGTAGACAATGTCGAAGGAATCTTTAGCCTCTACCACTCTGTACAGATAGCTAGAATTCTCACATTTCAATAAAGATCGAGATAAATAACAATTTTTAGATTCCCAAACATCATCACACCAATCACAATTAGTACTATTTTCACCAGTCTGATGTGGACGAGGAATTTTTTCTTGAAGTTCCTTTAGTTGTGCAAAGAATGATTTACTTGGATCGTATTCTTGCGCATAAGATATTGGATCCCAACCATCACTCCACCATTCGTGTGATTTATAAATAGGGTATCTAGATTTTTCCGGCAAAACAGTAATCAGGCTTTCTCCAGAAAGATCAGATTTACCCTTGCGAAATTTACCAAATATAACAAATGCAAAATGCTGTTTTATTCTACACAAAAAACACTGAGCGGGAATACTCAATTCAATTTTTTCATACAAACCCAAATCACCAGAATCTATTTCAAATTCATTTTTACAATCAACACAAACTTTAGTTTGGTTCTTTGTATTCATATACATTCACCCTCGCTGGACGAATGACACGCTCGCCCAACTTGTAACCCTTTTGGATCACTTCCGCCACCGTGTGTTCAAGTTCTTTCTTCTCTGTTTCTACGACGTTTATGGATTCATGAATATTTGGATCAAAAGCTTCACCTACTTCTCCTACGGATTTCACGCCATATTCTTCAAAAATCGTATGGAGCTGTGAGTAAATATATTCCACACCTTTGCGCCAGCTTGCATCCACTTTCCCCCAAGCTTCTTTGTTTTGAAATGCCATGTTGAAACTATCCACCACAGAAAGAAACCTAGTTAAAATTCTTTCCCGAACAGCTTCGGAAAACAGAGCACGCCTGTTGTCTTCTTCTTTCCGGTAGTTTGCAAATTCTGCCCGTTCTTTCTGCCAGCCGGTTAAATATTCTTCTTTTTCTTTCTTCGCTTGCTTTAAATCCGCTCTAAGTTTTTTCAGAGTCTTCTTTAAATCTTCTTCCCCGTCTTCATTAAACTCAAACTCTTCTACCTCCGTGGTATCAATCTCGGACTCGTTTTTTTCAGACTCTTTTTTAATTTCTTCGTCTTGCATAATTTCATCTTAGCACAAAAATACCCCTATTTTCAAGGGGTATTTTTGTTTTAAATTATCGTTTAGACCATTGTGGTGCCTTGCGAGCTTTCTTTAATCCAAATTTTCTTCGTTCTTTTGCTCTGGGATCACGTTTCAGAAAACCTAAAGTTTTTAAACCTCCACGCAAAGTAATGTCAGAATCAACGAGAGCCCGAGAAAGTCCATGGCGAATCGCTTCTGCTTGACTATGTACGCCACCTCCGACAACATGCACCTCCACATTCCATTTAACAGTAGAACCAGTTGGCAACCCTTTCGCTATTGGATCTAAAATAAGGCGTTGTAATTCATGGGTTTTGAAATATTCTTTGGCATCTTTGTCATTAACTACAAAATGAGACTTAGTGGATTCTGAAATTCGCACGCGAGCAGTTGAAGTCTTGCGTCGTCCCACAGCCTCAATATATTTTTTTGATGTTTCTTTGTCCATGTTAGTCTTGTATTGTTAAATGTTTCATCATCACTCGACGTAATTTATTGTCTGGAAGCATTTGAAAAATTGCAAGCTTCACTAATTCTTTAAGCCCTTTCTTCTCTACTGTTTCCACGCCTTTCATTGTACGAAGTCCACCCGGAATACCTGAATATCTTTGGTGCTGAATTTCCTCCAATTTCTTGGTTGTAATCTTGAGTTTTGACGCATTCACTACCTTAACAGGAAAACCAGAATAAATATTTCTTTCAAAGGTCGCCTTGGTCTTACCCATCAAAGACATGGCGACTTCACTTGCCACTCTTCCTAAGGTTCGTCCTGCCGCATCGATTGTTTTCATTTCTTTTGTCATTTGTTTTTTCATACTAAGCTATTTGGCAAAATTATACAAATTCTATAATTGCCATCGGTGCGCCGTCAGACTTACGAGCTCCTAATTTTAAAACTCTGGTATAACCACCTTTTTTATCCTTATATTTTGGAGCCAAAACCTCAAAGAGCTTTTTGACCTCCTTACCACCATTTGAAAGCTTCGACATTATTACTCGGCGAGTAGCCAAATCACCTTTCTTCGCGTTCGTAATAAGTTTCTCAACAAAAGGACGAAGCTCCTTAGCTTTTGGTAGAGTTGTTTTTATTTTTTCACGTACGATCAAATTAAGCGCTAAAGAATTGAGGAGCGCGCGCTTCTGTGTCTTGTCTCGTCCGAATTTTCTTACGTTATTGTGGTGTCGCATGTTATTCTTTTAAATTCAATCCGAATTTATTTAAAACTTTTTTAATTTCTGTAATCCCTTTTTCGCCGATTCCTTCCACCTCGAGCAAATCTTCCCTCTTCTTGCGAGCCAAACCGCCAAGCGTGCGTATGTTAGCGCCAGTCAAGGCGTTTAAGGTACGAGTAGAAAGATCTAAACTATCGGTGCGAGTCTTTAGAACATCCGCAAAATCTGCTCCCTTTTTTTCTTCCTTTTCTTCTTCATTCTCCTCTTCTTTGGAAGATTTTTTACCCACCTTCACCTCTTCCTCTGGTTCCTTAAAATCTACAATTGCCTTTAGTTGATTGATCATTATTTCGATAGAACGGGTAAGGGCTTCACGAGGAGAAAGCGTGCCATCTGTTTCAATCGAAATTCTTAAACGATTATGGTTTGTCTTATCGCCAACACGCATATTTTCCACTTCATAAGCCACTCGACGAATCGGTGTAAAAATGGCGTCTACCGCAATCGTACCCACATCAACTTTCTCTTTTTGAAAAATTTCCTTAGGAATAAAACCTAAGCCCTTTTCAATTTTCATTTCTATATTCAAATTTATTTTGCCAGTAACCTCGGCAATGTGAAGTTCTGGATTTAAAATTTCAACCTGCCCGCCGGTTTTTATATCTCCAACAGTAACCTCTTTTGGTCCTTTGATAGAAAGAGTCACCATTTGGGGTTCATCAGACAGCATTTTAAAACGGGCCTTCTTTAAATTGAGAATAACTACAATCACATCTTCTTTAAGTCCTTCAATTGTCTGAAATTCATGGGTTACTCCATCAATTTTGATAGAAGTAATACTTGCTCCCGGCAAAGAAGATAAAATTATTCTCCTTAAACTATTGCCCAAGGTGTGGCCATATCCTGGATACAAGCCATCTATCTCAAATACCCCCTTATTACCTTCTTCTACTACAATACGAGGCTTGGAAGGCATAATTATTTTATATTCAGGCATAAAGATTTAAAAAATTAGTAAATAATAATTTAACGACTATAAAATTCCAAAACCGCATTAAGATCAAGAAAGGTTTCTATATTTTTGGGCTTATCTAAAATACGCCCCTCCATAGCACCCACATCAAAAGACATCCAAGATGGGGCGCTATAATCCTTTAATCTGCCTCCTAAATTTTCAAAAATTTTCTTGGCTTTGCTTCCTTCGCGAATTTTCACCACATCTCCTGGCTTTAATTCATAGGATGGAATAGTAACTCTGTGATTGTTAACAATAAAGTGACCATGAGAGACCATTTGCCTAGTTGCTCGACGAGAAGCACCCAAGCCCATCCTATAAACAACATTATCTAGGCGAGACTCAAGATTCTCGTAGAGCTTTTCGGCTGTACCAGCCCCCTTGATATGAGAAACTTTCTTCACATAATTTGAAAGTTGTCGCTCAGAAATTCCGTACGAAAAGCGTATTTTTTGTTTTTCAATTAACTGAGTCCCGTATTCAGTCAGAGCTTTGGGACGTTTGCCCCCCGGCAAAGATTTCGTTTGGGATGAAGCAAACTTTGAGGTCTGGCATTTATCGTAAACTCCAGGACCTAACCTTCTACAAATTTTAAATTTTGGTTTACTTATCATATTTTTTAATCTTCATTTTATAAATTATACTCGCCTAGGCTTTTTGGCTTTGGGTCCATTGTGTGGCACTGGTGTCGCATCCAATATTGAAGTAATTTCTATGCCATGAGCCATAAAAGCCCGAATGGCTGGTTCCCGTCCAGAACCTACTCCCAAAACAACCACATCGGCATCTTTTACTCCAAGCGCTACAGCTTTACCCCCTATAACATCACCGACTTTTGAGGCAGCAAATGGGGTCCCCTTCTTAGCCCCCTTGAACCCGAGCGCTCCGGCACTCCCCCAAAACAAGGTGTTGCCCAATTTATCTGAAAAAAGAACTTTGGTATTATTAAAAGTCGCTTCCACATGCAAAACACCGGAGGTAATTTTCTTTTTCGGTGTTTTTGACGGAACTTTTTTTGCATCCTCTGCGTTCGCATTTTCTGTTCCCTCTACTATTTTCTCTTCAGTTGTAATTTTGGTTTTACCCATTAGTGATTCGTAATAATTAATTCTTAATTTATTTCTTATGTCTTACTTTCTTTTCTCTTACCAGATGCCATCGTCTTTCTCACATTACCTCTTACTGTCCTTGAATTGGTTTTAGTGCGTTGCCCCCTGACTGGTAATCTTTTCATGTGTCGAACACCTCGGTAACTTTTTATATCCTTCAATCTTTTGATATTGGCAGCTATCTCCCTTTTCAAATTTCCCTCAATTGGAATTTTCTCTACAAGTGAACGAATGCTATTCTCCTCATCTAAAGTCAAATCTTTCGCTTTTTTCCCGCGGTCAATGCCAACTTGATCTAAAATTTTGCGAGCTCGAGAAACTCCAATGCCATAAAGGCAAGTAAGCCCGATCTCAAGTCTCTTTTCATTTGGCACTGTGATTCCAAGAATTCTCATAAATTATTGTTTTTGTTTATGTTTAGGGTTGGAGCAAATTATTCTCAAATGCCTGGCTCGTCTGACCATTTTACAATTATCACAAATTTTTTTTATTGATGCTTTTATTTTCATAAAAAATTTAAAAAAGACACAAGAAAGACCACAGACATAAGAAAAACAAGGAAAAACCCTTATTTTTCATAACTATAACTTTTTAAAAACTGCAGTTAGTATGATACACTATTATTAAAAAAATTACAACCCCACTATAACCTTTTGATTATCCGACCCTTCCCCCCATAAGAATCAAGTACGACTTCGACCCCATCTCCGATTAGAACTTTGATTCTATGCATTCTCATTTTTCCACCCAAATATGCCAGAATTTCTTTTTGATTTTCTTTATTTTCCTCTTTGGGTTCACCTATCCTAACCCTAAATAAAGTGCTGGGTAATGCCTCAGTGACAACTCCCCTAACTGTCACAATTTTTTCATTTCTTCGATCGCTCATGTATAGACTTGAATTATAATAAAATTAAAAATTTATGTCAATCAATTAATCAGAACTATCTCGGATTATTGATCGTAACTTTAATATTTTCAATTTTATCTGGGATACGCTTTATCCAGGGAAAGCTGATCTTGAGCAACGCAGAATCTATATTAGGATACTGCGACAATATACTGCCAAAATCCTTTTTGGGTTTTCCAGACAAATCAGCTATAAATTTATTTATATCCAAACTCCAGACAATTTTTACAGAACCCGATAATGTAAAATTGATCTCTTTCAAATTCACAAAAGAAATATTGTCCTTGTTGGCAAGCGTGAAAGCGATATTTCCAATATTTGGTATATAAACTTCACTACCGTCATATTTTTCTATATTGTTTTCAGCGATTTTCTTGGTAAGTTTTTGTTCGTTAAATAAAACACCATAAAGAGTGCCTTTCTCGGTCAAAATGGCTCGACCATCATCACTGATAGACGATAAAATATTGGAGTCGTCTATGCTTAAGAAAACTGCCCCCTTGAATAAAATAAAACCGCCGGGAATCTGGTCGGTTGCTTTTTTAAACAATTTTGCCTGAAGATTTGCTCTTAAGGTCTTTATGGCGGTCTCCTTATCAGTATCTCTAATGGCTGGAATTTTACCCTTGAATCCTCCGATTATTTCTCCCTTTGACCTGCCGTAAAACTTAGAATATTTAGGTGTTCCCTTGAAACCCAAAATTTTAAAGTCAAGAGGGAGACTATTGTATTCTTCTCCTGCCTCGCTTCCATAAACCTTTACTTCAACCGACCCAGGGGTACCATCTTTTTTCATACCTGGTACAACTATTTTTGTCTGCGTTTTATAAATCTTTCCATTGGAACCTTCCAATCTTGTATCAACACTAAGCGCTTGTGTAGATGAATTGAAAGCATTATAAATGACGACTACCCCTTTTGCATATTCTTTAGCATCTTTCTCCCCTGCCGCATTCACTACCAAGGTTTCTTCATCAGAAATACTCATTAAATCAAAAAATAAACCACTATTGTTTGAATCATTACTAGCAAATAAATTTTCATTCAAAACTATGTCTTTTGTCTTTAAATCCACAGAAATTTCTGCTTTAGAAAATAAAAAAGAAAAGGCAAACAGACAAAACACTACGGAGACAAATGCGAGGCACCAAAGCATATAACGAGATCTGCTTTTCGCACGATCCATTACTGTATTTTCTGTTACTATATATTGCGAAGTTTTTTTGACTGTATTTTCTTTAAATTGAAACTGGTTCTCTCGTTTTTCAGTCACAACCTGGTTCCTAGATTTTTGTGTCGGATGCCTTACCATATCTTGTATTAAATGTTTAGGCATGGTTTTATCTCGTATTCAAAAAACGGTTAATGTAAATTGAATCAACAACCAGAAAAGGTTCCCTGACTATATCTTTTTCAAATTCTGCAATTCCATGGAATACTTCCATATTTAAGAAAACCAAGTCAAATTTTGATTCAGTGAGAGTATATTGGCTGAATTGTTCTGTTTTAATTGTTTCGGAAAAAAATTCAGATAAATCCTTGCCCATATCTATATAAATGGTCGCGGGAATGGATATGTCGTTTGAAAGATTGGCTAAAGATTCTTGAAAATTTTTCAGCCATTCCTTTTTCAACTCCCCAATAACCAAAGCAAGTTTTTTGCCTGTAGACTCTAGAGCATGCCCATCCTTAAAAAGAGAAATTAGGGAATTAGCCTCGCCTAAACTGCAATTAAGCTGCTCGGCAACGCCACGAGTAAAAAAATTACAACCAATAGGAAAGGAAATCGATTCGCGTAAAGTATTTTTCTTAATCATCGAAATATCTGTTACTTCTCCGCCAATATAAACCAAAAGGAAATTTTCTTTCTGCGGAAAGATATCGCGCACTACACTGAAAGTAGCCATAGTAAAAGAAGAGAATTTTATATTTTCAAAATGAAAGCACTTCGCCACTGTATCTTCTATTTTTTTCAGCATTTGCTCCCCGCTGATAGAAACAAAAATAGTCATTTCTAGTTCTTTAGCTTTTTGATTCAAAAGATCTACAGTTTCATACCCATTCAAGCTGGTCTTGATATTCTTAAGTTCAATAGCACGAACCTTATCACTGGTGTTGGTATATTTCAACAAATTTTCCTCCTCAAAGAGCTTTATTTCCTTTTGGATCAGATCATCGGCTAGTGCTTTAGTAAATACGAAGGGTGTATTTTTTTTGAGAGTAATGATGCGCGTCTGGGAAACAAGCCAAGGCGAAGAGAGAGCGCAAAAAATCTTTTTCGGAGCGCCAATTTTAGCTTGATATATTTTTTCTACAACAACTTGGAGGGATTCTATCGCGAGAGAAAGTGTTTTGTTGATATCAATTTTTTCCTCAATTCTTATCGGCTCTTGAGCGGAAAAAACTATTTTAGGCACCCCAGAACTTCTCGCATAAAAAAGCGCCCCTCCCACAAAGGAAGAACCTATATTAAAGACCAAAATTAATTCATCTTGTTTTTGGGAGCCAGAAAAAACACTCATAGGGTAAGTATAACAAAAAAATAACAAAGAAACTACAAGAGTACAGCTTTAATGCGTCTAATTCCCTGCGCAACTGCTTCTTCTTTTTGAATTTTGAAAGGACCACTATCCCTCGAACTATCTCGGGATGAAAAATCCAGCTCCGCTGTATTTTTCACATGCGGACCACCGCAAAATTCTTTTGAAACTGCCTTGCCATTTTCATCTTCTATGAAATACACGGAAACAGTATCGGCATATTTTGCCCCGAATTCCATTTCTGCTCCTATACTTTTTGCCTCATCAAGCGACATCTCCCGGCGAATGACATTAAGTCCTTTTTTAATTTTATCATTTACCCAATCTTCCACTTTTTTCTTTTCCTCCTCAGTTAACTTGTGATCACATAGAAAATCTATACGCAAACGCTCCTCAGTAATATTACTTCCTCTTTGTTTAATAGTTGGACTCACTACTGATTGCAAACCAGCCAGAAGCAAGTGATGGGCAGTGTGAAGTCTAATAGTTTTTTCATTGTGATTTGCAAGTCCACCTTTGAACATTCCAGCGGAAGCAGTATGAGAAAGTTTTTGATGCTCAGACATCTTTTTATGAAAATCTTCCAGATCAACCTCAATTCCCTTCTCCTTCGCCAGTTCTAAAGTTAATTCAATAGGGAAACCATACGTCGTCGCTAAAATAAAAGGATCAATCCCTTTTTCGAACTCTTTATTCCCCCGCTCTAAAGCCTTATGAAATTTTTCTTCTTCATCCCCCATTTCTTTTTTAATAAAATCACATTGTTGTTCTATATTTGGATAAATGTGTTTATATTTTTTTAATATTTCGTCCATAACCTGGAATAAACAATGATTCTGAGAACCCACACGATCACCATAATAAACAGCTCGACGAATAAGCCTGCGCAAGACATAACCTTGATCCTTATTTCCCGGTATAACACCATCTGAAATTAAAAAAATAGCGCTCCTTATGTGGTCTGCAATAATTCTGGCTGATTTCTCATCATATTTTGCAGAATTCTTTTTAATTAATTCTATAACCGAATCAAAAACATCCGTTTCATAAATACTTTTTTTCCCCTGCACAACAGTGGTTACTCTTTCTAACCCAGCCCCAGTGTCTACATTTCTTTCTGGAAGTTCGCCAGCTACTTTTCCATTTTCCTGTTTATAAGCCATGAAAACATCATTCCATATCTCAACAACTTTTTGTTCATCTTCAGCTTTTTCAAAATCTTCTTGATTCATATCACCCAATACTCCAGTCAAATCATAAAACATTTCGGTTGATGGACCCGCCGGTGAATTTAATCCGGCACTCCACCAATTAGACTTAGAACTTTTAAAATATATTCTGTGCTCAGGAATCCCGAGTGACTTCCATATCTCAACTGATTCTACGTCGCGAGGCACTACATCACTTCCACCGAAAACAGTAATATAAAGACGAAATACATCTAAACCAAGACCCTCTTCTTTTGAAGTTAAAAAATCATAACTCCACTTTATTGCTTCTTCTTTAAAATAATCTCCGAGAGACCAATTACCCATCATTTCAAAAAAAGTTAAATGCGTGGCGTCACCAACTTCATCTAGATCAATCGTGCGAACACATTTTTGAATATTTACAAGACGTTTACCATCTGGATGTTTTTCTCCTAAAAGATATGGCATTAATGGCTGCATTCCTGCAATATTAAAAAGTACGGACGGATCATTTTGAGGCACCAAAGAAGCCGAAGGAATTATTTTGTGCCCCCGTTTTTCAAAAAATTTTAAAAATCGTGCTCGAATCTCATCTGACTGCATATTGCTTTAATTTATATCAGGCTGATCTATTTCGTTAGAAATTTTTCTGATAGGCTTTTCAAATATATTTACTATTACAAAAACAAAGAGCACTAGAACTGTGGAAATAATTGCAAGCCCATAAAATCCAAACCCCGCAGCCATACCTATGCCAGCCGTCACCCAAAGGCCTCCGGCGGTAGTCAGTCCAAGCACGCGTGACCCCTGGAGCATAATAGAACCTGCACCTAAAAACCCTATTCCAATAATTACTTGTGAGGCAATTCTAGTGGGATCAAAACCTCCAATAGCGGAATACTTAATAGCGATTAATTCTGAAATCATAACAAACAAAGCCGACCCCAAAGACACTAAGGCGTGTGTTTTCATACCGGGTTCTTTGTGGACAAAGAGCCTCTCTGCCCCTATCAGCATTCCAAGCCCAAGGGATATTAATAATCTCATAACAATTTCACTATTTTGCGTAAAAAATTGTATCATCCTTTTATTATACAACAACTCCTCCTCCCAAACAAATATTATCGTCATACACAACAATCGATTGACCTGAAGCCACTAATACTGGATTAGAAAAAATTATCACAGCTGTATTTTTTGAAAGCAGTTTCACTTTGCATGGAAAATATTCTCCATGATATCTGATCTGTGCTGTATAACTTTTTTGTGAATCTGGGGTTTTCGAAATCCAATTAGTGTTTTGGATTTGTATTTCTGGCCTCCCTTGATAAGGGGAGGTCGGGAGGGGTTTTTTAGACACAACCCCCTTCGCCCCCTTGTCAGGGGGAAATTGCGACACTACCAAAATATTTTTCTTAGTATCTTTCGCCACTATGTAATATGCCCCATCACTTGGACTTTTTTTTGTAATCGTGAACCCATGCCGTTCACCTAAAGTATGAAACACGACTCCATCATGGTAGCCAATCTCTTCACCTAATTCATTGAAAACTTTACCTTTTCTCTCTTCAATATAATGCTTTAAAAATTCTTTCAGGTCCACCGCACCCAAAAAGCAAATACCTTGGCTGTCTTTTTTGGTAGCAACTGGTATTTTGAATTTTTTTGCAAGTCTGCGAACCTCTGTTTTTTTTAGATTGCCAATCGGAAACAAAATTTTACTTAATTGCTCCTGCCCGAGCGTCCAAAGAAAATAACTTTGATCTTTGGATGGATCAATACTTTTCAGCAAAAAAAATTCTTCGGTGTTTTTTGAGTGGTCTGGTGACTTCACCCGAGGACCCGAGAAAAATACTGAAGAATTTTTTTTGCCTGCATAGTGCCCAGTTGCCACAAAATCTGCACCCATGGCAAGCGCTTTTTTTAGAAAGGCGCCGAACTTTACCTCTTTATTACACATCACATCTGGATTGGGTGTTCGTCCAACTTTATATTCACGAATCATGTAATCCGCCACTTCTTTTTTGTAAACATCTTCAAAATCAAAAGTAAGAAACGGAATATCCAAAAAAGCGGCTACCCGCATCGCATCGCGACGTTCTTCTTCTTCGTTGCACTCTAAAAAGTCTGGGTGCCAAGTTTTAATAAAAACTCCGACAACCTCATAACCATCTTTTTTTAGGAGGAGAGCAGACACGGCGCTATCTACTCCGCCAGAAAGCCCCACAAATACAATATTCTTTTTCATAAAATCAAAATAAGTTACTTTTTTGAATGGTCTGGGGATTTTTTCCAAGGACCTGAGAAAAAGTAATTTATTTTGATACTACAATTCCATCAACTTTTTGTAAAGCTCATAAGTCGCGCGGGCATCCGGCAAAGCAGTGTGCGCACGCTCATTTTTTATACCAAAATAAAGACACATCTCATGCAAGGAAAAATGCTCAAGATTAGGCTCTTTATGCATTTTAGCCCAAGCGATAGATACTGTATCAAGTTTGTGGTAATGCATAGAATTCTTTATTTGTATTTTACTGAAAGCATATTCCAAAAACCCCGCATCGAAGGCAACGTTGTGCCCCACCATAATACAACCTTCCACTTTTTCTACAAATATTTTTAGTGCCTTTTCCAGGCTGTAAGCCTTTTCCCAATTTAAGGGATCATAGTGATTTATTTTTAGAGCCACCGGGTCGGCATCTTCTATGTGCTCGGGTTTTATTTTTAATTCAAATTCTTCAATCAGTTCAAGCTCCGAAGTAGTCAGCACACAACCAATTTCAATAATCTCATTTTTTAGCAAATTGAGACCGGTAGTTTCTATGTCCACAAAAGCAAAATTGTGTTTACGCATCTTATTTTAAATATTTTACTATATTTTTAGAATGTTCGGCAAAATTTTTGGCATAATGAATATTTCCGTTTTTATCGTGCAAATAATATAGATAGGGAGAACTTTGCGGATTGATAGAAGCGATGATAGCCGGAAGCCCAGGATTCGCAATCGGGACGACTGGCAACCCTTTGGTCTTGTAAGTATCAGGTGCAGCGTCCACTTGAAGCGGCATACTTATTTTAATTCTTTTCCATAAAATTCCAGAGATAATACCCCTATCCACGTCCCCTTTGGCTTCACGTTCAATAATTGAAGCCATAATAATGATATCTTCCTTACTTTTGCCTGATCTATCGATGGCAGGTAGAAGAGGCGCAATTCTTTTATTAAAATTATCACCCAGAGAATTGATCACTTCTTTTTCAGTATCATCAGTTAAGAAAAAATAGGTATCTGGAAAGAGGTATCCCTCCATTTTTTTTGCTTGCGACAAAAATTGATCTTGATTAAAATTTTTCAACTTTAGAGCAAAGGTTTCTGCAATTTGCTCTAGATCAAAACCTTCAGGAATCGTGACTGAGATTGGCGCCATGTTGTGCTCACCCTTTGATATTCTGCGCGCAATTTCAAAAACCGGCAATTTATCTTCAAAGTAGTAATCAGTGGAAATGACATTTTTTTCGCCTCCAAAAATTACTACGAAGGTTTCAAACAAAACATGCGAGCGTATAAAATTCTGACTTTTTAGTTGGAGAGACGTACTGCGCAAACTGGATCCTTTTTCTACTCGAAACACAGAATTTACCGGGAAATTACCCGGCGCGCTTAAAAATATAAAATAAAAGAGAACACAAAATACAAACGCGCTAAACGCATAAAATAAAACTTTATTAGCCAAAATAAAATTTCGCATAAATTATATGGGCAAATTTGTCGGCGGAGCGGCCTCTTTTGATTCAATGCGTTCAAGGGTTGGAACTTTCAAGATCTGGCCTGGGAAATGCCACAAGGTCGCGAGTTCTTCGACGTTTAAGACAAAAGTGTAATGATGAAAATAAGCTTTAATCAGAGCATCCAGAGAAATAACTCCGGAAATAGGCCAGTCCCAATGATGTTGAGAAAAAATATGATGACGGAGAGGCAGATGGAAAAATGCCCGTTCTCGGTATTCATTCAGCATTCTGTTAGCCAACATCATAACAGTTTTTTGGGAAGCAATAAAATATCCACCATATGCATCCCCTTGGGCTGAGTTGCAACGCACCAGGCCATTTGAGTCAGGTGATGCATATTGGCGAAAAACTAGGCGTAGATTTCTCCTATTACTCATATCATATACTTCCTTTTTGGCAATATAACAAACTCGAATACCAGTATCAAAACCAATTTTACCGGTTTTCGCGCTCATCGCTTTGGTAACTCTATCTAGAAATGCCGGAACGCGGATTTCAATTCTAGCTACTTTAATAACTGCCGCGCCCTCCTGTTCCTTTCTTTGAGAAGTATAGGGGGAAAGCAATCTTAACAATTCTTCCCTTGCTTCCTCTACCCAGTCATGTGTACCAAACCAAGTACCATGAGTTTTATATTCTTTCTTGGATGGAGTAATCACGATCTGCATCCACATCTGTTCTCCTTTTTTTAGAGAACCGAAAAGTTCTATAACGGGAGAAATAGGGTCAACTTTAAATTCTTCCTTTGGATCTTTGTCGAGCCCATAATCAACATAAGTCTTGAGTGGATAAGCTTCTGGTTTTAATAATTTAAACTCGCAACCCCAGCCATTCCAAGCGCTTTTGGGAGAAATTTCATCAACCGCTAAAGTATAATCCTCTACTTCTTTGACCTGTGCCTGAGGATATTGCGCATACATTTGCGTCTCTATTAGGCCCCGTACGCGAGTAGGCGTCCGAATGTAAAAATGCACTTGCCCGTCAATCGAAGCAATTTCCAGGGAAAACCAAAACCAAACTGCTCCCTGCCACCACTCTTCGGCTCCTCCCTTCAAACTCCAGTGGTATAGAGCATTAGTAAAGAAAAGCTCCATGGCTTTCGGACTCCGCAAGACTTCACGCGGAGGAATTATTTCTAACAAAACAAAATCTATACCCGAAATAAAATCCTGCTGAATATAATGAAGCCATAACTTCCAAGCAATTCGACCAAGTACTACAACCCCAATGATAGACAAGGCGAGCCGAATTAAACCATATTGTAAATTATATTTAACAAGAAAATACCCGATTACAATAACCAGGATAGCAATCCAATGTTCCTTTAAAGTTTCTTCAATAGAATCTAAAATTCCTCCGGAGCCATGTTGTTCATCAGCCATTCTTCTATTTTAGTATACAAACGAGAAAAAACAAAACCCCACCCTTCGCCCTCCCCTGACAGGGGAGGGTTGGGAGAGGTTAGGCAATAGTATAAAGCCCGCTTTTGTTCTTTTTGAAATATTTTGAATTGGCGAGATTTACTAAGATAGTGTTCTTTTTGAAATATCTTTCTTTCATTACTCTTTTGACAATTTCCTCTTTGGACAAAGCGCCTCCCTCTCTTTTCAAAATATCTTCTATAACTTCTCGTGCAATGCCAGCTTTATATCCCCATTCAGCTAGTGCATACATTCCTCTGCCAACCAAGATAAAACGCGAATCTTTGATAAGTTCATTATGACAAGTGGCATAGTGTGTTTTTTTGCCAAAGGTTTTTGAAATTGCGTCTGCCACTTCTCTAAAATGCATAGGTGAACCATGGCGTCTCATTACCAAAAAGGCATAATCTTTAACTCCGCGAGTGCGAATATTCGGAGAAGTAGCTTTACCCCATTCACCCAAACCGTTTTTGGCTACGGATTTAGACATGGAGAGCCATCTCTTAGCCATCTCTTCGTCCCTATATTCCACAGCTATATCTTTCATTTGATCAAAAAACTTTTTAATCATCTCAGTTTCCGGAATAAGATCTTCGTCTTTGAGAGAAGCGAAAAGTTTACGCAAGGCATCATGAACCTTTTCTGCCATTCCATCATCGACACTCCAACGTACATGAAAATGCTCATCCTCACGATGCTTTTTAAAAATATCTGAGAGTACTAAAAAGAAATGAATATGATTCTGGGTTGCTTTGTCTTTTGCAATATAAGGAAGAAGCTCATGTTCAGCAACAACAGAACCTAATTTGTACATTAATTGTTTTAATTCGTCAAAAACAGCCTGCTCAGTTTTATAAACACTAGATTTCTTAATGAGTTTTAATGCTGCATCTTCAATCTGTCTTACACGCTCTCGGGTAATGTTATATTTCTTGCCGATTTCTTCAAGAGTTTTTCTTTTGCCATCAGCAGTTAAACCAAAACGGTTCATGATCACATCCAGAGCTCGATTCTGCAGATGCGAAGTAATTTTTTTGGTAATTTTTTTGGGTTTAAAAGATATCGCCGGCATATTTATATTATATCATTAAAATTATTTTTTGTTTAATACTATGACTGTTGTTTACTTTATTCTCTCTTTGCTTTAACCCGGTCGATTTCGGTCAGATATTTCTTACGCAGACGAACTGATTTCGGGGTAATTTCTAGGTATTCATCATGATTCATAACCTCAAGCCCCCGTTCAATATTTAAAACAAAGACTGGATTTAAGGTTATAGCCTCGTCTGTACCAGATGCTCGCATATTGGTAAGCTGTTTCCCTTTGGTAGGATTCACAGACATATCGTCTCCCTTCAAAACATTACCAACGACCATTCCCTCATACACTTCCGTTCCATGGCCTATATATAGTATACCACGTTCTTGTAAATTTGCAAGAGAAAACGCTACTGCCTTGCCAGAAACCATGGAAGTCATTGAACCATACTCTCTTTTTCTTATATCTCCGGCATATTCTCTAAAACCCGTAACTCGTGAACTCATTATTCCTTCCCCTTTTGTATCTATAATAAATTCACTGCGGTATCCCAAAAGCCCGCGAGTAGGTATATCAAAAATGACCCTTGCAATACCATGTTTTTCTACCATATCTTTCATAATCCCTCTTCTTTTGCCTATCTTTTCAATAACTTGACCAGAAGCTTCCATTGGCACGTCTATCACCAGCTCTTCATATGGTTCACTTCGTTCACCATGATTTTCTTTGAAAATCACTTCTGGTTGAGAAACTTGCATTTCAAAACCCTCTCGACGCATATTTTCGAGCAATATAGCTATATGAAGTTCACCACGACCGTACACCTTAAAAAAAGACGGACCCATTTTGTTTACACCCTGATCAGGGGAAAAATCCACCCGAAGCCCCACATTAATTTCCAGCTCTTTTTCCAACCGCTCTTTTATCTGCCTAGAAGTAACAAATTTTCCATCACGCCCAGCAAACGGCGAATCATTCACTAAAAAGTTAAGCGACAAGGTGGGTTCATCTATCTCAATATGAGGGAGCGCTTCCACACTCTCATCTTCACAGATCGTCTCCCCTATGTAGATATCTGGAATACCCGCCAAGAGCACAATATCGCCAGAGATCGCATTTTCAATCTCCTTTCTGTTTATCCCTTCAAAAGAAAACAATTTTGTTATCTTGCCCTTGCGCACTCCATGTTGTCCATCAACATTGCCCTTTATAAAAATTTGGCTCCCAGATAAAATTTTCCCAGAATAAATACGCGCCACGGCCAACCTGCCCAAAAAGTTGTCATATCCTAGATTAAAAACTTGCGCAGACATTTTTTTGTCGGTAGCTCCAACAGAGGCGGGCGAAACTTTTTCTAAAATCAAGTCTAGGAGCGGATTTAAATTATCTGATTTATCACCAAGGTTCCTAAAAGCTACACCCTCCCGTCCAATGGCATAAATGGTTTCAAAATTTGCCTGTTCCTCACTGGCACCCAATTCAAAAAATAATTCTAAAATTTCTTCGTGCACGCGATGTGCATCAGCAGCTGGTTTATCAATTTTATTAATTACCACAATGGGCTTTAGTCCAAGTTCTAGAGATTTTTTTAAGACGAATCTTGTCTGCGGCATTGGACCTTCTGCTGCATCTACTAGTAAAAGAACTGAATCAATTGCTCGCAACACACGCTCTACTTCCGAACCAAAATCCGCGTGACCGGGAGTATCTACTATATTGATCTTGGTATTTTTATAGTAAATAGAAGTATTTTTAGAATAAATAGTAATTCCACGCTCTTTTTCTAGGTCGTTTGAATCCATTGATACGCCTTCATCTTGCAAGGCTCCATTTTGCCTCATTAATGCATCGGTCAAGGTCGTCTTACCGTGATCCACATGAGCTATGATTGCTATATTTCTTATTTCCATATAAATGGTCAAACAAAAAAGCCCTAAGGCCTTTTTGTAATTACTCTCATAATAACATAGCTCTGCGAAAACTACAAATTTTTCTTGTTGCTGATTATTTTTACAATTTTTGCCACTAGAGTATTTGTTGTCTTCTCTAAATCTCCGTTCACTATTACCTTGGCCCCCACCGCTAGATCAGAGGCGGCCGTCTCTAGGCCATTTTTTTTGTATTTTGTATCAACATCTGTTTTCACATCGATAGAAGATACAGCTTTCGTCCGCAGATTTTTTACTTCCAGTGTAAAACCAGTGCCATTTACAGCCAAAACAGTTCCAACTACATTACTTCTAGTTTTATTTCTAATTTTTGAATTCTTATCGCTCTTATTTTGTCTTTGGTAAGTTTGCTGGGTATTTTTAATTCCTAAATCCTGCGGTGTGGCAGCAAAGACAGTTGAACCTGAGACTAACAACGATATGGCAAGCGCACCTGTGGCAATTTGTTTTTTATATTTCATGTCAATAATTTTGATTATTTTAATAAATTTATTAATTTTTCTGCATATTATTAATGATAAAGTTACCTAAAAACGACTCTTTTAAGTAACACTCACATTTTAGAAAGATACTATGAAGTTATTGTGAAGGGATGGGTAAAGCAATAATCACTTGTGTGCCTTTTTTCGCTTGGCTTTTTATAGATATTGTTCCCTTATGGTTCTCAATAATTTGTTTTGACAAGGTAAGACCAAGTCCAGCTCCCTCCGTACTATGCGACACATTAGCTCTAAAAAATGGATCAAAAACCTTGTCAATAACCCCCTCCGGAATCCCTACGCCAGTATCGCTTATGGTTACGACATATTTGCCGGAAATAATTTTATCTTCAAGTGTTATTATTCCACTGGGTGGTGTGTATTTAATAGCATTATCTAAAATATTAAAGAATACACGCTCAAGTTCAATCTTATTGCCAATCACTTTCGGCTTATTAGCTAATCTATTTTCAATATTAATATTTTTTACATTCGCCAAACTTTTATTTTTTTCTACCACAGAATTTATAGTTTCGTTTATGTCAACTTTTTCCTGCTTTACTTTTATCGGCGCATTATATGTGGATATGTCAAGTAAGCTCTTGCTTAATTTTGAAAATTCTCTCATTTCTTCTAGGGTGTTTCCGAGAGCTTGCTTCGCCCCCGAGAGATCTAAATTTTTATTATTTAGACTTACTTCGAGACCGGATATAACCACTGAGATGGGGGTACGGAGTTCGTGAGACGCATCAGCAATAAATCTTTTTTGCCTTTGCATATTAGATTCAATTGGTTCCAAAGTTTTATGGGTAAGCAAAAACCCAAAGACAATAACAAAAAGTATTATAATGGAATCTATGGTTATAAAACGGTTGAGCAGTATATCCCGAGCTTTGTCTATAATAGATTCCGCAACTCTCGGATCTAAAAAAAATATATTTTCTGAAATTGACTGAGCAAGATTTGAAAGAATTGTGTTGTAAAGCACAATACTTGAACCACCCAAAATCACCATTGCGGTAATGGAATAATAAAAAGTGAGCTTAAGCCGAGCAATAAAAAAGTCGTCGGGTTTATTATTTGTTTTCCATTCGGTAACCAACCCCTCTAATTGTTTGAATAATTTTTCCATTATCGTGAATTTTTTTTCTCAAGTTTTTTATATGCACATCGACAGTATTGCTAAAAGATGAATCCGCAAAATCCCAAGCGTGTGAATATAAATCATCTCGCGTAACAACTTTATTGATATTACGCATCAAATATTCAAGAACCATGAATTCCTTGAGAGTCAGAGAAATAGGCTTGTTTTTATAATTTACGATGCGGCTTGTTGTGTTAATGCTTATATCTTTGTAATTAATTATGTCCGGAAATGACTGAGGTGGACGACGCAAGAGTGCGTGAATACGTGCGAGAAGTTCTTTAAAAGCAAAAGGCTTCGCTAGATAATCATCCGCGCCAGCATCGAGACCTGCAACCTTATCGTCTGTGGTATCAAGCGCAGTAAGCATCAGTACTGGAGTCACTACATTATTTTCACGCCAGTTGCTGCAGACAGAAACACCATCTTTTCCAGGGAGCATTCTATCTAAAACAACCAAGTCATACTCGCCGCGATTGATCAGTATTCGGCGTTCTGCCACCAATCCATCTTCCACAATATCAACGGCGTAACCTTCCTGGGATAAGCCCTGCTTTATATTTTCCGCCAATTTTCTATTATCTTCCACAACCAAAATCTTCATACCTATATGATAACACCAAGAAGTGAAATCCGGATGAAGGGATGCAAAAGATAGTGTTTTGTGCTATTTTATATAGGCGCGTCGGTGGTAGAGTGGTCAATTACAACAGACTGTAAATCTGTCGCCTTCGGGCTACGAAGGTTCGAATCCTTCCCGACGCACCATGAAAAGTTTGCTTTATACGATAGGAATAGTCCTACTAATTGCGATCGTAATTTTTGCGATTCTTGGTTTTGCTTTGTCGAATATGTTTTAAACCGACGAGCGAGATCGAACATGAATAGAACTTTTAATTCTATTCTTTTTAGTTTCAATAAAAAGATCATTTCCTTTCACAGACACATGTACTGTGTCCCCTTTTTTGACACCATTGGAGATTATATATGAAGCAACAGGATTCAAAATTTTATTTTGAATGAGACGATTTAGAGGTCTCGCGCCAAAATGCGGATCATAACCAGTTTTTGCCAAATACAAAAGTGCTTCAGAAGAAATTTCAAAATTTATTCCTTTGCCAGCCAAGCGATCAGCCACAACTTTTATTCTCAAATTAACTATTTCTTTCAGAGCAGCCTCCGACAGCACGTCAAAGACAATAATCTCATCAAGGCGATTCAAAAATTCCGGACGGAAATTGTCTTTCAGGGCATCCATAACCTTTTCTTTCATGTTGCTATAATCCACTTTAGCAGAATTATTCGAAAATCCAATTGATTCCATTTTCTCCACAAATTGTGAACCGATGTTCGAAGTGAGAATGATAATAGTATTTTTGAAATTTACTACTCGTCCCTTGCCATCAGTCAAACGCCCTTCGTCAATAAGCTGCAGAAGCACATTGAAAACTTCTGGGTGAGCCTTTTCAATCTCGTCAAAAAGTATCACTGCATAGGGTCTGTGGCGAACAGCTTCTGTGAGTTGTCCGGCTTCATCATATCCCACATATCCTGGCGGCGAACCGATCAGTTTGGACATCGAATGTTTCTCCATATACTCGGACATATCTACGCGGATAATAGCGTTGTCGTCATTAAACATAAATTGGGAAAGTGCTTTGGTAAGTTCCGTTTTCCCCACCCCTGTCGGACCCAAAAAGATGAAAGAACCAATTGGCCTGTTTGGATCTCCAATACCGGCGCGAGAGCGACGAATGACATCAGACACTCGCTTGATTGCGACATCTTGTCCGACCACTCTTTTGCCTAATTCTGTTTCCATTTTTTCAAGTTTTTCCCGCTCTTCCTCAAGCATCTTAGTGAGCGGTATGCCGGTCCATCTTGCAACAACTTCTGCGATATCTTCCGCGGTAATTTCCTCTTTTAAGATTCGGCGGGACTTTTGCAGCTTTTTCAATCGGGCAAGTTTTGTTTCTAAATCTTTCTTAAGAGCTGGTATTTTCCCATAACGTATCTCTGCTGCTCTGGATAAATCAGATCTCATTTCGGCATCCTCGGCCTCCAGGCGGATACTCTCCATTTCCTTTTTAATAGCACGAATCTCTGAAACAGTTTCTTTTTCGTTCTGCCATTTCAATTCGAGCTCTTTGGTTTTCTCCGATAAATTTCCTATCTCCTTGTCAATTTCTTTAATTCTGTTTTTTATTTCTTTTTCCTTTTGCTTATCTTCTTTTTGTTCTATAGAATTAGAGCTAATTTCTTTTTTCAATGCCTCTTTTTCAATTTCCAAACGCATTATTTTTCGGTGCGCATCTTCAAGAACAGGCGGTTTGTTCTCGAGCATTATCTTGAGAGAGGAAGAAGCTTCGTCGATCAAATCAACAGCCTTATCTGGCAAAAATCGATTGGTAATATAACGGGAAGAAAAATTAACTGCAGCCACTATTGCGTCATCGGTAATTCTTATGCCATGAAAAAGCTCATATCTTTCTTTGAGTCCTCGCAAAATAGCAATCGCGTCCTCGATGCTTGGCTCATCAATGTAAACCGGCTGGAAACGTCGAGCCAAAGCTGGGTCTTTTTCAATATGTTTTTGATATTCACGCAAAGTAGTTGCGCCAATTGCCCGAAGTTCCCCGCGCGAGAGTGCAGGTTTTAACATATTTGAAGCATCCATCGTACCTTCAGCACCACCAGCTCCGACAATGGTATGAATTTCGTCAATGAAAAGAATTATTTTTGCATCTGATCTTTCTACTTCTTTCATAATACCCTTTAATCTTTCCTCAAACTCTCCGCGGTATTTTGTGCCAGCCACCAGAAGCCCCAGATCTAGTGAAACAAGCTCTTTATCTTTAAGCGACTCGGGAACATTATTTTTGGCGATCATTTGGGCTAGACCTTCTACTACGGCCGTCTTGCCTGTTCCAGCTTCGCCTATCAAGATAGGGTTATTCTTAGTTCGACGAGACAGTATTTGCATAATACGAGTTATTTCATTATCTCTCCCAATCACTGGATCAAGCTTGTCTTCCTTTGCCAACTTGGTCAAATTGCGTGTATATTTCAAGAGCAATTTAAATTTCTTGGGCTCAGTTACATCAGTAATATTTTGGCTGCGAAGTTCTTCTAAAACTTTCATAACTTGATCTTTGTGAATTCTGAATCGCGCCAAAGTTTCGCGCGCTTCACTAGTAACTTCCAAAATTGCGATGAAAAGATGTTCAGTTGAAACAAAATCATCTTTCATGTATTCCGCCAATTTTGCCGATTGTTCGATAACTTGCGCTAAATCCGGATTGAGATAAATCTGATAGGAAGGAGAAATCGTACTGCGTGATTCAGGCAATTCAATCATTTCTAAAACAGAATCGGTCAGAAGCATTGTATCAATTTCTAATTTATCTAAAATAGAATTAACCATCGACTCCTCCTGGAGCAGAAGAGCCGCGAGTAGGTGCAGCGAAGAAACATGATTGACTCCGCGCTCAATAGCGAGCTCGTGGGCTTTTTTAATTGCGTCCTTGGCTTTAGTTGTAAATTTATTTAATGGTGGCATAAAATTAATTTGTTTTTTCGCTCGTAATTGTTTTTAGAGCTTCATTAATAGTCCCAATTGACGCAAAAGAAATATTTTCTCCTGAAAGGGCTATACCCAAAGCCTCGCCATCTAGATTGAGCACCAGCCCGCCCCCATTGCCCTTAGAAACATTTAAATCTAAACTTTTGTCTGCGTTAAGCCCTTCAAAAATAGAAGAAGAGATGGCACTGCCAAGTACCAAAATCTTCTGTCCAATTTTCATATTGTTTAAATCACCGAAATCAGGAACAGTAAAGGCTGGCTTACTTTTTTCATCGAGCGGCGCGCCGATTTTCAAAAGGGAGAACCCCGCTTTATCTGTAGAAATAAAATCTGCTTTAAATTTTCCACTTCCGTTTTTTACGTAATAAACTCCTTTATCAAACACCAAACCCGCATCAACAGCAACAAGGCCATCTAGAGAAACTGCAAATCCCTTCCCTGCCGAAACTTCAACAACAGTTTGTAAATCTACATCTTGCACTTCTTTAGTCACAGAAAAAATGGACGATTGGTTTTTGGCGATAGCATCCACGACCAAATCCTCTTCTTTCACGACCACCGTTTGCACTGTCGTCTTGCCTTCTACTTGCTGAATTTTTTCAACTGTTTGTTTGATAACTCGATTAACAGGAACAGTAAAAGAATCCGGCGCCTGCTGCATCAGGGTGACTGTGGTAATACCAGTCGCTATAGAAGTGACAAAGCTAAGCAATACAGCCAGCAATATCAATTGTGATTTGTTTAAATCTTTAATATCCATCTATCAATTGTACCACTTTTTTAGTTTTTGCAAAATTTTAGATAAAGCTTTTATGGTGTAATCAATGTCTTGTTTGGTTGTGTCCCGTCCCAAAGAAAAACGCAAGCCTCCGATTTCAGTATCTGTTTCCGGACGTATCGCTTGGATAACATATGAGCCCTCTCCTCGAGAACTTTTACAAGCACTTTTGGCTGAAATCAAAATACCCTTTGAGGAAAGCTCAATCACTAAAAGATCGCTTGGAATTTTCGGAACAGTTATATTTACATTATTAGGCAATCTTAATTTAGAATCACCGTTTAGAATAATTTTAAAAGGCATTTGCAAAAGTTTTGAAATAAAATAATTGCGAAGTTTCACCAAGCGTTTTATTTCTTTTTCTTTAACTTTTTCCACATTCTCTAGCGCTTTGGCAAGTTCTACCGCCAAGGCGACATTTTCTGTACCTGGTCGCAAACCGAACTCTTGCTCTCCACCAAACATAATTTGGCTGATCGGCGTATTTTTCTTTATGTATAAAATACCTATCCCCTTCGGCCCATAAATTTTTGCTCCGTTCAAAGACATTAAATCAACACCCAGCTTCTCAACTTTTACCGGCAAATAATTAACGGCTTGCACAGCATCAGTATGGAAAAAAATTTTTTGTTTATTTATTTTATTGAAATACCTTATCTCCTTGGCGATCTCTTGGAGAGGCTGGACCGTTCCTATTTCATTGTTTGCATATTGCACCGAAACTAGGACAGTGTTCTGCTTCAACATTTTCTTTATTTTTCTCGGATCAACTATGCCAGCAGGTTCTACTTCTATATATGTCACCTCTACTTGCCTGGTCTTCTCCAAATATCTAAAAACTTCCAAGACAGAAGAGTGCTCGATGTTTGTTGTTATGATGTGTGGCTTTTTAAAATTTTTAACTAACCCTAAAATCGCCAAATTGTTACTCTCAGTTGCTCCGGAGGTAAAAATAATTTCCCCGTTTCTCGCACCCAATATATTGGCGATAATTTTTCTCGCACTTTCTAATTTGTTTTTTTCTTTCAATCCAAATTCATGAATTGCTCCCGGGTTCGCAGACTGAAAGAGCGCGCTCCCGGCATAATCTAGGTATATTTTCTTGATTTTTCTTGCCCCGCCACGATGGGATGAATTTGATTTGACCATAAAAATAGTATATATTGAAAATGTATGAATACAAATCTCGACAATGTTTTTTTCTGGGCTTTTTTTGTTTTCGCCTGCCTGGCCATATTAGTCGGCACTGTTTGGGCAGTTGTTACTGAAAAACGCTTAAAAAGATTTTTCCTAGGCAAAAAAGCTAAGGATCTCGAAGATACTATCACAATACTAGAAAATGAGATAGTTAAATTAAATAAATCAAAAAATAATATTGAGAAAGAAATAGTTAATATAAATTCTAAGCTCAAGAAAAGCATCCGCGGCCTCGAGACCATACGCTTCAACCCGTTCCCCGACCAAGGTAGCAATCAAAGTTTTGCTATCGGAATGCTTAATGAAGAAGGTGATGGATTGGTAATGTCTAGCTTATATTCTCGCGAACGCATGAGTGTATTTGCTAAACCAATCAAAAAAGGGCAATCTACTTATGAATTAACAAGTGAAGAAAGGGAGGCTTTAGAGAAAGCAAAAGTGTAATATATGGAAAAAGATGCAAAAAAATCAAGTGTGCAAATGCGCGCGCCCATAGTGGCGGTTATGGGACATATTGATCATGGGAAATCAACGCTTTTAGACTATATCCGAAAAACAAATGTGGTGGAACGTGAAGCAGGAGGTATTACTCAATGCATTTCCGCTTACGAGGTTTTGCATAAAGACGAAAAAGGTATTGAGCAAAAAATAACTTTTCTTGACACTCCAGGACATGAAGCATTTTCTAAAATGAGAGAGCGTGGAGCTGAAATAGCTGATATCGCCATTTTGGTTGTTTCAGCGTCCGAGGGAGTAAAACCCCAAACCATTGAAGCGTGGAAAACCATTGCCGAATCTAAAATCCCCTGCATTGTGGCGATAAATAAAATAGACACCCCGGGCGCCAATATTGAAAAGACAAAACAAGAATTAGCGGAGCATGAAATTTATTTAGAAAATTATGGAGGCAAAATCCCCTACGCCGAGATTTCTGCCAAAGTCGGCACTGGAGTGGATAATTTATTGTCGCTCATTTTGATTTTGGCGGAGATGGAAAATTTCACAGGAAATCAAGCAGAAAATGCAACTGGCTTCGTCATTGAAGTAAATCTAGATTCAAAGAGGGGTATCTTAGCGACCTTGATCATAAAAAATGGTTCAATAAGAAAAGGAATGACTGTGGCGGTAGAAGATAGTATTTGCTCTACAAGAATTATAGAAAATTTCAAGGGAGAAACAATAGATTCCGCCACTTTCTCTTCGCCCATACGCATTATGGGTTTTAATAAAATGCCTAGAGTTGGAGCAAAGTTTGTATCCTTTTTGAAAAAGTCAGAGGCTGAAAAATACGCAGAAAATTGGCAAAATGAAAAAAATCTCGTAAAAAATAGAAAAATAGAAAGCAAAGAACAAAGTGAAACAAATAAAAAAGTAATACCAGTGGTATTAAAAGCAGATGTCTCTGGCTCAATCGAAGCCATTGAAAAAGAAATAAATAAAATAAAAAATAAACCGGGGCTCGAAAATGTGGAACTCAGAATTGTCGGCAGAGGCATAGGGCCCATTTCTGAATCAGATATGAAAGGCATATCTTCAGGTGAAGACGCACTGGTCATAGGATTCAATGTAAAAGCTGATCGTACTGCCATGGAAATTGCGGAAAAAAGAGGTATCGTAATTTCCTTTTTTGACATCATTTACAAAATGACGGAATGGTTAGAAAAACAGATGGAAGAAAAAAGGCCGAAAATTGAAACAATCGAAACAACTGGCCGAGCCAAAATTATTCGAGCCTTCAGTCGGACCAAAGAACGCCAGATAATCGGGGGTAAGGTAGTGGAAGGAAAAATCAGCCTAAACAGCACTGTCAGAATAATGCGCCGAGATTTTGAAATTGGGCGGGGTAAAATTGTAAATCTAGAAAAAAGCAAAGTGAAAGCAAGCGAGGTAGGAGAAGGCGCCGAGTTTGGGATGATGCTTGAATCTAAAATAGAAATAGTGGCCGGAGATATCATAGAATCATTCGCGATAATACAAAAATAATACCCCCTCCAAACCTCCCCCTTCGCAGGGGGAGAAGGAATAAAAAACATGAACCGAAATGAAAAAGTAGCTGGAGAGATCAAAGAGCTGGCGGCACAATTTTTAGAACGTGAGAATGATCGAACTTCACTCATCACTATAATTTCCGCCAATGTTTCCCCGGACCTAAAAAGGGGAACACTGTTCATCACCGTACTTCCAACAGAAAAAGAGACGAGCGCGCTCAACTTTGTGAGAAGGCAACTTGGAGATTTTAGAAAATATTTGAAAAACAATCTGCAGATAAAGACAATCCCCTTCCTTGATGTGGCTATAGATCTAGGTGAAAAAAATAGACAAAAAATTGACGAATTGCTCAGAGAAAAGTAATATGGCAAGATGGCCTGGTAGCCAAGTGGTAAGGCATTCCTCTGCAAAAGGAATATACGGCGGTTCAATTCCGCCCCAGGCCTCAAAAAATTAAACAGTTTTAATTTTTTGCTGGTTCGCAGCAAGCGAAATTGCCGATGTGAGACGAAATCGAGCAGGCAATAAGAAAAGAGATATGTTAAAATATTTTAGGATATAATTTGCCCGAGTGGCGGAACTGGTATACGCGCACGACTTAAAATCGTGTCTCGCAAGGGATGTGGGTTCGATTCCCACCTCGGGCACTGGGAATCTTTAAAAATTAAATATAAATTTGCGTCCATAGCTCAGCTGGTAGAGCAGATCCCTCTTAAGGATAAGGTCGGAGGTTCGATCCCTCCTGGACGCACAGGGCAAAAATAAAGTAGTTTATTTTTGCCGGGGTGGCGAAATTGGCAGACGCACTTGCCTTAGGAGCAAGCGGAGTGATCCATGGGAGTTCAAGTCTCCCCCCCGGCACCACTTGACTTTTACTCTTGAATATGCTATACTATACCTATGAGTAAAATAAATAAAAAATCAATGAGTTTCGGCTTGAAAATATTGACTATTTTAGCTTTCTGCCTCCTTTTTGTACCTTTTGAAAAAGCGGCAGCATCCTATGGTACCAATATCACTTACAATGTAGGTGGTGGAAGCTATTTCGGCAGAACGCCCATAGATCAGCCGGTAGAAATAGAAAATAACCCGGTTCCGGGTGTCAGATCTATCAACCCAAGATCTGCCGACAGATATACAGGCGGAAAAACTATTACCATCACTGGAAGCAATTTCGTACCTGGTTCAGTAGCTAGATTGAACGGCTCAAATCGCCCCACAACCTTTATTGATTATTCTCATCTGTTGATTCAATTAAGCGCAAGCGACATGAATCGTGCCGATGGTTTTTACATCACGGTCTTCAATGGTCTGCCTGGTGGTGGGTATTCTAATGCGGCTTTCTTCACTATCAAAAATGTCTCTCCTGCTTCCACTAACACAAGCAATAGCAATAACAACTTCAACAACAACTCCAGTGGCTATGATTATTCTGCCAATAGCAACTTTAACAACGCAAATAATACAGCCAACTGGAATACCAACACCTACGATGCTTATTCCAACACAACCAACACCACTACGGAAATAAACAGAACAAATGATACCACAGGAAACAGCTACAGCAATTTAGCCTCGAATGCAATCTTTGGATCAAACACTTTCTTACCTTCTGGATTGGTGCAATGGGTATTGCTCGCAATAATCATCCTAATCATTGTGATCTTGGCAAGGAAAATATTCGGCGGAGAAAAGAGTTATCACGAAACACCGCTGAAACACGCGTAAAAAAGCTTCAAAATAACGAAAAAGTCAGCCTCAATAGGGTTGACTTTTTCGTTATTGTATGATACAATATCGGAGTATTCTAGTACTTTGAAAATAAGAAATAAAAACATTGAGGTAAGACCTCAGTGTTGAATAGTTGGCTCGCCAAGAAATGAAACAACCTCTCCGGCCTTCGGCCACCCTCTCCTGGCCAGGAGAGGGCCAGGGTGAGGTAGTCAAATTTATTTTTTAGCGAGCGAACTATTCACGAAGTTTCAGTATTCACCAATCTCACAACCCGCGCCCGCGGGCGCACAACAGCGCCAACGGCGCAGGAGAAAAGAAAATGAACGGAAATCTGGCACCACGCACAGAAACATCGGGGGGGCTGCTTATAAAACTGATCGGGCTAGGCCTGATCGGTGGGATCTTCTTCCATTGGCTCCTCCAGTTCTGGGGTGTGGTAATCTTCTTCGTGGTCCTCGCAATCACGACAGAATACTACACTGAGACGGTAGCTGGATACCGGGCCCACATCCTGCTTGACCAGTGGAAGGGCACCCAGCGAACGGTCTTTCAGGGCTGGTGGTTCAAACTTCCTTGGGAAACTCTTACTCAGGACATCGATCTAAAGGGTGAACTCAAGGAAGTGCTCACTGAAACCTACAGTTCTAGGGACGGATCGATGGATGTCAAGTATGTCTATACGATTCGCCCCGACTTTTTCGGTCCAGATGGAGGTGAGAAGATCATCTTGTATGCGTCCTTTGAAACGGACGTGATCAAGATGAAGGGCCGGGCCTGCGCCAGCCAGGCGCTGTCCGACTACTTCGGTACGAAACCGACCGAAGAGCTTCTCGACAAGCACAAGATCGAAGAGGAAGCTCTTAAGTCTGGGTCGAAGGGGAAACTGAAGCTCGAAGAGTTCGAGAAACACTATGGAGCGAGGATCGAGATCACCCTCGAAGACAGCGATCGGGACAAGGCGACACAGGCTGCCCGTGACACTGTCTCGAAGGCGAAGTCGATCGCCGAGGCGAAGGCCGCGCTCGTGGCAACTGGTATGGATCCAGCAGTTGCAGACAAGACTGTAAGGATGCTCAACATCCCTGGTATCCAGGAGTACATCGTGAATCTGGATGCCAAGGGGCTTGAGAACCTAACCAGTGTGGTCATCGGCGGAGGACTCGGGGTGAAGAAATGAGCCATGATTCTTCTTCCCCCAACACTCCCCCTAGGGGACCTGCAGTCATCAGTGGGGTCTTCTTGTTGATCGCATTGATCTTGTCGGTAAGGGAATACAGGGCACAGAGGGCAACGCCCGACCCCACTCCGATCCCCACGCCGGCCCCCCACTACCAGCCCGCGCCGGCAGTTCCGACCCAGGCAAGGAGGCTCTACCTCTTTGCTGACTACCCGAACGGCGTCATCACGGTAGATGTACACATCGGGGAGGTGGACTTCTACCCCAAAGGCGGAGAGGTGTTGATCACCCCTCCGCCCCCACTCAAGCCGTGGAAGGACAAGCCCGGAACGATCAACCCTCGCAGGAAGTTCATCCCGGGTAAATACAACATCCAAAAGTCAGATCCTGATGCCATCGGCATCGAGGTCTGGAACTAACAACTGTTCTTCGGCCACACATCGCGCCTGGCCAGCGTACGCATCGAATCGAAAAGGGCGGACAGGTTTTGAAACCTACCGCCCTTTCTCAATTTCTACCCAAATTTTTTTCTTACTAGCTAGGCTCAGGTAAATCCACTGTTCCCTTTTCTGGATCTATTTGACTCTTGGGTATACCTAGTGTATTCAGAAGAATGCTGAGAATAGTCCAAACTCCCATCATTATGGTGATCCCTATCACCCCCCAAAGCATATGGCTCTTCGCGGTTGTTTTTTTCTCTTCGTTTTCTTGATTCAAAAAGAACTGAAGAACGCCATAGAGAAAATAAAGTATCGCTAAAGCAAAAAGGAAAAGAATGAGTGGATTTATAATCACAGTATCAACTTTTGCTATAAAAGAATCCAAGCTAGCGTAAGCTATTTTTGTAGAAAATAAATCCATGTTTATTAATACTGAACAGTTGGAAGATTTACATTCTGGACATTACCAACACCAAACGAGTCCAATAGAAGATTTACTAGACCCCAGACACCCACGATAACCGCAAGACCGACTATACCGTAGATCATCACGCTTCTAGCGCTAGATTTCTTCTCTTCATCACCGGCAATAACATAGGAGATAACTCCCCAGATGAAGTAGAGTACTGCCAAAACGATGACTATTGGAATAGCAGCATTCAAAAAATCTCCTACTTTACAAAGCACATTCTGGATCGTTCCAGAATTAGTATTCAGGTCACAAAAAGCCTGAGTCTGTGCAAACGCAACGACCGGTAAACTCAAAACCAAACCTGACAATACCATTAATTTCTTTTTCATAATTTATTTACCCCGCCTAGCGGGGCAAGCTAACAATAATTAATAATAAATGCGACCTATAATAATAAACTAATAATGTCCTCTAATTATAACCCTTAATAAAATTACAAGCAAATACTAATTCCCACTACACCCTGGATAATTGCCACAATAGTCTGGATCGGAAGGATCAAGAGAACAACTATTGCAGATATTGCCACCGCCTGTACCGCCTCCTCCCCCGCCAGTGGTAGTGGAAGAACTTGGAGGTGTAACTTGGGGCAGGATGGAAGTGTTGTTGATGCCGAAGGTAGCGCGCAGTATTCCTACCAATCCCCAAACAGACAGCATCACCGCGAAAGCTATAACTCCCCAGATCATGAATTGCTTGCCTTCGGATCTCTTCTCCTCTTCTCCGCCATTGATCAGAAAAAATTTTACTGTTCCCCAGATAAACATAACGAAAGCTATGGCAAAGAGAAGCGGAACTATAGAATCATTAATAATACTAGTTAGGTAACATAGAACATCCTGAAACGTGGAAGAGCTGGTTATCCCAGAACAAGCGCTACTTGTCACTATGGGTTGAAGCTGAGGAGCAGTGGCTCCACCCAAATCAAAAGTATTAATTAAAATTTCAACAATCCCCCAGATACCGACGATGACAGTAAGACCGATAACCCCGAAAACCATTGTATCCCTGCCTTTTGTCTTGGCTTCTTCATCTCCACCGATGACATATCGGATGACACCCCAAATGAAATAAGCGAGACCAAGGGCCACCAAGACAGGCACTACGGCCTTCAAGAGCTCCCCGATCTGACAGATTACCTTCCCTAGACCCGTCAAGGCATCACACGGCCCAGCCGCCCAAGCAATAAAAGGAAACAAAAAGAGCACAGGTATAATGAAACGAAACCTAGAAACAAATTTAAATAAATTTTTCATAAATTTTTATTTTAACGCATTTACGGTGCTCTGGATCATCTCCGCAATAGCCCAAGAACCAAGCAGTATCCCAGCGCCGATTACTGTATAAAGGAGGGCGTCCTTAGCCTTGGTAAGTTCTTCTTCCTTGCCTTGAGCTTTCACGAAAAGGAAACCGCAGTAAATAACAGCGAGCGCTATCAAGGGTATGCCGACCTTAAGCGCGCCTTCTAAGATGACTTGAACAAGCCCTGGTATTGAGGTGATGTCCGGTATGGGGTTGCAGATTTTGCCGAGACAGGGATCAACAACTGTTCCCCCTTGATCTGCAAATACAACAAAAACGGGCAGGAAAAAATAAAAACTACTTAAGATTAATTTCTGCCAATTTGTTTTTAAAAAATTCATTACATTATTATACTCCATCTTAAAATCCAATCCAAGCCGCATCTTTATAACCTAAAATTACTAAGATCGTTTTGATGATAAGCCAAGCGGCCAGGGCGATGATCAAACCTAGCGCCGCGTTGGTAAAAATATTTTTGGCTTCCGTCTTGGCACTAGCAGATTCTTCCCCAGCTGTCACCAATTTAAACCCCGCGTAAGCAAACATGATGGCACAAATTGGCACTACCATGTATTTCAAAGTGAAAGTTATGAGGTTATTAACCAAAGCCAAAATCGCATTAAAATCGCAAGGCTGACCTTGTGAATTATCGCAGGGAACCAAGGGGTCCCCAAATGAATAAGCCGTGGTGAGCATCGGCAGAACTAGAATCATAAAAACAAACACTGAAACGATTAGGAACTTAGGAGTGCAAATTTGAAATTTATTTATTTTAGACATAAATATTATCTGGATAATAAAAGATTCAGTTTGGAACTTGCGTCTTTGATGGCGTCCGAAGCAGAGAAATTATTGGAAAGTACTCCATTCACCATCCCGCTAAAAATACTATCAGTATCCCTAGAGGAAGGGTCAAGCCAGCTTCTAGCATAAAGAGCCGAACTATAAAAAATAGGCGAAAAAGCATCCGCCGGTTTAGCGGCTAAGAGCTCTCGGCGAGCCGGGGCCACGCCCATAATAGAAGAAAAGCTCGAAGCAAAGCTAGAGGTTGATAGCAAGTTAGCTGCAGTAAAGGCCGTATTAAAATTCTTAGAAGAAGATAAAATAGCTATCCCCATCACCCGAGCGCCAGTTGATTTAAAATTAGAATTTTTAATCTGCGGGATCGGCGCGACGAAAAAATTCTGATTTGGATTCCTGTTTACCAAAGATTGAAGTTCAGAAGCATAACCAAAATAAAAAGTTAAATCTTCTCTAGAAAAAGCGTCACTGGAATTCGGGAAAGATCTATTCCAAGAATACGCAGGGCTATTCGGATCCGCAAAATCCGTATAAAATTTTAAAATTGAAGCGAGGTTGTAATTGCCAATCGATGAATCCAAAGAGGAGTTAAAAATTCCATTGTTTTCCACCACGAGCGGATTGCCAGCTTGCATAAATAGGGTCGCGAGAATATCTTTCGCGTGAACCACGTTTGAAAAGTGCCCAAGCGCCACTGCTGGTTTGATTATTTTATTTGCATTATCTTTTTTAATGAGAGTGGGCACCATATTAGTAAGCTCATCCCAGGTCGCGGGAGGATAGACTACGCCATTTGCATCGAGGGCACTTCGGCTGTAATACATCATAAGCGGATCAATGGACATAGGAAAGGCTAAAACTCCTTTGCTTGTCAAAAATACTTCCCCAGCTCCAGCAAAAATACTTTTGAAAGTAGAGAGCGGATAACTATTATAGGGAATGGTAAAGATTTTCTTGGCATAATGAAATACGAGATTATCCGGCAGGAAAAATAGATCCGGTCCCCTGCCTTCAGCTAAGGCCTCAAGCAGATCTTGATCAAAAGTACTGGCAGATTTCTCCACATAGTTCACTACGAATGTGGGATTGGCTTCGTTAAAATTCTTAAGCGCATTGCCCATTGCCGCAGCCGGAACAGTACCCCATAGCGTCACCGTGCCTAGGCCACCTGGCGCATCATTTTTGCCTAGCGGTATCGCACCGGAAAAAACCAAAACACCAAACACCGCGGCGACAATAAATACAGCTAAAATAATAATTTGAAAATTTTTCATCCTGTTGCTTAATTTTAATCCTTCATTAATATCATACCATAATGATGACTTCCCGCATCAATCTCTCGTTCCCAAGTAAAACCCTTTTTCTCAAACATTTCACGGGCTTTTTGCTTGGGCACAACTCTCATTCCGGTAATAGCAGACACTTCCGACCAATCAATCAAAAGCACCTTCCCCTTCGGCCTCAGGATTCTCTTCGTTTCTAAAATAAAATTTTCTCTATCTTCTACTTGGAAAAGTATATTGGAAGCAATCACCGCATCGATAACGCTATCCCCTATTTTTGTTCCGCCTATTTTCTCCACATTGCCCCAAATTATTTCCACATTGCCGAGATGCGCTTCTTTTACTTTGCTTTGAATTGTGTCCAAAAAATCTTTCTGTAATTCAACTGCGTATACTTTGCCTCTCGGCACAATCTTTCCGAGCAGAACCGAATAGTATCCAGTGCCAGCACCCAAATCGGCGACAATACTGCCTTCTTGCAATCCAAGAGTTTTTAAATTTTTTAATGGATCGGTGAACACCCGCATATTATAATATAAATTTAAAAATCCCGCACTATGCGGGATTTTTAAACCTTTTTTTGAATTAGAAATTATCCAACCCTTGGGGCTCTGTGGATGTGGTTCCGCAAAGTTTTACATCAGTTTTCCATTTTGACCAGGCATCTTTTACCGAAACTAAACGTACACCACGAGCTGTATTTTGTGCTGTTTTAAAATTAGTCCAAGCAGTATTTATCGCCTTATTTCTTTCAGAAACAACAGTTTTATCCCAAGCTTCTAGTAGAGCTGCTTTTCTTGTTTGTAAAGATGCCGCTACTGAGTTGGTAAACGTAGACACACTGGCAGCTACCGTTTGTTCTCTTAGAGAAAGAGCGTCTTTTACACAAGCGATATTGACATTAACAACAATTGGAATATTAACTTTAAATTTACCATAACTTACCGTTACCCTTTTATCAGTCGATTTAATATCACCTCCATCTTTTATGGTCGTGGTAAATCCTAAACTTTCAAAAACGGCCTGTGTGCTAAAAACAACGTCTTCCCTTGTTCCATCCGATTTAATTAATGTTACAATCAAACCAGCTAAATTTAATTTCTCCCCAAAAGTATAGGTGGTTTTATAAGGTTGTTGTTTTACTTCAAATTTTACCGGTCTAGTTACGGTAATAGCTTGACTCACTGTTTTGCCCCCTACTCTTATCACAACTTTATTACCAGTAAATAGACTGGTCCCATTTGCGGGACTTGTGGTAATACCATTAGCACTAAAAGCACTAGTTGAAAAGATAACATCCCTATCAACAGAAATTCCATTACTTTTAGATGATATCGTTACCACTAATCCTGTCAAATCTAGCAACTCTCCTGCTTTATAATTAACTTTTACGGGTGGTGTCGTAACCTTGACACCGGTAATTATGGAAACATCTTGAGCATAAACCGAAGAACTAAACGCAAACAAAATCATCAAAAATCCAAGAAACGATATTGCTTTTTTCATTTTTTAATTAATTTAATTTATAAATTCAAACTTACCCATGTCGACCCTGTGCTTATATCTCATAATATAACATAAAAAATCATTATATGCAGGCAAGCGAAGCAATTCCATCTCCAGAACGCAGGCGCATAACAGTAACACCTTGGGTCTGACGACCAAGGCTAGAAATATCTTTGAGTGCAGTGCGAATGACTTGTCCCTTTTTAGACATGGCAATTAATTCATGTTCTTCGCCGGAGAGAACTTTTGCTACAATCAATTTGCCAGTTTTAGGAGTTACTTTGGCAGTCTTTACACCTGAACCGCCACGCTTTTGAACTTTGTATTCTTTCAAATCAGTCTTTTTACCGAAACCGTTCGCGCTCATGGTTAAGAAAAAGCCCTCTCTCTTTTCCTTCCTTACCACATCCACACTAATAACCTCGTCATTTTTACCTAATTTTATCCCAGTCACACCTCCCGCCGTTCGGCCCATTTCTCGCACATCAGATTCTTTGAAGCGAATAGATTGGCCCTCGGCTGTCGCCATCATCACCTCATCACCCTTTTCTGTCACCAAAGCAGAGATGAGCTGATCGTCTTTATCCAGACGTATCGCAATAATGCCACTTCGGCGAACATCTTTAAAACTTTCGGACGCCATTTTTTTAGCAACTCCATTTTTCGTCACAAGCATTAAAGAGGTTTTTTCCGCGCCAAGGTCTTTGGGCATCGCCAAAATTGAATTCACCTTTTCTTCTGAAGAAAGCGCCAGGAAATTCATGATAGATTTTCCCTTCGTAGCCCGGCGCCCTTCCGGAATGTCATACATTTTCATTTGATAAACTTTGCCCAAATTTGTGAAGAATAGAAGATTGCTGTGGGTCGAACCAGACACCAGCATGGTGACAAAATCTTCTTCTTTGGTTTCAAGATCAATTACGCCTACTCCACCGCGTTTCTGTGCGCGGTATTCAGAAGGATCCGTGCACTTTACATATCCACCGGCGGTGAGCACTAGCATTGTTTCTTTTTCCGGCACCAGATCTTCGTCGGAAATCTCTTTTACACCGCCTTTAACTATTTTGGTTCTTCGCTCATCAGCATATTTCTCTCGGATTTCTTTTAATTCTCCGGAGATTGTTTTTAAAATCTTCTTTGGGCTTGCGAGCAAATCTTTCATGAGAGCGATAAATTCCTGTTTCTCGGCCAGTTCATCCTCCACAGCCTTCCTCTCCAAACCGGCAAGCTTAGAAAGCTTCATTTCCAAAATCGCCGTCGCCTGCAAATCTGAAAACTTAAATTCTTTTATCAAATTAACTTTTGCCACCTGAGAATCTTTGGACGCGCGAATGACACTAATGACTCGATCTATTTTATCAAGCGCTTTCTTCAGACCAAGCAAGATATGCTCACGCTCTTCTGCTCTTCGTAAATCATAAGCACTTCGGCGCTTTACAATTTCCTTTCTGTGATCAATGAAAAGCGCCAGAATGGATTTGAGCGAGAGGGTTTGTGGCACGCCGTCCACCAAGGCCACCATATTGAAATTGAAATTTGATTCGAGCTGGGTATTTTTATAAATATAATTTAAAACTTTTTCCGGATGCGCGCTACTTTTGAGATCAATCACGATACGGATATCTTTCGTTGATTCATCACGAAGGCCTTTGATACCCTCCAGCTTTTTTTCTTGCACTAATTCCGCAATACTGACTATTAAATTTGATTTATTTACTCTAAAAGGAAGCGAAGTAATAATAATGGAAAAATTACCGTCTTTCTGCTCCACTATTTCCGCTTCGCCTCTGCACACCACTCCGCCCCGCCCCGAAGAATATGCATGAAGCATGTCTTTAGAGCCAAAAGCGATTCCGCCAGTCGGGAAATCCGGACCCTTGATAAATTGCATCAGATCTTCTGTGGTCGCTTCCTCATTTTCAATCAAATAATTTGTGGCATCGAGCACTTCTCCAATATTGTGTGAAGGAATATTCGTCGCCATACCGACAGCGATACCAAGCGTACCATTTAAAAGAAGCGCTGGAACCGAAGAAGGAAAGACGATTGGTTCTTTTCTGGTCTGGTCATAGTTGGGACGAAAATCAACTGTTTCTTTTTCTAAATCCCTCAAAAGCTCGGAAGAAATCTTAGACATTTTCGCTTCGGTATAACGCATGGCCGCGGCATTGTCCCCATCTATCGAACCGAAGTTTCCCTGACCCAAGACCAACGGATAACGATAGGAGAATTCTTGCGCCATGCCCACCATTGAATCATACACAGCCGTATCTCCATGGGGATGATACTTACCGAGCACGTCTCCGACTACTGCCGCAGATTTACGGAAGCGTGCTGAAGATGTTAATCCCATTTCATGCATTGCGAAAAGAATCCTACGATGCACCGGCTTGAGTCCGTCCCGCACATCCGGAAGTGCCCGCGAAGTAATGACAGACATCGCATACGCCAAATATGACTCTTTCATTTCCGCCACTACATCAACTGGCAGAATAGTATCTGATCGCACCTCTTTATTTGATTCTTCTCCTTTATTCTTTGCCATAAAATGGATCGCGGGCTCTAAATTATTCTGTTATGCTGTTATATCCTCCCACTATATTTGCTTTTAACGCAGAAAGAGGTTCTAAATCTTCGTTTATTTTTGCTTGGGTTTTTGGGTCAGTGACATTTCTCCCCAGTGAATAAACCCACAATAAAGCCAAAATAATCCCGAGCACCATAGTCGAAACATGCAAGATATGCCTGCGTACTCCTTCTGGCTGTCTTCTAATATGATGAATTATTTTTCGCATGTTATTTATTCTAACTTATTTTATAAATTTTAACTCGCCTGCAAAACCACCACCTCCCCTTCTTTATTGTCTAAGTCCTTTCTCTTTAAAGTAAGCTTATCAACTTTTTCCGCTTTTTCTTCACCCAACTCCTTTAAAAATAATTTAAGTGTGCCATCATCATAATCCATTGGAATTATTAATTTGGGTTCAAGCGAGGAAGCGAGCTTGGCGGAAGCTTTGGCGTCAAGCATGTCTCCTTTTCCACCGACAGGAATGAAAAGAACATCGGGGGTATTGATGGCCTCGCGAGAATCTTTGGAAAGCTCGGGATCCGAAAGGGCTCCTAAAAAAGCAATATTAATGCTGTCCACTGAAAACAAATAAATTGTATTGACGTATTTTTTATTGGCGATTAAAGAATTGGATAGTACTCCTTTAATAAAGATTTCTTTTATCTCATAATCTCCCGGCCCGGAAATAACAAAGGGCGCCCTCTCGCCATGAGACAACTGTTCAACCCCATTGTAGTCTGGATGATTGGTAGTGACCAAGGCAATATCCGCGCCAAAGTGCGCAGAGATGCCTGTTTTGGATTCTTTGCTGACAGGATTAAAAGCCAGAACCATTTCCCCTTGCCCAATCTTGAAAAATTGTTTGCCGAAATACGTGATGATCATTAGTCTCATTATAGCAGAAAAGAGAAGAAAAAGGTAGTTTGAAAATTCAAAAATTGTTAGAATATTAAGTTCTATGTGTTAGAATAATAAATAATATGAGCATTTTTGAAAGATGGCAAACAGGTATAGAAACAAAAACAAGTGCTGAAAAATTACCAAAATATCTGTCTATGTATAAAATTCCCGGGCACGAACAGATAACTTATCACTCTTTTGTCAGATACCAAAAAGATAAAAAGCAAGATAAAGCGATAAAGGAAGCGGCAGATTTTGCGGCGAATTATAAAAAAAGGATAAAAAACTCCTCTCCTGAAGATATGATTACATTGATCGAGCAGGGCCTCGCTGAAAATAATGTAAAAACGCAAATAATGTGCGTAGAAATGATTAGGTATGTTAAAGAGATTGGCAAAAGATTTTCTCTTATTGAAAAGGTAATTGACATCGACAATGAAGAGTTGCAAGCCGCCTGCGCAGAAGCTGTCAGATATGTTCCATTGGATAAAAGAGATATCTTGATTGAAAAAGGTTTAAACTCCAACAATGAGGAAATACAAGCAGTTTACGCGGAAATGATTAGGTGTGTTCAAGAAGGCAGAAGAGCTGCATTAATTGAAAAATGCTTAGACATCTGTGGTCTAAAAGCTAGGGTTGTCGCAGCCTTAATGATTTTTCAATATACTACACCAAAAAACCGTCCAATGCTTGAAGAAAAAGTAGCTGCATTAGTTAAAAATTATTTATCTAGCAATAATGCTAAATTGCAAATAGGTTGTATCAAGATGATATGGAACGCACCAAAAGATCAGATGTCCACACTAATTGAACAAGGTATTGATACCAACAATATTGAAGTTCAGGCAGCTTGCGCTGGTATGATTGAATATATTATAGAAACTAACGAAAGAAAAAAACTTAGGGCAAAAATATACAGTGTTATAGAACAGGGTTTTGAAACAAACGATCCAGAAAAACATCTGTTTTGCGCAGAAATGATTCGCAGTATACCGACAGATCAACAAAATTTGCTTGGAGACAAGTTGGCATCTTTAATAAAAAAAATACTTGAATCTGACAATAGTAATGAAATTAAAAAAGTGTACGCGGCTATGATCTGTTATGCATCAGAAAACAAAAAAGCAGACCTTTTTAAGCAAGCCTGGGGGAAACTAGGCAATACTTTAATAGAACCACCTTTGTATGAAAATATGGATATGTCCAAAAGAAAATTTTCAAGAATGGAATTTTCAAAAACCGGTTCAGAAACTACGTTAATTGGAGGCAAATTAAAAGATAAAATAATAATTAGGCATATTACACCAGAATCTTTCTTGGCCTGGCAAAAATTATACGAGGATTATGAAATGTGGGCAAAAGCAGGCTTTGATTATGTGCCCATAGAACCAATACAGTCGTTTAAGTTAAATGGAAATGGTCTAGTCGATGTGTATAGTGGTGTTTTAGATTTGAATTTGGATGATTGGAAAAAATATATAGGAGGATATGACCGAGCTTTAGATGGTGTTAAAGAGCGCATAAAAGGTATTTTAATAGAAAGAGGAATAATTCATGGGCATGATTATCATGACGGAAATTTCTGCCTACGTTTTTTTAGAGACAAAAATGGCAATATAGATTTTAGTAAAAAACCACGTGTTTATATTATTGATTTTGACATGGCCACAATCATGTAGAAAAATACCATAACCCAGGGCTTGCGTTTTTGTAGTTTTATAGTAGTATGAATTTACTCCGACGGAAAGTCGTAGAACCGACCACAGCGTCGGCTTTAAAAGCAGGATTTGGGGTAACCATCCGACCCAGGTCGGATAACCTAGACCTTATATCCGCTTTGCGCGGATTTTTAATTTTATGTACAAAAAAGACGAGACAGTAGTAGAAGAAAATACAGTTTTAAGTTCTATTGTTGACAGAAGCGCGAGCAAGCCCAAAGTTGATTCTTTAGTGGAGGGTCCAGTAATTTTGGTGCAGAAATCATCGGTGTATGTAGACTTGGCGCCTTTCGGCACTGGTATTATTTACGGCCGGGAATTTATTAACGCCAAAGATGTAATTAATAAAATCAGTCTTGGCGACATCATTAAGGCAAAAGTTGTTGAAGTAGAAAACGAAGACGGTTATACGGAACTTTCTTTGAAAGAGGCAAAACAAGCCCTAGCTTGGAGTGAAGCAGAAAAAGCGATAAAAGCTAAAACTGTCCTTAATTTAGAAGTGAAAGATGCAAACAAAGGAGGCTTGATCTTGGAGTGGCAAGGCATTACAGGCTTTTTGCCAGCTTCTCAACTCAAAGCAGATCATTATCCTCGCGTGCTAGATTCAGATAAAGATAAAATATTGAAAGAACTGAAGAAGTTAGTTGGAGAAAAAATCTCCGTGATGATTATTTCCACCCTGCCAAAAGAAGGCAAATTAATCTTTTCCGAAAAAGACAATAATCCGGAGGAAAAGAAAGAAATCTTAAGCAAATACACTGTTGGCGATAGTCTCGACTGCACTGTTGCCGGCATTGTGGACTTCGGAGTTTTTCTTAAACTCGAAGATGGACTTGAGGGTCTGGTACATATCTCTGAACTAGATTGGGGGCTGGTGGAGGATCCACGCAACATGTTTAAGGTTGGAGATAAAGTAAAAGCTAAAGTGATTGAAATTAAAGACGGCAAGATTTCCCTCTCCATCAAAGCACTGAAGGAAAATCCTTGGAAAGAGTTTGAAGGCAAGCTCAAAAAGGGCGATATCATCAAAGGGGTCGTCATTAAATACAACAAACATGGTGCACTGGTATCTATCAAAGAAGGCGTAGCCGGACTTGTCCACAATTCCACCTTCCCCTCAGAAGCAGCCCTCCGCGCAAAATTAGAACTTGGCAAAAATTATAATTTCCAAATCACACTTTTTGAACCAAAAGATCAGAAGATGACCTTGGTTTACCTTGAGTAAGTCGAAAGGTTTATTTGGAAGATAATAAATAACTTGAGCAAACAAAAAACCCTGAGCGGGGTTTTTTGTTTAAGCGTCAGCAGTGTCGGTCATAATTTCTGCTTCTCCAATCGTATTCATTATAGACATCACTTGCTCGGCATATTTGGGAACTATCGACGGAGGATTGTAAGCGCGGAGAATTTGGATAGTAGTTTTATCGTCATAATGCTTTGCTGTCTTTGGATTATTTCCTCCCAAGTTTCTAGCAACGGTTTCTATCGCTTCATCATCTGATTTAAAACCAATTTTACACGAACCCCAACCGAAAGCATTGTGTTTTACTTTAATACAATCATTTTTACCACCAGTAGATTCCCGCACGGCAATAGCAGGAAGCAGACGCCAGTCTAGGTCATTCTTTTCGGCTTCTTCCACCATTTTCATACCAGTACCAGCAAGCGGCATGTCACGCTCCTTAAAATAATTATCAATAGAAATTGCTTTTTCTGTTCTAGCTTTTTGCAACAAAACCTCTGGGTCAATAGCTTGGTTAAGAACTAAAGTTCCATTAGTTGTAATATTAAGTTTTTGAATTAACACGTTTCCGGCAATCTGTGAACTATGAACGTTCCCAAAAGAGAGCGACATAGACATAACGGGCAAAAAAACCAAGGATTGCATAAAACGTATTAAATTTTTATTTTTCATATTGGGGCGGTTTTGCTCCACCAACTCCAGATCTGTCATTTCAGCCAACTTTGTGACTAAAAATTAAAAAATCCTTATTTCATAGACCTTACGCCTATAATACAAGGACATGCCAACATGATAGCATATTCATAAACAAAAGTCAATAGTTATACAATAATATTACCATCTGTCAAATCTAAAATATTCTTATATTACAAGGTATTTTAGAAATTTAGGTTTGACAAATAAGTCTAAAACTAGGCTAATTTGAACATCTTGTCTGCTACTTTGTAGGCCTCCCCCGCTCCCATAGTTACAAAGACGTCATTTGAGCTCAAGTTTAGAGCTTTTACGAAGGTTTCCGTTGATTCGAAGTCGGGAAAAGCCTGCGCTTTATCCCCTGCCTCCTCTATAGCTACTGCCAATTTCTCACTAGAAATGCTCGGATCCTTGTCTTCTCGCGCAAAGTAAATCGGCAACAGGAGTGTTTGGTCTGCCCCATGGAAAGCCTTGGCAAAGTCATCGAACAATGCTTTCGTCCGGCTATAGAGATGCGGTTGGAATAGAACAGTAATATTTTTGGCACCCTTAGGATACAATTCGCGCAAACCCTGTAAGCTGGCCCGAATTTCCGTCGGATGATGCGCGTAATCGTCGTAAATAATTGCCCCTTCTTTGGTCACGCCTTTTTTCTCCAACCGACGCCAGGTGCCCGAAAATCCCTGCAAGGATTTTCGGGCTGTTTCTTCTCTTATCCCGAGTGCATCTGCCACCGCGAGCGCTGCCGCAGCATTTTTAATATTGTGAATTCCGGGCACAGAAAGTTTTGGTACTTTGTCTAAAAATTTATCATAGTTAGTAATTATATTCTCGCTTTGCGACAGAAAAGCATCGAAGGCATTCTGTACATCATCTAAATTTTTATAGTAGTCTAAATGGTCAGCCTCAATATTCGTAACCACCCCCACATAAGGATGAAAGTTTAAAAAATGTCTGTTGTATTCATCCGCTTCCACGACTAAATACTCGCTATTCCCCTTTCTAAAGTTACTATTAAATTTCTGCACAAAAGAACCGACTATTACTGTAGGATCTAATCCGGCCTCAATTAAAATTTCGGCTACCATTGCGGTCGTCGTCGTCTTACCATGTGTTCCTGCTATCGCAATGACTTTATATTCTTTAGCAAACTGCCCAAGCGCTTCAAAACAAGAGAGCACTGGTTTACCACGAGTTTTTGCATCTCTAATAATTTCTGGCCCACGATAGAGCCAGGCATCACTGTACACATATAGGTCTGCGTCCGGTAATTCTTTTAATTCATTTTGATAATAAATGATCGCCCCTGCCTCCCGAAGTGGTTCTAAAGTCTTCGAACTCTCTTCGTCATTTATTCCAAGCACTTCCATACCCCTCGAAAGCGCCATCTTCGCCAAAGCCGAAATACCGATCCCGCCAATGCCGATAAAAAATACTTTTCTTGCGCTGAGTATTTCCAAAGTGTTAATTTTAGATAATTCTATATCTTTCATTTTAATTTATTCACGATCTCCATAAACTGATCTCCACGATCGTATTCGTTCTTGAACATATTGAATGATGCAAAGGCTGGGCTGAAAAGGATAATATCGCCGCTTTTCGCTTGCTTGAATGCTTCCATGACTGCTTCTTTCAAAGAAGTTACCTTTTGCACCTGAAGTTTTTTGTTTGTAATTTTTTCACTACCAGAGCCTGGGGTTAAAAATACTTTTTTTGTTTTCTTTAGTAAAAGAATATTTAATTTTTTCAACTCGAGCCCTTTATCCATACCCCCCAGAATTAAAAAAACTTTTTTGTCAAAAGAATTGAGCGCAGCAATGGTTGCTTCCGGTGTTGTTGAATTTGTATCATTATAAATATCCACCCCTCGAATAGTCTTCACTAATTCCAGCCTGCCGGGGATAGCCTTGAAATTCTCTACCACTTTTTTGATAACTACTTCTTTAGTTTTTAAATTTCTGGCGACTTCAACAGCGCAAGCAATATTTTCTAAATTATGTTCACCTTTCAAATTTATTTTCCAGTCTTTTGGAATATTTTTTACATTTGCATTTATTACTTTGCCTTTTGGATTTTTTACTAAGTTTTTCATGCTCGGACCAAGTACCAGCACATCATCTTTTTTCTGAAATTTATAAATGTAAGATTTATCTTGAAAATATTTTTGCAAAGCTTTACTTGTGGTGAGCTTAGTCGAACCATAATAATTCATATGGTCCGGCATGAAATTTGTAAATACAGCAATCTGCGGAGAAATCTTCGCCTCACCGAAACCTTGGAGCTGCCATGAGGAAAGTTCGAAAACCACCACGTCCCAATCCTTCACTTCCCTTAAAAGCGGCAACGCTGCAGTGCCTTTGACATTCCCGCCCAGATGCACTCGCATGCCAGAGGCTTTTAAAATTTCGTAAATCAATATTGTAGTGGTACTTTTCCCGCGAGTACCTGTCACGCCAATAATTTTTACCTTCGGTGCCAGTTTCGCAAATAAAGATTCATCCATTTCTATCGGAATGCCTTTACTGTCCGCGTACTTGATATATGGCGAATCCAGCGCCACCCCCTGCCCTTTCAAAACAAAATCGCAACTATCAAAATCTTCGAATCGATGCTCCCCCAGCACATAGGTAATATTCTTGTACGTTCGGAGCTTTTCAAGCGACGGTCTGAGCTCCGTCGAAGACTTTAAATCCGTCACCAAAACTTTGGCTCCACATTCCGCCAAAAATGCAATATCCCCAAGCCTTTTGCCCAAGAGCCCAAGTCCGACGACAGTAACTTTTTTACCTTTGAAAAATGTCTTGAAATCCTGCATATTGTTCATACTATCATAAAAAGAGTTTCAGGAAAGCGCAGCCTTGAGCTTCTCCATATCGCTCCAAGGATACTTTACGCCTTTAATTTCTTGATAAGTTTCGGGACCTTTGCCCATGAGTAAAACTATATCTCCCGCGCGAGCTATCTTCCCCACTTCTTCTATCGCCCTGTTTCGATCGGGAAATTTTTTTATTTTTTGTAATAATTCCGGAGAAAGTTCTGAACACATTGCTTCGATAATTTTTTCTGGTTCTTCACTACGTGGATTGTCTGCAGTAAAAATTGCCAGATCAGAAAGTGAAGCTCCGAGTTTTCCCATCACTGGCCTCTTGAAGGGATCTTTATCTCCCCCGCAACCAAATACAGAGATAACTCTGCCCCCTTCTTTCACAATATCTTTCGCTGTGTTGATTATTTTTTCTACTGCATCTGGACTGTGTGCAAAATCCAACACGCCGAGCACGCCGTTCGCACCATAAAAATATTCAAATCTGCCAGCGGGTGGAGAAACTTTCGCTAAAGCGTTTGTTGTTTTTTCTTTATTAAAACCTAAGAGTAAACAAGCAGAGTAAACTGCAAGCACATTGTAAGCATTGAATTTTCCAATCAGTGGAGCAGATATTCCATGGTCATTTATTTTTAATTTTAATCCAGAAAAATCCATATTTACAATTTCTCCATGAAAATCCTCCCCGCCTGCATCAGCTATGCCTGAAGCATTGCGGGCAGGCTGACCTTTAAATCCATAGGTTTCTTTTTTTGCGTTTATGCCATCAAGCATTCTCGCTCCATATGGATCATCCGCATTTGATAAAGCAAAAGCGTCTTTGGGTAAAAATTTAAAAAAGGCTTTTTTCGCCAAGAAATACTGCTCCATGGTTTTGTGGTAATCCAAATGATCGTGCGTCAGATTGGTAAAAATTCCGCCAGTAAATTTTATGCCCCTTACCCTATTTTGATCCATTGCATGTGAACTCACTTCCATAAAAACATATTCGCAATCTTTTTTTACCATTTCGTTAAAAATTTTGATTAAAGTCGTTGAGTCGGGGGTAGTGCCAGGCTTGCTGGAATTACTTTTTATTTCTATCTTCTCTCTGTTCGCTCTGTTCTCAACAGTTCCAATTAGCCCAGCCTTATATCCAAGTTCCAGAGCAATTTTATACAAAAGTGTAGCTGTCGTCGTCTTGCCATTTGTTCCTGTGACTCCAATAATTTTTAATTTTCGAGCCGGATTGCCATAATAAATCTGCGCTAAAAATAACTTGAAACTCCACCAAATTGTTTTAAGTTTTTTACTAAAGTTTTTCATTTTAATTTAGGCTGGGTTAAGATCTCTTGGTCTATCTTCTTGAATCTCTCAATTTCTTTTCCATCTAGGACAATATTTTCCAAAAACATTTGTTTCGGTCTAGCCCAAATCACGCCGTCTTCTAGGTGCATATAAATAACCAAATGCTCTTTATTTTCGCTATGAATCGCTTCAAAAAGCACCTTTACTCTGGTTCCTTTGTAGTGTCTATAAACTGCCCCAATTTCTAAGCTTTTCATTTCTTATTTCTTTTTGACCCCTCCCCATTTTCGATACTTTTCTTTTCGGCCAATGAACCATGGATCGTTTATATCAAGCCACCATGAATCAGGGTGGGTTTTGGCTAAAATTTTTCCGAGTTCTTTGCCATGCTTGGTCCGAAGATCTTTTATGGCAATATTTATCCAATCTTTCGCTTTTATATTTCCCTTCACTTCTTCCGCCCGCAGGGTTGAAATCCATTCGAGCCTATCAGCATCTTTCACTATCCTAGCTTCAGGAGTAAGCCGAGCCTGTTCTTCTTGAAATAGATCAGTGATTTCTTTACCAAAAGGAACACTCTTGGAAATATCTTCCACCGCTTGCCCTTCCGCCAGCCTACCATAACGTTGATGCACATAATTGTGATCAGAAGTGCGGCCTTCCCCAATGTCATGCAGGAGCGCCATGAGCACCACTTTGTTTTTATCAACTTTTGGTTCAAGGTGACACAAAGCATAAGCAATCATTGCAGTATGAAATAGATGCTCTGCGACAGACTGCTCGCCACTGCCTAAAAACCAAAACCCAGACCGTGGTGTCATACTATGAATACCCGTTTCATACACAAAATTCGCAATTTGATCGTATGTGTTATTCTTCTTATTTTTCTTTACCATATTTTTAAATAAATTTCTTTTAATTAGAATTATCTAGATTTTATTTTATGATTTTTTGGGCCAAATAGCAACGAAGTAAGCGCTAGGCTCTAAAACATTATTAAACCAGATAAATAACAATTCTTCTTTAGAAATTTTATGTCTTTGGCCATCTTTTGGATCATTGTAAAAGAAAATACCATTTTTATATCCGGTAATAACAATAAAGTGACCATTTGGAGATGGCTTTTTATTAAAAAGCAGAAAAGATCTGACTAATAAAATTACCGGCACCCCTTTTGATAAATATTCTTCTATACGTTTTACATTTGGCCTTTCTATCTCTGCTTTTCCGCCTGCCGCTTTCTCATTAAAAGAAAAGCATTTGCTTTGGTAGCCTGCGTATTTTGCATAATCAGCTAGTGCAATAGTTCTGACTCCATATTTTCTGAGACCGCCAATAAACTTTATAATTTCTTTTTCATTGATCTCTTTTCCGAAATACTTAAAAATCATACGAAGTGCCGTAGGTCCGCAAGTGTCCTTCTTTTGCTTCAGCAATGGAACATTGAGAATTTTATTTTTCATCTAATTCTCTTGCGATTTTTAATTCACCAAAGACTTCCTGTGTTGTGGTGCATTGATCAAACCACATTTTTTGTATTTATAGATTTCACCTGTGGCTGGATTAATGGCTCCACAAGGGCACGGATCATTGCGCCCGATATTCTCCGACCCTATGTCAGAATCCGACTTTGGTCGGACTTTTTTTCCTCCAAGCTCTGATGGTTCAGTGTGACTTGTCACTAAAGTTTGCTTGGGCACATCATTTGGTTCCTCTTTTACACTTTGAACAATGTCGGTATTTATCGTACCAACAAGTGAAAAAACTTGTTCTTTAAAAGTTTCTTCCATTTCTTTAAACATACTCAGTCCGTCTTTTTTATATTCTACTATGGGTTCACGCTGTCCATAAGCACGCAGATTTACCGATGAACGTAAATAGTCCATCGCTTCAAGATGCTCCATCCACAATGTGTCGGTAGTGTATAAAGCAATCCTGCGAACAGTCTCAAAAAACATTTCGTCCCCTAATTTTTTTCTTTTTTCTTCAATTGTTTTGTCAAAACCTTCTTTATTTTCCGCTATGCCGACAAGTAAAGCCTCAATTTCAGCTTTATCTGCGCGCAACATTTTCTGTCGTCTTTCATAAATTATTTTACGTTGATGATTCATTACATCATCATATTCAAGCGTATTTTTTCTAGCGTCAAAATGAAATCCTTCTATTTTCGCCTGCGCGCCCTCGAGCGTTCGACTGATAAAACGATTCTCAATCGGCTGGTCTTCTGGTATGCCAAATCGCCCCATCATAGTTTTAATTTTTTCAGATCCAAAGACCCGCATTAAATCATCTTCTAGTGAGACATAGAACTGCGAAGCTCCCGGGTCGCCTTGCCTGCCCGAACGACCACGAAGCTGATTGTCAATCCTGCGCGCTTCGTGCCTCTCGGTACCTAGCACGAAAAGTCCGCCTGCATTTCTTACGAATTGATATTCTTCTTCTGTGTGTGGATTTCCTCCCAATTTAATATCAATACCACGACCAGCCATATTTGTGGCGATGGTTACTGCACCCTTCTTTCCAGCTTGGGCAATTATTTCTCCCTCTTTCTCGTGATTTTTTGCATTCAAGATAGTGTGCTGCACCCCCTCTTGCTTTAGATAAGCGGAGAGTAGTTCGTTTTTCTCAATTGAGATTGTGCCGATCAAAACTGGTTGACCTTTTAGATTTAAATCTTTCACTTTTTTGGCGATGGCCTGGAATTTTCCTTTTTCCGTTTGAAAAATTAAATCAGAGTGGTCTATACGAACAACAGGACGGTTGGTTGGAATAACTATTACATCCAAACCATAAACTTTCAAAAATTCCTCCGCGGAAGTTGCCGCCGTACCCGTCATACCAGAAAGCTTTTTATAAAATCTAAAATAATTCTGGAAAGTAATAGACCCGGAAGATCGGGTTTCTTTTTCAATTTTTACTCCTTCTTTTGCCTCAATTGCCTGATGAATACCTTCCGACCAGCGCCTGCCAGGCTGCAGACGGCCAGTAAAGGGATCAACAATAACGACCTCACCTTCTTTAACTACATAATCTCGATCCCGTTCAAAAATAGCCTGCGCTTTAACAGCAGTTTCTAGATGGTGCACATATTTGATCCCTTTTTCTGTATATATATTTTCTACTCCGAGAAGTTTTTCAGCTTTACTAATACCGGCATCAGTCAGAGTTATAGCTTTTAATTTTTCATCCACTTCATAATCTGTATCCCGCTTCAACTGCTTGGCAATTTGATAAAATTTTACATAAAAATCTTCGGAGTCGCCGGACTGCGAAGAAATAATAAGGGGGGTACGTGCCTCGTCTATTAAAATAGAGTCCACTTCATCAACAACAGCGAAATTATGCCCTCTTTGCACCAAATCATTTATATTCGTAGCTAAATTATCTCTTAAATAATCAAAACCGTATTCGTGATTCGTACCATAAGTAATATCTGCCCCGTAGGCTTCTTTTCGAGAACATGGTTTTAGAAAATCATATACCACCTTAAATTCTCCAACTTGATCGCGCTCTTTATCTTCTTCCACGTGCTTCGGATCATAGAGGTAAGAAACATTTTGTGAATTAATAACACTCACGCTTAATCCCAAAAAATTATAAACCTGCCCCATGAGTACCGCGCCGATACGTGAAAGGTAATCGTTCACCGTAATAATATGCACTCCCTCTCCTGTGAGCGCATTTAAATATGCGGGTAAAACTGCTACTAAAGTTTTTCCTTCCCCGGTGCGCATCTCGGCAATTTTGCCGGAATGGAGAGCCAAACCTCCAATCAATTGAACATCATAATGTCTCTCTTTTAAATTTCTCTTGGCCGCTTCACGCACGAGCGCAAAAGCCTCCGGCAATATTTCATCCAAAGTTTTAGATTTATTCTCCGACTGCGCTAATCGGTCCTTAAATTCCTGTGTTTTTTTAGGAAAATCAGTATCTGCCAACTTTGAGCTATTTTCCTCAAAAGCATTGATTTTAGCGACTATTTTATTGGCATTTCCTATGAATTTGGAACTCTCATCTCCAAATATTTTACTGAATAAAGACATGAATATATCTTAGCATAAAAAAGAAAAAATTCCTCCGTAGAGGAATTTTTTCTAGAAGATCCCGACCCATGTCGGGATCCCGACTTTGGTCGGGACTAAGCTCGCTTCTTTGAGCTTTTCTTTGCTTTCTTCTTGCCTCCCTTCTTTGCTTTCTTTTTTGCTGCCATATTCTTTGTCGCTTACGCGAAATTAATTTCTAAATTTTAGTTTGCAATAAAACGACCAAATATTTATTGCTTCGAACTACTTTAATTATCTCGCATATCAAAACAGAATACAATACTTTTTTTACAAAACTGTGGATAACTTTTAAAAAATAAAAATTTTAATTTTTGGTATAATTGATTTATATGAATTATCAAATCAATGGAAAAGAAAATCTAAAAGTTAGGTGCGAGGTTGCTGGTGATGAAATTGCTGGTACAGCAGAATTTACCGAATACCAAGTCAATACCCAAAAGGTTGTGAAATTAGTTTTAAATCTAAAAGGAAATCCGGAAAAAATAAAACCGGGACTACACGCTGTGCACATTCACGAGAAAGGAACCTGCGAAGGAGGCTTTAAATGCGCTGGTGGACATTTCGATCCCGGCCCAGCTGGCAATAGTGACCCAGATGTGAACCATCCCCATCACGCGGGAGACCTACCGAACATATTAATAGACGAAAACGGTGTAGGAATGCTCGAAGCACTGACTACCAGGGTGACTTTATCCCCAGGGCCTACCTCCATCCTTGAAGCTACAGAAGGAACAGCTATTATGATTCACGCGAATGAAGATCCATACAAAGGAGGAGAACATGGCTCCGGAGTTAGCGGTGGACCTCGCATCGCTTGTGGAATAATTAAGGCCGCCGCCGAGCCGGGGCAGGTAGGAGGAGAACACCATCACTAGTTTACAATCAAAACAAAACCCGCCAAGAAGGCGGGTTTTGTAATTGTTTTCATTTGAAGCGGGTGATGGCGAAACTCCAACATATGTGCCTATGTGAGTGCGACCACCCGCCACAGATAAAAACAATTTGTTAATTATAACAGAAATTCGGGCCGCTGGGAATCGAACCCAGTCTACATCCTCCCGAAGGATGCGTACGACCGGTATACTACGGCCCGAAAAATTTTTCTATTTTTTGATTTTTGCTACAAAGATATCAGATTCTTCCCATTCCGTAAACTCAACTCGCAAAGCTTGCCTTATCAATTTAAAAACTTCATCTTTTTGTACTTCCGCGAGAAGTCTCTGCCTAACTTCGCGATTTTTAGGCATTCTTTCTTTTAAGATTTCCTTGATTTTATCTAAGTCTGCATCCAGTCTGGCAACTAAATGACCTTGCCCAAATCTAATGGCAAATTCTTTAAAAGCTTCAAGTTCAAGTTTTATTTCAAGAAGAATTATAAACTGGCTAATGTGTCCCCTGATAGCTTCTTCCGCTTTTTCCCTTCTATCTGGTTTGTCTTTGGAGTAAAATTGGTCTGTCATCTCCATGTCATACACCAACCGAGCCAATGAAGCATTCGCGCCTAAATCTGCGCCGATAACTGTAAGTGGAACATTGTGTAAACTTCCTGAAAAGTTTGCATTTTTAAAGTATTTTACTTCTAATAATTTGCCATCCAAAATTTTTTCCCTGATTCCTTGAAATTTTTCGTTGATTTTGTTCCGGCTGATAGTTGTATCAATACCTATAGCAAGCTGTCGAGTGTTATCAAATTCTATTATTGAATCAACCCCATTAAACAGATCATCATATTCGGAAGCAACTCGAACCTTAGCCGCATCTCCAAACCATTTACCTTGTTGCATACAATAAATAATGATTTCTTCTGCAAGCAAACCTCTTTCAATAGAAAACAAATGTTCTTTGTCTTCCCTTGCTATCATTGCTTTGTCTGCTTGGATTTCATTTTTTTTATTTTTTATTTTTTCTCTATCCTGTGTAATTACATCTAGACTTGCCAAGTCGCCGGAACCAAAACTAGCAAGCGAGATACGCTGTCTGTCAATAACTGGACTTAGTACCCGAGACAAGGCAGTTTCGCTTTTTGTTAAATCACCGCGCAAGGGGAAAAATTCAACCTTTTTTTCCGCGCCCGGCCCAATAGTTCCTTTTTCAATCATAATGCCATTTTAACACATAAATTTTATTAAATATATTTCTAAAAATCAAATTGGTGGGCATGGAGAGATTTGAACTCTCAAGAGATTACTCTCATACGCTCCTGAAGCGTACGCGTATACCAATTCCGCCACATGCCCATATTATCGATTAAATTTAATAAAATAATGCTTCGGTTTTGATTCTTTTTCTAAAATTACATACCAACTTGGATCAATTTCGGAAACTCTTTTTATTTCGCCATTATACATACAAAGTGGATCAACCACCCTAGATTTACAAAAAACCTCGGTCTCAAAATCATTCGGATTATTTTCGAAACCTATCTTATTATTCATCCTATCAAATAACAAATGGAGTCTTTCATCTTTTTTATGATATGGCTCAATTTTTGTAAGTACAATTTTATCAGTCGTATATAAATCAGCTTCAGAAATATAGCCCTTTGAGATAGAGTATTTTAGATAGTCCCCTAAATTTCTAAACATACCCCCGGTTATCAAACCACAATAGTATGTGTTATTAATCTTAAGAAAAAGTTCAGCGTATTTTTTCGCAATTTTAAAGTCTTTAAAAACCCATAAGTTGTTTTCCACTATAAGATTACTTAGAAAATAATCTGGATTCTGTAATTCGCGAAAAACCATACCGTCTCGAAGCGAGTAATCGATTCTATCAGCACACAAATTAGGTAAATTATTTTCTTTTAATGGGAAATGTGTGTCATCGAGGATGTAGCCTGCATCAAAGTTGTATTTTTCTAAAATGGCCGGTATTTCTGACTTTTTAACAAACTCATCAAAAACATTATCTTGCAAATCATGAGTTTTTTCAGAACCAGTATCTAATACATAATCAATACAATGAGAAAAGGCGGAGTGCGAAACATCATGAATGAGTCCCGCAATCTGTTCATCGAGAGATGCGCCATATTTTTTCAAAAGTAAACAGACCCCAACAGAATGTTCAAAACGAGAAAGCCATCCACCAGGAAAATTAGGTTCAGAATAACTATGTTGATCTATATCTTTCAACCTTTGAAATGTCGGGCAATTGATAATTTCAAGCAACACTGGCTCAGAAATCTCGACTTCTCCATAAACTCTGTCTTTGATATTCATACGCCCATTTTAAACTTGTTCTAAAATATGTTCAACTACTTGATATACCGACGTTCCAACAGATTCACAAACTTGGGAGAAGTGAGAGTCTGGTTTTAGGTCAGGCATAGCATCAATATATAAAAGATAAATTTTACCGTGAGAATTCATAACGAAATCTGATTTTAGATAATGCTTTACGCCAAGGTGGATATGTAAATCTTTTACTAAATTAGAAAGCTTTTCTTTTTCCTCAGCAGAAAAATTGCCGAAAGTGTTACCTAAGGGAAAAACATAAATTTTTCCTGCCTGCGCAGGCAGGTCATTACGAAACTCAGGCACCGAGTGAATAGAAGCGACTTTGCCGGCGATAAATTCTTCTACTAAAATGCTTTTCTCATGTTTCGCTCCATCTTCTATCGCTCCCACTAATTCATCAAAAGTTTTCGCCAAATGTATACCCATATTTGCGTCTGGGGTAAATGATTTTACTATCCAGGGCGCTCCAAATTTTTCATGCACCTCTTTAGCTTTTTTGATCGCGTACTTGCTTCGCTCGCCATCAAAATCTTTTTGATAAACTGGCAAAACGACAGCCCTCGGCATGTCTACATCGAGTTTTTTCATATGCGCGCGCAACATCTCTCTACTATTTTCCAAAGTAGCATAAAAAGAACTCGTCCCGATATTTGGTATAGAAAAATTATCCAAAATCATTGAAACTCTTGGATCAGCAGTGTTCCAAACGACATCGACTTTATGCATTACTTCTGCTGGTTGTACTGGCACACCATTTAGATGCCACACTCCATCTCTATCAACCAAAATATCTATCGTTTTATACTTGTCGGCCAAATTCTCCGTAATATGAGAAATAATTTCCCCGCCTTTTTTCAAAGACGAAGTATAACCCTCACCCATTCCCCCGCGCAGTATCCCAATTCTTTTTTTAGTAGCAGCCTGCATTGATAAATTATAACATGTTTTATTTTCCAACTTTTATTTTGTGAATTTGAATTGTGTTATTAAATACTGTTACATTAAAATTTCCTTTTGCCATTACTGCTTTAATAGCTTCTAAAAGTGCTGTTTTCCTAGTCTCAAATGATCCGGCTTCTGTTTCTTGGCCTTGGATCATTATTGGAGAAATTCTAGCATTTCCACCATCAGCTAAAACACTTGTCATATTATCAATTAAATTACTAATATCCTGAGAACCATCTAAATAAAAAGGCACAGAATATGTCGCCCAAATCTCATCAGCTTTGGGTAATTCACCACTTGCCACTTTGTTTTGTATTTCTGGAGACGTAGCTGAAATCATTTCAGATGTATATACTCCATTTTTATTTTTTCCTACTGTTTCTAATCTTATATACGGATCAAAATTTATTACCTTATTTGGATGATATTCTTCAGAAACCAATAAATCTCGTATAGAGTCACCACCACCAAAAAGAAAAATGTTCTTGTCGTCTATTTGACCATGCATATACTTTTTACCTTCTGGTGTTTCTAAAACACTACCAGGAATTCCAAACATCGTTAATGAGTAAGAAAGATCGTCGCCACGTTTCGGGCCTTTTTCAAAAAATTTCCTTGTTTGGTTGGTATTAGCAAAATGTCTCCTTTTTTCGTCTTCTTCACCAACAGCTAAGGAATTATTAGCGGATGATAGCCTGCGCTCTATGATTTGTAACGTCTCCTTGTCTTTCTCGGGCGTTTGCCGTATATCTTTATGGGTTATTAATTGTTCAAGAATAGCTAAAAATTTTTTTCTAGAATCTTCATCTCCAATAAATTCCTGTTGTGCTTGGTTAGTGGCAACATTTGGATAATTTAATTTATCCCATGGAGATAATCCATCTTTTACTCCCTTATTTCTATCGGTATATCTATCTGTTAAATTTCCAAAAAAACGGGCAATGTATTCTTGCTCAGATTCTTCTGGAAATGGCTCTAATACAACCAAGGATTCATTCTGTTGAGACGGCTGTCTTTCTAACTCTGTTTTCTTCCTTTGTAAATCTTCAATCCTACTTTTATTTAATTCAACAGAAGGAATATCTATAATTTCTCCTTCTAAACCAAGTGTGTGTCTAATTTCATTTACTCTAAATGTAGTACCGGAAATAATTTTTTCTTGGATTTTTATCGCGGTATCTGTTTTATTTAACTCATCTTCAGTACTTTTTTCAGCAGTAATATTGTCATCGACAGAAATTTCTTCAGGTTCAACCCCTGTTTCGGGGTGTTTTATTTCTATTTTGGGTGATTCATTCATTAAAATTATTATACCAAAAACACCCAGCTTGCGCGAGGTGTTTTTGTTTTTTTGCTGTACTTTGTTTTGTTTCGTTCTTTGTTTAACTTTTTTATTTTGTATGTCTATTCCACACTTGTCATTAAGTTTTAAGTTCTTGCAAACTATTGCGCGCTCAATTGAGGCGTGCAATACCGACTCACATGGGCCGACCTTCATCCGAAGGCCGGACCCGTTTTTCAAATTGAATTATTCCACGAGCAGCTTCCGCTACCCGTGCCTTGTTACGACTTAGTCCCTGTCACCGAGCTTACCTTAGGACCCGCTTCTGCGGATACTTCGGGTACTCCCGGCTCCCTTGACTTGACGGGCGGTGAGTACAAGACTTGAGAACGTATTCACCGCAGTTTAGCTGACCTGCGATTACTAGCAATTCCAGCTTCATGAAGGCGAGTTGCAGCCTTCAATCCGAACTGAGGCCACTTTTAAACGGTTAGCTCAGAGTCGCCTCGTCGCAACGCGTTGTAGTGGTCATTGTATTATGTGTGTAGCCCAGGGTATCAAAGGGACATGCTGACCTGGCGTCATCCTCTCCTTCCTCCCCCGCCTTTGCCCATAAAAAATTTTTACGATCAAAGGCGGGGGCGGTCTCGTGTGACACTTGTAACACACAACGAGGGTTGCGTTCGTTAGCCCACTTAAGGGTACAATTCAAACCACGAACTGACGACGGCCATGCATCACCTGTCCTAGAGTCTTGCGAGGCCCCGAGTTTCCTCGGGCTTTCACTAGGATTTCTAACCCTGGTAAGGTTCTTCGTTTACCATCGAATTAAACCACATAATCCACTGCTTGTGCAAGTCCCCGTCTATTCCTTTGAGTTTTAGCCTTGCGGCCGTACTTCCCAGGCGGATCTCTTAACGCGTTAGCTAAGCCACTCAGAGGGTCGATACTCCGAATAGCGAGAGATCATCGTTTAGGGCGTGGACTACTGGGGTATCTAATCCCATTCGCTACCCACGCTTTCGTGCTTCAGTGTCAAATATGCGCCAGTATACTGCCTTCGCATTTGGTATTCCCCATGATATCAACGGATTTCACCCCTACACCATGAGTTCTGTATACCTCTCGCACTTTCAAGTTCTGCCGTTTCTTTCGCGATCCCCAAGTTAAGCTCGGGTCTTTAACAAAAGACTAACAGAACAACCTACGCACCCTTTACGCCCAATAATTCCGGATAACGCTCGAGGCTCTCGTATTACCGCTCCTGCTGGCACGAGATTAGGAGCCTCTTATTCATGAGGTACAGTCAATAAACTTCTTCCCTCATAAAAGATCTTTACGTCCCAGAGGGACTTCATCAATCACGCGGCGTCGCTCCATCAGACTTTCGTCCATTGTGGAAGATTCTCGACTGCAGCCACCCGTAGGTGTATGGTCCGTGTCTCAGTACCATCGGTGGGGGTCAGGCTCTCACCTCCCCTAGACGTCATAGCCTTGGTAGTCCATTACACTACCAACTAGCTGATATCGCACAGGCCTTTCCTCCAGCGTTAAAACTTTACTCTTGGACAAAAGTCCTTGAGGCCATCGTGTATTAGTACGTCTTTCGACGTATTATTCACGACTGAAGGGGAAGTTCCTATGTATTACTACCTCGTTCGCCACTAACTTTCTACGACCTTTGACTTGATATAATCTCATCTCCGATTTTAGAAAGTCCGTTCGACTTGCATGCCTTATCCACGCCGCCAGCGTTCATCCTGAGCTAGGATCAAACTCTAACTAAAAGTTAATTAGAACGAAACAAAACAAAAAACAGCAAATTTTTTGCCTGCCCCGCCGATTGTAGGCGGGGTTTACTTGTTCCTAGCTCTTGGAATTCAAAAAAATAAACAAGCTTGCACTTGTTCTCAAAAATTCATTCTGTTTTCAAAGAAGGGTTACTTGTCCGCCTGTGGCGGAAATTAAAACGTCATCCCACTAAAGGAAAGGCGTAGGGAGAGTATATACTAAGAGAAATTCATTGTCAACAATTAACGAGGGCTAGAATATGGTGGTAAATCAATGGCCATACGTAAATTTTGTTCTAATTCTGATCTATTAAAATCGTGATTGCCCCCTGAACCTTCATAAAAAGCAGGGGTAAAAATCTCTGCGGCAAATTCATTATTATTTAAATCGTTTCTAATTAAAATTACCACTTTCACTGAAGCACCGTCTTTTCTCTGTGCCTTTAAATATCTGATAGGCTCCAGCATTTTTTGGCCGAGTGGTGTATCTTTCTCTCTTAAATAGTACCTCAAATCTACATTCCGAATTTTTGACATCTCATTAGGGGTTAAAGCCAGCGCCTCAACTGAATTAACCATTTCATAACCCAACTTCTTAGACATATCTTGCAATAAAAGTTCACGTTCTTGAAAAGCTTTTTCTTCCTGTTTTTCTATTATTAAATTTTCTTCAGGCGTATTAAATTTCATTCCTTAATTGTATATCAAGTCTTAACTTTTGCAAGGTAAGACCCATTTTGTATGCTAAAATGAAACATATGGCAACCAAATTAATCTACTTCGTCAGACATGGGGAAACTGTTTTGAACGCGGAACATATCAGGCAAGGGGCTGAAGGCCATCTTACAGAAAAAGGCAAGGCGCAAGCGTTAGCCACTGCTAAAAGATTCCCAAAGGAAAAGGGGCGTCCGCAAATTATTATTTCAAGCCCATTCGAACGTACTAAAGAGACAGCGGAAATCATTGGCAAAGAACTCGGGTTAAAAATAAAATATTCTGATCTTTTGAAAGAAAGGAAAAATCCTAGCGAGGTCATCGGCCACTGGGGCGGAGAATTGGGAGTGAAGCAAATTATTGATCGCATAGACAATAGCTACCACGCGGATGATTTGCGAATATCAGATGAAGAAAATTTTACTGATCTCAAGGAAAGGGCGAAAAAGTTATTGGCCTTCATTAGCCACAGATGGGAAAAAAGGATCATCATGGTCACGCATGGAATCTTTTTGAAAATGGTAATCTCTTATATGCTTTACGGCGATCAACTCACCGCTTCAGAGTACAACAACTTGAGTTACTTCAACCCTATAGACAATGCCAGTATGGCCATCTGTTCCTACACTCATCGCTGGTTTAAAAAAGATGAGTGGAAACTGCTAGTCTGGAACGACCTAGCGTAAAATTTAGAATTTAAAATATGAGGCAAAACTTCCGACCAAGGGAAGTTCTTTTTCTTTCTTCTGGACTACATTTATGATGCCGATAATAGCGAGTACAGCGACTGCTAAATTTATCAACCTCATTAAAGACCAAAGCCCCCACACCATCATGGGCATCAGGACCCAAAGAACAACTTGGATAACTAACAGCACAAGCCCCTGCTTGATATGGAATTTTACAAAAGGATCATCTTTGGCGACAAGATAAGAAACGATAACAAGCGGCCCTAGATACGCCAAAACACCCATTAAAGTATTTGTTTGATTGGTTGTATTTTTATTTTCTCCATCCATAAAATTTAAAAAATATTAAATTAATAATCGCACTGCCCCATTATAGCACCTAGCCGCTTATATTACTATTTTAAAACCACCAGATTCCCCGGATGGCTCTAGCCATTTCACGTCAACCTTTTCCACCACGGCATGATCTGGACCGTATTTGCACCATTCAATCATTGAATTTAAATCTCTGTCCGCACCTTCGGCAACGATTTGCACTGTTCCGTCCGGTTCGTTTCTAACCCAGCCAGACAAATGAAGCTCCTCCCCTTTTGCTCGAGTGGAATCCCGAAAAAATACACCCTGCACTTTGCCATAAATTTTTAACTCCACGCGCTTTCGCATATTTTTAACCAACAACTTGCGCGCAGTGCGCGCAACGCTTGGCACTAATGGGAATATCACTCAAACATTCCGAACACTTCTTCTCGGTTGGATCGGCCGGCGGTTCCTTGCGCGAACGAGAGACAAGCAAATTGACAGGTTTGACGATGAAAAAGAATATGGCCGCGGCAACTAAGATGAAAGAAATCAGCGCATTTAAAAAATGACCGTACATAAACTTGCTGCCATTTAAAACAAACGAAAGCCCGCTAAAGTCCGGCACCTTGGCAATAGCAGAAATAAAAGGAGTGAGCAGGTCCGACACTAGTGCTGTCACCACGCTCCCAAACGCCGCCCCGATGACAACCCCAACCGCCAGATCCACCACATTCCCTCGAAGCAAAAATTGTTTGAATTCTTTTAACATGAAGATATTATAGCACTTTTTTAAAACCAAATTTCAATGGCAAAATTAAACTCCGCTCTGTCTTTGAAACAAATTCTACCCCCACCCACCAAAAACCCAAAAGCACCCAGATGGGTGCTTTTGGGAAGAAAGCTACTTTTTTGCTTTCTTTGGTTTCTTTTTTTCTTTTCTGTGTCCGTCTCCTTTTGCCATAAAATCTTTATTAAATTAATAATTAAGATAGATGCGCTGAGACAAGCTTGGTCATTTCGAACATATTGACCACTGCTTTGCCGCCGAATACTTTCTTTAGCTTCTCATCGGCGTTGATATTGCGCTTGTTCTTCGGGTCTTGCAGATTGTTCTTTTTAATATACACCCACAAGGCTTTGACGACCTCGGAGCGAGGCATCGGCCCCTTGCCTACTATCTCGGAGAGTTCAGCGCTCACGTTCATCGGCTTCATAAATGCGGAACCTTTTTTGTCTACCATCGGATTTATTCTTGTTAACCCTTCGACTCCCTTCGACGATGCTCAGGGCAAGTCGCTCAGGGCAAGCTATTAATGACTTGATTATAGCACACCAGAGAATTTTTAACGAGAGAGGTTTATTCTACTACAAGCAACTTGCTCAGATGATGATGTCCATTCACAATACGAATTTTGCTGGTGCGAACTTTAAAATATCCCGCGATAAGTTCGAGCACGCGAGTGTTTGCCAAGTTACGTTCAGCTTTCTCACGCACGGAAACCTCAAAATGATCTTCATTTATTTTATGAATTTTCTCTTTTTTTACCCCAGCTGTAACTTTTACGTGAATATAGGTAGCCAATTTATGCTTGCGGACTATCCACAGAAAGTTTCTTGACGGCAAATAAAGGAACTAGAACAACTAATGCGTAATTCACCCAATAAATTACAGAGCTAAACATTCCCGGAGCAAATTTTTGACTGACTAAATAATCTAAAATAATTCCAACAACCGCAAAAATTAAACCGTATTGCAAGGCAACACCATAGCTCTCTGGGGCAAGTTTCTTGGCGGCCAAATAAACTACTACCAAACTAATAACCATAACAATCACGTCGAGAGTCGTGGAAAGATCTCCTGATGGAGCGCCATACGCCACAAAAATAGAAACAACTACAAACATAATTATCCAAATCAAAACCCCGAACCCTATTGTTTTTTTCCAATTCATAAATTTTATTAGTTAGTCCCGATTTGGCATCGGGGTTTATAATATGTTTATTATACCATAAACGAAGTAGCCGGCGAGCCCTGAGGGCTCGCCGGCACGCGGGGGAGGTGTCAATCACGCTGCCGTGCCCTCTCTGCCTTTCGCAGTTCGAGTGCGTTGGCCAACGCGATCTTGCTCGTCGAGCCGACACCGATGACAGCCCTGTTGGGGTTGTCGATTGATATTGGAATCATCACCTGACTCTCTCCCCTATCTGTTGTGGCTTTGAGCCAGGTCAGACCGTCGAGAGGGTCGAGGTTCTCCTTGACTTTGCTCATGTGCTATATCCTCCTAAACTGGATTATGCCAGTTTATTTTAAAAATACAAATTATTTTTCAGAAAGGGTGTATCTGTCCAAAATAGCTTCGAACATAAGTGGTGCCACAATGGTCGCGTCTGACTCAATGACGAACATCGGGGTTTCTTTGGTAAGTTTATCCCAAGTAATCTTTTCATTCGGAGTCGCGCCAGAATAAGAACCGTAGGAAGTGGTACTGTCAGAGATCTGGCAAAAATATCCCCACGGTCGCACCGGCTTTTTCAAATCATATTTTATTGAAGGCACCACGCATATCGGAAAATCTCCGGAAATTCCTCCGCCAATCTGGAAAAAACCGAGACCTGGACCATTTTTTGAGAGTTCAGTATATTGATCATAAAGATACATCATATATTCCACGCCTGTTTTCATCACACTCGGCTTCACCTCCCCCGCCTTACAGTAGCCAGCAAAAATATTACCAAGCGTTGAATCTTCCCAGCCCGGCACCACTATCGGCAAGTTTTTCTTGGCAGCTTCGAGTAGCCAGCAATGTTCTGGATTGCCTTCGTACTTGCCTTGGAGCTCGTCGGAAAGAAGTATTTGATAAAAATATTCATGCGGAAAAAAACGGGCGCCGTTTTTTTCCGCCTCTTTCCACCTTTTTAAAATAATCGGCTCTACGACGCGGAAAGCTTCTTCTTCAGGAATAGAAGTATCTGTTACCCGCCTCTCGCCTCTGTTTAAAATTGCTTCATCGTCTTCTTTGGTAAAATATCGGTAATCCGGATAATCTTTATAACTATTATGCGCGACTAACCGGAAAACAGATTCTTCCAGATTCGCACCAGTGCAAGATATTGCGTGAATTTTATTTTCTTTGATCATTGAAGCGAGCGTAATACCCATCTGCGCCGAGGACATCGCGCCACCCATCGCGAGCAACATCTTGCCATCTTCGTCTAAATGTTTCTTGAAAGCGAGCGTAGCATCTTTCATCGCCCGCGCGTTAAAATTGTGAAATAATTTTTGAAACAAATCTAAAACCGATATTTCTTTTTTCATATTCGCATTATACAAAATTTATTATAAAAAATGCAAGAAAATTATAATGCGGGAGCTGGGTCAACAACGGGTTCTGGCAAAATAATTATCTCGGGTGTAGGTTCTGGGACCGGAGTAACTTCTGGTGCTGGTGCTGGAATAGATTCTGGTGTTACTTCGAGTGTTGGCTCAGTTATTGGGTCTGGAGTTGGAACTGGATCTGGAGTAGGGGCAGGAGTTGGTATTGAAGCAGGAGAAGTACTTGAATTTATAAGCAATGCATCTAACTGAGATTTGGTAATACACGTCTTTGCACCAGAATCATCAGATACACAAAGGGATTTCGTATCGACTTCTCCGGTGAAAATTTTCGCTACCCCATTACCTGCATCTGCCAGCCACGTACCAATAACAGTTTTAACATTTTTAAAGAAAGCAATCATGAAAGATTCTGAAGCGGAATTCTCAAGTGGAGTGATTGTCCCAGAAATAGCTTCAAGATTTAAATTCATATCTTGGATGGATTTCACAATCAGTGGAGTCACTTTGGAATAATCTACCATCCAAGGTGTTTTGCCTAAAACCAATGGGTCTGTCCCATTATCTCCATTGGTAGTAACAGCCCCTGGAAAGATTTGATTCAAATCTTGCGCGATAAAACCTGTCATCTTTTGCTTGTTTGGATCACTAATGAAAGTAAAGTCTTCCACATCTATTTTCAATAAATCAGAGAGCCCGTAAGCAGTGGGTGTGATATTGTCCTTAATGCGCCTATCTGAAGAAAGATTGTAAGCAACAGTAGCAGCTGCATTTTGAGAAATACTACCAATAACCGTGGTATCTGGTCTTTGGAAAGTGATCAATTCTGAAGCTGCCACTCCAGTATCGTTCCCAGCTAAAACAAGGAGTCCATTGTTTTGACTTATACCACCGAGGGTATTTTCTACTCTAGCAGTGTGAGTGCCTGTAGTGGGGGTACCTGTAACATGAAAAATGTTCGCGGGCGAGCCACCAACACCGACTTTTCCACCACCTGAATTTAAAACAACATCTTTACTACTTAATAATCCACCACACCCTGGCCCTGCTTGATGTTTTGCATTTATTGCAAGATTTCCATTTACATCAACTGTAAACGTGCTGTAAGTACAAGTACCAGAGTTACTATAGTTAAGTTTTAGTTGTGGATTTCCACTTCCATCTACTATGTCTAATTTTGCGGCAGGTGTAGTCGTTCCGAGACCAACATCTCCTGTATCATCCACATTTATTCTCCTATTCCCGTCACCATCTGCAATGATAATATTATTGGAAAGATTTGCCGCAAGCCCAACTACATTGGCACCAATAATAGTATTACTTACACCCGTAATAATTCCTCCCCCTGAATCATAACCAATGGCAGTATTATTGTTTATATTATTTGGAGTCGCTGTACCATCACCCGCTCCTACCCCAGTCGCAGTAAATACTTCTCCTACGGTATTAGCCGCTGCGCCAATTAAAGTAAAATCTGTCGAACCGACTGAGGCGATAGTGTAACTAGTCCCGATGTTAAAAGCTCCCGCTGTTTGAGTAGTACCAAGATCATAAAGAGCGCGCATCCCACTTGCAGTATTTTTATCACCATCTTTATTAGAATAAAGAGCTGTATATCCAAAGGCAGCGTTATCTATACCAGATATATTTAAATGATTTGCTTGATAGCCAACTGCCGTATTACTACTTCCTGTAGTTGTAAAATAAAGTGGCTGAGTTCCAACTGCGACGTTGCCTGTTCCTGAAATATTTGAATAAAGAGCCTGAGAACCAAACCCGGTATTGTTGTTAGCTGTCAAATTATTCATTAAAACTTGATATCCTACCCCAGTATTTCCTGTACCGTCAGTATTTGAAAGAAGCGTTTGTGTTCCTACAGCAGTATTCCCTGTTCCCAAAAGATTTGCAGTTAGAGTTTGATAGCCAATTGCGGTATTGCTACTAGTAGAAACACTATTTAATAATGCTTGGTAGCCTAGAGCGGTATTGTTTGAACCAGTAGTATTTAAATATAAAGCTTGATAACCTATACCCGTATTAGCCACCCCTTCTGTATTACTGTAAAGTGCTCGATAGCCATTGGCCACATTGTAGCTACCTAAGGTATTAGCCAACAAAGTTCCAGCACCAATAGTAGTATTGTAACTTCCTTGTGCCCCCGTGCTTCCCGTCATCGTAAAGTTACCAGAATTGATACCAATAAAAGTATTATTTCCATCGGTGCCAGTTAGAGCAAAATTGTGGATAAATTTTGCCCCCGTACCATCGGCAACGATTATGGTATTGGAAAGATTAGTTGGCAATCCCGTTACATTGGCGCCAAGGATAGTATTATTGCTGCCAGTAGTAATGCCAAGTCCAGAATTATAACCAAGAACTGTATTATCACTTCCTGTTGTATTGTTGTATAAAGACTGATAACCATTTACTGTATTACGAGAACCTGTAGTGTTGGATCGAAAAGACTGATAACCACTCGCCGTATTTCGAACACCGGTCATCGTTGTATTACCTGCTTCTTTACCGAAAAAATAATTAAAGAGATCTACTTGAGAAGAAAAAGGAACCAAAACATCACAATTGGCACTTGATTGCGAACATTCTGGATTAAATGTTTCTCCTGGATCATAAAATTGACCATCCCAAACAGCAAAAACTGTTCGGGCGGAATACAGCAGAGTAAAAAGGGAAACAAATAATACTATTGGTGTGATTTTATTAAAATAAAATTTCATTTTTCTATTATATTTACTTATTAAGTATATCACAAAAAGGTAGGGATTTATGCTTTTTCCCCACTACTAAACTATTTTGCTCCCTGTCATTTCTTTCGGTTGTTTAATGCCAAGAAGATTTAAAATTGTTGGAGCTACATCGATTAGCGAGCCCGCAGGATTCTGTTGATATAAATTATCTAAGTTCTTTTCGCTTGGCTCTTTAAATTGTTCACTCACAAACACAATGGGCACGTTGGCGGTGGAGTGTTGGGTATCTGCTTTCCCAGTAGCTGGGTCCAGTAATTCTTCCGCATTTCCATGATCCGCTGTAATAATAATGGCTGTTTTTAAAAGATTCGTTCCTTTGACTATTTTTTCCAAAGATTTATCTACTACATTCAACGCTTTTTCGATAGCCGGAATATTTCCAGCGTGAGCCACCATGTCACTATTGGCAAAATTAACCACCGTCAAAATATATGGTTTACGAATAGAATTTAAAACATTTTCAGTGATTTGTGGAGCAGACATTTCCGGATGCTCCAAATAACCTTTACCGATCAGAACTCTCGAATGCGCGATCAACCTATCTTCCCCTTTATATGGGGCAAGTTTGCCTCCATTGAAAAAGTTTGTGACATGAGCTTCTTTTTCTCCCTCGGCGATGCGAATTTGTTTGTGTCCTTCTTTGCCTATAATCTCACCTAAAGTATTTGAAAGAACATCTGGCGGGTAAGCGACTAATACTTTAAAACTATCATCATAATTGGTCATCGTCGCAACTTCCAAATTTTTTAAAATATTTCCCCGATCAAATTCTTTAAAATCTTTAAAAATAAACGGCGCAACAATTTGCCTCATACGATCATTTCTAAAATTAAAAAAGATAATTCCATCACCATCTTCTATTTTTATACCTTTTCCTTCTTCATCTACCAAAGAAGCAGGTACAATATCTGGATCAAATACTTTATCTTTATAAGATGCTTTTACATAATCTTCGGCTACTTTATATTTTTCTCCAATGTTCCGCACCATCACATCCCAAGCTTTTTTAACCAAAGGCCAATTCTTCACTCGATCCATCGCGAAATTACGTCCACCAATAGAAACTACCTTAGCTTTAGATTTTTCAAGAGCTTCTTTGATTTTTTCCAAACTTTTGATCCCTTCTTCCGGCCCGCTATCTTCTCCATCAGTCAACATGTGCACATAAACAGAAGGAAAATTATTTTCAGCAAAAAAATTTAAAAGTCCTATCAGATGATCTTCGTGCGAATGTATTCCTCCCGGACTCACGCAGCCGATCAGGTGCACTTTGGAACTATTCTTTTTGGCGTGCTCTAAAACTTTTAAAAAAGCTTCATTTTTGAAAAATTTTCTATCTTTAATTTCAGAATTTATTCGCGCTAGACTTTGTACGACCACACGGCCGGTACCCATCGCACCATGTCCAACTTCACTATTGCCATAAATTCCCCATTCCAGTCCCACCACCAATCCAGCAGCGACCAAACTGTAAGACCGATAAGATGAAATTAAACTATCTAAAAAAGGCATATTTTTAGCGGTAATAGGATTCCCTGGACCCCTAGGCGCTAAACCAAAACCATCCAGAACTATCAGTATAACTTTATAAATATCATATTTTTTCATAATAAATACTTTTATATTTTTATTTCTTTACTGATCCATCCCTTGTTGGTAAATACAGGTATTTCTTCGGTTCTCGTTGGCAAAATATGCGCAGGTGTGTAAGCTTTTAAAACATAACCGCCTTTTTTGGTAAGCAAAAAATAGCGGCCTTTATCATCAGAAACGGTAAAGTTTACTCGATCTCCACTTGGATTGTGCAAAGCCACAAAACCGAAAGGAATAGCCTCGGAGGTTATTTTATCTTTGGTCAAACCGAAGGGTTTTAACTTAAATCCAGTACTTCTAATGATGGAAGTTAAAACTATAATTCCCAAAATGATAAAATTATTTTTGTTTGGATTCACTACAACACTGGCAATACCCAAAACTGATCCAATTGCAAATAAAAAATTGGCAATATCTGCCAGCGCATTGTTGAGCTGCACTGAAACAATTCCAAAATAAAAATTGTGTGAGATAGATTTTTCTCTGGGGTCCATCGGCAGATCAAAGTTTGTTAAAGCACTTGTTATATTGACTTGCCCCCCTTTGTAAATATTTGGATACAGTTCTTGTTCAATTTGAGTAGGTATTTCTTTAGAAGGAAAATCGTACTTAGTTCTAAAAGCTTTTAGCTCTATAGGTTCTTTGGCCAAATCATCTGCGAGCAGGAAACCATATCGGCCATTTTCATCAGCGATAACAGTTTGCAATTTTCTAGAATATTTATTTAAAATTTCCACTCGCGCAAAAGGAATCGGTCTTTTAGTAACGGAATCGTAAACAGTACCCCAAGGTTTAGGAGTTTTTCTGATTCCCAAAATTTGCATTAAAGCAATAAAAAGATAGAAAAGATAGTTTAAAAATGGCAAACCAGACAGAAAAGCAGGCAACAACACGAAAGTTGAAACAGCCACTGGAATAGCCACAGAAACTTGTTCTATTTTTTTTACATTTGGATTGTTTACAGAACCCTGAATAGAAGTAAATACTTTTTCTATATTATTACCAATAATTGAAATAATGATAGGTAATATTCTAGTTTCTTCACTACTTCCTCCACCGCCACTAGGAGGGGTTGTCCCACCTCCACCACCGACGGGAGGAAGAACTCCACCACCGCCACCACCTGGAGGGGTTGTCCCACCTCCACCACCGACGGGAGGAAGAACTCCACCACCGCCACCACCTGGAGGGGCTCCGCCACTTCCACTACGAATACTTGCTGGTCTCCAGTCGGTTTTTACTTTATAGTCTGCAACAGCACAAGAATTTGTATTAATACAATTAAAACTAATAACACTGCTGTCAGACAGAATTGTGGCATAACCTAAAAATTCTCCACTTGAATTTATAGTAACACCACTAAAATTAATCCAACCTATATTTTTCCCCCAAGCTGAGCCAGCAAGTATTCCCTCTCCGTTGTTTGTAACCCCCGAGACAACCGGCCTCAGATTTATCCAGCCGTATTGAACACTCCAAAAATTCCCAGTAACCGCTGTATCAGTGACCCGAACATTGCAATTATCACAACCAAAATTTAGCCAGCCGGTGCGTTCTCCCCAAGCTTCTTTATATGTAGAATCGATTGTCCCAATCGTTTCTGATGCAGAAACTAAATTATTAAGAGAAAAAAATAAAGATAAAACCGCAAAAAACAATAAACCTAAAGAGGGTAATTTTATTCTAAAAATTTTTTGCAACATTTCATCTATTGTATCAATATTATTCTTGTTATAAAAGAAAGGATGGGGATAAAAAATTTGCATGTATAGTGCTATAACATTGCACACAAATTGCTTTTTGTTTTAAAATATGCGATAATGGTCTTATGAATTTAGTAGCCCGAATTCTGCCTTATGCGCAGATTATCCTTTCGGTAATATTAGTAACAACCGTTTTGCTTCAGCAGTCTGCTGCAGGTTTGGGTGGGGCTTTAGGAAGCGGTGACACTCAATCTTTCCATCACACCCGCCGGGGCTTTGAAAAGTTCCTTTTCTATTTGTCTGTGGTATGCGCCATTCTTTTTGCTTTATTTGCGTTTTTGTCTATAATTATAAAAGCGTAAGTATATAGAGTGTATAGAAAGTTTTTGCTCGAAGTAATTTATTTCAGTATTTCTTATATGGAAAAATTTTATAGTTGGATACGCCAGTCGAAAATTGCCGGCAAATTGTCCAAAAAAGATGAAATCAACTTGGCTTTGAATTCTTTTTCAAAAAAAGAATGGGCTGTTTTTGTTATATTTACAACAATACTCTTGATAAGCACACTTTTGATGTTGGAAAGCATAAACAAATCACTCTTGGTGAGCATACCGCTCCGCGGGGGATCCACTTCCATAGGGGTTGTTGGCACTCCACGTTTTGTGAATCCAGTACTGGCTAATTCCCCCGCAGATTTAGACATGATAGCGCTTGTTTATTCAGGCCTAATGAGGAAAAATCCTGATGGGGTGCTTTTTCCAGACCTAGCAGAAAAATATGAGATGTCAAAAGATGCTTTAGTTTATACTTTCACTTTAAAAGATAAAATATTTTTCCACGACGGAAAACCAGTCACCGCCGATGATGTTATTTTTACTATCAACAAAGCGAAGGATTCAGTGATCAAAAGTCCTCATGGTGTCCACTGGGAAGGTGTGAACGCTATCAAATTGGACGAAAAAACAATTCAATTCACCCTCAAACAACCTTATCCCTCGTTTCTGGAAAATGCGACTTTGGGAATTATTCCAGAATCCATTTGGGGCGACTCTCCCATAGAGCTAAACAACGCGAATATTTCCCCTGTAGGTTCAGGACCGTATATGGTTGAAAATATCACAAAAGAACCTTCGGGAGTTATAAATTCCTATGAATTGGTAGCGTTTAAAAAATTCATATTGGGGGAACCGTACATAAAAAGTCTCAGTGTGCATTTTTATTCTAACGAAGAGGATCTAATCAGTGCCCTTGAAAATAAAGAAGTTGACCAAGTAAGCTCTATTACACCACTCAATGCAGATATCTTAAAAGAAAGAAACTATATGGTAGAATCCTCAATACTTCCACGAGTGTTCGGACTTTTCTTTAATCAAAACCAAAATCAGCTTTTTACAAACAAATCCATAACTAAAGCGATAGACCAGGCTATAGATAAAAACAAAATAGTGCGCGAGGTGTTATTTGGATATGGCGCAGCTATTGATGACCCAATACCCCCCAACATGATTGAATATCAAAAATTATCTAGCAAGGCAAGCACGTCTAGAGACGGGGTACTGAAGAGCGTGGAAACACTTCTAGCTAAAGATGGTTGGTCAAAAGGTGAAGACGGATTCTTGCAAAAAACTATAGTAGATAAAAATAAAAAGAAAACCACCACCAAGCTTGAGTTTTCTATCTCAACCGGCAATGCCGCAGAATTAGTAAAAACTGCTGAAATAATAAAGCAGGATTTAGAAAAAATAGGAATGAAAGTAGACGTTAAAACATTCGAGGTTGGCAACTTAAATCAAAGCGTAATACGCCCGCGCAAGTATGATGCCCTCCTTTTCGGCCAAATCATCAACTATGAATCAGATCTTTTCGCTTTTTGGCATTCCTCTCAAAGGAAAGATCCGGGGCTTAATGTCGCCATCTATACTAATGCGAAAGTGGATAAAATTTTGGAAGATGCATTTACCACTATCAATAAGCAGGAAAGAATAAGAAAGTACGCCCAATTTGAAGAAGAAATAAGGAAGGACATGCCAGCTGTTTTCCTATATAGCCCTAATTTCATATATGTAGTTCCGAAAAATCTAAAAGGTTTCTATATTAATCACATTATTTTACCATCGGATCGTTTCTCAAATATATATTCATGGTATACCGAAACACAAAATGTTTGGAAAATATTTTCTAAGTAAAAAATAAATTTAAAAAAATATGACAAAAAAAACAAGACTATCATTCTCTTCACTCAGTATTGAGAATGAAAAGCCTAATCAAGAAGAAAATAAAACAACCTATCATTCTACTGTAGCAGGAGGACACCATAAAGACCATGGGACTTCTGTTGGCCACAGACCCTTGGGCGATACCTACAAAAAAAGATCCTCCAAAAGCTCTACCTATCAATATGCCCACAAAGGCCACGGTCAATCTAAAGGATCCAATAGTTACAGCGCTAAAAACAACCAAAAGAAAAGTGAAATTGAATATAAAATTCCGCCTGTTTCTGCGGGAACAATTCGGATTGTTCCATTAGGAGGAGTGGAAGAAGTGGGAAGAAATATGATTGTGGTGGAATCAGAAGATGACATGATTATTTTAGATATAGGATTTCACTTCATAGACGAAGATGAAGCGATGGGAGCTGATTTTACACTGCCAAATTTCAAATATGTTGAGGAAAGAAAAAACAAAGTGCGTGCAGTTGTTATAACGCACGGGCATCTAGACCATATCGGTGGAATACCTTACATCATCGATCGCATAGGCAATCCGCCCATCTATGGCCAATTCCTTACAACCCTTATGATAAAAAAGCGACAAGAGGAATTTGTGGGAAATAAACCCCTGGATCTTCGTGTGGTAGATAAAGATACAAAAATAAAATTTAATCAACTTTCCCTAGGATTTTTCCCTGTGTTTCATTCAATCCCTGACTCAATGGGAGCTATTATTGGCACACAATATGGAAATATACTTGTATCAGGCGATATGAAACTTGAACATGAAAAAGGCAAACCCACAGCGAAAGAACAGAAAAAATGGGAAGACTTGGGAAAGGGTAAAACATTGTTGCTCATTGCTGACTCGACAAACGCTGAAGTTCCTGGATTTTCTATTGAAGAGAGGGAGGTTCAGAAAAACATAGAAGAAATAATTAGAACAGTCAAAGGCAGACTCATTATCGGCACTTTTGCTTCTCAATTCGACCGTATGATTAAAATAGTTGAAATCTGCGAACGTTTTAATAAAAAAATTGTAATCGAAGGCAGAAGCATGAAAAACAATATTGAGATAGCGAAACTCGCCAACATGCTCAAACCGAAAGAAAACACCTTTATCACTTCACAAGAAATAGATAACTACCCTCCTGACAAAATAGTAATTATCGCTACCGGTGCCCAGGGTGAGGAGCATGCAGCGCTCATGCGTATCGCTACGGGTAGAGATAAAAATATCAAGTTTAGTTCTAAGGATACTGTCCTCTTATCTTCTTCGGTTATTCCGGGAAACGAAGTGAACATACAAAAACTAAAAGATAATTTATACAGACATGATTTGAGACTTATTCACTATGGAATGTCTGAAGTTCACTCAGGCGGTCATGCCAGACAAGAAGATTTGGTGTGGATCAATAAAACGGTCAATCCTAAATTCTTCATGCCTGGATATGGAAATCACTCGATGCTACGCATTCATGCTCAGATAATAAATGAAAGAAATAATTTTCCGAAAGAAAATATCGTCGTACCAGACAATGGAATGATTGTAGAAATTGTAGACAAAGGGAGCAAGATAACCATACGAAAAGAAAAAGCTCCTTCTAGCATGATGGTAGTCGACGGACTTACTATCGGTAATGTACAGGATGTTGTTGTTCGTGATCGAGTGATGCTTGCTCAAGATGGAATGTTTGTAATCATAGCACTCGTAGATCAGAAAACTGGAAAATTGAAGAAGTCCCCGGATTTGATTTCTCGTGGATTCGTGTACCTGAAGGAAAACCAGGAACTTCTACGCCAAGTAAGGGTTATGATCAAGAAAAGCGTGGAAGACGCTACTCTGAAAAACAACACAGTGGATTTCGATTATATTAAGCAAGGTTTAGGAGAGAATATATCAAAATTCCTGTATCAAAAAACTGCCAAGAGACCGCTCGTGATACCTGTCATATTAAGCGTATAAAATAATATAAAACATGTTTAGAGCAAACCCAAAATTAAAAAACGTTTTTATCCTGGGTTTTCTTCTCTCTCTTCATTTAGCTTTTACTTCTTATGTAAATTCTAGCTATCTTTCCACTTTTTTTGCAGAAAAAAATGTCAGTTTAATATATATATTGGGTTCTATCACTTCCGTATTACTGCTCTCCCTCATACCTAGAACATTAAAGAGGACAGGTGAATATAAATTTCTGCTCTGGTCTTCCATGTCGAGCACCACCTCGCTTCTGTTGTTATCTTTGCTTAAAACTTCATTTGGGATTATTCCGGTTTTTGTTTTTTATTTTGCTTTGAATAACCTGATTATCTTTGCTTTAGATGAACTGCTTGAAATATATTCTAAAAACTCTTCTACTGGAAGCTTGCGCGGATTATATCTAACGGTGGTCAATCTGGCCTGGGTAATATCGCAAACTCTTTCCGGGAGAGTTTTATCGGAATTTTCCTTCTCTATTGTTTACCTAATTGCTTTTATCATAATGGTTATTTTCTTCCTTGTCGCATTTTTCAAATTAAAAAATACAGCAGATCCAAAATATGACAATGCGGTGGCCTGGCAGTCTTTTAAGAAATTTTTCACAAATAAAAATTTAGCGCGGGCCTATAAAATTAATTTTCTTCTGCAGTTTTTCTATGCTTGGATGGTTATCTATACTCCAATTTATTTGTATTCGCACTTAGGGTTTGACTGGAAAGAAATCGGTGTCATTTTCACTGTGATGCTCTTACCATTTGTGCTAATACAATTTCCTCTAGGTAAATATTCAGACAAAATTGGGGAAAGAAAAATGCTGATGTTTGGTTTCTTGACCGCCTCTTTTGCAACTTTGACACTTTTCTTCATAAACACACGTGAAGTTTGGATTTGGGCTTTGGTACTTTTCTTTACTAGAATCGGCGCGGCAATTATAGAAGTTATGAGTGATGTTTATTTTTTCAAACACATAGAACGTGAAAACGACGAGTTTATCAGCATATACCGAAACACGGGACCATTTTCCTATATTCTTGCTCCACTGGTAGCTTTCATTACTTTTGGATTTTTACCAAACTTTAGCTTCATTTTCCTCATCCTGGGTGCATTTATGCTTTACGGAATATATCTTTCTTCGACAATAAAAAAGAGCGATGCATAAAAGAATACCACAAAAGTAGCAATTAATTATCTTTGGCGGCTTCTAGAGTTACAGGTATAGTTTTCTCTGTCCCTTTATGTAGAATTTTTAGACTGACTACTTGCCCAATTTTTTTCTCGCGAATGATAGAAGAAAGGCTGGTCTTTTCCTCCAATTTAACCCCGTCGATTTCCAAAATGATATCATTCTCGACAATACCGGCCTTATCAGCCGGACTTCCGGGAATAACCGCCAGCTCGCTTTCCGTAGCTCCCGCTTTCACTAACACCCCATAATCTACCGTTAAATTATTTTTATCTTTCATTTCGGCATTGATAGCGACGTAACGTATTCCCAAATATGGCCGAACGATTTTACCAGTAGATTTCACTGATTCAACTACACTCTTCACGCTATTAATGGGTAAAGCAAAACCAATGCTTTGCGAACCCTGCGCAACTGCCACATTTACACCAATCACTTCCCCTCTCAAGTTTAAGAGAGGCCCGCCAGAATTCCCTGGGTTAATGGCTGCATCTGTTTGAATCACATGATCTAAAGTCTCTGATTTGCCGGAATTATCCCCCGCGGTTATAGAGCGAGAAAGTCCGGAAACTACTCCAACCGAAACTGTATTCCTGTATTCTGCCAAGGCGTTCCCGATTGCGATGACACTTTGCCCCACCTGTAGTTTATCTGAATCGCCCAATGTCAGATAAGTGAAACCAGAACCTTCAATTTTAATCAGAGCAATATCTAAAATCGGATCACGCGCCACGACTTTGGCTGCATGTTTCTTGCCATCGTTAGTGAAAACGGTATATTCCGCGTTTTTTTGATCAACTACATGTTTATTGGTCACAATCAATCCATCACTTGATACGAAAAATCCAGACCCACCTCCAATTTCTTTTTTTTCTGTACCATTTTGACGATACTGCGGAATACTAAAATTAAAACCGGGAAATAAATCCCCAAATGGATTTGTCTGTAAATTCGGGTCAATATAAGTTTCGTATTTGGGAACTTCCTGCGAAATAATAATTGAAACGACGGCGGGATTGGTCTTTTTCACCGTATCAATAACAAAAGAATCTTGCGAAAAAATTGATTGTTTTTCAACAACTTTTTCAGCGACTCCTTTAGCATCTCTGCCTAAATCATCCTGCGCATCTTGCAAATATTCTTTGGCGAAATATCCAAACACGCTTGCCCGGTAATGCCAAACTAATCCCAAACCAAGGGCCAAAATCAAAACGACTGACAACAAACTAACAAAAAAGGTCAACCAAAAATTCTTGTTGAGAAAAATTCTATTAATGAATTTTGTAATTTTTGTTTCCTGCATATTTTTTATTATATTTATCTTGTTATTTTAAGCAAACTATTTTTATAAATTTTTTCTTTATATGGACGCATCCTAACTATTTTTACCGAAAGACCCTTACTTTTTAGATCTCTTTTTAAATTTTTCACATAAGCTTTTTGGTCATAACCTAAAGCTATGATATCTGGACGTATTTTTATAATATGTGGAATATGATTCTTCACTCCAGATAAAATTACCTTATCAGCCAGCCTGCACTTTTCAACCAAAAACACTCTTTCTTGCTCGTTTTTACTTGGGTATTCACCTTTTATTCTGAAAACATTTCTATCTCTAGCTATTGAAACAATTAAAAATGAATTTTTGATGAAGTTTTTCGCCTGCTTAAAAAAATTAATATGCCCCTTGTGCAAGCCATCAAAGGTTCCAAAGACCATTATTCTTGTCCGCCCCCCTAGTATTGTTTTTTTACTATCCACAGATTTCTTTGACATAATCTACTAAGTAATTATATACTAGATGTGTTCGTTTAAAAATAAAGGAAGCCTTTGGGGAAACTGGTTTGATTCCAGTACAGTGCCGCTACGGTAAGTCCCGAACACCATCAGGTGTAGGGAACAAGTCCGAATACCAATCGCTTTATGATTAGTCCCGAGCAGGAATTACTTCTTAGTTTATTTTGAAGGACCCCAAATTCTGCCCGAGCAGGATTTTTTTTATTTTATGGCCAAAAAGAAAAGGGTAATAATCGTATTTTTAATTTTAGCAAGCCTTTTAGGATTATTTTTTTATGCTTCGGAAAATACTTCTAAAAATCCACCTCTGCCCGACTCCCTCACCACTCAAAAAGAAAAAGTAAAAGCACCTCAATTCACCAAAACAATCTTGGAGGTAAACGGTGAAAAATACGATACGGAAATTACTGATAATTCAAGTGTTTATGATTTTATGAATAAACTTCAGGAGGAGAAAAAAATAAATTTCACTAGCAAAACTTATACCGGAATGGGTAAACTGATTGTTGCAATAAATGGCATAAGAAGCGGCAATGAGAGAACTTGGATTTATTATGTGAACGGCATTGAAGCGCAAGTCGGCGTTTCAAATTATAAAATAAAATCTGGAGATATTATCTCTTGGAAATATGAATAAAATTATTAAAATAATATTGTTAGGGGTATTTTTCTTAGCTAGTGGAAGCTTGGCATTGGCGGCTGACGTAAATTTAACAATCCGTGATAGAGCAAATATTGTATTTTCTGGTACTGTTTCATTGCCAACTAGCATAACGAGCTTAAACGATATTGATACAACCCCGCACGCAGTAGATCCGAGTAGTGTATTAGCCACTGTGGGGAGCGCCGATGAGACAAGCGGGAATTTTAATATTTCCAACCTAACATATTTCAGCTCCTTCAACTCCCTTTATTTAAAATGCATCACTTATTCTAGCGGAGAAAAGTGCGATGATTGGCAATATGTAGTCAATGGTTCGTACCCCCAAACAGGGATGGACCAAAATATATTAGCTGGCGGGGAAAATATTTATGTATATTTTGGCCCGCAAAATAGAGTTCAATTAAGTTCCAATAATATAAATCAAAATGGCACACTAGTGGTGACAGCCCAAAAATATGATTATGAAAACAATGCTTGGATTACCCGAACCGGAGTAACGATAGGTCTCACACAGTCAGATCCACTCAATCCATTTTTGCCAACAGAAATACAAACTTTGGCGGTAGATGACAATGGACAAGCCAGCTTCTCGTCAATCCCTGCTGGTTCTTACGATGTTGGAGTGAGGGAAGATTTTTATTTTCCAAACCAAAAATTAACCGTCGTGGCACCATCCATGAACGTATCGGGAGCTGGTAGTGGAAATTCTTCTTCAGGTTCAAATTCTCAAGAACAAGCAAATAAAAGCGAACCGAGTCCGATAGCTGAGACAAAAAAGATATTTGATCTTGAAAAAGCCTTTGATTTTATAGCTGCGCAACAAAAAGAAGACGGGTCTTTCGGTGAAGATTTATACACTGATTGGGTCGCGTTGGCTCTGGCTTCTGGAAACTCTCAAGAACAAGTTATAAAATTAGTTAAATATTTTGGAAAATCTAAGTTAGAAAATCCGCAGTTAACTGATTACGAAAGACGCGCGATGGCCCTCATGTCGCTCGGACTCAACCCATACAACACCAATGGTGAAAATTATATAGAAAAAATAACTGCTGGTTTTGATGGAGAGCAATTCGGAGATGCGCATGAATACAATGATGATGTGTTTGCTTTGATCGTTCTTTTAAATGCCGGCTATTCTGATGAGGAAGAAATAATCAAGAAAAGTACTTCTTTTATACTGGGAGCACAAAGCGAAAATGGTTCTTGGAGCGAAAGCGTAGATATGACCGGCGCTGTAATGGAATCGTTAGCAAAATTTAATCAAAATGAGCAAGTCAAAAACGCTCTCTTGAAAGCAAAAGATTTTCTAAAACAAAAACAGAACAACGATGGTGGGTGGGGTAATGCTTCATCGACTGCCTGGGCAATAGAAGGCATACTTGCAATGAACGAAAAGCCGGAGGACTGGAAAAAGGGAGAGGATATGTCATTTGATTATTTGGCTACGCTGCAAGATATTGATGGTGGAATAAAAAATTTACAGGCAGACAAGGAAGATGGTAATTTGCAAAACAAAATTTGGGAAACTGCCTATGTTGCTTCCGCTTTATCAGGAAAAACTTGGGGTCAAATAATGCAAAAATTTGAAAAACCAGCGGAGGGTTTAAACCTGCCTACTAAGGAAGTTAGTCCAGTAAAACAAATCAGTAAAAAAAGTGCTAAAAAAATATCTACCTTGGCTCAAACCGCCACAGCCATAAATGCAATTACCCCCTCCTCTAATTTAACCCCAAAAAACCTAGAAATTCTACCCAGAAAAAGCTGGTTTGCAAGATTGCTAGAAAGCATCTTTGGATTCTAGAAAATTATTTATTCCATTCCACTATCTTCCCCGCCTTGATTTCTATTTTATCAGCCTTCCGGAGTTTTTGAAGGTAAGATTTTGGCAAAATATTATAATGTTTTATTTTATCCAGTTCTTCATCTATCCCCCACAAATCACCTTCCAAAATCACCCAGTCTTTCTCAAAAGTATTTAAGTTTAGCAACCCGGAATATTGCCTCAAAGTTTTCTTGCCATTATCTAAAAAATATTCATGAAAATAAGACATAGCCAGCTCACGAATATTTCTATAGATTGGTTCGCGATATCGCAAAACCGCATGATTCGTTTTAGATAGCGCACCCCAAAATTTCCCGACTTTGAATGGAGTAATTACATGGTCATAGTCCCCTTTTTCTGCTTTCAAGTGCATCAAATATGGCGTAAAACCGTGCAGGGAAAGCACAAACGCCCCCAGAAGCGCCCCCTCCATACAGTGTGCCCTTCGCGCCCTGAAGGTAAAAAGTGGTGATTTTAGGGTTTCTCCATCTTTCTCAAAATTAAACTTTAAACCATTCAAAAAATCCTGCACCTTGGCAGGAGTATTAAGTTTTTTTATTAAAACTATTTCTTGTTTGGTAAAATTTTGCATTTATTTATTCTCCTATTCGCGCGAATTAGAGATATATTAGTTACTTAAATTAAACTCACTAATAATTTTATTATTTCTTTTTATCAACAACCTTAATCGCCCCTCCGGTATTGATACATTGGCCTCAGACCAATATCGATATAAAGTTAGCATTAAATCCATCATTCCCCGTCGCAATATCATATACGGTAATAATTCTTTTTCAAGTGGAGATAATGGTAAAAAATTTTCAAATATTACTAAAATAAGATTGTATCTTTCTCTGTCAAACTCCTCCGTCCACCAAGGCATCGTAAACCAATAACAAAACTCTCCTAAATCATATACTATCGGCTCGTAGGCAATGCCAAAATCAATAATTCCAACATTTTTACCATCCATGAATATAGCGTTCATTTCATTCAAATCCCCGTGGATAAGAAATTTTGGAAGTTTTTCAAAATCAAATAATTTACTGTATAAAAGATCTATAGTTTTTATTATTGAGTTTTTTATTTCATCAGAAGTAGGAAGTTGTATGACTTTTGGTTTAAGCACACCGTAACAATATTTAATATCAGACCCCAATATATATTTGTCACTTTTATTTTTAACAAAATCTGGAACTTTGTAATCTTTTAAGGCAATAAGCATTTTTGCAAAATTAGAAACAAGAGAAATCATTTCTTCTTTACTCCATTCTTCCATGGTTTGTTCTTTCGTATGTCCTTCAATAAATTCATAAAGAATAAAATCGTCTTCAATATAATTGCCATTTTCTGTTTTATAAATTTTCGGAACAGGTACACCCTTTTTTCTTAAATATTCATGTAAATGCGCCAACATTTCAAACTGTGGGATATTTTCTTTGTTTTTAATATATTTCAATAAATAATTACCGCTAGTAGCAGTAATTTTATAATTTATATCCACATCTCCTTTTATTTGTTGATGCTCCTCCTTAATATCTCCTAAATTATATTTTGAAAAAGCAGTAAAAACTATTTGAAAATCTAATTCCTGTTTCAAAGTTGACGCCATGAGTTTATTCGCTTATTCGCGCGAATTAAAGATTAGAGAATTGATAATAATTTAATTGCTAGAGGATGAGAACTTTTTGGTATAAAATATAGCACATTGAGACTAAACTGTTCTTTTTCTACTATATCTGCACTAGAAAGAATCTTTAAATGTTTTGATGTTGCTTTAAAAGATAATTTGATCGATTCTGCAATCTCTCCCACAGACGCAGCACTAACACGTTTTAGGTATTTTAAAATTGCAATCCTACGTTTGTTGGCAAGCGCTTTTAAAACTTTTTCAAGTTCTTTCTCGTTCATATTTTAAGTATACCAAAAATTTTATAACACTACTATTCTCCTATTCGCGCGAATTAGGGATACGAAAGAAAGAATTTATTTTTTTAGATACTGCAATCGAAGTTTTTCTGGGAATCTTTCTATTGCGTAACGAAGCATCGTACGGGGCATTTTTGAAATATTAATGTCTAGAAATTTACGTAAGGCTTGCGTGTCTTTTTTACCTGCTTCACGGAGCATCCAGCCAGTAGCTTTATGTATCAGATCATGACCATGCGAAAGAAATATTTTGGCAATTTTGAAAGTCCAGTTTAAATCATCATGAAAAATAAAAGCTAAAGTAGAAATGATCGCTATCCGCTCTTTCCATAAATTTTTCGATTTAGCTAATTTGAGCAGAATATTTTTGTCGTTTTTATAAAATAAATAATCACCCAATATTCTCGGCGCAGATAAATCTACTAAGTCCCAATTGTTTATGTATCTAGTATTTTTTAAGTAAAAATTTGCTATGCTATTTTTTTCTTTTAAGTTTCCTATTTTATATTTGTGAACTAGTACCAAAACGCCGACTAGACGTACTTCATGCACTTTATTTTTTAATAGTGCTGCTGTGTCTCTTAACGATAAGTCTTTGTATTGTAAAGCAATTTTTCTAGATAAAGGCACTGTCAGTCCAAAGAACTCATCTCCTTCCCCATATTGTCCTTTCCCTGTTTTAAAAAATCTAGCAAGAAGTTTAGCTCTTTTTAAATCTTTATGGAGTTCAATTTCTTTCAAAACTTGTTTGATCATTTATCTAGATCGATGGTAGTTATTTGTTTGTGTATTCAACCAAAACAGTTGCAGTATTTTCTGTAACGTCTTTTAGAGAAAAGGTGTAATTTTCTATAGCTAAAGTTTTATTGACCATTGTTCCAACATGTATTTCTTGATTTTTTGAAAGTTTGCCTAAAGACACCGTCAAAACCGCAGATAGTTCTCCAGCCCAAATGCACTGCACCCCTTCTGGGCACCTGGAATCATCAATTTTCTTCAAAACAACCTTAAGACCATCAGAAAAGGTGAACTCATCATTTATCTTAAAAACAACTGGCTTGCCAAATTCTGTTAAACTATCCGCCGGATTTTCTGTGGACTGTTGCGATCCTTGAGTGGTTGAGTTATCTGCGCCCCCTTCTTCTTTGGTCTGGCTATTTAATTTAAGGAATAAAAAGCCTAAACCTAAAATAAGAACCACGCCCAAAGCACTTAAAAAAATTTTCTGAGTCTTCATATTTATTTCTTTTTATCTTTCTTCGGTTTTTTCACGTCCTTCCTGTAAGCATTGTTTCCTTTTCCCATATTATTTATTGTTAAACTAATAACCTATATTATACTTCTTTTTTATAAAAATGGGCCACCGCCAGAAGTGTGAGTAGAGAGAAAAAAGCAGTAAGCGCTAGCATTGGGATAGAGATGTAACCACCAAATTCAGAAACTAAACGCTGGTAACAAGATATACCGGAGGCATCGCACGGCAAACTTGAATTTTCTCCAAAATAATAGAAAAAATTCTGATAAACAGAAACAAGAAAGCCTGCGCAAAGTAGCGGTAAGGCGTATCTAATGACCCTTCGGTCCTGATCCCAGAATGCAACTCCAAACATCAGTACTAAGGGGAACATAAAGACTCTCTGCCACCAGCACAGATAACATGGCAGAAAGTTTATAATTTCGGAATAAACCAAAGGGAAAACTGAGGCCATCAAAGAAATTGCAAAACTAATTGGTAGAAAATGTTTATCAATGAAGTCTAAAAATAAATTTCTTTTTGTGTTAAAAAACAACACAACTAAAGCAACCACAGAGAAGACCTGCAGGGCGATGGCACCAGATCCTAAAAATAAATTCAAGTAATGTACGGTAGTAGTATTCATGTGAATCTACTTTGGCAAGACGCAAGAAGTTTTCTCGGCCAATTGCTCAAGCGGAATTTCTCCATTTAAACGAGACCCATCGGCAAACTCCCAAGTCGGATAACCTTCAATTTTTTTATCCTTACAAACTTGCAGCTGGGCATTTCCATCAGCCGTAGAACACTCTACATAAGGCAGCAATTTTTGAGATGAGCCGAAAAGTTTCTTCTGAGCTTGGCAATGCGGACACCAAAAAGCCCCGTAAAAAACTGCGCCTTTCTCCTTGAGGCAAACCGCAAACTCATCATATTTGCCAGGACCTGGAGGAGTAGAATTCGATTGTATTAAGACGAGCCCAACTGTCCCTAAAATCAAAAGAGCGATTACCGAAACGAAGATTTTTATATTTTTATTTTCCATATTTTTCAATTATACAGAAATTTCGGCAGAAAAACAATTAAACCTACAATGACTGCGACAAATACTGACAAAAGCACTGCCGCAGCGGCTACATCTTTGGTGTCTTTAGCATATGGATGATATTCAGGAGAAGTTAGGTCTATATCTATTTCAATGGCAGTATTAAATGTCTCAGCCACTAACACAAAACCAATAGCAAACACTAAAGCTATCCATTGCATACCTGAAACATTAAAATAAAATCCTAAAATTACAACTATCAGAGCTGACAATACGTGAATAAATAAATGGCGAGTTGTTTTTGCCACAATATAAAAGCCACGAAAAGCATTTAGGAATTTCTGACTATATTTTACTTCTCTCCAGGCTTTTTTCTCGTCCATATTATTCAACCTTCAAAGTACCTTTCATACCCATCGCTCGATGAGTGCCCACAGAGCAATAATATTCAAAACTGCCAACTTTGTCTGCGGTAAATTCTACCACTTCTGTGTAAGGAGATTTTGCCTGCTTGGTAGCTACCCCATATTCATCAATTACAAAATCATGGAAACCATCAACATTGTTAAAAGTTATTTTCACCTTATCCCCTTTTTTAACTGTTATCATAGAAGGTGTAAAAGAAAAATTCTGGCCAGAAATGGTAAATTCTTTTGCTACCTCTTCATTTATAATCCCAATTTGATCGCTATTGGTTTGTTCGGGCGCTTCCACCTTTTTATTACCAGTGCCCAAAAACCAAAATCCTAAAATTACTAAAACCAAAACTATTATCGCTATATATGTGTTTTTCATATTATTTTTGTAAATTAACTTTTAATGACTCTTGTAAGGTTGGTCACCGTTAAATTCATTTCTGTCTGGTGTGTCGTCAAATTTTTTACGTAATTCCAAAAATCTTTTTAGTTCTTTTGAATACGGAACACCGCTAGCGTCACATCTTTTTTTCTCACCCTCAAAGGACCGCTCCTGCTCAGACGTATAATCAGAATAAGTATTTGGTGTTATTCTTCCATCCAAAAAATCAAAATTTGGTTCATGCCCCATGGGTACATTATAACAATAAACTAAAACCAAACAAGTATCTACTGATACTGTATGTAAATCGGTTTAGGCCTTAATTTTAAAAGGTCTGCTGGGGCAAACATGCCTGTGCTCGGTGGCCACAAATCATTTTTATAAAAAAGTTTGAAACCGGTAAATTGCACTGGCTCTTTGTAAATGAATTGCTGGTAGGTATTTATTTTTTTGGCCTGTTCACCCCAGCCATCCATATTCATTATAAATTGTACTTCCGGTAAAATTTTTATTTGCTTGTAATTGGTAACCATCTTTTGCGTATAACGATGAATGATGAGAATTTTCGGGGTAAGCTTGTGCTCTTGCACTAAATTTGCTAAATAATCTGATGCAAAATTTATATCAGCCGCATCTAGTGTGCCGACAACTTTCCCTGGGCGAATCGCACCTTTCATAGAAAATTCCGGATCAATTGCCAAATGTACTTGTGGCATGGCTAAATATTTTGACAACAAAGGAATCTCAGTCTCTACATTGGAAAAACCAACTTGAATATCCAGAAAAACAATCGCATTTATTTTTTCCGCCATTTTTATTACTTTATCTATTTCTGCGCTAGGCATCCGAGTTCTATATTTTCCATCTTCGCCAGCGCTTCCCTGCGCCACCACTGCGATGTAGTGAAGCGCGGGTATTACTGGTGTTTCCGGATCGGCCTCTTGCCATTTTTTTACCTCAGCTTCTAATTTCTGGAACATCTCAACCTCTGGATATTCTCCAAGCACACCCATCTTGGTAGAATATAAATTGCCATAGTAAGCTACGATGCGATTAAAAGGCAAAAGCGCTCCATCTTTCGGGTATGTTGTCTTCACTGGCCAAATATTGGGTTGAGATGGTGTAATTGGGACAGGAATCTCATTACCATCTTTATCTTTCTTGGGGATAATAACCTTGGGTAATGGATTGTTAGCTATCTCATTTAATTTCTTATCATAAGCTACTGTATCAAGAGGAAGAGGCACCACCTCTTTAATTTTCGACGTATTGGTAGAACCACTTTTACTATAAATTGTCACACTGCCGAAAAATTCTGTAAATAAAAAAAACAGCGAAAATGCTGACACAGAAATTATTAAATAAAACAAAATTTTCTTATTCATCGCTTTAAGTTCATAACCTCATCTATAGTACTCCCTTTTTTGTAAATTACTAAATCATGCGAACTCTTTTCCCAGGTCTTTTGTACAGCATCTAAAATTCGCCAAGTTTGGAGTACCTCTTCGCTTGAAATAAACAAATCATGATTCCCTTCTATGGCAGCCTGAATTACTCTCTCATACGCTCGTGGTTCATGCTCGATATCAAAAATCTTTACCCCACCATTCTTATATCTGATTTTTATTTGCGTTAATTTTTCACTTAGAGCTTTTCCAGTGGAAAGAACGATAGAGACTCCGCGCCATATTGAATCATGTGAAATTACCTTTAGAGAAACAAAAGTTTCCGTCATGCTCTCTTGATTATTTACTTCCTTCAGATAACCTTCGTATTGCCCTCTTTTCACACACTCATGTTTGGTGATATCGCAAACAATTTCTAGATTCTTCAAGGCTTGAGCGCGATTTTTGGTTTCAAATGATTGGGCTAAAACTACGGCCGCCATTTCAAGTAAATGACTTTGAACAAAATCTTTTAATGCGCCAGTCTGTTCATAAAAATTAACCCGACCCTCTATGTCTATCTTTTCACTAGCTAGAATTTCAATACTAGTTATATTTTCTTTCTCCCACTTTTCGGTCACCACCTTTGCTAGGGATTGTTTGGCTAAGTAGTGATCTACTCGGTAAATTTGCTCCTCGGAAAAATATTCATCAATATACTTGACCAACTCTTGCGCGGAGTCTAAATTTTTACCGAAAGGCTTTTCGAGTAATATTTTTATATTTTCCCTGCCAAAATTGTGGCTGATAATTTGAACAGCTTCTGGCACACCCTCTGGGGGAATTGCTAGATGAAATATTTTTCCTGCCTTGCCGGCAGATAGGTTATCAACATCTTGTATTAAATTTTTTAAATTTCCGTAATTTTTTCTAGAAATAGGTACAACAACATCATTGTATTTTAAATTGGTAAGGGCTGGCAATAAGTAACGCTTCGCTAAATCTCCCGAAGCTCCAAAAATTATGTAGGTTGGTTTTTGGCTCATTATTTTGTTTTGTTTATTTTACCTGCCCCGTAGCTCGCTTTCGGAGATATGGAGTGCCCGCCGAAAGCGTGGCGCATAGCGGATAAAAGTTTGGTGGCAAAATTTACCTTGCCTTTTTGCGAATCAAGGCGAACAGTAAACGCAGATTGTATAGCTGGCGTTTCTATTTTAAAATCTCGCGCTACTTCTAGAGCCCACCGCGCTTCGCCAGACTCAGCTACCATGCCCTCTATGCCTTTTAACTCAGAATTTTCTTTTAGAGCATCTCGGGAAAGTTCATTGAGCCAAGAGGTAATTACGCTATGATGCTGCCAGACCTCTCCGGCGGAATATAAATCAATATTTTTATATGGCCCTTCCTTAAGAAGCCGATAACCTTCGGCAAGCGACTGCATCATCCCATATTCTATGGCGTTGTGCGTCATCTTTACAAAGTGCCCTGCTCCGCTTCCGCCAAAAAGAAAAAAAGCGCCTTCGGGGAGAGAAATCGTTTGCAAAATCGGCTCAATTATTTTAAACGTTTCCTTGTTCCCGCCCACCATCATAGAAAAACCATTTTGATATCCCCAAATACCGCCACTGGTTCCCACATCCATCAAAATAGATCCATTTTTTGAAACTAACTTTGCGCGTTTTTGAGTAAGCCGAAAATCAGAATTACCCCCATCAATTAAAATACTTCTCTGGGGAATCAATTTAAGCCAAATCTCTAATTCTTGATCTACAACTTCGGCTGGAATCATCAGCCAAATAATCACTTTTTCTTTGCCGAAAAAATCTACCACTTCCCGCCTCTCGTAGGCAGGCGCCAAACCGAGCTTCTTCATTTCATCAATAGATTCCTTGCTTCTGTTGTACACGACGACCGTATGCCCGCCCTCGTGCAGTTTTCTGGCAATTTGCGCTCCCATTTTACCCAAACCAACAATGGCTATTTTCATATTATTTTAAAATCAGTAAATATCGTTAATAATGGAACCTTTTTCAAAACTTGTGCCGGCTGTTTTGCAATCTCTATATCTTTTTTCAAATCTTCTAATGCGCTCCATTTTTCTTTACCCTGGAGCCAAACAACAGCCTCATCTAATTGCTCAATAACTTTTGGTGTAATTGTAATACGCGGAAAAATTGGGGTGTCGTAACCCAAAGCCCAACCCCCCGAACGCACTGCTTCGCTCTCGGGTAATATTCCAGCGGTGTGCCCATCTGCACCAACACCAAACAATCCTATTATATACTTATTTTCTCTATTTAATTTTAATTCTTGATCAAGCGCTGCCTGAAATTTTTCAGTTGCGATATTACGATCGTCGCCAGTCAGAATTGGAATAAATTTTGCTTCGGGCAGATTAAACCCTTTTTCTAAAAGCTGAAAATAATTTGAATTTAAATGATTCACTGGCCCATATCTTTCATCAGTTAAAGTTATGGTCAAATCATAAGCTGGATTCTCTTCCAAAATTTTCCTTAAAAGGTCGCCTATTTCCACTCCAACTAGAATGGATGAACCACCCGTCAAAAACAACAAAACCGGCTTACCTTGCTTAAACTGCTTTAGCATGGCAGCAACTATGAAATCTGCGGCGTCTTGTGGATTTATCGTTGTCTTTATAGCAAAACTCATAGGCAGATATTATAGCAGAGTTTTGGGTTTTAGGCAGAATTGTGCTATAATAGGGTACCTAAAGGTCCTAATTTTACTAGAAATTAACTCTCAAAATTAATATGAAAACATGCAAAAAAATATTAATATTGTGTTTCGTATTTGCGGCAACTTTATTGCTTTTTGCCGATAAAACAAATGCGATGAGTCTAAATCAAACATCTGTCTCCTTATCCCAAGGTCAAACTTCGACCATCTATGCTTATTATGTTTCAGGGTTTTTATATGTTTCCAGCAATTCAAATTCTAACGTAGCAACCGTATCAATCAACGCAAATAATATAAATATTTACGGCAACACGGCTGGCAACACTACCGCCACCATTTGTGACAACAACACCAGTAGCTGTGCCAGCTTGTACATCACTGTAACTGGCGGATATGGCGGTTCATCAAACCTATCACTCAGCCAAACGAATGTTTCCCTATCTATTGGACAGACATCCACAATAACTTCTTACAACTATTATAGTGGTTTATATATTTCCAATAATTCCAATCAAGGTGTGGCGACAGCCTCTGTGAGCGGGAATACTATTTCAATTTATGGAAGCAGTGCCGGCAATACAACCCTCACTATATGTCAGAGCAGTAATATAAATTATTGTGGAACAGTATATGTTACCGTCAGTGGATATTATGGAGGAACGAGCAACATCGGACTCAATATTTCAAACCTTACACTCCCCCTCGGAAGCTCCGCAACCCTGTCATCTTCTAATTATAATTATTCTACCACTTATTACTATGGCAACTATCAAACCTTAAATGTTACTAGCAATTCAAACCCAAATATTGCCTCAGCTTCCTATTCTTCCCTGCCGGCAGGATGCACCGGAAACGCCAATTACAGCATCACTACCGGACAACCCTGCTATCTGCAAACCTCAAACCCGGGGACTATTATCATTCAAGCACTGTCGGTCGGCTCTACTACAATCGTTTTATGCCAAAATAATGCCAATACCTGTAGCACGCTTTATGTTACTGTAACCGGCTATAATAATGTCATTGGCTATAATCCAATCTATACCGGCACGGGAAATGCTTGTTATTTTGGCGTACTTCTCCGTATAGGCATGACCGGCACCAATGTGTATTGCCTCCAAACACTTCTACGCAATATGGGATACTTGACGAGCACAAATGATCTTACCTCAATCTTTGACGCGAACACGCAAAACGCTGTGATGAATTTCCAGCGAGATAATTATCTGTATGTGGACGGCGTGGTAGGTAAAAACACCAGAGCAAGACTTTTCTAATATTAACTAAAATCCCAAATCTTCATTGACCAAGATCATAGTCACCTTCCTACCCATCATCGAGCTTTCACCCTTGAAAACAAGAACTTTGTTTTGCTGAGTTCCCCTTCCATACTTTTTCATAATATGCTCGTTTTCCAAAGGCATAACATGTTCATCCAGCCGTTTAAATGTGTCTGCAAAAGTTGGAACAATTTTCTTGGTACTAACGACAAAAATAAGATTAGAGGAAGTGAAAACAATGTGCGGCAGTTGGCTACCAGTATTGGAAGCAATCACAAATTCACCTGTCTCAGCTAACGCATGCACACTACCTAAATAATAATCAGAAAGCACGCTTTGTTTGCGCAAAACAGCCTGCTTGACTGGATCTTTTTCTGCTAAGATTGCTTCATGTAAATTATTCCAGTCATGCGCCCCCGACTTTAAGTAATCTACAAAGCCAATTTGCTCAAGTGTAACAGACGATCCATTCATAACCGAAGCCCCTTTCGGAATTAGTTCTTTTATTTTACGCAGCGCCTCCCCGCCACTTGGCACGAACATCGCTTCGACGTTCCTCGCCTTCAGCGCTTCTATAGTTTTTTCCACACTCTCTTTGGTTGCCAGTTTATTGTAGTCCATAGTAAAAACCATTATAGCACATAACTAAGAATGCAAAATCTTATGAGCAACATATAAACCTGTAATAAATGTGTCTTCTAAACCAATGATATTTTCGTCACCGATAAGCCATAAATTTTTACCTTCATGAGCATCCAATAAAACTTTTCCAATATCATTATAAACTGGATGCCATTCAACTAGCGCTATTACCTCCCATTTCTTAAACCACTGACTTAAATCAATATCTTTTTTCAATGAGTAAACAAGAAAAGAACTATCTTCCTCTTCTGCCATACCCAAAATGGGTGTTGTCTCATACCCAAAAAATTTTACAGAACCAGTTTCATACTCTTTTTTTATCTCCCCCTTAAGGTGAAAAACATATACATCTTTACCTACATTTATCCTGGATAAACCTATTAGCTGTTGTGCTATTGGGGATGGTGTAGCGATTACTACATTTTGTGCTTTGAGTGTGCGGCCAGATATGGTCTGAATACTATATAATTTATCTTCTTTTTTTATTGTTGTTACTTCGTCAGTCAAAATTTTATGCTGGAAAGGTTGAGTAAATTTATTAATGTCAAAACTAAACTCATATGCACCTACAATCATAAAAAGGCTCATGAGTTGATACTGGAACGCTGTTTCTTCTGATATTTTACTGGTCATTATTCCATAAAGTAAAGGTTCCATCACTGTTCGCGCAAAATCAACAATTCCATGTTCTGCTACAAGCTCTTCAGCCTTTTGAAAATATAGCTTTCTCAAAATTGGATCCGATTCAATGGCTTGTTTTTGACCTATTATTTCTGAATTTTTTTGAAACCTTCGATATCTAAAGTAAAAACCAATAGCAAGCGACAGTGATTTTAATAATTGCCAAGGATATTTGAAAATAACTTTAAGAATTGGCGTTTTCTTTCCTTCAAAATATAGACAAATTTTTCTTTTATTGAGTTTCCTTTTTCTTTTTACATACCGATTCATATGGGCGTAGTTAGATCCTACCCATAATGCTCCATAATTTATTTCTCCATTTGTAGAAGACTTAATGCGCCCGCCAATGTCTTTTGTAATAAGCAAAAAATCCCCGCTTTTTTCGCTAAGTTCATGAGCGCAAGAAAGACCAGCAATACCACCTCCAACAATTATTGTTTTATAAACTATATTCACAAATATTTTTATTGTATCATGGAATTTGACCGATCATATCCGAGCTCGATTGCTCGATTGACTGAATTTTTAAAAAAATAAACCCAATGGTCATAATCCTTGTTCTGATTTCTGGATGCCCAATTGGCTAAAATTTCTTCTGGATTTGCCCATTCCAAAGTAAATTTTTCATATGCTTCGAGACTTTATGATTTTATCAAATTCGCTTTCTGGTAAATATTTTTCTCCCACAACTATTTCTCGCAGTGTTTTATTTGTATAGATCGATTTTTTAACAATCTTAGAAACTAAGTCATACCCAAGACGCGGGACAAGCAGGGTCGCATACGCAGTTGAATTTTCTAAATGAGATTTGCATTTTTCTTTATCGGCCTTTATTCCTTGAATACATAATTTATCAAACTGCTCTATGACCTCTCCTGTGAGCTTGATTGAATCAATCAATTTCTCTACCACCACCGGTAGCATCACCCCCAATTCCATTTGCGCTCCTTCTACTGCTCGCTCGATCGATAAATTATTTCCCGAAACTAAATAATATAATTGATTGACGGTCTCCGGCATAACTGGATTCACCTTTCCCGGCATAATCGAAGAGCCTTTCTGCAATTCTGGCAAAATTATTTCTCCCACCCCGCCCCTCGGACCAGAAGCCATAAATCGCAAATCACTTGCTGTCTTAGACAAATCCACGCACAGAGCGGTTATCGCCTGAGAAATTATTAAAAAGTCAACTTGCCCGCTGGTCTTACTCATCATATTTTTTGCTTTATAGAACTTTTTACCCGTGATTTTATTTAATTGTTTGTAAACCTCCCTTATATACGCCGGGCTGGCATTAATAGAATTGCCAATCGCGGTTCCCCCTAGATTTAAGATTTGGCACAAGCCTTCTGCCATTTTTATTTGATATCTATGCCTTTCCAGATTATCCGCCGCCGCTAAAAATTCGGCTCCGAGGGTTGTGGGCACCGCGTCTTGTAGATGAGTACGCGCTAATTTATTTATATTTTTAAATTCCTTCGCCTTGGTCTTGAAAGATTGAACAAGAGAAGCTAATTTAGAATCCAAATTTTCAAGTAGGAAAAGTGTGGAAACTTTTAGGGCAGACGGATTTACGTCGTTGGTGGATTGCCCGCAATTTACGTGATTGTTCGGATGCACTTCAATTTTATTTTTTAGAATCAAAGTCGCCTGATTCGCAATTAACTCATTTACATTCATATGCGATGCCGTTCCCGCTCCACCCTGGAGACTGGATAAGGGGAATTGCTCCCCTTGTCCACCCTTTAGAATTTCATCACAAACTTTTACTATCGCATTTTGCACTTCCTTCTCTAAATTGCCGGCAAGGTAATTGGCGATAGCGGCCGCTTTTTTAATCTGAACCATGGCCAAGATAAACTCCATCCTGGTTTTGCTGGTAGAAAAAGGGAAATTTTTTAGAGCCTTTTTTGTTTCTTCGCCGTAGTATATTTTCATAAAATGATTAGCTATTTTTTCTTTAAAATTTTTCTCACATTCGGTTCAAAATAATTTTTACCTTTTACCATTTTATATTGATGATAATCTTTGCTCATGTGAGAGCGATGAACTTCTTCAAATATTTGATCTATCTTATCCTGCAATCCATGCTCTAAAATTGTGCCGTAAACCGCATACAATATATCCACCAGCTCTTTGGCAATATTTTCCAGATCGGCCTGCTTGGCACCCAAAAGATATTCTTCAACTTCTTCTTTCATCAGCTGATATCTGAGATTAAATCTATCTTCAGGTATAAGTGAGGGCTTTTGGAGTACCGGAACCTTAAACTTTTTATGGAACACCTTGACCAAATGTATCCTTTTTGCCATACCGAGAGTATAGCAAATTGGCATTATTTTAAAACTTTTTTAAGATATCTTTCTTGAAGTGCTTCAGATAAGCAATTAAAATAAAACTGATAATTACCATTAGAAACCAGGAAGTTATTTTTTGAGTGGAAACCACAGCCCAGGCATGCACTTGATTTGGATACTGCCAAGCGCCGAAATAAGTGGAAATATTTTCCGCTATCCAAATAAAAAAGGCTATCAGCAAAAAAGATAAATTGAGTGGCAGGGTCCACCTTTTTACCGTTACCGTAAAATAAACTTTTGTTTTCCAAAAGAAAATAAAGACAGCCAGAATTAAAAATATTCGAAAATCATATATGTAATGGTTGGTAAAAAAGTTTAAATAAATCAAAAAACAGAGTAAGACGCTTAACAAATAATGATTATAATTTGTCAGTTCTAATTTAAATATCTTCCAGGCCTGGCTGATGTAGCTTCCGATGGCCGCGTACATAAATCCGCTATAGAGAGGCACGGTGGCTATTTTAAAAAAGGCATCTTCTGGATAGCTCCAAGAACCGACACCCGGGCTGGTTTTATAAAGCTCTAAAACTAAGCCAATTATATGGAATAAAAAAATAACTTTTACTTCATCTTTAGTTTCTAGTTTAGTAAAGTAAAGAATAGCCTGTATCGCGATGGCTGCTAAAAAAAGAAAGTCGTACCGAGCCAGGCCCCAAAGTGAAATATGGTTTGAGATGAACAACAGCAGAAAAAATGATCCGGCAAATATCGCTGCTCGAGCCTGCTTGACGCCAAAAATCAAAAATTCTTTCACTCCAGATTTTATTGAGTTTTTTGTGAAATTCATAACTTAAACTTTTTTAATGAGACAAAAGAGATACATACTCTTTCACTCCCTTGAGCCATCCTCCAGTAAAATAATCCTCGGGTTTAAATGTTTTTGGATTTGCCCAAAACATTTCTGTGTGCCTTGGGGAAAGCTTTATCTCCCCACTTTCCCAATTAGCCTGGTAACCAACTGCAAATATTCTAACAGTCGGATTGCCAAGAGCCTGTTCCACTCTTTCATGTCTGAAAAATACTACTGGTTTCCCAAGTTCATACTGAAGTTCTGAACCAAGTTCTTCAGTAATTTTTCTAGCAACAATATTTTCTAGTGGGACTTCAAACTCATCTCTCTGTATTCTTCCTCCAGGCAAATCCCAATCTCCAAAATTGTCCTTCAGAATTAATAGTTGTCCATCCTTTTCCAGAAAAACTTTTACTGCAACAAAATATGTATCTTTGTCCATAAAAGAATAATACCAAATAAATCCTTTATTTTCAAAACAAAATGTGTTAAATTTGAATAAATTGCGGGTTCGTCTAATGGTAGGACACATCCCTCTGGAGGATGGTATTGGGGTTCGAGTCCCTGACCCGCAGCCAACTCGTGCGACGCTCAAGACGCGTCAAAATAACGATATTTTGATGAAGTAAAGAGCGACCCGTCTAGGACGGAGAAACCGCATAAGTTATCTATTCCGACATAGCATACCTGCT
>JAHFNT010000003.1:0-121967 GCA_023267195.1 Candidatus Nomurabacteria bacterium
ATAACGCTTACCGGGATATCCTTCAGAATATTTGTTGGTAAAAACAGAACCATTAGCTGTAAGCACATCTTCGGAAACATAATTTTCAGAAGGAATAAGCTCCAGCCCTTCTGCCTGCCTTTTCTCTTCGCCCTTTATTAGATTTTCTATTTTTTTATCACGCATGTTCCCATTCTATCACACTTCATTATTATCGTGCCAAGCAAGTCTGTGCGGAAAATTTTAGCGCCAAATTGCTCGAGAGTTTGTAAAGTTTCCGGATGCGGATGACCATATTTGTTGTCTTGACCATCTGAAATGAAAGCGTACTCTGGCGCAACTGCCTTAACAAAGCTTTGTGAAGTGGAAGTGCGAGAACCATGATGCCCAACTTTCAGAACGGTGCTTTTTAACTGAGTCCTTTTGTTTTCACCTAAAATAATCTTCTCGGTTTTCTGGGTAGCGTCACCGGTAAGCATGATAGAGGTGTTTCCATAAGATAATCGCGCTACTATTGAACCATCGTTCGTAGCCCAAGTTGATACATCTTGATCTGGAAACAAAATATCAATGAACACTTCACCGCCAAGATCTAAACGCATGCCTTTTTGCGCTAAAAGATCAGGAATATTTTGTTTTTTTATTTCTGACTCAAGATTTTGAAAAGTTTTCGAATCATTTAAGGTGCCTGGCTCAAAGACTGCACCCACTTTATAATTTTTTAAAATATCTATAAACCCGCCTATATGATCTGCGTCGGGATTCGTGATCACGATCGCATCAATACTTTTATCGAAGGGCGACATCACTTCCTGAAGCGGGCCGAGCACTTTCCGCGCCGGTCCCACGTCAAACATGATCTGCGTACCTGTCGGAGACTCCACAAAGAGCGCATCGCCTTGCCCGATATCTAGCATGGCAAAGGTAAACCCTCGGTAAACATTTTGCCAATCAAGAAACAATAAATACACATTGCCAACTGCCAGCAGCAGAACAAAGACCAAAAGCCAGTAATTTCTATGCTCTACATACATATCAGAATGGTAACATGAAAAAATTTTTTATATTTCTGCCAAAAATCCTATAGCTAAAATAGATATAAATAAGTATGGTGAGAAAAAGAGGAAAGTTTGGCAAGGATAATGCAGCGAATGGGAGGCTAGAGAAAAAATTTATAATACTAAGCTCATAGTGGAGAAAGAGGTATGAAATAAAACCCATTGGCACCGCCAACCCATACCAAAGGAGTCCCACAAAGCCGGTGATAAATCCGAGCATCATGGTAAATGGGATAAAAGGCAGAATTAGAACGTTCGCTGGCAAAGCCACGAGTGACAAATTTCCCATTTTGTACAAAATAAATGGAAAAACAAAAATGTACGCCGCGGTTGTAACTGAAACAATATCTCGCAATTGAAAAGTTTCTGGCACCCAACGGAAATATTTTTCAATTCTCGGTGCTAGGAAGATCACCGCAAAAGTGGCGATAAAAGAAAGCTGGAAAGAAACATCGAAGACGAGCAGGAATGGATTTAAAAGAATCATCACCACGCAAGCGAGGATAAGAGCCCGCGCGACATCATAATTTCTGCCGGTCGCGCGGGCCACAAGCGCTAAAGTTGCCATGATCCCCGCCCGAACAGCCGTCGAACTTCCGCCGGTCATAATGATAAATAAAATGACAGATAGAATGCCTAGACTAATACCGAAATTTTTCGGTACGTATGGCACCTTCGCAAATAATTTCATAATCCATTCAGCGACAATCGTCACATTGTACCCAGAAAGAGCGACGATATGGATCGTCCCGGTATTCACAAAACTTTGCCTTAATTCCTGACTAAAAGCGGCTTTCTCCCCTAAGATAAGCCCGCCCATCAGTAAATTCTCTGGTGCCTTTATCGCTAGATTCATCTTTTCTAAAAATTTTTCTTTAGCTGAGAATAAAATAGATTTGAGAAAATTCCCATTGCCCCGAGAAACAATTTCAATTTTCGGATAACTCAGCACATACAAAATTCCATCTTTACGCAAATAATTTATGTAATCAAATTCTTTTCCTTGATCGGTCATAAAATTCTCCGGCTTTTTTAAAGTACCGGTAAAATTTATTTCGTCGCCATATTTATAATCTATCTCCAGTCCTGTAGATAATAAAATTTCAGTAGTCTCTTTATTGTTTTGTATCTCAACCGTTAATTGCTGGTTGTTTTCTTTAATATTCGGTTCATCTATTATTTCTCCAGACAAACTCACCTTCTGTCCAACTTGAGATTCGAAAATCTGTGGATTTGGCACATCCACCAAATGAAATCTAAAAATTCCCGAAGAGAAAGCTAAGACAAAAATAGAAACTAGTACACCCCATTTACTTTTACTAATTAAAGAAAAAAATAAAAGTAAGACTAAAGCAATTACTGTAAATAAAATTACCAAATACAAATTTACAAAAAGAAAAGAGCGCAAAAGCACTCCAAATATAAATCCAAAACAAACTGCGTAAAAAATTCTATCGGGCATCTAAAATTTCACTGATTTTTTTAATCACTTTGGGATCTTGCAAATTTAACCTTAGTTCAACAATCGAACCTTTGATTGGAAATTTCCTTTTAAGTTTTTCTCGTAAAGCACTAGCAACCTTGAAACCCAGAATTTCTTCTGCGATATGTAACATTTTGTTGTTTATACTTAAAATATCAATTATCACTTCCTTTCCACCCCTTTTTCGTATTTCATCCAACCGGAAAGCAAGGTTTCTTTTGCCCATACCCAAACCCTGAAATTCTTTTAGAGTATATGCGTTGTATACATACCAGGTCCCCTCCCTAAATTCTTGTTCTAACAATTTTCTTGCCCTGCCTAAACCCACAGCCCTTGAACCACTCCAAGACAAAACAGTAAATTTATCAGGGTCGGACAATTCTGTTCTCCACACTTCCTCACTTTTATTTTTCTCTTTATCAACAACTTCGGGTGTGGATGCAACCATTTCTGCATCACCACTTTCTAGCGCGGCAATTCTTAAACTTTTACACTCTTCCCAATTTTCAGGCTTGGCTAATAAAAATTTTACGTCCAAATGTTCAGGGGTTGGCGGCCTATAGTTTGATAAATCTAGAGGATTATAACTTTCAAAAGGATTTCTTTGTTTCATGATATTTATTTCCTTAGTTCTACCGGCTCATCATCGGCGAAGCTAGTCGCGATTAGATCTACCCTATCGTTCCATTCATGTCCGCTATGCCCTTTCACATAACCCCAAGTCGGTTTGAATTCTTGCGTGAGTTCATAAAGTTCTTCCCAAAGTTCGCGATTCAGCACCGGCTTCTTGGCGGCATTCCGCCAATTGTTTTTCTGCCAATTAAAAATCCATTCGGTAATTCCTAGAATCACATATTTTGAATCAGCAAAAATTCCTACCGGCACATTAATTTTATGCTTTCTTAAATATTTTAATCCTTCAATCGCCGCCGTTAGTTCCATCTGATTATTCGTCGCATGATCTGATCTCCCCCCAATTTCTAAAACTTTTTTACCCAGAATAAAAACAACTCCCCACCCCGCCTTTCCCGGATTCCCCCTAGCCGCACCGTCTGTATAAATAATTACCTTTTCCATATTCATAGTATATCAACAATCCTTAAACGAAGCTCTTCCCTCCCTCGAAACCTCGACAAATCAAAAGTGGCTAGCAAATTTACCCTAAGGCCTTCGGAAAGAGTATTTTTAAAAGAATCGACTCCGGAAAAAAAAGAAATCGCGGTTGCTTTATTTTTATTATTATCCGAAACCATAAGTTCTATGTGCTCACCAGATCCATTTTTGCCGAATTTTTTAATTTTCTCTATAGTTATATTTTCGAAAAGGAAAATGGGTTTGGGGTTACCTAGACCGAACGGTGACATCTTCTCTATTTCCCGCCAATTTTTCATATTTACCTGATCTAAGTTAGATTTGATGTCATATTTTACCTGCCCTGAACTTGTTGAAGGGTTTCGTTTCACTTTGTGGAAAGAAGTGGAAAGGGCCTCCTCTAGAAAATGAATTTTTTCATTTTGCACCGTAAAACCCCCCGCTAGCTCATGCCCGCCGAAATCTACAAAATATTCGCGGGTTTCAGTCATCAGTTCCACCACCGACACCGAACCATCGCTCCGGCAGGAGCCTTTGATCAAATCATTCTCATCCTTACCCCAAACAAAAACTGGCTTTTGGTGTTCATCACAAACTTTACCCGCTACTAATCCCAGAATGCCGACCCGCCATTCTGGTTTGCCGATGACTATCACTTCTCTCTTATCTCGTACTTCATCTTCAAATTTTTTATTCACTTCGCGCATAATACTTTTCACAATAGTTTTCCGTTCATCATTGATTTTTGATAGATGATCAGCTAGCATACCAGACTCTTTTTCATCCGATGTTGCCAGCAATTCGTAGGCTCGCATTGGGTCATCCATACGCGAGGCGGCGTTTAGACGAGGAGTAACCATAAAACCAATGTCGTCTTCAGAGATATGCCTTTGGTCTATATTCATTTTCGCTAAAAGTTTTTGCAATCCTGGACGCGGAGATTTTTTGAAAACTTTCATGCCGAAATATGCTATAGCTCTATTCTCTCCAGTAAGTGGAACCATATCGGACAATGTAGCCAGCCCAGCCATATCGAGCATCCATTTTTCTACGCCTTCTTTCACTTTAAAATACGTACCATACTTTTTTAAAAATCCTTGCACCAGTTTAAATATCACCCCTGCCCCGCACAACATTTTCTCTGGATAATTATCCACTTTCGGATTCAAAATTGCATATGCGCGAGGCAAAATTTCCTGTGGAATATGATGATCAGTAATTACCACATCGATTCCATCTACTTCGGCTTGCGCAACTTCGAGAACGGCCGTAATACCAAGATCTATAGTAATGATTAATTTCACTCCAGAATTTACAAATTGTTTTATTGCTTCTAGATTCAGCCCATAACCTTCAGAATTCCTTTGTGGAATATATACTTCATAATTTTTATACCCGATTAACTTAAATAAATCATTTAAAATAACCGCGCCGGGAATGCCATCACAATCATAATCTGCGTAAATCATTATTTTTTCCTGGGCTTCTATCGCCTCAAAAAGTCGCACGCAGGCCCTCTCCATATCACGCATCAAAAATGGGTCATGCAAATCGCGTTCGTAATCCGGACTTAAAAAAATTTCAGTCTGCTCTTCTTCCGCAATTCCTCTTTTTTCTAAAAGCTGCCTTAAGAGCTCACCATACTTTTGCATAAACCAAATTTTAGCATATAATACTTTATTATGGGGAGTTGCATTTTTTGCAAAATTACAAAAGGAGAAATTCCAAGCGCAAAAATTTATGAAGACAGTAGTTTTTTCGTTTTTTTGGATATCAATCCAGTTTCTGACGGGCATTTACTCATTGTTCCCAAAAAACATGTAGTCTGGATGCAAGAAGCGGAGGATGAAACAGTCGGCGGCATATTCAAGCTGGCAAAAAAACTGATGCTTGCGCTAAAAGCAGGCATGGAATGCGACTATGTGCAGGTCTCTGTCGGCGGCACGGATGTACCGCACTTTCATGTGCACTTGATTCCAAGAATGTTAAATGATGGCTTGCCAAAATTTTCCACTAAACAATACAAAGAGAGCGAACAAGAAAAAATAGCCGAGAGAATCATTCAAGCATTTTGATTCCCGGCAAGGTTCCGTTTACCAAAAAATCAAGGGCTGCTCCGCCGCCGGTGGAGACAAAAGAAAATTTCTTTTCCATTTTAAGTTTGGAAACAAGCGCCACTGTATCTCCCCCGCCAACAATAGTTTCGGCTTTTGAATTTGCAACTAATTTCAAAATCTTTTCTGTAGCTTTTGCGCCCCCATCTTCATATCTGCCAAGTGGACCGTTCCAAAGAATGAGTTTGGATTTTTTTATCAAGCTGGTTAAATTTTTTATTGATACTTCTCCGATATCTAAAATAATTCCATCTTTTTTTATAAAATCAGTGGGCAAAACAAGTCTTCTATTGTTCAACAATTTACCAACCTGCCAATCGGCACTATCTACCAAAGACTTACCAACTTCGTATCCCTTAGCCTGTAGAAAAGTGTTAGCCAACGCCCCACCGACAAATACATAATCTGCCAACTTCAAGTACTTTTCAATCAAAGGCATCTTAGTAGAAAATTTCGCTCCGCCTAAAATAAAGAGAAATGGGTGCTTGGGTTTTTGAAACGCGCGTGATAAATTTTTTACTTCCGCTTCGAATTGCAATCCGGCAAACGCCGGCAAAAGTTTTGGTAACGTTACTATGGACGCATGCGCGCGGTGCGAAACAGAAAAAGCCTCATTGACATAAATATCCCCCGGCTCCGCCAGTTTTTGGGCAAAGGTTAAATCGTTTTTTTCTTCACCCGGAAATTTTCGTACATTCTCAAAAAAAGTAATTTTGTCTTTGGGTATTTTTGAAAGAGTAAAAAATTTTTCTTCAACAGGTTTTAGGCTCGACTTGCCATCTTCACCCAAATGCGTAATCAAAATTATCTTTCGCGCTCCCCTGTGCAGCAAATATTTTATGGTCGGCAAAGTTTTTACGATTCTGAAATCATCTGCCACCCTGCCATTTATGATCGGCACATTGAAATCTACGCGCAGAAGCACGGTTTTATTTTTTAAATTTTTTATTTGCTTGATTGTTCGCATATTTTTATAATCTCTACAAATTTTTTCGCATCCAAAGATGCTTTGCCGACAAGTAATCCATCCACACCACCGTTTTTCAAAAATTCTAAGGCATCTTTTTCATTAACTGAACCACCATAAAGAATTCTTAGTGACCCAGAATCCTTCCCAAATTTATCTGAAAGAACCTTACGGATAAAAATCGCCATCTCCAGCGAGTCCTGCGCCGTCGCATCTTTACGCCCGGGAGTGCTGGAAATCGCCCAGATTGGTTCATAAGCAATTATCACTTTAGAAATTGAATTTTTAGAAATTCCAGCCAGGCATTCTTCTATTTGAGTTTTTACTAAACTAAAATAACCATGATTTTCATCTCGCGCACTTTCTCCGACACACAATATCGGCCGAAGCCCTACAACAAGCGCCCCTTTTATTTTTTTATTAATATCACTATTGCTTTCTCCAAAAGATCTTCTTTCAGAATGACCTAAGATCACATAGCGAGTACCGAGTTCGTAAAGCATTCCACTGGAAACTTCTCCGGTAAAGGCTCCTACGTCACCCGGGAAAACATCTTGAGCGCCCAAAAATATTTTTCGAGAAAGTTTTTTGAGTTTTTCGACATATAGGAAAGGTGGGCAAATCACCACCTCTGTTTTCTTGACCCACAAAAGGCTTTTAGCCACGGCGTCAAACAATTTTTCTGCTTCTTTGTGCGTAAGTGGGTTCATTTTCCAGTTACCAACTACCATTTTTTTACGTTCCATGTGGCAAATTATACCACAATGCGTTAAAATATAGATAATGAATTCTCGCAATTATCAAAAGGGCTTCACTCTGATTGAAACATTAGTCGGCAGCGCGATTTTTCTTTTAATTGCAGTTTCGGGCTACAGAGCTTTTAGTGTATTGATGGAAGCGGTAAACTCTTCACAGGCCAAACTGGCAGCCACAGAATTGGCTAATGAAAAATTTGAAATTATCCGCAATCTTCCCTATGAAGATGTGGGAATACAGGGGGGTCTGCCGCCCGGGAAATTAGTAAGAACCGAAACAACCACCAGAGATAATTTTTCCTTCATTGTTGAAACAACAATTAGGAGCATTGACGATATCTTTGATGGAACAATAGGCGGAAACCCATCAGATACTTCACCAGCAGATTATAAGTTGGCTGATTTAAGCATAACTTGCTCAAGCTGTAAGATATTTTCCCCGCTTAAATTTACCACCCTGGTGGCTCCGCATGCACTTGAAACCGCTTCAAATAACGGCGCCCTATTTATAAAAGTTTTTGATACCGGCGGAATCGGCGTGCCAAGCGCGTCAGTGCATATTGTAAACACCAACACCAGTCCGGATACGATTATAGATGAAACCACAGATAACGATGGATGGATAAAAATAGTTGACGCCCCGCCTGGGACCAATGCCTACAATGTCACGGCTACCAAGTCCGGATTTACCACAGACCAGACATATCCGCTAGGCGGCATTGCCGGACCAACACCGATCAATCCAGACGCAACGGTGGTTGTGCAGCAAGTTACTCAAACAAGTCTCTTGATTGATCGAGCAAGCTCTCTTGGAATAACCACTAAGGATGAAACTTGCAACACACTCCCCAACATAGACTTCTCTTTAACTGGAACAAAATTAATTGGAACACCAGCAGTATTAAAATATCCAACTCAAAATTTCACCACGAACGGTTCCGGTACTTTCACACTTTCGAATCTAGAGTGGGATACTTATTCTTTCTTGTTAACTTCTGCTCTTTATGATTTCGCAGGTGCAAGCCTGCTACCAAGCGTAGTAATCAATCCAAACGAAGGTAAAAATATGGAAGTGGTCGTCACACCACACCTAGATAAAGCGATTTTGATTTCAGTTGAAGATTCAGTAGGCAACCCGATCGACAGCGCGGAAGTGCGACTACAAAAAACTGGTTTTGACGAAACTAAAAACACCAACTCCGGCACCTGCGCGACCCCGGGACAGGTATTCTGGAACGGACTCGCAAATGGCACGTACACCCTTACTGTTTCAAAAACCGGCTATCAAACTTACACTAACAATTCCCTCTCTATGTCTCCCGCCTGGCAAAACCAAAAAATCGTGCTTGAACCCTAATGAAAAAACAAAAAATAAAAATAAATACCGGGTTTACTTTAGTTGAAATACTTTTCGGAATTGCAATTTTCATCGCGATAGCCATGGCTCTTTCTCTCTTCTCTAGAAATATCTGGGTTTATAATTCTTTTGTTTCAGCTGGATTTGTGGACACCGAGAATAGCCGCAAAATACTAAAAACAATGGTTAGTGAAATACGCACTGCTTCAACGGCCGACACCGGAGCCTATGTAATAAGTCAGGCAACCTCCTCATCATTCACTTTTTATTCAAATATAGACAGCGATCCACTCAAAGAAAAAGTGCGGTATTTTTTAAATGGCACAAACTTGCAAAAAGGAGTCGTCAAACCGACCGGAAGCCCGCTAACCTATAATTCTGGAAGTGAGATAATATCAACCTTAGCAGTCAATGTGACCAGTGTTCAATTTAGCTATTATAATAAAAATTATGATGGAACTACCGCGCCTTTATCCTTTCCAATAAATATATCGGATGTGCGTTTGGTAAAAATAACTGTGACTATGGACAAGGATCCAAATGCTCCTCCTGCACCGACAACTTTTTCCACTCAAGTATCTATCAGAAATTTAAAAGATAATTTATGACCCAAAAAATAAATTTTTCTAAAACCAAAAGGGGTGTGATTATTGTACAGACGATGGTATTCGCTGCTATCGCAATGGTGATTATAGGCGCTCTTTCGAGCTTTGCAGCTACAACCATAAAAGCCGGGCGCATTACTTTTAATCGCGAACAAGCTTTCCAAGCCGCTGAAGCGGGCATAGATTATTATCGTTGGCACCTAGCGCACGCTCCTACGGATTACCAAGACGGCACAGGGGTAGCTGGACCATACGTTCATTTATTGAAGGATAAAAATGGCGACACTATTGGACAATTTTCACTCAATATTTCCGCTCCATCGATCGGTTCAACTTTAGTTAGAATAAATTCTATTGGTTCTTCGTCTGTTGATTCTGCATACCATAGAGAGCTGGAAACAGAAGTAGCCAAGCCTTCCATAGCAAAATATTCCGTTGCCGGACATAATGCTATGCGTTTCGGCGCCGGCACAGAAATTTTCGGGCCAATCCATGTAAACGGCGGAATTCGTTTTGACGGACTCGCGCACAACATAATAACCAGCGGAACCACCAGCTATACCGACAGCGACTACGACGCTTGCACTACTAATAATTCTTATGGTGTACACACTTGCCTCGCGCCAGCCGATCCAGTCTATCCTGGAGCCCTGCCGCCTCGGCCAGACGTGTTTGAAGCGGGACGCCTTATCAGCCAGCCAACTATTAATTTTTCGAGCTTCACGACAGATCTAGCTACATTGAAAGCAAATGCTATTTCTGGAGGATTTTATAGGGACGCAGCGGGAAGCGGATATGTCGGATATCATATTGTTTTAAAAACTAATGATACTTTTGATTTGTACAAAATAAATAGCTGGGCCAGTTTGGGAAATTGTTCATCCTCTCCGAGTGGAACCTCCAGCTGGAGCATTGGAACCCAAACCCTGCAAGGCAATTATAATTTCCCCGCCAATGGAATAATTTTTATAGAAGACCATGTGGTCGTGGATGGACAAATAAATGGAGCGCGCCTCACTATTACCGCGGCGGATTTAGTCAATCCGATTGTAAATAAAAATATAATAATAAATAACGATATATCCTACACTTCTTATGATGGATCAGACTCTATAGGGATAATCGGGCAGGCCGGGGTCATGGTAGGCATGGCAAGCGAAGACAATTTGAAAATAGATGCGGCGCTCATAGCCCAAAATGACAGAGTGGGAAGATTTTATTACAGCGGCGGAAGCTGCTCTTATAAAAACCGAAGCATTATTTCTCTTTACGGCATGATAGCCTCATACGGGCGATATGGCTTCGCTTACACCGACGGCACAGGCTACACCACGCGAAATATAACTTACGATGCCAATTTGCTTTACGCCCCGCCGCCATATTTTCCACTTACATCTGATCAATACACCATACTCTCCTGGCAAGAAATAAAGTAAAATTTTATTCTATACTGCCTAAAATGGAATACAGCGGTGAAATCATGGAAATCGCAAAAAAGCCGACTGCGCCGCCAATAATAATCATCAGCACAGGTTCAATAATTGTAGAAAGGTTTTTGGTTTTATTTTCCACTTCTTCTTCATAAAATGAAGCGACCTGTAGAAGCATATCTGATAATTTTCCGGTTTCTTCTCCCACTTCAATCATCTCCGACATCATGATGGGATACAGTTTGGTATTTTCTTTGAAAGCCTCAGAAAAAGGAGCTCCCTTTTCTATGATTGTTCTAGCGTTAACTAAAACCTTTTTATAATAAATATTTTGTACAACATCTTCAGTAATTTCGAGCGCTCTAGTAATGGAAACTCCCGACAAAAGAAGCGAGGAGATGGTGCGAGAAGTGCGCGCGGTATTCAATTCTTGCGCCAAATTGCCGATAATTGGGAATTTTATTATTGCAAAATCAATATATCTTGCCATGAATTTCGCGGTAAAAATAAAATAAACACCAAGTCCAGCACAAATTACAATTACAAAAGTTAAGATCAGATTATTGGAAAAAAAGTTCCCAAAAAAGATGATGATCCTAGTTGAAAGAGGCAAAGTAACTCCCAATTCTTTGAAAGTGGAAGCTAAGGTCGGCACCACAAAAGCAAACATCAAAACACCAATCACGATCATTGCCGAGAGAATAACCCCTGGATAAATGAGCGCCCCGCGTATCTTCTTCGTTAAAGAATGGGATTTTTCCAAATTGAGCGCTATGTCAGACAGGGCGCCGGCCAGATTTCCAGATTCTTCCCCAGCTTTTACCATCGACACGAAAAGTTTCGAAAAAACATTGGGAAATTTTGCTAGCGCGGAAGAAAAAGTGTCGCCTGCATTTATGTCGTTCGACAGAGAGGTAAATATTTTATCCAATTTTGGATTTTTGGTCTGCTTTTTTAAAACTGACACTGCTCGATAAAGCGAAAGACCAGCTCTGATCATGCCGCTTAAATTTTTGGTTAAAATAATTTGCTCCGCAACGCTTACCCTGGAAAAAATGTCCAGAAGGGTAGAAAATCTAGCAACAAAATCTTTATTTTTTTCCGTAATTGAAACAGGAACGTAGCCACGAGACCGAAGGTCACGCGCCAGGGAAATGCGATCTTTGGCTTCAAGCTCGCCCTCCGTCGTCTCCCCTGTTTTTAATTTTGCGCTGTAGGCAAAAAGCATAATTAATTTTCGCTTATTCTGAAACTACTCGGAACACTTCTTCTAAAGTGGTCACGCCAAGCACCGCCTGGAAAACTCCGTCTTCAATCATCGTCATCATTCCCTCTTTTTTTGCCTGAATCTCTATTTCATCCTGCGAACTTCCGCCAATAATCATTTCTTTGATAGCGGGCGTCACTTTCAACACCTCATGCATGCCTATGCGATTTGAATAGCCATCTTCAAATTCAGTGCTTTTCTTTGCTTTATAAAATGGAATTTTCTCCCAAGTATCATCGGCGCCGATTATATTTTCAGTTTTCAAAAATGAAAGTACGCGGTCTAAATCGACCACTTTACTGAGATTTTTTATTTCCGCCGGGGATAAAAAATACTTTTCCTTGGTGGGTGTGAGCTTGCGCACCAATCTTTGCGCAATAATTGTTTTTACGGTAGCAGTTATTAAAAAAGGTTCTACCCCCATATCGATCATTCGGGGTATTGCCCCGGCGGCAGAGTTGGTATGAATCGTAGATAAAACCAAATGTCCGGTAAGCGAAGCATTGACCGCGAGCCCCGCTGTCTCTCCATCACGAATCTCCCCCACCATTACAATATCCGGATCTTGGCGCAGTAAAGAACGAAGGCCGTTGGCAAAAGTGAGACCGATTTCTGGCTTGACCTGGGTTTGGTTAATTCTCGGCATTTGGTATTCAATCGGATCTTCCACAGTAGAAATATTTACTTCCGGCCTATTTAAAATATCAAGCATGGTATAGAGCGTAGTAGTCTTTCCACTGCCCGTTGGCCCGGTAGCCAAAATCATTCCAGTTTTTTGTTTTAGTGAATTATGGATTCTTTCTAGTCCCTCGCCATGGAAACCAAGCGTCTCTAGTGAAAATCCGTGCGAAGTTTCTTTTAAAATTCTGATAACCGTTTTTTCTCCAAAAAAGGTCGGTAGGGTGGAAACACGAAAAGAAATTTTCTCTCCGTTTTGCTCTATTTTAAACCTTCCATCTTGGGGCAATCTTTTTTCATCAAGTTTTAAGTTTGATAACACCTTTATACGAGCGGTGATTCCCAAACCTGCGCTTTTTTCCAACACCATCGCATCGTGCAATATGCCGTCTATCCGATAACGCACCGTGAGCTCATGTTCGCCTGGTTCAATATGGATATCAGACGCGTTTTGTAAAATCGCATGAAAAATTAAAGAGTCCACTATTTTTACCACCGGCAAATCCTCCGCCATCTCTTTTAATTCCGACTCAGATTTTTCTACTGGTTTATCGCCATCTTTTTTAGAAGAAACATCTATGGCATTTGATTCTTTTTGAATAATATCTTGGAATTCTGCTTTCAGACTTTGCCGATACTGCACCAATACGGCTTTAATAGAAGAATTATCGGTCAGACGCGGTAAAATTTTTAAGCCTGAACGTTTCTTGATAAAATCAATTACCGGCAAATCGTCTACATCTAGCATTGCCACCTCTAGACCATTTTCACTCTTTTTGTAGGCGACAATGTTGTAATTGCGAGCAATTGGTTCTGGAATAAGAGAAAGTACAGAAAAATCTATTTTTTGATTTTTTAAATCAATAAAAGGTATGCCAAGCACAAATGCCTCCATTCTTTTCAAGTCCGTCTCAGATATTTTCCCTTCTGAAAGCAAAACATTGCCGATCTTTTGCTTAGTATCTAGAGCCTTTTTGGCCACCTCTTCAAAATCTGTTTTAGATACAAGCCCTGCTTCTAAAATAAATTTTTTTAACTGATCCTCGTTGATTTGCATTGCTTATATTATAGCAAAAAATTCCCGCGAACGTTAGAGAGCGGGAATTTTTTGCTAACTTTTTTATTAATCTGCTAATCTTCTATAAAGATCGGTATCTTTTTGAATTCCAAACACGATGCGCCTCCACAAGACCATGTCCAAGCGGAGACACCGCTCGCCGCATCACCATTGTAATTGCCTTTAGTACAATTATTGTGTTTCAGGGCGCAAACGCCTCCACCCCAAGTATTAAACTTGCAGGAAGTGCTACATCCAACTGGTTCAGAATCGCCATTTAAATCTCCATAATCACAATCTTCACCCGATTCCACTATACCATTTCCACAAACACCATTTTTTAATTCAACGCACGAAGGAAAAGCATTTGATCCGCCATTTATACCATTGCAATCCCAAGTATAGTCAGTAGCACTTTCTCTGTTATTGACACTAGTACCAGATACGCAAGCCCAGTGGATAATATCACAAACGCCATCAATGGGAGTCGCTATGCACTTGCCTGTACCCGGATCCCATTCGGTGCCAGATGCACAACTGGAGAACACATTACTTAAAGCAAGCTGAACTCCATCATTGTAGAGATAAAAAGTTTCAAAATTATACTTGACCGCAAAAGGAACATTTGTCCCATTATTACCAGTAGCTACAGTGACACTGGGGGCTTTAGTAACTTCTGAAGTGCCTACTGGATTAGTCGTAGTCCAGGAAAAATTTATATTGCAACTGCTTGCTCCGAGCGGAATCGTGCAGGAAGGAACGGCAGGAGTAAGCGTGCCGGACATGCTGACAGGAAGGTCTGTAACAATCACATCTGTCCAAGGTCCGCAGTTATTGCCTTCGTTTGATTCGGCAATTACTCCTTGGCTCGAGGAATCTGTTTTGTCGGCACATGCCCTAATAGGATATTTCCCATTAGTGGTAAAAGTATAAGTATAAGATTGGGTCGTCACATTACTTGCGCCAGCGCCGAGAGCTGGCATTGGTGTCGCAGGAAGATCCTCAACATTTAAACCTCTATTAGTAATCGGTATCTGAACCTGAAAGAAATTGGAGAAACTTTGGCCAGTCGAGGTGTCACCAAGGTTAGAAATAGTCGAAGAATATATTTGAGGCACACCCACCGTAGCTGTAGTTGGAGTTGTTGCGGAGGCGGTAAGATCTATCCCCGGAGGTAAAGCCGCAGCAACATTCACCGCTGTCCAGGAAGATGAGCAGTTGTTTCCTTCATTCGATTCAGTCACTGTGCCGACAAATGAAGCATTGTTGTCAGCGCAGGCTCGCATGTATTTGGTACCGACAGAAGTAAAGGTGTGAGGAGTTGAAATCACTACACTGCCGCCGGATGCGGACAAGGTACTAGTAGTTTGAACAATACTTGTTGTTTCGTTGCCACTAGCATGATTAGCATCTTCGTCAAACTGGTATAAATGCGTGATTGTTCCGGTTGCCGAGGTAGTGCCAATATTGGAAATTGTGGCGGTATAATTTTGAGCGACATTAACAACCCCGGTGTTAGGAGAAGTGACGGAAGCAGTGAGGTCGGGGGCAAGTGGCGCTGTGACCGTTACTGTTGCACTAGAAGGACCCCCAGTACCATTAGTATTTGTACAAGTCATTGTATAGGTGTAAGTCTTTATTTGTGTAAGCACCCCTTGAGAAATATTTGTTCCACTCACCGCATCGCCATTAGTATTTGTCCAATCTCCTCCGGTAAATGCACAAGAGGTTGGGTTGTTGGTAGCCGACCAAGTAAGCGCCGGGTTGACCACATTCACCACTCCAGAAGCCGGGTTAGCTGAAATAGTCACCACCGGCACGGGAACGGTTGTGACCACAATTGGCGTCCAAGCATAACAATTATTATTTTCATTAAACTCATTAACTACACCAAAATCGTACGGTGGTAAATCCGCGCAGACACGTAGGTAGTAAGTGCCAGCCGAGGAGAAAGTAAGCGATTTAAATATGGTAGTTGAATTTGGGACAGAACCATATGGATCCCCGAGAGCTGGCGTTGCTACTGAATAGTTTGTAGGGTTGCTACCGCTTGCAGAACTGGAGACCTGGAAAAGAGAAGTGGAAGCGCTAGCAGAAACTTCCCCATTATTTTTAATCGAGGCAAAATAATTTTGGGCTACATTTACGGTTGCGGTAGTTGGAGAAAGCGAAAGAACAGTTAGATCCGGCAGGAGACAAAACGGCGGAGCAGTAGCTGAGGCTTGAGCAGAATTTGGAGAAGTTCCAACAGTGTTTACCGCTTGCACCACGTAATAATAGCCAGTACTTGGAGTCAGGGAATTGCTGTCAGTGTAGGAAGTGCCAACGATACCACTAGCAAGCAAGGTATAACCGCTACCAGAAGTGGTACTGCGAAGCACTTTGTAACTTTCTGCTCCTGTCGATGCATTCCAGGATAAGTTAATCATACCAGTTCCACAACTTCCTGCAGAAGCAGAAAGATTGGTCGGCGCTAACGGCGCAGTACCGGACACTGCTACATCTCTCCAGTCTGAACAATTATTATTTTCGTTCGTTTCACTAACTACTCCACTTGAAGCAGAATTTGTTTTGTCGGCACAAACACGAACATAAAATGTTCCCGGATAATCAGCAGTTATGGCAGGAGAAACTGCAGCAGTTGTGCCCCCGGCCGCAAGTGCACTGACAGTACTTGATGGAAGATCATTTAGAGTTCCCCCGCCATTCGGCTCAGTGGATGTCTGGAAAAAATAGGAGAAGGAAGCATTAGTAGATTCGTTGCCAACATTTGAAATTGTTGAATTGTATGTTTGAGGAACTCCCACCTGCGCCGTAGCTGGAGTAGGTAAAGAAGCAGTTAGATCCGGACCAGTTGGCGGAGAGGCAACCACGTACGCGCTTCCCGCAGGGCCAGCGCCGCTAATATTTGAACAAGTTAAGGTGTAGGTGTATGTTCCGGCTGATGGCAATACTCCTTGAGATACGCTTGAACCACTGACTGGTTTTGAACCGTTCCAATCACCCGAGGCGGTACAGGAACTAGGATTATTGGTCGCACTCCAAGTGATAGCTGGGTTAATACTCCCTGTTGTACCAGTACTAGGGGTGGCTGAAATAGTTACTATCGGTACAGGAATCGTGGCCACCACCATTGCAGTCGCTTCTGCGCTATCTCCGCCAGCGTTGGAACAAACTAAACTATAGTTATATATTTTTTGTATTGGGAGTACTCCTTGCGACACACTAGTACCACTAACTGCTCCTCCGTTGGTATTGGTCCAGTTCCCAGAAAAAGTACAGGAGGTCGGATTGTTTGTAGCGCTCCAGGTTATAGCTGGGTTAATAGTTTGTGCTGGACCAGAAGCTGGAGAAACAGAAATAGTTACTACTGGTACAGGAGGAAGGGGTGGCTGACACATACCTCCAATCCAACTTGTTCCTGATACACAAGTTGCGTAAGCTGTAGCGCTGGCTAGCGTTTCGCCATTGTTATTTAAAAAGAAATCTCTTAGACCGAAAGATGTTTGAACGGGATAGAAAGTTACTGGAATAGATACAGTGCCAGAATTGCCATTCCCAACTACAGTATTTGGGTTTTCCCTGTTTGAAGTGACATTCGAAATACCAACTGGGTTTGTCGTATTCCAAGCCAAAGTCGTATTACAAGAACTAGCGCCGGAGGCAATTGTGCAGTTTGAAGCGGTCAAACTTCCGGACATAACAGGCTTATCTTCGGAACATGAGGGAGAGGTATTGGACCCACCATTTTCGCCATTACAATTCCACAGATATTGTGTCGCGGAGTCTGGAATATCACTTAAAATTCCTGCCTGACAAGCATTCACACTGACTCCACAGACGCCATTTACTGGACTACCTGGTGTGGTTTGACACATATTTTTTACTGCATTCCAAGTCGTACCCGAAGCGCAATTGGCGCTGACAATTGTTGTAGCTAGGGTACTTGAGTTATTAACCAAGCTGCAATTAACTGTGGGACTACTGTGAGAAATAGTTATAGACTGTGAACCAGAATTGGCGGTTATTGAACTAGGCGTAGCCCCCGGACAGGAAACAGTGGAAGTGCCAACCGGATAACTTGTATTCCAAGTCAAAGTTGAAGTACAAGAGTTTGCCCCAGAATTAATAGAACAGTTGGCGGGTGAAGCACTCAAGGTTCCGGATGTGAAGTTTTCTTGAACAAAGCTTGCCAGAACTGCACATTCGGCATTAATAGGCCCAGTAGTATAAGTATTGCCAGCAAGAGAACCCCCGCAACCTGAAACCAAAGAAGTATATCCGGTATTGGGAGTAACGGTAAAGGTTGTCGTGTTGCCCGCCGTCACCGTCCTAGAAGCAGGTGAAATAGATCCATTGGGACCGGCTGTGGCGGCGACACTATATGAGATCGAAGATTTTGGCGCAGTGCAGGAAACACTTACTCCTCCATTTGACCCGTTGCAATCCCATCTATATTGGGTTGAAGTATCGCCAGTAGTACCACTGCTGGTACCCGCATCACAAGTGTAAGCAACCGCTGGGACTGAACAAGCGCCATTTATTGGGGAAGATGACGTCGCGCAAATTGTTCCATTCCAAAAAGTACCCGTATCACAGGAAGAAGTAACAGTTATACCGGCACCATTTGGCGATGTTGGAACAAGTGATTTGGCGTTGTTGTATAAATAAAAAGTTCTACTGCTGTAAGGAACAGTTAAAGTTTGACTGCCTGATGTGCCAGATAAATTTATATTTGACATTCCAGTTGCAGTGATAGCTGAACTTGCTGATTCTGGACTTGCCACACTCCAAGTTGAACCGACAGTACAACTACTCTGCCCTAAGGCGATGGTGCAAGAAGAAGATGCAGGAACAAGAGTACCGGTCATAGAAGGACATGGACTGGTAGTAAATGTTACATCTGTTCCAGCTCCAGTACCCACGCTGTTTACGGCATACGCGCGAAAATGATAAGCGGTATTGCATGTCAACCCGCTTACGTTTTGTGTAAAGTTTCCTGTTCCAAAACTTCCAGACTGAGGATAAGGACTTCCATAACTCGTACTGGTACCAAAATCAAAACCTCTTTGAGTTGCATTTACTCCTCCAGTATTTGTTATATTTCCATTTAGAGCGGCAGAAGTTTGAGTTACATTTGTAGCTGAGTTGGTGGTGACAGAGGGATCTATGATCGAGGATGATGTAAACGAAAAAGAAATATTACAGTCTTGGGTAATAGCCCCTGTGGTATATACACTACCAGATGTAAATGATCCTTTAATTGGACAGTAGTCCTGCACAATACTAGACAATGATGAATTAACGCTAAAGAATGTGGTATCCCCATACACTACTGATCTAGATCCTGGAGATACTGTACCACCAGACCCATAACTTGCAGTAACAGTATGCGGTTGGACAGTATACACAGGACTAGAACAACTAGCTGAATTGCCAGCTAGATCTGTAATAGTAACACTACAAGAACTTCCAGCTGAAGCTGTACAAGTTCCACCGGCTACGTTTATGCCACTCTGCCCGCTAATACCACTGGCAGGCGCATCGGTTGCGCCGGAAAGTGTGTATGTAGGCCCTGATCCACTCCAATTTGCACTGCTAGGACTAGGACAAATAGGATCAAGCGTATCTATTCTATTCACCGGACTTTGACATGTAGTAAAATTTTGGGTTACTGATGGACAAGGAGTGAAGTATTGATAACTGGTAGTATCAATACAAGAGGCAGTACATGTAGCGTCATTAGAAGTACCAGTAGTACAACTACTTGTATGGTTAAGCGTACTGCTCCCATCGGTATAACTTTGATTTAAAGTAAAATATTGAGAGCTCGCAGTTGTTTTCCAAGGAATAGGAGAAGCTGGGGTCCAAGTGGCTGGGTATGCAACACATTCTGCATTAGTAGTTGGCTGTAAAGAAATAGTAACAGTTTTAGTGGGGCCATCGTAAGGGTCTGGTTGACAATTTTGCGCGATAAAGACAGCAATTTGCGCATTGGTGGTTATCGGGCTTGTGGTATAAGTTCTCCCGGTCGCATTTGGCCCAACATAATTATTTGATCCGCCAGGATAAGTAATATTATTCTGCGATCCTGGCTCCGCAACTGTGTATACCGTAAAAGTAAGCGTGTTTCCGGAAGCAACTTGCACTGAGCTATCTGTTGTATAATTATTTCCGTTGATGCTGAATGTTACGCCTGGGTCACCCACCGCACTACAGAGCGCAATTGCTTGTGCTCTATTAGAATTAAAATTAAAAACTCCAGTTAGAATAAAAATCAAAAAGAAGATAATTCTTAAAAATTTATTTTTCATATTTATTTTTTCTCCGCTCCCATGGTTTAATAATACTTTCAATTGTACTACAAAAAATGTAAAAAGTTATCTAAAAAGTTATCCACATAATTTAAAAAATTTAAAATTATAAATTTAGGCAAATTAAAACGAGAAAGCGGCGTGGCCTCCAGAGGAAGCTCGCCGCTCTCTCAACCGCGCGATTGTGCGCAGTCGAGTGATGTGAGGGGGAAGAAGGGCCCCCTCGATCCCTTGCTCTAACCTATCAGGGGCTAGTTAGTGGGTGGCCGATAAACGGCCACCACCCGGCTGGAGCAACGACCTCCTTCGCAGTAGGTCATGACCCAGTCGTTGTTAGGAAGGCTCCCCATGGAGATCTTCCCGTTGACGATTGGGACTTTGTTCCCCCCGAGAGTTACCACGGGGGGGGTCACCGAGACCGTCGGTACAGAGACGTTGATTTCGGACCCGTCCTCAGAGGGCCAGGCCCGAACGAACGGCCCACACGCGGGGGCCGCCGCCATCCGCACAGGCACCTCGGCAGACACGAACGAAACAGCACCAGTGGTCCCGTCAGTGATCACCGCCTCGAAAGCCGTAACCCCAACCGGCCAGGGGTCAGGGAACTTGGAACCCCAGAGCTGGGACCACCAGGTCCCACCACCCGAACCCGCCGGCACAGTGAAGCTGTTAAGCGGGATTGTTGCCCTCGAGGGCAGCACGATGTTGAAAAGGATCGTGCTTCCCTCGGGAAGCGGGTCGAACTGGTAGAAGTTCACGTGGGTTATCCGGGCGAATCCCGGGGGACCCACGAAAGAGACCTCGATTGTGGCGTTAGCCGGCGTCATCGCCGGCTCTGCAGCCCTGATCGAGGACCGAGAGCCGATATGAGTGGTGATGATGCCACTCGTACCGTCGGTCAGCATGTCACCGGCGAAGTCTTCTGTGCCCGAAGGCACCAACTCAGCCAGCGACCGCCGAGGAGCCGTGGGCTGCGTGGCGTCCACAGAGGACGCCAGCAGAAAGAAGAGGGTAACGAGAGTGGCGCGCATGGCGCCCTCCTTTCCGACCCGCCTTTCTTTGCGGATCTGTTGTTAGTCTACTCTTCTGTTGTCGACGAACCGACAACCGAAGAACCAGTAATTCCTTATGAGTATACCATAAAAAAGTAAAAAACACAATTGCAAGTGGATAACCTGTGGACAATTTTTGCCGTATACTGTCAATGTTTTTGGCTCGAATTCTCCCCTCTCCTTACTAAGGGGAGGGGTTTTGGGTAAGGTGAGTGGGGCTATGGGAAAACAATTTGCATTAAAACACACTCTGTGATAAACTTCTCTACGTACGAGTCCTGCGAAACAGGGCTTTATTTTTTACCAAAATTTAATAAAAATTTATGTTAGACATCAAAACATTCAAATCAGCGCTGGAACAGTTAGAAGAAGAAAGGAAAATTCCAAAAGAAAAAATACTCGAAGCGATCGAGCAGGCGATGGCGGCGGCTTACAAGAAGGATTACGGCAAAAAGGGGCAGATCATTCGCGCCAAGTTTGATATGGAAACCGGCAAGACGGATTTCTATCAAATCAAAATCGTCGTCGATGAAAGCATTGCGATTTTAGATGAAGAAAAAAAGGATGAGGGAGAATATTCAGTCAAAGAAGAAGGTGATGAACGCGTGCATTTTAATCCAGAACATCACATTCTGCTAGAAGATGCAAAGAAAATTAAAAAGGGAGTAGAACTCAATGACGAGATAGTTTTTCCGCTGGAAGCGAAAGATGATTACGGCCGTATCGCCGCACAAACTGCCAAACAAGTTATCATTCAGAAAATTCGCGAAGCAGAACGCACCTCTATCATCGATGAATACGGCACCAAAGAAGGGGAAATCATTTCCGGCGTCGTGCAAAAAGTGGAAAGAGGCAATGTGTATGTTGATTTCAACCGCGCTACAGGCATTTTGCCAGCCGAAGAACAAATTCCAGGAGAATATTGGACCCGCGGACAAAGAGTACGAGCATACCTCTACAGTGTGGAAGACACGCCTAGAGGCATAAACTTGCGCCTCTCTCGCACTCATCCAAAATTTATCGAAAAACTTTTTGCCATGGAGGCGCCAGAAATAGAAAACGGGATTGTAGAAATAAAATCTGTCGCCCGCGAGGCTGGCGCACGTTCCAAGATTGCTGTTCATTCAAACGATGAACACATTGACGCAGTCGGGTCTTGCGTCGGACAAAAAGGCACCCGAGTAAATACGATTACTGGAGAGCTTTCCGGAGAAAAAATTGATATAATTCCATGGTCAGAAGATCCGAAACAGTTTGTTTCAAACTCAATTTCGCCAGCCAAAGTTATCTCAATTGAGATAGATGAAAAAGAGCACAAAGCAATAGTAGAGGTAGCAAATGATCAATTATCGCTCGCCATCGGCAAAGGTGGACAAAATGTGCGCCTAGCCGCCAAGCTTACCGGTTGGAGAATCGATATCAAAGGTGATGGAACAGAAGTCGCTAAATCAGACGGAGAAAAGGTGGAAATTTTAGAAGAGGAAAAATAAATTTATTATTAAATAATTTACCTCGCTCGGACGGGGAAAAAACATATGAATCAATTTTTGTTGTTTGCAATTGTTAGCTCAGTTGTAGCTATTGTTTATGGTTTATTTTTAGCCAAATCAATTTTAAAAAAGAGCCCGGGCAACGAGCGAATGCAAGAAATTGCTAAAGCGATTCAAGCAGGAGCCGGCGCTTACTTGAACAAACAATATAAGACTATCGGAATGATTGCGGTAGTGCTTTTCTTTGTTATTGGATTTAGTCTAGGCTGGACTATGGCTTTTGGATTTTTAGTGGGAGCGGTTTTTTCCGCACTCGCTGGATACATCGGCATGAATGTATCGGTGCGGGCTAATGTCCGCACTACGGAAGCGGCTAGGCAAGGTTTAAATAAAGCCCTTTCTCTCGCCTTTCAAGGCGGAACGGTTACTGGACTTTTAGTAGTAGGGCTTGCTCTCTTAGGAGTAACTTTATTTTATGCAATTACCAAGGACGTCAATGCGCTTATTGGGCTTGGTTTTGGCGCCTCTTTGATTTCAGTTTTTGCAAGACTTGGTGGAGGAATTTTTACCAAAGCAGCAGACGTGGGAGCAGATCTCGTCGGTAAATTGGAAGCTGGTATTCCAGAAGACGATCCGAGAAATCCGGGGGTGATCGCGGACAATGTCGGAGACAATGTCGGAGATTGCGCTGGTATGGCCGCGGATTTATTTGAAACTTATGCTGTTACTTCAGTAGCCACCATGCTTCTCGGCTCTTTGCTTTTTATTGGTTTTGAAAATGCAATTCTTTATCCGCTAGCTATTGGTGGCATAGCCATCTTCGCTTCCATCATCGGCACTTGGTTTGTGCGTTTAAGCAAACCAAAAAATGGAGAAAAGGCAAACATTATGGGCGCTTTGTATAAAGGCTTGATTGCTTCCGGTATCATTGCGGCAGCGGCGTTTTATCCCGTGACTAAATTATTAATGGCAGGCAATGGCAAATATGAAGTAATGGATTTATTTATTTGCTCGCTGGTCGGACTCTTGGTTACCGGCGCTCTCGTCGTTATTACCGAATATTTCACTTCTACCAAATACTCTCCCGTTAAATCAATAGCACTCGCTTCAGTCTCCGGCCACGGCACCAATGTGATTCAAGGTTTGGCAATTTCCATGAAATCTACCGCTCTTCCATTGATCACGATCGTTTCAGGAATATTGGTTAGTTATCAATATGGCGGACTTTATGGTATAGCAGTCGCGGCAATGTCTATGCTCTCCATGACTGGGATTATCGTAGCAATCGATGCTTACGGACCGATCACCGACAACGCCGGAGGCATCGCCGAGATGGCTGAACTTCCAGAATCAGTGCGCAATGTTACAGATCCTCTCGATGCAGTCGGCAATACCACCAAAGCAGTAACGAAAGGTTATGCCATCGGTTCCGCGGGTTTAGCAGCTCTAGTACTTTTCGCTTCTTACACAGAAGAAATTATAAAAGCTGGTAAAAGCATAACTTTTGATTTAAGCAATCCATATGTAATCATTGGTTTATTTATCGGGGGTCTTCTTCCCTACTATTTCGGAGCGCTTTGCATGGAAGCTGTAGGAAAAACTGCCGGAAAAGTCGTGGAAGAAATTCGCAGACAATTTAGAGAAATAAAAGGAATCATGGAAGGCAAAGCGAAACCAGATTACGCCAAAGCGGTTTCCATCATCACTGGCGCCGCGATCAAACAAATGATCTTGCCGGCCTTGATACCAGTTTTGGCACCGATTTTGGTAATTTTAATTTTTGGACAAGAGAATGGTTTGGTTGTTTTGGGAGGTCTGCTTGTCGGCTCTATTGTCACTGGCCTTTTTGTGGCAATTTCTATGACCTCTGGGGGAGGTGCCTGGGATAATGCCAAAAAATATATTGAACAAGGCAATCACGGAGGCAAGGGTGGAGATGCGCACAAGGCCGCAGTAACTGGAGATACTGTCGGTGATCCATATAAAGACACAGCGGGCCCAGCTATAAACCCAATGATTAAAATACTAAATATCGTAGCTTTGCTTTTGGTAGCTTTCTTGGTATAATCTATTTGGGTCCGATTATTAATCTAAATATAAGAAAAATACTTATGAAAAAATACTTAAGTCTATTTATTGTTTTATTAATGGCATTTGCTATAAATGCCAACGTTTCAAGGGCAAGAGATGATGAATCTTTTGACGCTTCTGGTAAAGAAAAGGTCCAAGTTGAAACTAATTTAAAAATCGGGGTAAATGTTTCCGATGAAGATAGTCAAGATAACAGTAATGAAGATGAAGATAAGGATGGGGTTAATGATACTGAAGACAGGGATGACGATGATGATGGCATATTAGACATCAAAGACCTCAAACCACTGGATCATGACAACGATGGTATTGATGATGCAAAGGACGAAGATGATGATAATGATGGCATATTAGACATCAAGGATTTGAGTTTGTTTGACCGTAACAATGATGGCATCAAAGACAAAGAGGCTTTAGACATCGAAGCAAAAACAAGAACTGAGGCTGCTCGGGAAGAAGCCAAGAAAAAATTAGAAGCTTTGCGAGAAAATTTAAAAGAGGAGAAAGATGAAGCCAAAGCAAAAATCAAAGAATTAAGAATCACCGGGAGAGAGAAAGCGTTGGAGCGATTTGATAATGCAGTCGAAAGAATTAGTGAATTAAAAGACAAGGTAAACGAAAAAATTGTTAAATTGGAAGCAAAAGGGGTAGTTGTAGTGGAGGCAAAAGCTTTCGTTGCCTCAGCTGAAACAAAATTGAATGAGGCTAAAGCAAAAATTACTGAAATTAATACTGTACTGGCTGCGTCGATTACTGAACTTTCTCTAGAGAGTAAAACAAAATTAAGAACTCTGGCGCAAGAAACTCAAACTCTCCTTGTGGAAGCGCATAAAGCATTAAGGGATGCGGTTAAGTCACTCAAGGATGCTGTAAAGGTAAAAATTGAAGCAAATGCAAACCTAAAGGTATCAGAAAACAATGATAAAAATGAAGGTAGTAATTAATATTTTATAAATTAAATTATTCAACACTATGGAACCAGATAAAAAATCAAATGGAGCGCTTGTGGGCTTAGTAGCAATAATAATCATTTTGGTGCTGGGTGGAGTATATATTTGGATGTCTAACAAAAATCAACCAGATAATTCTGGAGCTCTTTCAGATCAAGATTCTGCTGCTCTAGATGCTTTAGACCAAGATGCAGCCAGTGTAGATGTAAATACTGGAGTAGATGTAAACGCCTTGCAGTAAAAATATTTAGAGTTAACCTAAAAAATCCCATCATCAAAAATGATGGGATTTTTTGACAAAAAACCTAAATAAATATAAACTGAAAATCTATGAAAATAACAGTAAAAAAATTGCCAAAAAGCGAAGTGGAGATTGAGGGCGAACTCGAGGCGGATAAGTTTGAGTCTTATTTTGCCCAAGCGTTAAAAAAGGTAGGGGAAAATCTGGAATTGGATGGATTCAGAAAAGGCAAGATACCGGAAAGTGTTTTGCTGTCCAAGGTACCTGAAATATCTATCTTGGAAGAAATGGCACAGCTGGCTCTGGGAGAACACTACCCCAAAATTCTAGAAGATGAAAAGATAGACGCGATCAGCCGGCCGGAAATCTCGATTACTAAATTAGCGCGCAAAAATCCGCTTGGTTTCAAAATCAAAACTGCCACCCTGCCCGCCATAAAACTTCCCGATTACAAAAAAATTGCCAAGAATATAATTTCAAAAATAACTGACGCTGAAAAAAATGTAACAGTTACTGAGGAGGACCTAGAAAACATGATAATAGATATTAGGAAATCTCGCGCACCGAAAGTGCACATGGCGGAAGGAGCCGACCCTGTGCACAAAGAGGGAGAAACCCATCCAGAACCCGAGTTGCCAGAATTCAATGATGAATTTGTAAAAGCGCTTGGCCCTTTTAAGGATGTGGCAGACTTTAAAGAAAAACTTAAAATAAATTTAAAACTAGAAAAAGAAAACACACAGAAAGAGAAAACCAGGCTGAAGATAATTGACGAAATAATTGAAGGCAGCACGCTTGATTTACCTGAAATTTTAGTTGAAATTGAGCTGGATAAAATTTTATACCGAATGGAATCAGATATTGCTCAAATGGGTCTTCAGTTTGACGATTATTTAAAGCACCTGAACAAAACAAAGGATGATTTGCGAAAAGATTTTCGTAAAGACGCAGAGAAAAAAGCTAAACTCGCTCTGGTTTTGAATGAAATATCTAAAGTTGAAAAAATAGTTGCTGATTCGGAACAAGTAGCTAAAGAGGTGGCCGCTATTTTGGAACAATACAAAGAAGCAGATCCGGAACGTGCTCGCATGCACGCCGAGCAAGTTCTAACCAACGAAAAAATCTTTCAGTTTTTAGAAACCCAACAATAGGCTATTTTGGGAGATCTTTCTTCTTTGTATAGGCTTCTATGTCTATGAGCACTAGATGAAATTCTGTACCCCGTCTAACTATCATAAAACTGTTCCATTTTAAATCGTGCGGAATTATTCCATTCTCAAGAAAAAGTTTTCTTAATTCATCGGCTAGTCTTATAAAAATTTGTGGATTTTGGACGTCAACTCCTTTTATATTTTTATACACGGCATACTTCTGGGTAGATTCTTTGTCAACGAATGCCGCAATTGGCTCTGCAAGCTCAAGCCCAGCATAACCATACTTTTTTGCTAATTTCTGAAATACGCCCTTGGAAATTATTTCTTTTATTTTTTCTGATAAAGTAATTTCATTTAATACACTGGCTCGAGCATAGATGGACTCCGTGTCAAAGTCGGAGCGAAATGTTGGGTTGATGGGATTTATTTTAGACCGACCTCGAGCAAAATCTATATGTTCTTTTGTCCCACCTTTTTTATCTTTTACATAAAATCGCGCTCTTGTGTCAGAATCTTTAACCTGTCTAATTTTTTCTAATAAAACATCAAAGTCAACTGGATTCTTTTGCGCTATTTCGTGTTTAATAATCTCAAGAACAAGATCGCGATCTTTCGGCGATGGATAATCTAAATTAAGGACAACATCAACTCCCGGCAGGTGTTCAATTTTATAATTGCCTTTTAATTCCTTTTTAGGTGTGCTTAATTCAAGTGTCTTCATATATTAGACATACCAAAAACGTAAATTATAATCCAAGTACATAAAGTAACAAGACCATGCGGATATAAAGTCCATTTTGGGCTTGGCGGAAATAGGCGGCGCGGGGATCAGAGTCAACTTCTAATTCTATTTCATTTATTTTTGGCAGTGGGTGCATAATAATCGCGTTTTTTTTCATATTTCTTAAATGCTCTTTTTTGAGTACAAACAAATCTTTCACCTTTTCATAATCTATCGGGTTGGTGAAACGCTCTTTTTGTACACGAGTCATGTATAAAACATCCAATTCAGGCAATTTCTCTTCCAAACTTCTAAGTTCTTCCAATAAAACTCCCTGGTCTTTTAGATCTTTAACAAATTCTCTCGGAAGTTGCAATTCTTTCGGCGATATAAAATAAAATTTATTGCCCTCATATAATCGCAGGAGCGGAACCAGAGATTTAAGCGTACGGCTGTTTAATAAATCTCCCCCAAAACCAATATTTAAATTATCAAGCCTGCCGTGCTCCTTTTTTATCGTATAAAGATCAAGCAGTCCTTGAGTGGGATGTTGGTTATTTCCATCGCCAGCATTGATAAGTGGCTTGGTGGCAACTTTTGCCGCTTTTTCAAGTGTTCCTACTGCAGGATGGCGAATCACAACAACATCTGCATAGGAGCAAAGAATTTTTGTTGTATCTTCAATGGTTTCACCCTTGTGGGCCGATGAATTTTCCATTGCGTTTTCAGCAGAAATAACTTGCGCCCCCAATTTGAGCGCCGCTGTTTCAAAAGAAAGCCGGGTTCTTGTGGAAGGCTCAAAAAAGACACAAGCGATTATTTTATTTTTTAATAATTGATTCACGTTACCATTCTGAACACTCTCTTCCACAGCCTTGGCACGAGACAAAATTTTTTCAATTTCACTTTTATTAAATTGACTAGCAGAAATTATATTGGGCATAATTTTAATTATTTAAATATTCTCTAAAAGATTTGATTTCCAAACTTTGGATCGGGTAACGAGCTAAAGCTTTGATAAAAGCTCGCGCCAAATGTAAATCAGTAAATAATGGAATTTGGCTATCGACCGCGGCCCGGCGAATGCGAAACCCGTCGGTAACCACATGGTTCCTATCGCCAATACTTGTCTCCCCGGTAATTTCAGTCTTACTTAAATTTACCACAAAAGAAACTTTTTTGTTTTCAATAACATCGAGTGCATTGGGCGAATGCTCAAATGCTTTACGCACAACTGTGCATTTTATATTTTGTTTCTTGAAAAATTCTGCAGTCGTGTCGGTGGCAAAAATTTTATAATGGAGGGCAATCAATATTTGAGCTGTTTCTAAAAATTTAGCCTTGTTCAGCTCGCCTCCCAAGGAAAGCAAAACATTTTTATTTTTAAAATCAAATTTATTCGTGCTCAAGATTGACTTGAGAAGCGCTTCATCGTAATCTTTGCCAAAACAAGCCGCTTCTCCAGTGGAAGACATTTCTACTCGAAGCACCGGATCAGCCCCGAGCAATCTCCCAAAGGAAAACTGAGGAGATTTAACTAAGACACTTTTGGGATAAACAAAATTATGGATTTTAGCGCGGCCAAAAAAACTATCTACGGCTATCTCAGGAAAATTGGCATCCATCGCCTTAGAAAGAAATGGGAAAGTCCGGCTAGCTCTCGCATTGACTTCAATCACAAATGGTCTATTGTCCTTAACGAGAAATTGAATGTTGAATGGTCCGGTAATAGAAAGCTCGCGCGCGATTTTTTTAGAAATTTCACGCAATTGGAATTCTGTAGAAGCATAAACTCTCTGCGTGGGATATACGATAGTCGCATCGCCGGAATGAACTCCGGCATTTTCCACGTGTTCAGATATTCCATAAATCATCAGGTTGCCATCTTGAGCCACAGCATCAAACTCAAGTTCTTTTGCGTTCTCAATATATTTGGAAATAGTTACAGGATGAAGCGGAGATAAAATAGCCGCTTTCCCTATAAAATTATGGAGTTGTTTTTTGTTATAGCACACACGCATAGCCGAACCGGAAAGCACGTAAGAAGGACGAACTAAAACCGGGAATCCTTCTTTTTTTGTAAATGAAAAAGCCTTTTCCATAGACGAAAAACTCTGCCACTTTGGCTGAAGTATGCCTAGTTTGTCCAATAGTGCCGAAAATTTATTGCGATCTTCTGCTCGGTCTATATTTTCAGCACTAGTTCCTAAAATATTAATACCAGACTGAGAAAGTTGTTTGGCTAAATTATTTGGTCTTTGTCCGCCGACAGAAATTATCAACCCTCCACTATTTTCAAATTCAAAAATATCAGCCACTGTTTCAAAAGACAAATTTTCAAAATACAATCGATCAGACATGTCATAATCAGTAGAAACAGTTTCAGGATTGCAATTCACGATAATAGATTTTTTGTTGTGTCGTTTAAGAGCCAACCCAGCATAAACAGAGGACCAATCAAATTCCACCGAAGAACCGATGTGATACGGACCGCTTCCTAACACAATAATTGCATTTTTCCCTAATGGAGATGTGTCATGGTGACTACCATGATAAGTCAGATATAAATAATTGGTTTTTGCCGGCACTTCTCCCGCCAAAGTATCAATGGCAAAAACAAAGGGTTTAATTCCTAACCGAATGCGCAATTGTCTAATTTCCAATTCTTTTTTATTGCACAAAAGGGCAATTTTCTTATCAGAAAAACCAACTCGTTTCAACTCCATCAAAGCAACTTTGTCTAAATTTTTATGTTTCAATAGCTTTTTTTCTGTATTTACAATATTTTCTATGCGATATAAAAACCAAGGATCAATTCCGGTGATCTTATGAATTTCTTCTACACTCATCCCCCGCTTAATACTTTCGGCAACAGCGAATATTCTGTTCGGGGTAGCAGTATTTAAAAAATATTTCAGATCCTCGCCTGCTTTTGTTCTGGCAAACTTATCATCTCTAAAAAAGTTATCTGTAACGCTTTCCTGGAGACCAGACTGCATACGTACTGCTTTTTGAAAAGCTTCTTCAAAAGTTCTCCCGATAGCCATTACTTCACCCACTGATTTCATCGCGCTGCCGATATGCAGAAGCGCGCCATCGAATTTCACCAAATCCCATCTCGGCATCTTCACTACTATATAATCAAGCGCCGGTTCAAAGAAACTTTGAGTCACCTTGGTAACTTTATTTTCTATTTCGAGTAAACTATATCCGAGAGCAAGTTTGGCGGCTACATAAGCAAGCGGATAACCAGTGGCCTTGGACGCAAGCGCGCTTGACCTAGAAAGACGCGCGTTGACTTCAATTACAAAAAAATCCACCCCACCCTTCTCCCTCCCCTGCGAAGGGGAGGGTTGGGGAGGGGTCGGGTTAAGCGCAAATTGCACATTGCATTCCCCAACTATTTCCAAACTCTGCACTATTTTTATGCTTGCTTCTCGGAGCTTATGATATTCCTCGTTATTTAATGTTTGGCTGGGCGCTACGACTATGGAATCCCCTGTGTGAATTCCAAGCGGATCTAAATTTTCCATATTGCATACTGTTACTATATTTCCAAATTGGTCGCGTACAACTTCGTATTCTATTTCTTTAAAATGGTGCAGGTATTTTTCAATTAAAACTTGCGGAGATATTGAAAGGGCGCCTTTTACTATTTCCTCCAATTCTTTTAGAGAATTTACGACGCCTGATTTCTGCCCTCCCAAAGCAAAAGCTGCCCTAACCATGAGCGGAAAACCAATTTTTTGGGCCACTATCTTTGCTTGCTTTAAATTGGTCGCGCTACCAGACGGCGGAACCGGAATATTAATACTTTTCAAGTGCGTAGCAAACTTTTCTCTATCCTCCGTCAATAAAATTGAAGAAATCGGACTGCCAATAACTTTTACATTATATTTTTTTAAAATTCCCTTAGTATAAAGCGCCAATCCGCAATTGAGCGCTGTCTGCCCCCCAAAGGATAAACAAATAGCGTCGGGTTTTTCTTTGATGATTACTTTTTCAACAAAATATTCGTCCACCGGCAAGAAATAAACTTCATCGGCAAGGTTTTTGGATGTTTGAAATGTGGCAATATTTGGATTAACTAAAATAACTTTTATCTTTTCTTCTTTGAGCGCTTTGATCGCTTGACTGCCAGAATAGTCAAACTCCCCAGCCTCTCCGATCTTTAGGGCACCTGAACCAAGTATTAAAATTTTTTTGTATTTATTTTTAGTCATTTTAAGAGTCCAGCTTTTTTAAAGAAATAATCAAATATCCAGTCAGTATCAAGCGGACCAGGAGAACTTTCTGGATGAAACTGCACTGACATAAAAGGCAAAGTTTTATGAATTATTCCCTCATTAGTATTGTCGTTCCCATTATGAAACCATTCCTGAAAATCATCAGGGATTTGTTTAACAGCGAAACCATGATTTTGGGTTGTTAAATAGCACTTTTGGGTGCCATTTTCTACTACTGGCTGATTTTGGCTTCGATGTCCAAATTTCAATTTATATGTAGCGCCCCCTAGTGCTAGGGTCAAAATCTGATTTCCCAGACAAATGCCAAGCGTTGGTATTTTTTTCTCAATAATCTTTTTTACATTCTGAATCGTAGCCTTTACTTTGGCGGGATCTCCGGGACCATTTGAAATAACAACCGCAGAAAATGAAAATTTAAGTTTTAAAATATCCGTATCCCATGGCACCACTGCAACCTTAAAGCCCCGAGCAACAATCCTTCTTATGATATTATGTTTGACTCCGCAATCCAAAAGTATGATAGTTTTATCACCTTCACCACAAAACAAAATTTCTTTTGTACTAACTTCCGCAACTAAATTTCTTAAATTTGGATCTTCAAATTTTATATCTTCCTTGCCAAAAATTATTTTACCCAAACTCACTCCTTCGTCTCTTAATTTTTGCGTCAAAACTCTGATATCTTTGATTTCAATAAGCGGCACTCCTTCTTTTTTGAACCATTTTGCGAGAGTCGTTTGTGAGGCATGATGTGAAGGCGTATCAATATAATTAGAAACCACCAATCCTGCGACTTGAATTTTCTCCGACTCCCAAAATTCTTTTTTCGGAACGCCGTAATTGCCAATAATCGGATAAGTCATCACTAAAATCTGTCCCCGAAACGATGGATCAGTCAAGGCCTCGGGATACCCCACCATCCCAGTGGCAAAAACAACTTCACCGGCTACTGATTTACAAGCGCCAAAATTAACACCCTCAAAAAAGGTACCGTCTTTCAAAATTAATTTTGTCTTTTTATCTTTTGCCATAAGTTTTACCTTTAATCACAGTCAGCACGACACTTCCGGGGAAAGTCACTCCTTCAAAAGGCGACCAGCCACATTTTGTTTTCAACATTTCCTTTTTTATAGTTATGGGGTTGTTCATATCAAGAACGGTAAGCGACCCAGCGTATCCTTCTTTTATTTCTCCATATTTCTCGCCAGTAAACTCCTCCAAGAATTTACCTGGATTATATGCACATACTCGCGCAATTTCCTCTCCGGCAAAACCATGCTCTTTTATAAGCCAAGAAACAAAAGGTCCGTAGGTATCAAGCTGCGGCGTGCCAGAAATTCCCTTTAATTTTTCTTCTTTGGTATGAGGAGCGTGATCGGTCGCCAAAAAATCTATAGTGCCGTCTTTCAGGGCCTGTAATAAATATTTTTTATCGTTAGGGGTCCGAAGCGGCGGATTCATTTGCATTAAATTTCTGTTGTTTTCCGTAATCGCTTCTTGATCAAAATATAGATGATGCGGAGAAACTTCTACCACAACGTTCACACCTCGCATTTTGGCACTTTTGATTTTTTCTATCCCTTCCTTGGTTGAACAATGGCAAATTTTCCCCTGCAAATTATATTTCTCAATCATCCCCAGGGCAAAATCTATGGCAGATATTTCAGCCTCTTCCGGGCGACGTTTCTCGTGAGTTAATTCATTTTTATTTTTCTCTAAAATTTCCGGATCTTCGCAGTGAAAGCTGATATTTTGTCCCTTATATAACTTTATCGTTTCTTCTAAATCCTTTTTTGAGTGAAAAAATAAATCCCCCACTGAGGGTCCCATAAAAACTTTGTAAGGAACTTTTCTGGACAGTGGTTTCGTCTGATTGCCAATTCCAGCATAAAGGAAAACTGGTACAGAAGATTTTTTGGCTAGCTCCTGTTTGCCTTCATAACTTTCTTCATCTATTGGCGGAATTGGATTGTTGGGCATTTCCGCAAAGGCGACAACTCCCCCATTTATCGCCGCCTCTCCAGCTGTAATAAAATCTTCTTTATAATCTTGGGTATGGCTTGCATCTTCCCTCGCGTGTGCGTGTAAATCCACAAATCCTGGAAAAATTAATTCATCTTTAAAAATAAAATCGGCGGAACCTTTCGGTTCGCCGATTTTCGTAATTAATCCGCTTTCATCAATCTCTATCCGTCCGCGGAAAATTTTGTTTGTATTTACAATATTGCCTTCTAGGGTAAGCATTTTTAAATATAATTAATCTGACACATTGCCTAGAATCTTAACACAGCTTGAAAAAGTTCGCAATTCGTATATAATTGACGCATGCTAATACCAACAGTCATTGAAAAATCACAATTTGGAGAGCGGGCTTATGACATTTATTCTCGCCTTTTACGCGAGCGAATAATCTTTCTGGCTGGACCGATTGATGACCATACTGCCAACATTGTCATTGCCCAACTTCTATTTTTGGAGTCTGAAGATTCGAAAAAGGACATTTATCTTTACGTCAATTCCCCTGGCGGATCTGTCACCTCTACAATGGCCATCGTAGATACCATGAATCACGTCCGGCCGGATGTTTCCACTTTCTGCGTTGGCCTGGCCGCTTCTGGCGCCGCTATAATTTTATCTTCCGGCAAAAAAGGCAAACGCTACATCTTGCCAAATGCGGAAGTGATGATTCACCAGCCACTCGGTGGCGTGGAAGGCCAAGCGACAGATATCGCCATTACCGCGAAACACATCCTAAAAACGAGAGATAATTTAAATAAACTGCTAGCAAAAAATACTGGCAAATCTTTCGCTCAGATAGAAAAAGACGTGGAGCGAGATTTCTTTATGGATGCCGAAGAAGCCAAGAAGTACGGCATCGTGGATGAAATAGTCACCAAATCCAAAACTACAGCTTCAAATTCCAAACCGGAAAGTCTATAAAACAAGCTGTAATTGGTGGGTTGAATGTGGGATACTAGAATTAGAATGGGAATCTAGCCCCAACTATTGACTTTTTATATAAATATGTGTTATAATTGATCAAGAAGTTCGTTAGTGCTTGATTGCAGTTTTGAGGGTGTTTATTAGTACTTTCAAAACCGCAATCAAGCGGAATTTAGAGAAGGAGGAGATCATGAAGATCTCTCGTGTCATCGCTCTGTTCGTCTCTACCTTCGTCATGGGGTTCTCCCTATGTTTCGTGGGGCGTTGTCTCGACAGCGCCATGGAGGCGTTCGAAGAGGCCAAGACGTCTCTCGTTCAGGCTGGCGGAGCCGAGACCCACGGTTACTACCTGTGGCACCAGGCCGGCAACCGCGCCCTGATCATCGGGGCGATCCTGACTGTCGTAGCGGTGATCTCGTGGGTGGCAAGCTTCTTCCTGATCCGACGTCATGGGTGGGGAAAGCTCATCTCTCACACCGAACTCCGACCGGGTATCTATCGTCTCGTGTGTGCGGGGCGACAGGTGGGACGCGCGACACCCCTGGCGATCATCGAGTACGAGGGCTCTCTGGTGGCGTGCAAACTCCCCGTCCTTGATGACGAGAGGATACTCCAGTCTGGAGAATACATCAGGGTGGAGTATTCCAAGACGAGCAACCGCTGGTACGCCAGCGTGCTGCCTGACGACACATCGGTCGCCAACGTGACCACCTAGCTCTTTCCCTTCTCCCCCACTTCCTCGCCGCGAACTGGTGATCTTCGCAATAACTAACCAAAGGGCCCGAGAGAGCCCCATCAAATCTCTCGTATCGAAAAACGGCGTCGCCCACATCGGGCGCGCCGTTTCCTCGTTTTAGGTTATATTTATATTTTACTTGGGCAAATAAAACTAAAGTATTTTTATTGTACCGCCTGTGTTCCCGGCCATAATATATTCGGCGACTTTGTTTTCAACTATTTCTTCAATCGCTCGCTTGATGGGGCGAGCGCCAAAATCAGGGTCAAAACCGGCCGCGGAAACTTTTTCCACTAGCGCGTCGGTGACAAGCAGGATAATTTGCTTATCTCCAAGGAGACGTGAAGCAAATTCATCTAGCAAAAGTTTAGTAATTTTCTTTACTTCATTTTGTCCAAGTGGTTTGAAAAGAATAATGCCATTCCACCGGTTCAAAAATTCCGGCGCAAACACCCCAGCCTGAATCAGATTATTTATTAATGTCTTTTTTTCTACGCTCGGATTATTTATTATCTCTTTACTCCCAGCGTTGGAAGTGGCAATAATGAGAGCATCGCGAAAACTTGCTTCTCTCCCAGAGCTCCGAGTCAAGCGTCCTTCATCGAGCACTTGCAAAAGTAAATTGCGAACCGAAACATTAGACTTTTCCAGCTCATCAAAAAATACCAAAGAGAGAGGCGCTTCTTCTATGGCACCTGAGAGCCTTTCGGTAAAAGTTTCAACTGAATCAGGGCCAGAAAACTCACTCATATCAAAACGAATCATTGCATTTTTGCGACCAAAATAACTTTCCGCTAAAATTTTTGCCGTGTAAGTCTTCCCCACTCCCGTCGGGCCCAAAAAAAGAAAACTACCGGCTGGCTTGGTGTGGTCGGCAATACCGGTGCGCAGACGAATGAGCGCCTGTGACACGTCGGAGACTGCCTCCTCCTGCCCGATTATTTTATGCTTCATTGACATTTCCAATCCAGCCAAAACTTTCCTTTCATCCGCGCCGATTTCTCCTATTGGTACATTCGTCTTATCGGAAATTATTTGCCTGACGTCATCTATAGTTATGGTCTTGTGCAGTGTCTCGAGTTCTTCTAAAATTCTAAGAGAGCGTGCGGGCTCTAATTCATTGCCAATTAAACGCTCCGCCAAACGCGCAATTTCTAAAAGAGCCTCCTGTTTGATAGACACCCCGAGCGACTGCGCGCTGTTTTCAAGTATTAGAATAGTATCTTCTTTGTTGGTAGGAGCCACATCTACTTTTTCAAATTTGGAAAGAAACTCTGGATGTTTTTTTAGTACCCGATCATAATTAGAAAAATCAGTGGTAACGATAATTCCCAAATGGGGAATTTTTAGATACGGCATCAGATTTTCAAAAAAGTTCTCATACCGATCTATATTTTCAATCACCAGCACCACATCGCCCGAGAGCGCCGCTTCCTCTAAACATTTCTCAAAATCAGACAAGTTAATTCCTTCAGTAAAAAGTTCTACCACTCGGCGGTGGCGAATGCCCGGAAAAGAGAGACCCGACCGTCCCAACCTGCCTAAATAAGAAACCAGGGTTGACTTGCCAACGCCATTGTCCCCCACCAAAAGCACATTGTGATTGGTGTCTTTAGAAAGCGCGCGTTCGATCATCCGAAGCGCTTTCTCTTTACCATAAATCCTCTTTGAGGAATCACTTAGAACTTCGCGGCCATGCGCATTTAAAATATAAGTCTCGCTATAAGAGAGCGACGCGCCAATACTGCCTAGATTTTGCAAATAATCACGACTAATTTTTATGGGTAAAAGAAAAAATACCGGGAAAATTAAAATGACTAGAATAGTAAAAATCAAACCGATAATTATCAAAACCACCCGCGCCACAAAACCTAAAATTCTTGAGAAAATAAAAAAAACTGCCTTTTCTAAAAAGGAAACATTTTTCCCGGCGTCTTTATCCATTTTCCACGGCAAAAAAAGAGTTTTAAAGAGAAGCGGAATAGAAAAAGCATTAAAGGCATACAACACAAGATTTTTCCACGACTGTATTCCCGGGTGCATCTTGTTATTCTACCACAAATAGACAATTTATGAGTAATTTGTTATACTGCGGGTGTTGAATTTTACAAATTTATTGCGCTTAATTTATAGTTGGGTTCGCAGGAATATTCCATATATTATGAAATTTAAAAAGGAAAATATTCAAATCTTTGAAAATTGTTTTACCGAGATGGGGATAGGGCTCTAATATAATGGTCTGTTCTTGTAAGCTCGCACAAAGCTTATGAGTATAATAATAATTTTGATGGGAGTCGGAGTACTCCTCTTAGGTATTGGGGTAGGATATTACCTCCGCGTGTTGGTCGCGCTCGGCAAAAGGAGATCCATAGAAATAGATATCAAGCAGATGATGGTCGGGGCTAAAGAAGAGGCCCAAAGAATTACCGATGAGGCCAAGAAAAAATCAGAAGAAACACTCTCAAATTTAAAAGAAGAAGAGAAGAAAAAAGAGCAAGAATTCAGGGAAACGGAAAAACGACTTATCAAAAAAGATGAGTTCTTGGATGCACGGCAGGTTGAGGTGAATAAAGAAGCAGAAGGCATCAAGCAAAAAGCCGAGGAAGTTAAAAAAATTCAGGAAAAAGTTCTGAAAATAGAAGAAGAAAAAAGATCGGAACTCGAAAGAGTATCCAAGCTCACTGAGGTTGAGGCTAAAGAAGAACTTCTGAAAGACGTTGAAAAAAAATATGAAGAGGATATCATGGTGCGAATCCAAAAATTGGAAAATAGCAATGAAGAGAAGCTGGACAGACGCGCGAAAGATATTTTAGCAACCTCCATCCAGCGCTTGGCTGCCAGCACCGCTTCTGAACTAATGACCACGATAGTAACCATACCCAACAATGAAATTAAGGGCAAGATTATCGGGAAAGAAGGCCGAAACATCAGAGCCTTTGAGCGAGCAGCCGGAGTGGAATTAATAGTGGATGATACTCCGGGCTCAATCATCATTTCCTCTTTTGACCCAATCCGCAGACAAGTGGCAAGATTGGCGCTGGAAAATCTTATCTTGGACGGACGCATTCAACCTGCCAAAATTGAAGAGCTGGTGGAAAAAGCCAAAGAGGAAATAAATAAAATTATTAAAGAAAAAGGCGAACAAGCAGTCTATGAATGTGGGATTTTCAATTTTGACCCACGTATTGTGTCAATCATCGGCCGATTATATTTCCGCACTAGCTATGGGCAAAATGTTCTCCAACACTCTATCGAAATGGCGCACATCGCTGGCATGATAGCAGAAGAATTGGGCGCAGATGTAGCCATAGCGAAAGCTGGGGCCTTAGTGCACGACATCGGTAAAGCGCTAGACCACGAAGTGCAAGGCACGCACGTCGAAATAGGCATGCGCATCTTGCAAAAATTTGGCGCCGATGAACGCATTGTGACTGCCATGAAATCTCACCACGAGGAATATCCTTATGAGACCATAGAATCCATAATCGTGCAGACGGCCGACGCCATTTCCGGAGGCCGCCCAGGCGCGCGCCGAGATTCCGTAGAAAACTACTTGAAACGCTTGCAAGAACTTGAAGCGCTAGTAAATGCTTTCCCGGGTGTAGAAAAATCATACGCATTGCAAGCCGGACGCGAAATTCGCATCTTCGTAACGCCAGAAAAAGTTTCTGACGCTGAAGCGAAGTTGATGGCCCGCGAAATTGCTATCAAAATTGAACAAGAACTCAAATACCCTGGCGAAATCAAAGTCACGATGATCCGTGAGACCAGGATTATCGAATATGCTAGGTAACTTGCCTTAAAAAACCCTTGATATATAATGGAGGGGTATTAAAAATAAGGGTTAAATGCCACTCCGATCTAGATCTGGAGGGCTAGGTCGAGAATAATTATAAAAATAACTAAAAAAATATATGAATAAACAAGCATTAGCAGAGTGGGTACATGGAAAACTAGGAGGAACCAAGGTTCAAGCAGAAGAAATCGTTGATGGATTGTTTGATGCTATAATCCAAACCTTGAAAAAGGGCGGTGAAGTATCAATCGCCGGCTTCGGAATCTTTTCTGTAAAATCTCGCGCTGCTCGCATGGCTCGCAATCCAAAAACTGGGGAGCAGGTCAAGGTAGCTGCCAAGAAAGTGCCAAAATTCCGACCTGCAAAAGGTTTGAAGGATATGGTTGCCTAGTTTTTACTTCGAAGTAAAAATAAAAAGCCCCACAAGGGGTTTTTTATTTGGACAACAAATCAAATTTTTTATTTTTGAGGTATTGGTAATCCAAGCTTTTGTAATGGTAAATATTTAAAATAATATTGACACCCAACAGATATTATATAATCACAAACATCTTTATAGGACGAGTGTTTGAACCAATCACTAAGTATATAAATGTATTCCACTTCTATGTTTAGAGGAGCCATTAACTTTGCATATTGTTTTCTTTTAAAATCACATGTTTGTAATTTTTCATCAACAGAACCTGCGACTTTTTGAAATTTTACTTCAATAATAAAAAGTGTGTTATTTACAATTACATAAATAGCTTCATCTGGCAATAATTTCTTAGAAAGAATCTTTTTATAATCAATTTTTTTAGATTCGAGAAATTTATACAATGCGTTCTTCTTGAAACTCCTTGCAACTTCTTTCCCATTGTAAAGTATAATATTACCATTAATTTTGTAACCTTTCTGTTTTTTTAGTAACGCCAAAATATCACTTTCTTTTTCAAAATTTAACCCAGTTATTGTATTACCACCACCCTTTCCTTTTTCAATCATATTATTTTTTTAAATCATTAAATCGCTTTATTGATAAATCTAGATAATTTTTTTCCATATCAATACCAATGAATTTTCTACCATTCATTACTGAAGCTATGCCAGTAGTAGAACTTCCCGCAAAAGGATCTAGAACAACGTCCCCTTTGTTTGTGCTGGATAGAACAATACGCTTCAACAAATCTAAGGGCTTCTGAGTAGGGTGCTTTCCGTACTTCTTCTCCTCTGGTTTAGGTGTGCCCATAGACCAAACTGATCTCATTTGAAGTCCTGGTTTTTTTAATCTATCTTCCGGCCAATTTCCATCTTTCATTTCTCTATAATTAAAAGTGTGTTTTGCTCTTTTGTCTTTTCTGGCCCAAATGATTGTTTCATGACTTGCTGTAAAAAAACGACAACTCAAATTTGGTGAAGCATTAGGTTTAAACCAAGATATATCATTTAAGATATGGTAACTTAGGGACTGTAAGGCATGTCCACATTGATAAATGGAATGGTATGTGCCGCTCACCCATAAGGTACCATTTGGTTTTAAAACACGTTTACATGCTTGAAGCCAACGATAATGGAAGGCATAATCATCTAAAAAACCTTTACTGATGTCCCACTCACCTTTATTTACACTAACCATTTGTCCTGCGTGCACAGTAAAGCCTCCATTTGACAGATTATATGGCGGATCTGCAAAAATCATATCAACTGAATCTTCTGGAAGTTGATTTAAAATATCTAGACAATCTCCATTGTATAAAACAAAATTATCCTTAGAAAAATAAGGCTTATTTTTAACTACCGAAAGAATTTTTTTATCTACAACTACCATATACTTATATTAACATTTTTTGGCTAAAAACGAATTTCTTCATTGTATAACCTTTTATAAACTTCCGTTGATTCTTTAATAAGGCGAATAATATGTCTCTTTAGGTAAATTTTGTACTCACCATAGAAAAAAGCTATATCATCTTCATAATCTGCTCCATGCGATACACCATCTATGCTTATTGCATTCGGAACTTTACCACTAATCATATTGAAAACAAATTTAATCTGATATTTCTTATCTAGTAGGTTTTCAGGAGAACTAAGATGAAAAGCGGAATTACGAACTTTATTTACTAAATCAGTAATATCGGAAATGTCTGTGTTAATAGAAACATCGTCCTTAAAATTTATACGCTCTCCTAATTTAACAAATTTCTGTAATAAATCATCAAGTTTTAGAATTATGGAAATAAAAACTGGCTCACGAAACACTCTAAGAACATCAGCCCCAAATATACCTGTGTTAATAAACTGGACTATGTCCCGAATGTTTGATTCTATTTGAGATTTTATAAAAAAATTATCTTTATCCATTTTTAGTATTTCCTAATCACCGCTTTTACCACTGCATTTATATTTAAAGAATGTTCTGGGTAAATGGGTTGATAATTTTTATTGGCAGGTTCAAGCCAGGCTTTGGCACCACTCTTTCTAAAATATTTCATCGTGAATTCCCCATCCACTTCGGCTATGACTATTTGCCCATCGTCGGCTTTATTCGTCTTCTCCACGAGCACCATATCTCCGGGTTCGATGTGCGCCTCGATCATAGAATCGCCGTCAACTTCGAGCATATAGGTAAGCGGTTTATTTTTTATTAAAAGATCGTCGAGGTTTACAGTATCTGCCAGCTCTTCTTCGACTGTCGCGGGAAAACCGGCCGTGACAAAACCGAGCAATGGCACACCCCCAGCTTCCTCTCCAAAAGTTTCAGACGGAATTAATCTGCCAAGATGATCCTTCGCCACAATTCCCGCCTCGATTAACTTTTCCACCACGCGAAACACCGCGTTCTTTGATTTAAAACCGAATAACTGCAGCATCTCCGAATACGACGGCATGCGTTTATTGTCTCGGTAAAAGGATTCTAGTTTTATTTGATGCAAACTACGCATAAATGTTCGTTCGGAAAAATAGAGTAACTAGTTTGTTGGTGAAACTTGTTCTCGTATTATAGCGAACTTTCTTCAAAAGCAATTTGTGATCCCTCGCCTCTTTGCGATAATCCAATCCTTGGAGAATTTTTAAGTCAATTTTTTTATTGATCTTTTGAATCTCCCTCTCTAACATTTTTACATATTGTGATTGTGACATAAAATTTATAAATTAAATTGCTAAACGACCTGCCTATATAGTATAAGTGAACGAGCGTTCACCTGTCAATAAGCAAACTGTGGATAACTTCTAGGCCCTATAAAATATAAATATATTATACTTAAATTATGAAACCCGAAGGTCCATCAAAATTACAAGATATAAGTTTAGATGGGAGAAAAAGGAATAAAGAATATCAAGAGTTTATTCTTGTATTTTTACGAGAGAAATTGTTTGAGATTTTACTCCCCGGAAAATCAAAAATATTATGGACACTTGGATTAACTGGCTCTTCAAAAAACAAAGAAGGGGTAACGGAAGATGACATAAAAACATTTAAAGAGATATTAAAATTGGGAAATATAAAAGAAATAGAAAGTTATTGCAAAACAAAAGGAATAGACTTTGAAAAAATTTTAAAGGAGGCAGAGGAGGAGAAATGAAATATAAACTTTAAAGAAGGGGACGAGTGTCTCGTTGCCCCTCCTAGAGCTCGACGAATTGGTTACGGGTTTGGGGCCTTTCTCCCCTCTCCCCATAACACCTGGAGTGACATCGGCGCCGAGACTTTTCGTCCCAGCAGTCGTACTCCCAGGTGTGGATTTCGTTGTTGCAGATGGAACAGATTTCTATTTCGACGTAGATCTCAGCAGACTCTTCCACGGTACACCTCTTCGTTTATTATACTAGCACAAAAACAAAAGCTAGCTATTCACCTTTGGCCTGTATTGTAGAGCTTCCAGGATGTGATTCGCTTCTATATTTTCTTTGTTTTCTAGGTCCGCAATCGTGCGGGCGATTTTGATAACGCGGTGATAAGCGCGAGCAGAGAGAGCTAGGCGTTCGGCGCTGTTATTTAGAAGCTGTTTGACTTCAGGCGCAAGTGGAGCAAAAATTCCCAGCTCTTTCACATTCATGTCGCTGTTAGTTTTCACTTTTCTGCTTTTGTTGTCATTTTTCTGAAATGTTTTGAATCTTTTCTCTTGAATGAGCCGCGCATTTTTCACTCGTTCTTTGATGGTCGCAGTTTTCTCCCCTGTTCCGGCCGTATCACTCAATTTTTTATAATCAACGTTTGCCACCGTCACCCATAGATCAATGCGATCAATAATCGGTCCAGAAATCCTCCGCGCATATCTATCCAAATCATTCTGCCGGCAAATGCAACTCTTATCTTTGTTCCCCTTATTGCCACATGGACAAGGATTCATCGCCGCCACTAAAATAAAATTGGAGGGAAAAATAGCCGAACCTCGCGCCCGCGAAATTGAAACGATGTTATCTTCGAGCGGCTGGCGCAATGCCTCTAAAACTCTTTTTTCAAATTCAGGAAATTCATCCAGAAACAACACGCCTTTGTGCGCCAGAGTTACTTCCCCGGGCTTGGGGTTTGATCCTCCGCCAATCATAGACACATAACTCGCAGTGTGGTGCGGGGCGCGGAATGGAGGTTCGGTCACTAGAGAATCCTCGAGCAAACCCACGATAGAATGAATGCCAGTAATTTCTAAAATATCATCATTGGGTAGTTCCGGTAAGATATGAGAGAAAACTCTCGCGAGCATTGTCTTGCCAGTGCCAGGTGGCCCAGAAAGAGCAATGTTGTGCCCTCCCGCAGCTGCGATTTCGAGCCCGCGCTTTGCGCTCTCTTGCCCCCGGATATCCGAAAAGTCTATATCATGAATCGCATTTCGGCGGATTATTTCTGTGTCTTTTTGCGGTAAAATTTTTGGTCGCGTTTTTTCTATCCCATTTCCATTTTTATCCAAAGGTATTTTTGAAACATGATCAATAACTTCTTTAAGCGTCCTTGCGCCGTAGATCGTGATGCCGTGAACGAGCGCCGCTTCCTCAGCATTCGCGATCGGCACAAATATTTCTTTATATCCCAAACGCATTGCTTGTTCGGTGAGAGGCAATACGCCTTTGATCGGCTGAAGCTCCCCATTTAACGAAAGTTCTCCCAAAAATATTTTTCCTTTTGGATCAAAATCTATTTCTTCAGCGGAAAGCAAATAAGCAAGCGCAATCGCCAAATCAAAATACGGGCCTTCTTTCTTTAAATCTGCTGGGGATAAGGAAATGACAATTTTTTGATTCTGGTTTTTGGGAGACTTGAAACCGGAATTTTTTAAAGCCGAACTCATGCGATCTTTCGATTCATCGACAGCTTTGTCGGGAAGACCAACCAAGGTAAAAGCATGCAAAGTATTTTTAGTAATATCAACTTCAACGGTAACAATTTTCCCTTTTAATAGGTGGGTTTGCGCAGAATATACTCTGGAGAAGCTCATAAAATTAGCTCTCCAAGTGTTTCTTGCAGGTTCGAGCCGCTCCATTTGCCTCAAGCCTGCTCGTTTCAATATCTTTTTTGCAAACTTCGCACTTACCGAAAGATTCTCTATTTAACCCTTTTAATGCTTTTAAAATATTGTTCAATCTAGGCTCTAAGGTTTTCATCATAGAACTTCGCGCTTCAAAATCTTCAAACCGGTCGGCCTTATCATTTTCATCCGATTCAGGGAACTCCAACTCTTCTGGGATAGCCTCCCACTCTCCGGTTTCATTATTTAACTTGCCCATATCTTTCATCTGTTCAAGCATGGCGTCTCGTTCTTTTTCCAATTTCTCTTTAATTTTTTTCTTGTCCAACATGTGAGTATCATAACATGTACATTTTTCATAGCAAGAGCGCCAACTCATTGAAAATAGGAAAAATAAGATTTACTTTTCTACATTTTTGTGTTAGAATATCTGCATGCAATATAAAATCAAAGATATTGATTTGGCAAAACGAGGAATGACAAAAATCGAATGGGCCAAGAAAGACATGCCGGTGCTCTCTCTCCTGGCTGAAAATGTTAAAAGGAAAAAATTGTTCAAAAATATTGTCATCGGAGCTTGCATGCACGTGACCGCAGAAACCGCCAATTTAATGATCGCGCTTAAAAACGGCGGAGCAAAAGTGACTCTTTGCGCTTCCAACCCCCTCTCTACAGATGACAGCGTAGCCGCAGCTTTGGTAAAAAATTTTAATATACCTGTTTTTGCCAAAAAAAACGAAAACAAAAAAGAATACTTTACGCATTTAAAAAATGTGCTAAATACAAAGCCAAATATTGTGATGGATGACGGCGCTGATTTAATTGGAGAACTTCATTCAAAAAGAAAGAGTCAGGCGAAAAAAATCCTTGGGGGGACAGAAGAAACAACCACTGGAGTCTCTCGCCTAAAATCGATGGAAAAAGAAGGTACGCTCTTTTTCCCAGTTATTGCGGTAAATGATTCTATGACCAAACATTTTTTTGACAACCGCTACGGAACCGGACAGTCCACGCTCGATGGGATAATCAGAGCGACAAATAAATTGATTGCCGGCTACGTGTTTGTGGTCGCTGGCTATGGCTGGTGCGGAAAAGGACTCGCTATGCGCGCCAGAGGGATGGGGGCAAATGTTATCATTACGGAAATTGATTCCGTAAAAGCCATTGAAGCCTTGATGGACGGTTTTCGTGTCATGCCGATGATGGAGGCGGCAAAAATTGCTGATTTCATTTGCACGGTAACTGGAAATATAAATGTGATTGGTGGAGAAGTATTTAAAAAAATAAAAGATGGTTGTATTATTTCAAATTCAGGACATTTTGATGTAGAAATTGATCTGGTGGCTCTTCGGAAAATAACCAAAAACAGAAAGACACTCCGAGATTCCGTGGAATCTTATACTTTAAAAAATGGCAAGACTGTGTTTGTGCTCTCCGGAGGAAGACTGGTAAATTTGGGAAGCGCGGAAGGCCATCCGGCATCGGTGATGGATATGAGTTTTGCCAATCAACTATTGGCCGTAGAATTTATTCTCAAAAATAAAAGTCATTTGCCTCATTCGGTCCACGTTTTACCGGAAATTTTAGACAGAAAAATAGCAACTTTAAAATTGCATAGTTTAGGCACAAAAATAGACACACTCACTGAACGCCAGAGGAAATATATGGCTGGCTGGCGAGATGGCACAAATGCGTAGCATTTGTGAGCCGGAGCGCGACGGCGCGAGGTGGGGTCGCGAGATTTTTCAGCAGAAAAAGACTTGTGACCAAAATAAACATTTATGAAGATTGCAATCACTGGAGCTCAGGGAGTCGGCAAGACCACCTTAGCAAAACAAATAAATAGAGATTTTCCAGATTTTAAAATATTACCAGAAGCAGCACGACTGGCTAAAGAGGCAGGATATAATCTTGATCAAACCGCTACAATAGAAACAGAATTTTGGCTAATCACAAAACAAATTGAGCTAGAAAGTGAGGGAGGCAAATGGGTGGCTGATCGATGTGGGATAGATTTGCTTGCGTATATACACCATTTATTTCCGCAAGAGTCAGCTCTGATTGAATTCGCCCAAAAAACATTGGTGCCGAGATTTGAGAACTATGATTTGGTTTTATATTTACCTAGTGGAGAATTTCCTATCGAAAATGATGGCTTACGGGCAACTGATTTAAAATTTCAACAAGACATTGATCAAAAAGTTAGAGATATTTTAAGAAAACATAAAATTCCATTTGTGGAAGTGGTGGGTTCGCCAAAAGAACGGTTGGCAAAAATTAAAGGCTTGTTTAAAGGCACCTAATCTTCTCATTTGCTATTTTTAAAATTCGCGCTAGGATAAAAAGATGCAATCGGGCCAAGCAACCACTTTGTCGGGCACTTACTCCAAAGTAACATTTCTTCACAAATTGCTAGCGTTTTCGCTGGCTTTTTTGTTTTTAGTAGTTCCGCTTGCTCCAGTTTGGGCAGAAAAAGTTACCGAGGACCCATCTGCGATTTCTAAAGTTGAATCAACCACCACAGAACCGGAAATTGTTACTGAGAATAGCGAGGACGCAGATGTTTCAACAAAAGTAGACATGGATAAACAACCACCGGCACCACAGTCGTTTACCGTAAATAATATATCTGGGGATAATCGCGATAAACCAAATTTGAGTTTTCCTCAAGTGGATCAGGCCTCTGGCGGGTTAGCTTATAGTTATCCCTTAAATATACCGCCCGGTAGAAATGGTTTTAATCCAAATTTAACTTTGCAATATTCAAGCCAAGATACAGATCAAGCATCGGTTTTTGGTTATGGATGGTCAATCAATATACCTTACATAAAACGTTTGAATAAAACTGGAGTAGAAAAATTATATACAACCAATTACTTTACCTCTTCACTCTCCGGTGAATTGGTAAATGTTTCTGGTTCTACCTATGCGCCTAAGGTGGAAAATGGGGATTTTCTAAAATATAACTACGATGGCACCTCTTGGATCGTAACCGATAAAAAAGGAACAGTCTACAAATTTGGGACAAGCACACCAGCCAGACAAGACGACACCACTGGAACGAAAATTTACAAATGGATGCTCGAGGAAGCAAGAGATACAAATAATAATTTCATCAAATATGAATATTACAAAGACACTGGGCAAATTTATCCTGAAACTATAAAATACACCGGCAACGACACGACCAATGGAGTGTTTTCAGTAAGTTTGATTCGTTCTGGAAGAAATGACAACATTACACAAAACTCAACGCTCTTTAGTATAACTACCAATTATAAAATATCTGAAATACAAACAATAACCAATGGGACTTGGAATAAAAAATATATTTTGGGTTATTCAAATGGTGACAATGGTTATAAATCATTAATAACTAGCATCACGGAGTCAGGACAGGATGAAAATGCAAATGTTGTCACATTGCCACCTGTGCAATTTACTTATCAAGTAGCGACAACGCCAGGAAGTGATTTTGTTTCTGATTTTGCCTGGTCTAATCCTGTTTCTCCAACAATTTCTACCAATCCATCTTATGGAGCGGTGGTAGCAGATGTTAATAGTGATGGTCTGCCGGATATTATGGAATCATATAGAAGTTCCGGAACTCTTATTTGGTACAAAGGAACTTACTTAAATAACGGCAACGGAACCTGGACCCAAAATCCAAATCTTGAACCGCCAACAATTTTTGGAGATAATAATCCAGTAACGGAACAAGGGATAAGGGCAGTTGACTTGAATGCGGATGGATTTGTAGATCTGGTTCAAAGTTCTGGGTCTCTGTCGAAAGTTTATATAAACACAGGAACTTCATGGGTTTTGAATAATAACTGGATTCCCAAATGTGCCTTTGCTAGCCCAATATATGGAGACATTGGTTGTAGATTAGATGATATAAATGGTGACGATTTGCCAGATTTTTTCATAGCGAGAGGTGATAACACCGGCAACCCACCAATCAATACCGAAGTATATTTAAATAATGGGAACGGTTGGAGTGAAAATCCTGAACCAGGCTGGAGTATACCTGCAGACTTAAGATTTGGCACAGTACCCGTAGATTATAATGGTGACGGACTTTTGGATTTTTTACAAGGCTACAAAAATACTTTGAGCAACCCAACAGTTGAAATAAAAAAGGCATATAAAAATAACGGGGACAAAACTTGGTCTTTGGATGGTGCATATACATCTCCAGTAATTTTCGCAACTCAAACAAACTTAGCTTCATTGCCGTTTACTACCGGAGCTTTAGTAGCGGATGTGAATGGAGATGGTTTAGTTGACATATTACATGGCACCGAAACAACTGATGGTGGACATCTAAATAAGGGCACAGGCTGGAGTTTTACACCAAACTGGGACTTTGGTCATGGTTCTATTCCAATCGAAGCACCACTCCGGGCTAGATTAGGAGATTTTGATGGAGATGGAATGATTGATTATTATGAAAGTGGAAGTGGTAGCGCAACTTTTTCTAAAAATCAAAACATAAAGGCGGATCTAATCAAAACCATAAAGAATCAATATGGTGGAATTTCAACCATTACTTACAAAGGCTCAACTCAATACAAAAATGGCAATAGCTTAGCAAACCCAAATCTGCCATTCAATATAATAACTGTAAGCAGTATTTCCTCTAACCCCAGCCTTGGAGGAACAAGTGTTGTGAAAAATTACACTTATGAACAAGGAGATTATTATTACAACACAATACTGGATAGAAAATACGCCGGTTTTGGAAAGATAATTGACCTTGATTCTTCTGGCGCCAAAACCGCCAGCTATTTTCATCAAGGCAATGAGACAAATTCTAGCTTAGGTGAATACGATGATCATCCGTCAAAAATCGGCAAAATTTACCGCACCGAAATTAGAGACAGCTCCGGGAATTTATATGAGAGCGTGATCAATAAATGGGAAAAACAAAATTTGGGCCCGGGTAGAGATTTTGCCAAACTGGCACGAACAATGGTCATGTCTTTTGACGGCAATAGCGACAACAGAAGCAAGGCGGAAGAATACTCATACGATAGTTATGGCAATCTAACGCAAAAAATTTCCTGGGGAGAAGTGATAGGCGCAACTGACGGAACATTCACCGACCTGGGGAACGACAAATTTACGGAAAATATTTCTTATGTTTCAAATACTGGCAATTATGTCGTGGGTTTACCATCTCAAGATATAGTACTCGATCAAAATTCAGACAAAGTTCGTGAGACAAAAATGTATTATGATGGACTCGCTTTTGGTTCGGTCGGCACGGGCAATGAAACCAAACTGGAAAAATGGAAATCTGGCAGTTCGTATGTAAATACTCAAAAATCTTACAATATAACTTACGGGATTTTGACTTCCTCCACCGATGAACGAGGCAAGGTTACAACTTACTCTTATGATTCTTATAATCTATACCCAATTTCAGTAACTAATCCTGCCCTGCAGATAGTACGATATCTTTATGATTATTCTCTCGGCAAACCAAAACAATTGATTGATCAAAACAGCTTCACTTATCAAACAATTTTTGATGGACTGGATAGAGTATTGCAAGAAAAAGTTCCGGACTTATCTTCACCTGATACTTTAGTAGTCAAAACAGCCTACACCTATGCTGACACCTCTCTCGCGGTAGGTGTTTTGAAAACAGATTATTTAGATAGCACAAATTCTGTAAATACCTACCAATATTTTGACGGCCTGAATCGTTTGATCCAAGAACGCAAAGAGGCCGAGCAGAGCAACTCCTACAATACTCGCGATATTGTGTACAATAATTTCGGTTTAATCCAAAAAGAATCTTTACCTTATGCGTCAAATGGGTATGCCAGGACAAATCCAACTACCGACAATGCCCTTTACACTTCCTATTCTTATGACGCGCAAAAGAGAATCAGCAATGTCGCAAATGCAGTGGGTAACACCTCGACCAATTACGATGACTGGAAAACTTCCATTACTGATCCGAATGGTAAAATCAAACATTTCTTGAGCGATGGGTATGATAATCTAGTAAAGGTGGAGGAAATAAATGCTGGCAATACTTACAACACTTACTACGAATGGGATGGTAACAAATTTCTGACTAAAATCACCGATGCTCTCGCCAATGTTCGCAATTTCACTTACGACGGGCTGGGCAGGAGGCTCACTGCAGAAGATTTGCATGCCATGGGAGACAGTACTTATGGCACTTGGGCTTATACCTATGACGATGCAGGCAATCTGACGCGAAGTATAAGCCCAGAAACAAAAATTATAAATTATTCTTATGACGACATTAATAGATTGCAAACTGAAGATTATGTGGGAGGTAGCGGAATGGAAATATCCTATGTTTATGATAATTGCACAAACGGCATAGGAAAATTATGCTCTTCAACAGTTTTGGGCGGAGGAGACAATGTCTACACTTATGATAGTGTAGGTAATATTGCTTCTGATCAAGCCACTATCAACGAAAATATTTATCTCACGTCGTATTCATACGATCGACAAAATAATTTGTCACTCATAACCTATCCAGATAATGCACAAGTGAAATATATCTACAATGCTGCCGGCTTGCTTGAAAAAGTTGAAAGAAAAGAAAATAGTGGAACATTTGTAGATGTAATTTCAAATTTTGATTATAATCCAACAGAACAAGTGGCCGTGCAAGCAGATGCAAATGGCATCACTACGACAAATACTTATGATTCAGGAAAATTATACCGTTTGACAAATAAGAAAACTTTGAATTCTACCCCCATTTCTCCTTGGAAAGATCCTAACCCCGCTATCACCCCCATAGATCCATATGTAACAAATTTTGGGAACATAAATATTACCCCTAAAACAAATCTATCGATTGCCTTGCAAGATTTATCTTATATTTATGATAATGTCGGTAATATTATTAAAATCATTGATTCATCAAATACTACCACTGCCAAAACTGCTGATTATGTCTACGACGATCTATACCGCTTAGTTTCTGCTACTATCACTGGCGTACCATCTCCCCAAACTCCCTACATTCAAACCTTCACCTATGACGCTATTGGTAACATCACTTCCGGCCCGCTTGGCACTTATCTTTATCAAGGTAACACCGGAGTAAACTACGCCAACCCCCACGCTACCACCTCTATTGGTGGAGTAGAACAAACTTACGACAAAGATGGCAATCTAATTTCTGCTGGAGATATTACTTACTCTTGGAATTACAAAGGGAAACTTGCTGAAACTCTTTCAGTATACAACTATTACAACGCCAAAGGAGACAGAGTACAAACCAATGCTTTCTCTTCTATCAATACCTATTATCCCAATAAATTCTATAGCACCTCCTGCCCCAATTGTTCCGACAGGCAACCTCCAGATCAAGAACGTCAAATCAAATTAACCAAACAAATCTACATTGGAGATACACTGGTAGCCACCACTGAAACTCTAAGCGCCGTTGTCACCCCATATTATGATCACACCGATCAATTAGGTTCCATTACCATTGTCTCTGATGCCAACAAGAATATTGCGCAAACTTTAGATTACTATCCTTATGGCAAGAAAAGAGTCGTTGCCCCTCCTGGAGACTATGATTCACAGCGCCAATACATCGGACAAATCTATGATCTAGATACTGGACTAAACTATCTAAATGCGAGATACTATGATGGAAACAAGGGGCAGTTTATTTCGCAGGATCCGATGTTTTGGAACTTTGACAATTCCTGGTTGCTTGATCCACAGAACATGAATGCGTATAGCTATGCAAGGGGGAATCCGATGAATAGGTCGGATCCGGGTGGTATGGCTAGTAAAGAATTTAATTTTCCTACGTTTACGATGATAAAATCGTTTTTCAATTCTTTGGTGGGGAAAACAAATACGCAGAGGGAGACAACGCAAATTCCATTTATAAATCAAAATAATTCTCAAAAAAAGACCGACAATTCTGGCCAAAATAAAAATACTTCTGGTTATATAAGAAGCAATGATGTTAATATCACCTTTAGCCCGGGAGCTGATAATGTTGTTAACCAAAAAATGGTTGATGGATATAAAAATGTATTTAAAGAAGCAGGACATTATGGTATAATTTCTGTTAATTTTTATTCAACCACAAACCATGTATCAGAACCACCCGGCAGTTTTTCTTGGCATGACTTTGCGCTTGCTGGTGATATTAATATGGTCAATGGCATGAAAGCAACCGAAGATAATTTTTATGCAAAAACTTTGCAGGAAGTTATAAACCGGACACAAGGAGTAAGAGAGAATTTTGGTCCATTTATGATTACACATTCCAGTAAAATATATTCTCAAGAAGAATATTCAAGGTTAAGCAAACAGCACCAAGATCATCTTCATACTTCTTTTAATCAATGATTATAAAAAATTTATGAAAAAAATAGGGAAAATCATTATACTTACTGGTATTGTATTAATAACATTTTTTATATTCTATAAAAATACATCCCGTATAGTATTAGGAACCTTTTTAGAAGTTCCAGAAAATTTGATGGATTCCGGTTGTACTTTTTATTGGAGCCAAGAAGATAGTGTTAATAAAAAATATGCTTTTGTATCTACCTTTGGATCCAATAAAGATTTAACTCCAAATGCTTTGATTGTTATCAACAATAATCCAGAAAAATTAAACGAAACAAATTCAGGTAGCAACAATTTATATAAATATTCAAATAGTAAATTTGATGTCGTAATAAAAATTACAAGCAGTATTCCGTCTGGCAACGAAGGCTCCTCTGAAAAAGGTATTTTAACTGTTGAGGATAAAAGTGGGAAAAGTACTTCAAAGGAAGTGACGGGATATTGTGGAACCTAGGTAAAAATAAAAGCGAATACTTTTTATCAAAAATTAAATGAAGGATAAATTAATACAATTAAAAAATTCAAAATTATTTAATGTATTAATTGTTATTTTTGTGTTTATTTTTGTTGGTTTTTTGTTAGTTAATCAGCAAAATCTTAAAGTAAAAGGTATTGATGAAAAAGTTGCCGCGATTGAAAAAGACAATAGTCTTAGAAAAAGAACATTCACGAATGACCAATTTATTGAAATTGACTCGGTAACAGATAATGGCCAAGAGCTAATTGTATATTATAAAGATAATCAAATTAAAAAATTGGAATATTCATTGGGGCTTTCTTTTGGCGTAAAAAAATTGGCTTCTTATTTTGACACAGGAAAAGTATTTTATGTTCATGAAACAGAACAGGACTTTCCTGTACTAAATAACGCTGAGGGACTTAATTATGAAAAACTAAATCTTGCCTTCGAGGGATGGTATTACTTTGATAACAATAAACTAATAAAGCAAAAAACCATTGGGAAGAAAAGATTTGAAGATGATAACAAGATAGATGCTGTACTGAAACTTTCGGCTGGAGCAGAAGAAAGTCTAAAATTGTTATTAGATAATGAGAATAAATCTAAAGAAGAAAAACTCTCATCCTGTTTAATGTTATTAGAGCAAGTCAATGCATCATTAATCGATGAAAGCGAATGGGAGGCAGTAGAAATAGATAAAGTTAATGAGGAAAAGGTGTCTCTTAATAACTTGGCAGCAAAAAAGTTTCAGGAGGCATCTAGGAATAAGGAAGAAATTCAAGCAAATTATGGACCCTTCATCATGGAAAAAACTAAGACCAGAGGAGGTGAGATTATACAAGAAACTAATCCTGAGTTGATAAAATGTGCTCAAGACAGAATTATTATATCAATTTGGCAACCTAAATAATGCAAAAGACAGCTGATAAAGCAAATCAGGTAAAAAATTATGTTAAAAATTTTGTTAGATCTATTACTAATTAATGAATACTATATATGGAACAGAAAACAATAAATGTATGGGTGGTTAGGTTTATTAAAAATATAGTTAAAATTTTTATTGGGGGAGGAGGAGTCGCGATAATTCTTGCAATGTTGCTGGAATATTTTTTGCTTATTCAGAAGGATTAGGGTGGAGTAATGGATTACAGGATTACTTATTCGCCTTTTATCTTATTGGTATCACTTCAATTTTTACTTCTGCTATTTTTGCTTCATCTTTTTTTATAGTTACACTAAATAAGCAGGATGCAAAGTGGTATATCCTCGCAGTTTTGTCTGGTTTCTTTAATTTCCTATTCTATTTTATCCTTAAGGATTTAACTTCAGGGTTAAAAGGCATAATCATGCTGTTCGTTATTGGATTAGTAGTAAATATTATCTCATTCCGGAGAAGTGTAATATAATCCATGTAGAAACAATAGTGGCTATCCCCGTTATTCTTTCAGTTTGGTCATTTTTGGACAAAAAAATTACAAAAACTAAGGAAAATTAATAACATAATTATAACATAATGGACATATTTATATTCTTTGGTTTCGTGTTGTTTATGGTGGGTATTATTTTAATGTTTTATTTCCCACCAATGAGAAAAATTGAAGTAAAGTATTGGGTGAGTATAGTCATATCTTTAATATGTCTACTAGAGATTATTGGTGTTTCAACTTCTTCTGATGATCTATATGCCATTTTTATGTATCAAATTATAACTGCCCCCTTAGGCATCATTTCTTTTCTGGTTTCACTTATTATTCAGAGAATGGAAAAAAGTAAAGAAAAATGGAAAACATATACTACAATAGGAGGAATTATATTAGGACTAATTACTGCCATATTGCCAATAGTCTTATTCAAGATGGGTATGATGCTCAGATAAATACCGTTTTTGATAAATAAAGATAGATAGGCGCAGCCACCATTTCTACTCTCCCCATTCTGGTTTTCTAATACCCAATTTTTCTTTTACAAAAAAGTCTACTCCATCTGATAAAACTTTCCCCCAACCTCCCTGCCTGAATGCTCCTTCACTCAAAATTTTTACAATTCCCAATTTAAAATTTTTGCGGTATAATTAACCAACAATGCCATTCAATTTCAGTTTTGAAGATGCGAAGGTTGTTTTAGGTATCGTCGCTGGAATTATTGCCTTGTTTGCTTATATAGTTTATGTAATATCTATATTTCGGGGTGGTTCAAAACCAAACCGCGCCACTTGGTGGATCTGGGCTTTTATGGGCTTAGTGCTAGCGCTAAGTTATCAATTTTCTGGTGCTGGAAATACTATCTGGGTACCATACGTTGAATTTTTAGGACCATTCACCATCGCACTGCTATCTTTAAAATATGGAGAGGGTGGATTGAGTGATAAAACAGATTTGTTTTGTCTGTTTGGCGCAATTTTCAGCGTCATACTTTGGATTATTTTTGATAATCCGACAATCGCGTTAGTAACAAATCTAGCTATTGATTCTTTTGCCATAGTTCCAACAATTAAGAAATCGTATTTGCGTCCAGAGGGAGAAGATTTTTGGGCATGGTTTGGCACTGGCGTGGCAGATAGCCTCAATATGTTCGCGGTTGAGAAATTTACTTTTGCAATACTTGTATACCCTATCTATATGCTTGTTTCTGATCTTATAATAATTTTTATACTTCTTTTACGAAAAAAAGGTATAATGAAAGACGTAAGTTTTCTCACCAAGCATGATTAATTTATGAAAATATATATCGGGAAAAGTAAGCTAGATGGAAAAGGATTGTTTGCGGCAAGAAAAATAAAAAAGGGAGAAATTGTTTTTATAATAAAAGGAAAAAAGGTTAAATTTTTAATAGATGGTGAAAAACAAGCTAGAATTGCTGGATTGAATTGGGTTGGCATAGGAAAAAATGAATGGATAGATCCCATTAATCATTGTATTTACTTTAACCACTCCTGTAATCCAAATTCAGGGATAAAAGGAACAGTTACAGTGGTAGCACTTCGAGACATAAAGAAAAACGAAGAAGTAACTTTTGACTACTCTTTGGATGAAGCAGATATTTTTTGGCATTTAAAATGTAATTGTAATAACACAAATTGCAGAAAAATAATTAGATCGATACAATTTTTACCCCACAAAATTTTTAACCAACGTATAAATTCTATACCAAAATACTTTCAACAAGTCTATAAAAAATATAAGATATCTAATTTTGCAAACGAGCAAGAACTTCAGGAAAAGTGGGTAAATTTTCTTAAAAAAGATTTTAATGTATAATATGTATTGTATGATTAATAAGGGGTCTAAAATTTTTTTCACAATCTTTTTTATTCTCGTAATAAGTTCAGTTATATTTACCTATTATCGATATGTAGTATTAAAAGATTTTGACTTTTTTACCGACAAAGAGGCTTTTGATGCTTCACTATCCGAAGAATAAATATGGAAACCTCCATTCAAACATTTATAGACATGTGCCAATGGGATACTACAAAGTTTTTAATCTTTTCAAATAATGTTTTTGGTATGTTAATATACTATTCCCATCTTTCTGCTCTAGTTTTATCGCTAGCAATTGGCATTTTTATATTTTTTAGGGATAAAAAATCACTTATTAACAAACTACTTTTTTTTATAACACTAACATTTTCATTGTGGGTGTTTCTTGACTTGTTTTTGTGGGCTAATGAAAAACCTGATTTACAAATGTTTGCCTGGTCGATGATCATATTGGTGGAACTCTTAATATATATATTAAGCCTTTATTTTATAGATGTTTTTATAAACAAACAAGATATAAGTCTTAAAAAAAAATTTGGGATATTTTTACCATTATTACCAGTAATAATTTTACTCCCTACCAAGTTTTTATTACAAGGTTTTGATCTAACTAACTGCTACAGAGACACATCTGAAGGATTTTTAGCTATATATTACGTATATCTAATAGAAATATTCTATGCTTTTTGGATATTATTATTTTTGTTTAAAGAATATAAGAAGGCGTTACCAGATATAAAAAAACAGATAATACTTATATCAACAGGAATAATTTTGTTTCTAATCAGTTTTGTTTCAGGAAATATTATAGGAAGCTTGACGGACAGTTGGACTACGGCGCAGATTGGCCTTTTTGGTATGCCGATTTTTGTTGGGTTTTTGGCATACATGATCGTAAAATTTAAAACTTTCAATATAAAAATGATCGGGGCGCAGGCACTTGTTTTTGCTTTGGGGTTTTCTGTGCTTGGAATTATTTTTATTAGAACGGTTGAAAATGTGCGTCTTGTAGCAATTGCCACCTTACTTCTAATAATTATAGTTGGATACCTTCTCATAAAAGGGGTCAAACGGGAAGTTGCGCAGAAAGAGCAACTGGCAGCGCTGAATGAGAGTTTGAAGAATTTGATCAAGCAAAGGGAGAGCTTGGTGCACCTTATTACCCATAAAGTTAAAGGATCTTTCACTCGCACAAAGTTTCTTTTTGCTGGAATGCTCGATGGCACTTTTGGAGAAATATCGCCGGAGATCAGAAAAAGAGCAGAGCAAGGTCTAGAATTTGACAATGGAGGAATACAGACAGTTGATCTCGTGTTAAACGCCGCCAATCTGGAAAATGGCATTATTAAATACGATATGAAAAAGGTTAATTTCAAAGATGTGGTCAGTGAGACCATCAATGATAAAAAGTTGGCCGCCGAGGCAAAGAGTCTGCAGATAGAAACAAAAATGGAAGATGGATTTTACAATGTGGAAGGCGATGCTTTTTGGTTGAAAGAAGTAGTAAATAATTTAATTGATAATTCAATAAAATATACCAGGGAGGGCAAGATCCTGGTGGAGCTCAAAGATGGAGATGGAAAAGTGAGGCTTTCTATTACCGATACCGGCATCGGCATCACCGAAGAAGATAAGACAAATCTGTTTAAAGAAGGTGGCCGGGGGAAAGATTCCGTCAAGATAAACGTGGATTCGACCGGCTATGGACTCTATACAGTTAAATTGGTCGTAGAAGCACATAAAGGCCGCGTCTGGGCCGAATCTGAAGGATCGAATAAAGGCTCCAAATTCTTTGTAGAATTGCCAGCGATAAAATAAATCTATTTCTTCTTCTGGCTTCCTGTCAAACGCAGCATTATTTCGTGTGCGGTGTTGGCTGAGTTGGTGATGAGTACAGAATTTTCATCTGTAAAAATATACATCAATACTATTTTCCCGTCTTTATCATAGAGGATACGCGCGTTCTTATTTTCTACTATCCCATCCTCAAAATCTTTCGTGAAGAGGTAATTGGTGCTACTAGACAGATTGACATTCACTAAACCCCCAATGTCAGAGAGCATTTTCCCTTCCCACTCGCGCAAAGCATTAAAAATATCTGCAGTTGAACGAACTTTTATTAAAACAAAGAATCCATTTGGCTCCTCCGCCAAAGAATCAGGCTTATTATTTACTACACCCATCAGAAAATTATCACTTACTAGAAAAGTGTCTTTAGCCAAAGAAAGCCTTGCCTTGATAAGGGAAATAAATTCCCGCAGTCCGATGATACGTTTATTTTTCGTAAGGTAAATGCCTTCCAGTCCGCCAGTTTTTACCGAGGTATTATTTACTTGATTCAGAATAGTTTGCACTATTTCTTCTTTCTTCAGCCCCAAAACTTCAAAATACGAAATTTTGTCGTTAAAAATAATTGGGGTAAACTGTTGCTCTACTGGAATTGAGTTATCTTTTTTATTAAAAGATAAAAAAGATATAATTGCCAAACCTGAAATTATCAGCAAAATGCTAACTGCCACAAAAACTTTATTCTTCTTTGATTCGGGCGATAAATTCCTTTTTTCCGCTTCGTGCTGTTCTTCCCCATGAATTATTTTTTTAACCAAACCCGCTGTATCATTTTCAAGAATCTTCGCCATATCCTCGGCATAAGTTTCAGCAATTATATTTTTTATTTTTTTATCTTGCTCCATTCTTCTGGTGATTAAAAAAATCTTTATCAGCTTCTTTAATAGACAAGCCTATCCTACTTTTTTCTATATCAATATTTATAACCTTAACTGGCACAATCATTCCTTCTTTAATTATATCGCTAACTCTTTCCACGCGAAATGGCGCCATTTCAGAAATATGCACCATCCCATCGGTAAAATCATTCAATCGGACAAAAGCTCCAAAATCAGCAATTTTTACAACTTCCCCTTTCAGCGTCTCACCGACTTTAAATTCATGGGTCATTTCTTCAACTATGGTTTTCGCTTTTTCGGCAGAACCATCTTTGCCGGTCAGGTACACTGTACCATCATCCTCAATCGTTATTTCAGCCCCAGTGCGTTCTTTGATATCTTTAATTGTTTTGCCTCCGCCCCCGATGACTAATCCGATTTTGTCCGGATTAATTTTAATAATCAAGATTTTGGGCGCATTAGCAGAAATATTCGCGCGCGGCCCCGCAATTTCTTTTTCAATCACATCTAAAATTTGCAGTCGCGCAGCTTTAGATTGCCTCATTGCTTCTCCTAAAATCTTCACTGGCACACCTTCGACTTTCACATCGAGCTGGATCGCCGTAACCCCGCTCCTCGTTCCCGCAATTTTAAAATCCATATCTCCATGATGATCTTCCGGTCCTTGGATATCGGTCAAGATTTTATATTTTTCATCAGTCGCGTGCATAAGTCCCATGGCGATACCAGCCACTGGAGCTTTAATTGGAACTCCCCCATCCATAAGCGCTAAGCTTGAAGCACAAATCGAGGCCTGAGAAGTGGAACCATTTGAAGCCATAGATTCGGAAACTAAACGCATTGTGTACGGAAATTCTGATACTGTTGGCAAGACCATCGCAAGCGCTTTTTCTGCCAGCGCCCCGTGTCCGATCTCTCGGCGATTAGTAAACCCTGCTCTACCCACCTCTCCGCCAGAATAAGGAGGAAAATTATAGTGGTGCATAAATCTTTTTTCTACTTTCAACTGTAGCCCATCGACTAAATTTCTCTCTTCTGGACCACCCAAGGTTAAAACCGAAAGCACATGCGTGCCCCCGCGATAAAAAATTCCAGAACCATGGAGCTGGCTGGAGAGACCGCCGGCTTGAGCATACAGCCCACGAAGCTCATCCATTTTTCTGCCATCCGCGCGCCTGTTTTCTTCTATCGCTTTTTTATGCAAAATTTCATTCTCCGTCTCATCAAACAAATTGTCTTCCAGAGAAAAATCTTCTCTTTCGGTAAATTTATCTTTTACTAAGTCATTCCAGGTAGTATGAAGCGCATCTATTTTTGCCTTGCCCGCGCCAGAGAAAATAGCCTCTTCCATTTTAGGTAAAATATTTTCATTGAAAAGCTTCGCTGATTCTTCTGAAATTTTTTCTTTTTCAATAATTCTTTTCTCTTTGCCTATTTCTTTAACAATTTTTTTCTGGAAATCTTCCAACTTGGTTATCTCTTCGCTCGCCTTTGTAAGCGCAACTTCCAATTCTTCCTCCGCTATTTGGCGCGCTGAAGCCTCAATCATATTTATATTCCCATTTTTCCCGCAAACAGTCAGGTCAAATTTATATGGCGCGTCTTCATCTAGGCGCAAATTTTGCGCAGGATTGATAGCCAATTCGTCCTTATCATACTTGCCAATTCGCACACAACCGACTGGCCCAGCCCAAGGAATGTCGGAAACCGCCAAAGCGAGAGAAGCCGCGTTCACCGCGAGAATCGTCGGATCATTTTCATCCACAGACAATACTGTTACAATCACTTGCACTGCATGACGGATGGATTGATCAAAGAGTGGACGAAGCGTTCGGTCTATCACCCTGCTTGCCAAGATCGCCTCTTCAGAAGGCTTGCCTTCACGCCTGACAAAGCGTGAACCAAGGATTTTTCCGGCCGCGTAAAATTTTTCTGTATAATCCACTGTTAAATTAAAAAATCCCAAACCAGCGTGGCTGTCTTTAGACATGCAGGCCGTCGCGAGAACAATTGTTTCACCGTATTTTAACATCACGGAACCATGTGCCTGCTCTGCTAAATCAGTAAACATGGCAGTCATTGTTTTGCCACCAATCTCTACACTATATTCTTTTTTTTGCATTATAGCCCATTTAACATGGGTGAGCTCTCCTTCAGAATAAAGTATTGTTTCACACTGCTAAATGCAAAATGTGAGACATTATCTCTATCTGAAGGCGAACCTGATTAACTAATAAATTATTTGTTCATTCTAGCACTTTTAGGGTAAAAAGCAAAAATTTATTTCGCGCCCATTAAATATTTTCTAGGATTTTCTGATAGATCTACAAAATCATCCACCGCTTCGCGTAGTTTCCCGGAGGTTGATTTACCGAAGGAAACAACTTCTACTTGCACGCCGATAGTCTGTAAATATTCTACAAGCGGAACAAAGTCTCCATCACCGGAAACGATCACGACAGAGTCTAGACGTGGAGACATTTTAATTGCGTCCACTGCCAACCCTACATCCCAATCCGCCTTTTTCGCGCCTCCGGCAAAAATTTGTAAATCTTTTGTCTTGGTCTCAATGCCAAGTTTGGAAAGCGCTTCAAAAAAATTCTTCTCATCCCCTGCTTCGGTAGTGATCACATAAGCGACCGCGCGCACGAGCTTGCGTCCAGCCACCGCGTCTTTCAAAACTGCGCCGAAATTCACTCGTGCCTGGTATAAATTGCGAGCAGAGTGATATAAATTTTGCGTATCAATAAAAACCCCAACTCTTTGTTCTTTATGTTTTATGACTGTCATATAAATAGTGTACCACCTCACCCGGCTTTCAGCCACCCTCTCCTGTCAGGAGAGGGTCTGGGGGTAAGGTTAAGCAAGCTCCATCTTCTTCATGAGCGCAGCGTAACGAGACTTGTCTTTCCTCTCTAAATATTTCAAATGAGTGCGTCTATCAGCCACCATCTTAATCAGACCGCGGCGTGAGTGATTATCCTTTTTGTGTTTCTTTAAGTGCTTGGCAAGCGCATCAATTTGCGTAGACAATACTGCCACCTGCACCTCCGGAGAGCCTGTGTCCTTATCGTGAATTTGATGTTTTTTGATAACTGCCTGTTTTTTCTTGGTTGCTAACATACTTAATATATTAGCATAAACTGGATAAAATTGCAACTCCTCATAATGTCGCACAATATTGTGCTAAAATAACTTTATGGCCTCAGAAATTGACCAATTGCAAAGAGAATTTTTAGAATACCTTGAGATAGAGAAGGGCTCGGCTAGCCGCACTATTGAAAATTACGAACACTATCTATCGCGATTCTTTGAATTTGCAAAAACCAAACAAGTGAAAAGTGTAGGGCAAATTACAACTGATCTGGTGCGAGAATTTAGATTGTGGCTAAACAAACAACCCGCCTCCTTAAAAGCAAAGCGTGGCAAACCTGTGCTAGTGGAAACTTTGTCCAAGAAAACCCAAAATTATTATTTAATCGCCCTGCGGGTATTTCTGAAATATTTAGGTAAAAGAGGAATAAAGTCTATCTCCGCGGATCAGATAGAATTGGCAAAAATTCCTGAACGTCCCATTGATCTTATTACTCCACTAGAACTCTCTCACCTGCTTGATGCTCCGTCAGGCAACGACCTGAAGGCCCTGAGAGACAAAGCAATTTTAGAACTTCTTTTTTCCACCGGACTTAGAGTTTCTGAACTTTGTTCTTTATCCAGAGAAATCGGCACCAATCATGAAGAGTTGTCTATTAGAGGCAAGGGCGGTAAAGTGCGAGTAGTATTTTTATCCGAACAAGCGAGAACCGCCCTAAAGAAATATTTAGATGCCCGAAAAGATATGGAAGATGGACTTTTTGTGCAAGTGGAAAATGAAATTTCAAAAAACAAAGAACAGAAGAAAGAAATCAAACACCTCACCAAAAGATCAGTTGAGCGAATTGTAAAATATTATGCGATTAAAGCTGGTATTTCGAAAAAGGTGACTCCACATGTGATCCGCCACTGTTTTGCCACCGATCTGCTTTCCAATGGCGCCGACATCCGCAGTGTACAAATGATGCTAGGGCATGCCAACATCGGCACTACGCAAATTTATACGCACGTCACCGACAAACACTTGCACGATATACATAAAAAATTCCATAATAAGGGATAACAAATAAAATACATGAAAATAATTTCTTGGAACACAAATGGATTGCGCGCCACAGCCAAACAAGGCTTCTTTGCTCCCCTCTTTCAAGAACAAGCTCCAGATATTTTATGTTTACAAGAAACCAAAGCAGAACCAGCACAATTGCCAGAAAACGTGCGAGAGATTCCGGGATATTTTTCCTATTTTTCGCATCCTAAAACCAAAAAGGGGTATTCCGGAGTCGCGATTTACACCAAAGAAAAACCACAAGAAGTTTTTTATGGTCTAGGTGTTGAAGAATTAGATAACGAAGGCAGACTGATCGGAATGAAATTTAAAAAATTTACTTTGATCAACTGTTATTTTCCAAATGGCGGTCAAGGGCCAGATAGATTGAAATACAAACTTGAGTTTTATGAGGCTTTTTTGAAATTTATTTTAAAATTAAGAAAAGCGGGTGAAAATGTGATTTTTTGCGGAGACATAAACACTGCCCATGAGGCAATAGACCTCGCTCGACCGAAAGAAAATGAAGAAAATACAGGGTTTTTACCGATCGAGCGCGCTTGGCTCGATAAAGTGGTAAAAAATAATTTTGTCGATGTCTGGCGCAATCTGAATCCAAATAAAAAAGATGTTTACACCTACTGGGATCAAAAAACTCGTGCCCGAGACCGCAATGTCGGCTGGCGCATTGATTATTTCTTTGTGGACGCCAAAATTTTAAACAAAATAAAAGATACAGGCGTCTTAGGAGATTATTACGGCTCCGACCACTGCCCAATTTGGCTAGAAATTTCTAATTAATTTGATCGAACACAACGGATGTTTAAGATTCCACCACCTAGTTTTAACCTACCATCATATTCAGTGCCATCGTCAAAATCGACATATAAAGCATAATCATCATAATCAGGATCTTGATATGAAGTACTTGACCAATACTGAACGCCACCCCCCGAACTAAAATCAAATACGGGATTTGCTGCTGGATAAATTCTACCAAAATCAACTATAGAAAATAACTCCTTTATGTTTGGCAATCTCCAGTCCGTATATCCTCCAGTAGTATCGGCTTCACAAGACGCTAGGGCAGTTCTTTGGTTTACAAAAGACAAAGCTCCTGTAGCGCAAGTAGCACCAGTTTTTCCTTGAGAACATTTTTTCCACATCAAGCCAGTAGTGTTGTCTGTAACAGTGCCGTCTCCATTGTCGGTATAAGAAAGCGCTGTACCTGCAAGGTAATATGCATCTTGTCCACCATCAGTATTGCTTCCGTCCAAACAAGGGCTCTGAGCGGAACCATCAGCATTAGAACACGCCGTCTGCCCTGTGGCTGGCAACCCTCCCGCCGTCGCCGTCCCAGGATAAGTAGCAGTCGTTAAGACTTTGGAAGCATCCGTGTCACCATAGAGGGTACCAGTGAAACCAAAAGCCGAGATGCCGCTCGCTATTCTACCATTGGTTAGATTATCGATTTCTCCGGCAATAGCCGTGTAAACTTCTGTGAGAGATTTACCAGAAGCTGTGACAGTACCGGGGGTGGAAGGAATAGTGCCTGAATCTTCGGTGGTGGTGGTGCCAGTGGATAAATTAAAGATGTCAGTGAGACTGTACATGGTATCAGCTACAGAACCGGGTGGTGTAAGGGAGCCGGCGTAGGAGATAGTATAACCGACGAGGACGGCAACTGCGAGGTAGGAGAGAATGTTGAGGAGTTTTTGCATAAAAAAATTATGTATTTACTTGCTAATACAGTAAAGTATACCCTCACCTGAACACTGTTAGCAAGAAAATTGAGGGGATAAGTTAAACTATCTCAAAGCTGAACTAATTCTGGTTTTGTTTTTGTTCCAAACCATTTTTTGGAAAGTATTTCTATGTTTTTAGTTATATCGGTCACTAAAATTTTTGCAGTTTTATTTTTAGAAAGTTTTTGGGCAATTTCTGGGTGTCTTTCCAAATATTTTTTCAATTTTTTCGGGATTATTTCATCTTGAGAAATTATTCGCACATTTTTAGGCAATAATTTTCTAATTTGCTTCTTGAAAATTGGATAATGCGTACAACCGAGAACTAAGACCTCTAATTTTTTATTAAAAAAAGGCTTTAAATACTTAACTAAAAATGGCGAAGCGTTCTTCGTCTCCCCTTCTTCGGCGAGCGGCACAAGCATCGGCGCAGCCTTTTGAAAAATTTTAGATTTTTGATTAAATTTATTTATCTCTGTCGGAAAAGTATGAGAATCCACTGTTCCTTTTGTTCCCAAAACTCCGATTCTCTTAAATTTGGCGCATTCTTCGGCAGCTGGAATCAAAACACCTAATACTTTTCTATCTGCAAAATTTTTGGGCAAATATTCTTGTTGGATTTTTCGCAAAGCACGCGCCGAAGCGGTATTGCAAGCGACGATAACAATCGAGCAATTTTCTTTCTGCAAAAGATGCTCGACACCTTCTTTAGTAAACTCAAATACTGTGTCGGGTGAACGATTGCCATAAGGCACCCGTTTCGTATCCCCTAAATACACATAATCATATTCTGGCATTGCTTTTACTATTGATTTTGCGATCAAAAGCCCCCTTAGTCCCGAATCAAAAATCCCAATCTTCATGTTTTTATTCTAGCATGTTATACTCTCAGATATGAATCATACAAGACTAGACCAGCTCTCAGATGGTATCTTCGCCATAGTTATGACTATTCTGGTTTTTGAAATAAAGGTTCCGCCCGTTTGGGGACCCATCAGCAATCTGGACCTGTGGCTCAAAATTGAAAACATGCTGCCTCTCCTTCTTAGTTATGTTTTGAGTTTTGCCTTGCTTTTTACTTACTGGCGCGCACATCATTTTTTCATTTCAATTTATGCCAAGAATATTGATTCGCGACTCACCAACATAAATGCCTTGTTTTTCATGCTGATCAGTTTGGTACCATTTTCCACAAGTATTTTGGGCGGTTTTAGCAACAACGAGCTTTCCATAATTATCTTCGGCTCTCACATAATATTAATTGCATTGTCCTTGTACTGGATGCGACGCTATGTTTTATATTCTCCGCATATTCAAAATCCAGAAATTACCAAACGAGAAATACGCGGAAGTACTATCCGCACCCTGGTTCCGGTGGTTATCGCACTTATCGCCATACCTTTGTCTTTTTTTAGTATAAAAGTTTCTCTCGCTTTGTTCACCTTGGCTGTAATTTTCAACCTTTCTTCTTACAGCACTCGCTTGTTTGAAAAAATCATGAAAACTATCCACGCTTCCCTTTTCGGCGCTGACGTTAAAGGACATTTTGCGGATTAAATAGCCATGCAGAAATTTTGCAAAACATGCAATAAAAAATTTGAAATAAGGGAAGAAGATCTTATTTTCTATGAACAAGTAAAAACCACTCCCCCGCTCTTCTGCCCTGATTGCCGCATGATGCAACGTTTGGCATTTAGAAATGAAAGAACTTTTTATAAAAGAACATGCGACCTTTGTAAGAAAAATATAATTTCTATATATACGGGGAGTGCGCCCTTCCCGATTTATTGTCATGAATGTTGGTGGAGCGATGCCTGGGATCCAAAAAGTTTTGCCCAAGATTACGATTTAAATAAAACTTTTTTTGAACAATACAAAAAGTTACAGAGCAAGGTTCCCAGACTAGCCCTTATGATTGTTAACTCGGTCAGAAGTGAGTACACAAACGGCGCCGCGGAAAACAAAGATTGTTATTTAATTTTCGCGGCAGACTATAATCAGGATTGTCTGTATGGGAGATTGGTCCAAAGATCTCGAAGTTGCGTCGATTGTGCTTTTATCTATGATTCTGAGCTTTGTTATGAATGCATAGATGTACATAAATGCTTTAAATGTATGTATTCGGAGCAATGTGAAGGATCAAGCGATCTCATTTTTTGTTACAATATGCGTGATTCTAACAATTGTATTTTTTGCACCAATGGAAGACATATATCAAATGCAATTCTGAATGTTAAATATACGAAGGAAGAATACGAAAAAAAGAAAACAGAAATTTTCTCTAATTACGAAAATATTGAAAAAGCAAAAAAAGAATTTGAGGAATTAAAAAAGAAAACTATTGTAAAGTACGCCCTACAAACAAAATGTCATAAAGTCACGGGTGATTATATCTATAATTGTTATGACGGGGAAAGTGTTTTTGATAGTTCAGATTTAAAAAATTGTTCATATATGGCAGATGCGGAAAGTGGAATTGATAGTATGGATTGTAATAATTATTACCATAAAAATGAATTATGCTATAACATCATGGGTGTTTTGCAAAGTAGTAAATCAAAAAATTGTGCGTTCGTCTTTTACAGTAATGAAGCGGAGTATTGTGAAAATTGTTATCATATGACAAATGCTTTTGGTTGCATTGCTATTCGTAAGGGACAGTACATGATATTAAATAAAGAATACTCCAAAGAAAAGTATTTCGAACTACGAAAAGAAATTGATGAACAAATGAAAAAGGATGATACCTTTGGTCAGTTTTTTCCACCAGAAATTGCCCCTTTTGGATTTAACGAAACTCTTGGCTATGACTATTACCCAATTACCAAAGAGGAAAGCATAAAAAGAGGTTTTAATTGGCAAAATCAAACCACCGGCACTTATGGCAAAGAAACAATTAAAGAAAAAGATATGCCAAAGACTATTGGAGAAGTTACCGAAAATATTTTGAACGAGATTTTGGTTTGTAAAGATTGCAAAAAAAATTTTCGCATCACTAAGTCGGAATTAGATTTTTACAAAAGAATGAATATCCCTCTTCCGCATAAAGATTTTGAATGCCGCCACCAGGACAGGATGAAAAAGCGTAATCCGCGCAAACTCTGGCATCGTTCCTGCATGTGTGAAGTAAAAAACCACCAACATGGCACAGAAAAATGCGAAAATGAATTTGAAACTAGTTACTCCCCTGATCGGCCAGAGATAGTCTATTGCGAAACTTGTTATCAACAGGAAGTGTACTAAGTAAACTAATACTAAACCGCAAGTTATTTCTTTACCCCGTGTTTTTGGTGCAATTTAGCAACCTCATCTTCTTCTAGTTCTTCTTTTTTTTCTTTTCCTCTATCCCCTAACGTTTTCAATTCCGCATCGCCGAGCATATTTAGAGATTTTGTAAGTTCAGACAAATGTTCCACAGTATTTTTCTCCGGCGCATCGAGCACTTCTTCGAGCAACGCATTCAAAATCCATCCCATGCGAGGCCCAGGGGCAATTCCCAATTCTTTTATCATAAACTCTCCATTAATTTTTAACTGCCCGACAGAAATCGGATCTCGAAGTGCTTCTTCAATCATGGCAAAATACTTGCGCAAGCGATATGGCGCTTCCTTTTTCTTCATCCCCGCTCGGTCACACGCGCGGATATCCATGAGAAGCCAAATATTTTCCTTTCCGACTTTGGCAATAATTCTCCGTACTGCGGAGAGAGTAATTTTTTCTGTATCAGAAAAAAACATATGATTACGCACCAGACTTTCTACTAAATTAATTTCTTTACTTGGAAATTTCAATCGCTCCATTATTTTTCTTGACATTCTTGCGCCGACCACTTCATGCCCATAAAAGGTATACATTTTCTTGGCAGGATTGGTGCCGACCCTGCGAGTTTTGGGTTTTCCAATATCATGGAAAAGCGCTGCCAACCTTATTTCTGTTGGCCAATCTTTATCTGCCGCATATTGCATAGCTAGAAGCGCATGATTCCAAACATCATAAAAATGCTCGCCGGACTGATCACACCCTATCCCCTCTTCGAGCTCTGGAATTATGTTTTTAAGCAAGCCAAATTTTTGCAACATCATAATTCCACTTGCGGGATTTTTAGAAGAAATTATTTTTACTAATTCATCATGAATTCTTTCTGCAGAAATTTTTTTTATTAATTCAGAATTTTTTAAAATACTTTCTGTTGTTTCATACGACACAGAAAAATTTAATTGGCAAGCAAAACGTATTGCCCGCAACATCCGCAAGGCATCTTCCTTAAATCTATCATTTGGATCCCCAACTGATCTGAGTGTTTTGTTTTTAATGTCCTTTATACCTTCAAACAAATCTACCAGCTGTCCTTTAGGACTTAAGGCGAGCGCATTGACTGTGAAATCACGTCTTTTAAGATCATCTTCGAGTTTAGAACTGAATTTAACCTCATCGGGATGTCTAAAATCACTATATTTTGCCTCAGTTCTATAGGGAGTCACCTCAACTTGTATATATTTTGTTTCTTGTGAAACCTCTCCTTCTTGTGTTTCACATGGAACCATCACTGCCACAGTCCCAAAGGTATTCTCATAAACTGTTTTTTCAAACATAGCAATGATTTCTTCAGGTTTAGCATTGGTTGTAATATCCCAATCTTTTGGTTCCCTCTCTCCTTCGGCTTTGCTCAGGATCTGCGACATTAAAAGATCTCGCACACATCCCCCGACTAAATACGCTTCAAAACCAGCTTTTTCTAGGGTGTTAGTTACATGTGAAACTTCTTTGGGTATTTTTTGTATTAAATTTTGAGTATATTGTTCCACCTTGGAATCTGTGCGGCCAGAGAGAATCGAACTCTCGTCTCATCCTTGGCAAGGACGTGTTCTACCACTAAACCATGACCGCTAATTAAATTATTAATATTTTAACCAGTAAATTATAGTATTTTATTTACTATAATGCAATTATATTTTTTAAGCTTGTAAAATATGAATATTTTGATTATTTTATAAATAATGTATAATTAACTAGATTGCACCCGTAGTGAAATGGATATCACAACAGTCTTCGGAACTGTCGTTGGGGGTTCGAGTCCCTCCGGGTGCACACCAAAAAGCAATTTAAAGAATAAATTATTTGTCCTTTACTTAAAGCTTTGTCAGTAAAGGGTTTTATTAACTTATGTGGATAACTATGTTAGTAATGTTTATAAAGGACATATTTAAAAATTGTTTTTTAATGCCATTTTTAACTAAAATACATTGTTAAATAAAGATATTTTGATAAAAGACACAAAAAATTTCTATTTTGTTTCATGTGAAACATGTTTCTTGTGAAACATCAGAATTACTTGCAAAATAAGGATAGAATAGAATGCCAAAAATATTTACATCAAAAAGCCAAAAAATAGGGGAAATTGGGGAAAATATAGCTGTAAAGTTTCTCATGAAACATAATTTCATTATAAAAGGCAGAAATTATACTAAAAAATGGGGAGAAATAGATATAATTGCTGAAAAGGCCAATAAATTATATTTTATTGAGGTAAAAAGTGTTTCTCGTGTAACATTAATTAATGTTACTCATGAAACTCTTGATCTTTATCACCCTGAAGACAATATGCATCCATGGAAATTGAAAAGATTATCACGGACAATTCAAACGTATCTTTTATCCCAAAAAATAGACGGCGATAAAGAATGGCAGGTAGATTTATTGGTTGTATTTCTTGACATAAACAACAAAAAGGCAAGGATAAAAGTAGTCAGTGGTATTATTTTGTGACTCTTCGCTCTGAGGCTCAGCTCGAAGAGGTCATGGTGGAAAAAATTAAATCATGATATACTCTTTTTGTTTTAAATCGCAAACGGGCCGTAGTATATCGGTTGTACAAGTGCTTTGGGAGCATTTAGGCTGGGTTCGACTCCCAGCGGCCCGACCCTTCGACAAGCTCAGGGTCTTCGACCAGGAGCACAATTAAATAATTTGCGGGATTAGTTTAATGGTAAAACGTCAGTTTTCCAAACTGAGGTTGGGAGTTCGATTCTCCCATCCCGCACACTAAAATGTTTGACTAAAATTTCAATAGTTGTAGTGTTAAAGATGGAAGGAGAACACTATGACCAACTTGGTGGCTACGACTACCAAGGTGGTGGTCGTGGTTATGTTTAGAGTCGTTCTCTTCGCGGTGCTTGGAAGCATCGCGATCTGGAACGCGGCAACGGCTCCCTCGGGCCGTTAACTGCACCGTGCCTGCGCATCGTAGGGCGGGTCGTCGAGGCAACTCGACGACCCGCCCTTTCAAATTTAAAAAAGTTTTTGCAAATAAATCTTATTTAGTATACGATAAACGCATCTTATGATAACAACTTATATATATTCTTTCCTTGGAGTTTTGATAGTAAGTTTGGTTTCTTTTGTTGGGTTATTATCGCTTTCGATTAAAGAAGAATTCTTAAAAAAATATATTTTTATTTTTATTTCTCTCGCTGTTGGAGCGCTTTTGGGAGATGCTTTCATTCATCTTATACCAGGTGCTTTTGAAAGTTCTACAAATAGTATGCTGATAAGTATTTTAATAATTGTTGGGGTTTTGATATTTTTTGTTTTGGAAAAGTTCTTGCATTGGCATCACCATGGAGAAGACACTGCGGAGCCCAACATACACCCAATGGGAAAGCTAATTCTCTTTTCTGACGGAGTTCATAATTTCATAGACGGCATCATCATAGGGGCAAGTTTCCTAGTGAGCATACCGGTTGGAATAGCCACCACCATAGCTGTTGTTCTTCATGAAATACCCCAAGAAATAGGGGATTTTGCGGTATTACTGCATTCTGGATATGCCAAATCGCGCGCGCTCTGGCTCAACTTTTTGTCGGCACTTTCAGCTTTTCTTGGATTATTGATAGCCTTAGCATTTGGAGGCACAGGAGAAACATTTACTTTCTGGATTCTGCCAATCGCAGCCGGAGGATTTATTTATATTGCTGTCGCTGATTTGATACCCGAACTTCATAAAACAAAAAAAATACAGCATTCTGTATTTCAAATTTTCGCAGTCATCGTCGGAATTCTTGCTATGATTGCGCTAGCCTATTTAGAATAAAATTTCTTAAATTTAATTTGCCCAAGACCAATCTGCTCCCGGATTTCTGGCATTGAATACTTCAAAATGAACGTGTGGACCAGTTGAGCGTCCAGTGGAGCCGACTAGCCCAACAACTTCACCTCGAGCGACTGAGGCCCCGGTATGCGTGATTACCTTAGACATATGAGCATAAAGAGTTTTGGTACCGTTTGGGTGTTCAATAATTACCATATTGCCGTAACCTCCACCACATCTTGGTTTTCCAACGGTACAACCTGTCTTAACGATAGTTACTATTCCGGGAGCGGACGCATAAAGATTTGTGCCGGTCGGCGCTCCTATATCTATGCCTCGATGACCTGGACCATGTAATCCCTGAGTTTTGTGCCCTGTAGGCAATGGATTTATAAAATAGCCCAAAATATTTTGGATCGGATTAAGCGCGTAGTAATTTTTATCTTTAGTTTGAACTGTTCCAAGATTTGCTGCCGGCTTGTCACCCCCTTCATCAAACATTTCTCCGTCTGGAATAAGAAGCTTATCACCTACAGCAAGTTTCGCATCTTGAGTAATATCGTTGTAAAGAATAATATCGTTCACATCTGCTTTATAAAGCTTCGCTATGCTTTGCAGGGTTTGTCCTTTAGCTACAGTGTGCTCAACACCAGAGACAGGCAGAATGAAAAGGACATCGCCCTCCTTGAGCTTATCGCCCTTCTTCATATCATTCGCCCACAGAATAGTATTGACCGAAATGCCAAAGATGTCCGCTATTTGAGAAACTGAATCGCCCTTTCTGACCACATAAACGCTTATCGTCTGATCTGATGAAGAATTTACATCTGGACCACCCTCAGAAACACCCAATGGGCCAGTCGCAGGCAAAAGAGAGTTTTCGGAAATAATATTAATATTTTGATTGGCATCTATGCTGTCTTTTTTACTATCTTTAGTATCTTTTTCTTTTAAAATCGAGGAGGAAGAAACATTCGCTTCCAAAAGCGCAATATTTTGGGAATTATCGCCGGGAAGTGGAGGTTTTATAATATTTACATTCGTTTCTTCTTCAGCATAGGCCTGATCTCCAGCGCCAAAAAGAGAAGAAAAGAACCCTGCTTGAACAGAGCGTGCTGGCACAAAAAGAACCCCAAATAGAAGGGAATATGACAAGATAGATCTTAATATTTTTATTTTAGATTTTATAAAACAAACTAAATGTCGCGAGATTTCCTTTCCAACCCCAATTTAGACTAATGAAAATAAGGGTAGAATCACAGGACGACCAATAGGTTCTGCAAACAAAGGTTCTCACGATGGTTACTGTCGTTTCTGGTCTTTCGGTCAGCTCATACCCAACTCCCATTCGGAACTACAATTGCAATGATAGCTCAAAAAGGGTCAAAAGTCAATCTGGCAAGGTTTAGCTGTGGATAAGTATTTTTGGTCAAAATTTGACAAAGTTGGGTAAAAATATGCCTAATTATAAAGGACATGGGATTGAAAATTAGACGAGAATTTTAAAGGGTATATAATACTACCATGAAAGAAGAACTAGGAACCATTAGCATTCAAAAATTTAGTACTAGCACTGTCGAGCAAATTAATTTAGAATTGGAAAAACTTCTCTTGTCCGCAGACGACAATGATACAGAATATAAAAATAGGGCAATTAGTCAGTTGAGAAGCAACCCCCTGGCTTTTTTTGAGGATAAATTAAGAACCGAAAGAAAATCACTGGAACTTCTGAAGGATAAAGACTATGGGACACCAAAACAAATAGCAAACTCTGAAAAAGGTATTGAAATTACCGAAGAAGTTATTGCTGACATTAAAGAATTAAAGGAAAAGGTATTATCCGCACAAAATTTAGAAGAATTTTTTAGTGCTATTCGTTTGGTTGAATTTATTCCATCATCAAAAGGAGAAATACCATCTGTTTATATCGTTAATACAATAAAAGAGATAAAACAGACAATAGCTGAATCGCCTATTAAATCCAAAAAGGACCTCGCGCGTCTTTTGGGCCGTAGACGCATAACTAATAATTTCGGAATTCGGGATAAAGCAGTTGAATTATTGTGGCCAACAATATCTGAATTAGAAGAAACCAGAAGAGATCCTGAGGGGCTTAGAGACTTCAGAAGAACAGAACTCACGGAAACAGAGAGGTTATCTGATGCCGCGGGATTGGCAGCCTCCGGTGCACCTGTTACCAAAAAGGTTACAGAACCGGAAACTGCAACGGGTTTAGGGGTAGATAGGGAAAAAACAGAGGAGGCCCGTGCGTTACAAAAAACAAGGGAGGAAGTTACCGTAAAGGCTACTCCTGTGACTACGCCGGACTCTGTGTCTGCACTAAAATCAGAAGAATTCTGGACAAGAGCAGGAATATCGGAACAAACCCCACCCACTCCCGATACTGTGGTAGAGCCTGAAGCAGTAAGACCTGCGCCTGTGCTATCACAACAACTACGTGGACCTAGAATAAATTTATTAAAGGAAGAAAATAGGAAAGCAAAACCCATCAACGTTGGAAAGAAACTAGCAAAAGATCTTGGTGGTAAAATGGTAAGTGGATTAAAAAAACTTGTTACAAAAGAAGCTCCGACTACACCTAAAACTTCACAAGAGCAGGTTGCTGATTTTGTCGCCAAGTTTGATCTAGAATCATTACTCCCCGCAGAATTTGGAAGACTAGAAGAAGCACAAAAACTGAAAGTAATTCAGGATCTAAAGCGCAGAATCGTGGATATTGTAAAATCAGATGCGCAGACACAATATTCGGAAGGTTTGAAAGAGAAACCACTTGCAAAATCTGTAGTTAATTCGATAGTCTTCTCTCCTGTAGTTAATTCCATATTTAGAGAAACAGATTTAAAAGATCTAGAAAAAAAAGTTTTTGAAAAATTAAAAGACTCTTTTGAAGGAAGAGAGTTAATTAGAAAAGATTTGGAAATAATCTGCAAAAGAGTCTCCGCTCAGAAGGTTGAACAAAACTCAACCGGCGAAGCTTTTGTATTTTATCTAGACAATGAACTCCACACACCCGAGGAGGCTACTTTTAATTCCAAGGCTAATGAGTTTGCAAAAATACCATACGAATGGGGACAAGAGGGAGGCGGAAAACATAAAAAAGTTTATGGGAAAGCACGAGCGGAATACCAAAAAGCCAGAGAAGAATTATTAAGGATAGCGGGAACTAAATCTCCAGAAGAAAGAGAACGTACTCTACTAACACTGCTTGAAGCAGATAACGCTGTCCTAATGGAACAGCTTTTGAATACCCACCCAGAATTTGAAGAAGCGTTAGATGATTTTGGGAAAAGCGCCGGTGGAAAAGAAATAATAAAAACCGGTTGGAATTTCTTGCAAACGCTAACTGGCGGAAAAAACACAACGAATAAATTGATAGCCGCTGGAGGATTCGGGGCCAGAATGCTTGCCAGGGGAGCAGCTGTCACCTCAGGCACAACTATCATTACCGCCATCGCCGCGCCAATTATTGGAGGAGCGGTTGGTGGATTACGCGGTAGAATAAGGGCCAACGAAACTCTGGACGAAAAACTAAAAGGAGCACGACATGGAAAGAAGGACGAGAGCAAAGAAGCTGCAAATACCGTGAGTGCGGAAAATTTATCAAAGAGATTGGAGGATTTAATTAGAGCCTACGAACAAGAACCAACTATGTGGTTTAGGGGCGGAGATCAGGAAGGAGAAGTGTTGCTCGCAGACGGTAAAGCGGTGGATAGGAAAGAGTCTAAATTGGTAAGCCACAATAGGATTGATCAACTGAAAAGAAGAATTGAATTCACAAGATCGAAAATTGAAGCAGGGTTGGTGGATTTTGGAGATGCAAAAAAAGCTTTAAATAATCAATATAAATTAATAGAGAATTTGAATAGAGCTTTAGTTATCGGAGCTACTTTAGAAGATACAACCCGTAAAGATATTGATGCGAGATTGGAACAGTTTCTGTCATATAAACATGACAATATAATTGCAGCACAAAATGCATTTATAAAAAAACAAATGTGGAAGGGAGTGGCGATGGGCGCAGGATTTGCAACGGCTGGTTATACTTTGAGATACGTAGGAGAGCATTTGGGCTGGTGGGGAGAAAATGGAGCAGGGGGTGTTACTAAAAAAATTGAAACCCCTGGGTCTGGCTCACACGGTTCTTTAGATAAATCTATAAAACTAACTAGTAGCCATGGAGGAGAGCAAGAAAAAATAGAGCTGGTGTCTTCGCATGACCACACAACTCCTAAAGTTGATACAGTTAAACTGGTAGCTTCACATGGAAAAGATGAAACCGAAATTCTTTCACCCTCAGAAACCACAGCCCCAGCCATTACCTTCACCGAACAAAGCATAAAATTTGAGCACGGTACGGGTGGAATCCAGGGAGTTATAGATTTGAGGGCACAAATTAAAGGCAGGTATCCAGATCTTTCTAAGGCTCCGCAAAGTGTACAGGATTTTATGAAAGAACCAAATGCTACAAAATTAGCCATTAAGCTGGGACTATTTCAACCAGGAACCGAAGATGGAAAAGAAAGTGCGTTGATTGGTGAAGGCTCAGTTTTAAAGTTTGATGAGCACGGAAATCTTTCTTTACATAACACATTAAATGGAAAAGAAAATACTTTGATCCACGGGAACAGCGCAGAAGTGGAAAAATACCATGGAAATATGTTTGATTCGGATCATAGCGCTCAAGTTCACATAGAGCCGAGCCCGGATGAGCAAATAGTAAAAATTCCAGAGGGAGCAAAATCATATCCTATTGATCACCCAGCTAATCCTGAAGTAGCAGCCGCTAGGGCAAAGGTGTTGGTTGGAATGGAAGAAGCAGCAAGTAAACAACAAGCTGGAAGTACGGCTGCAGAAACAGCCCAGGCGGAACATGTAACAACCGCAAAACCGGGGAGGGTAAATATGTTAGAAGAATATAAAAATATCAGAAAAGGAAATTCTCATTTTGCCAAAAATCCTTTCGATTTGACTCCAGCCAATCTAGTTGATGCTTATGAAACTCACCAAAGGAACATAAAATTTTTATTCCCCGAAGATAAAATCGGCGACTGGGAAGCTCTGAAAAAACTAAAAGCAAAAGACTGGGTGCAGGGAGGAGCTATCAGCGACGATTTTGATCCCTTTACGAAATATCTTAACAAACTTTCAAATGCAACAGGACTTGACCCGAGGGGTTGGAGGCTTTTTGGTGGATACGAAACGAATGAATCATACATAGAGCGAGCACTACAAAAGGCAGCTAGTTTGCGGAAGTTAGGCAGGTTGGATTTAAAAGAATTGCAGTAAAAATTAAATTTTAATGTTATCATTAGAGCAATTATGGAGGCAAGCAAACAAACATTAGTGGATTTATTTGAACTGGACAAAGTGGCTCCAGAAAAAGCAGTGGAGATGGCGGGACGCTTGAGTAAATTAGTGTTTCAAGCTGTCTTGGTACGCGCCTTGCCACTCCTATCTGAACCAGACTTGGCAGAATATGAAAAAATGGTTGATGCAAAAGAGAATGGAGAGATAATCTTTAAATTTTTAGGCGAAAAAGTTCCAGACTTTCAAAAAATAGTAGAGGAAGAAGCAGAACTTTTGCGCAAAGAATTGGCAAGGGAGTTTGAAAAAGCGGGGGTTTAAAAAATATTTAAGAAAATAAAATGGGAAAAGAAGATTTAACAAAAAAAGCAAGAAAGCGAATAAAACCAAGACAAGAAACTGCGCCCCTAACACAGAAAGAAGGAGAACATATAGAGAAAGATTTAGCTGCAGCACAAATACTTAAGGGGGTCAAGGGAAGAATAGATACGGGGAAAAAACTAAGAGAAAAATTAGAGGGTAATTTGAGTTTGGCACGTGCAGAACTATTTGAAAGAACAGCGTCAGTGAAAATAGCAGAGCCAGAAGAAGTGAAAGCAGCACTTGAAGAAGTAGAGGCACAGCAACCTACGTCGCTAGAAAAAGTTGAAACTGTGGATGTTGCAGAATCAGTAGATACTAGTGATTTGCCAGAGGAGGTCAAAAAATTGATTAATGGCGAACTACAAAAAATAATAGATAAAACAAAATTAGCCAAAGACCTAGACGTTGCAAGTTTTTTGAAAACAGAAAAAGAACTGCTTAAAAGCAACCCTATAAAATATTTTAGCGAAAAAGCAATAAATACTGAAAAGCGTTTAAAACAAATTCAGGGAAGCAAAGTACTGCAAGAACTAGATGAAAGAACAGCGGAATCTTTAATTTTAAAGGATCGCACCGAAAACCTGCAAAAAATCTTAAGGGCATTAAGGGAGAGACGAGACGCCAGGCTATCATCAGCAAAATTTAATGAGATGGAGCCTATTTCCCGTGCCAATACAGAAAAAGTATTGGCGGCCATAGCTAAAGCTAAAACCACACAAATGGCACGTGGAGAAGAAGTTACACCCGCTCCTGTGCCAGAGGTGGTGGTAGAAGAAGGATCGGAATCGAAGGCAATAATTGAAAAAGCAAGAGGAACTTTAAAAGAAAGGGCGCTCAAGCTCGTTGAGCAAAGAAGAGAAGAAACAGAAGAGAACACGGGGAAGTCTTTATTTGGTAAAAAGTACAGAGTACTGATTACTGGAGCGGCAGCAGTATTAGCATCCGTCTTTTCATTGCATAAGCTAGACAAAATTTTTGGGTCGGGGACAAAAATAGAAGATAAAAAATCTTCTATTTTGGCAGAAAGTGCAATCTCTGCAGAAGATAAAACAGTAATAAGAGAAAGATTAGAAAAAGCTGGGGTAAAAATAAACCCACGGAGTTTTGAAAGAACAGTACCTGCAACATCAGAAACAAGTGCGGAAGAACCTCCGAAAGATGAAACAGAAATAGAAGAAGAGGAGGAGGACGAAGGAAACGAAAGAGTGTTTGGGTCTGTAACTGAAGCAAGGTCCAAAAAAATGAGGGCGCCAGAGGAACATGAAGAAAAACTGGAACCAGAACCAAAAATACATGGATTACCAAAACCTGTACTTCCTGTAGAGCCGGGAGAAGAGGAAAGATTGGAGTTTACAACAGAGGAAGAGACAGCGCCTGAAGATTTTATATTGAAACCTAAGGCAAAAAAGGAACCAGAAAAATCAGGGGGAGAAAAACTGACCAGAAGAGAACGAGAGAGAGAAGAAGTTTTAAGTAAATTAAAAATTACAAAATTTACTGAAGAAGAGGAACCTGAACCAGAGCCTGTACTGCAAACAGAACCAATTAAAGTTGAGACTTTGGATGAATACAGAAGGAGATTAGATGAAGGTGCGGTGGTACCAGAAGTAGAAGTAGAACAAAAACCTACTGAAGCTGAAAAAATAAAAGGGGAAATTGAAAAAACAATGGATAATGCAGAAGCAGAAAAGGTAGTAGAACAAGAATCAGAAACAATAAATCCATTCCAGAACAGGGAAAACTTTATAAAATTTGTATGTAAAGATGATTTGAAGAGATGGAATAATTTAAAAATCCTGAAGGCAGGATATGTGATAAAACATAAGATTACTGGGAAAAATGATCCGACTTTTGAACAATTAGTGCGATCTTTACGTGGTTTATCTGAATCGACGGGGAAAAAACCTAAGATTTGGTTCGGAAGAGAAACGGTTGGGGAATACGTAGATCGAATATTTGAAAGAAAAGGATAAACTATTTGTGCTATATTTGATTTGTGATACACCCAAAAGATCATTTGGACGGTTTGAATGATAGGCAAATAGAGGCGGCGCTTCATCTCGAGGGTCCGCTACTCATTGTGGCGGGTGCGGGTGCGGGGAAAACTAAAACTATCACGCATCGCATCGTAAATCTGATTAAAAATGGCGTGGCACCGGAGAAAATTTTGGCAGTCACCTTTACCAACAAAGCGGCGAAGGAAATGCGCGAGAGAATTATGTCTGCTATGGGCGCCGAGAATCTTCTTGAGTGGGGTCTCTCGCAGGCCGGCGGGCCGAGAGGGAGCGCTCCGAGAGCACGCGGAGACAGCGACCGCACGAGAGAAGGATTTTCGGCGCCTTTCGTCAGCACTTTTCACTCACTCGGAGTTTATATTATAAAAGAAAATGCCAGACTGCTCGGGTTGACGAAGTATTTCACCATTTTAGATGAAGGGGATACTACCACGCTCATCAAAAATATACTGAAAGATCTAGGAATAGATCCAAAAATGTATGATCCCAGAAAAATAAAAAATATAATCTCGCGCGAAAAGGGAAAGTTTGTGCATTTGACTGATTATGCAGAACAAGAAAATGGAACCTTGGGTAAAATAGTGGCGCAGGTTTGGAATTTATATGAAAAACAAAAAACGAAAGAAAATTCTCTTGATTTTGATGATTTGCTCTTAAAAGCAACGAAGCTTCTGAAAGAAAATGAGGAGATTCGCAAAATTTACCAAGAAAAATGGGAATATATCCACGTGGACGAATATCAAGACACGAATGAAGTTCAATATTTGATGTCTAAATTGCTTTCGGAAAAAAATAGGAATATTTGCGTTGTGGGAGATGCTGATCAAAATATTTATTCTTGGCGAGGAGCAAATCTAAAAAATATTTTGAGTTTTGAAAAGGATTATCCAAATGCCAAAATAATTTTACTTGAACAAAATTATCGCTCCACACAAAATATATTGGAAGCGGCCAATGAAATAATTAAGAAAAATAAATACCGACCGGATAAAAATTTATTTACTAAAAACAAAACGGGTGAAAAAATCGGGTTGTATGAAGCGCTTGATGAGACAGATGAAGCAGAATTTGTGGCAACAAAAGTTTTAGAAATTATGGATAAGGGATCCGCTTTTAGCGAAATTGCAGTTCTCTATCGCGCGAATTTCCAATCACGCGCGCTAGAGGAGGCAATGCTTCGATACAATATTCCATATCAAGTTTTGGGCGTTAAATTTTTTGAAAGAAAAGAGATTAAAGACACCTTGGCGTATTTGCGCGCAGCTTTGAATCCGGATAGTTTGTCGGATATAAAAAGAATTATAAATTTCCCGACGCGAGGCATCGGCAAAGTGACCTTGGCAAAAATTTTTGCAAATGATAAGGAAAACCTGCCGACAAAAGTGAAAATAAAAGTAAATAATTTTTATGAAACATTAGAGGAAATAAGGAGGGAAATAAAAATTTTAAAAACAAGCGAAGTGATAAAATTTGTAGTGAAAAAGTCCGGCATTGAACAAGAACTCGCGAGTGGAACGGAAGAGGATCGAGAAAGATTGGAGAACATTAAAGAGCTCGCGACATTGGCCCTGAAGTATGATAATTTAACGGAGGGAGCTGGGGTAGAAAAACTTTTAGAGGATGCTTCGCTGGCATCAGATCAGGATAGTTTGATAGAAAGAGGGACAAAAAAAGAATTAGTAAATGCGGTCAAACTTATGACTGTCCATGCTTCAAAAGGACTTGAGTTTAAAGGGGTTTTTATCACTGGTCTCGAAGATGGACTTTTCCCGCATGAACGGCAAAATGAAGTGGAGGGGCAAGATATGGAGGAGGAAAGGAGGCTTTTCTATGTTGCGCTTACTCGCGCCAAAGAAAAATTATTTTTATCCTTCGCCAATTTTCGCACCATTTTCGGCTCGCGCCAGATTAACACTCCTTCAGAATTTATCTCCGACATTCCAGCCGATCTGCTAGAGAGGGAAGGCGAGGCAAAAGGAATAAAAACTATTTACATATGAAAATATTTCATCAAGCAAAAAAATCTTTAGGGCAAAACTTTTTAAAGTCCGAGGTCGCGCTTCAGAAAATTATTGAAGCGGGAGAAATAAAACAAGATGATGTAATTTTAGAAATTGGTCCAGGGAGGGGAGCGCTGACTAAAAAGCTTTTAGCTTCTAGCTGTCAGCTTATAGCTGTGGAGAAAGACAAAGAACTCTTTGATTTACTGAAAGAAAAATTCAAAGAAGAGATTTTATCTGGTCAACTAATTTTAATATGTGATGATATCTTGAATTTTAATCTAAGCTATAAGCTATTAACTAAAAGCTATAAGCTAATCGCCAATATTCCTTACAACATAACCGGCGCAATTTTAAAAAAATTTCTGACAGAGAAACAGCAACCGGAACGCATGGTTTTACTAGTGCAACACGAAGTCGCGAAGCGCATAGTCGCGCGTGACAACAAAGAAAGTGTTCTCTCTATCTCAGTGAAGGCTTATGGGGAGCCTAAAATGATAATGAAGGTGGAGGCTCGATATTTTTCACCAGCACCCAAGGTGGATTCGGCTATAATTTCTATAAAAAATATTTCCAGAAAGAATTTTACCTCACCTCCGGCCCCTCTCCTTGCCAAGGAGAGGGTGGCCCAAAAGTCTTCCGGGCCGGGTGAGGTGAATGAAGAAAATTTCTGGCAAATAGTAAAAACCGGCTTCGCCCATAAACGAAAAAAGCTTGCTAGCAATCTAAAATCCCTAAAATATTTTAAGTCTATGGGGCAAAAAGAGAAACTGGAAAAGCTGGGCAACAAAAGAGCAGAGGATTTAACACTTTCAGACTGGATTTCACTAGCTAAACAATAAACCCTAGGGTATAATTAACTCATAATTAAATTATTTTGGTTAAAACACAAAAGGATACTCTCAATCGTTTTGGCGATGCTTTTTTTGGTCATCCTTGTTTTGATAAAAAATGCCTCTTCGGTCAAAAATACCGTGAGTTCAATTTTAGGAATGAATAAAAATGGGCTTGTTTATAGTGGCGCTACGGTGGGCGAGTTGGTAAACAAAGATACAGATGGAGATGGAATCTTGGACTGGGAAGAGCCATTGTATGGACTCGACCCCACCACCAAAGAAACCACCCCGGGCGTGCCGGATAGCTCGGTAATCAAGAAATTAAAATCGGAATCAGAATATAATTTAGATGGAGCAGATGGATCTTATCCCAGCCCCGAGAATCTGACGGAAACAGATAAATTTTCACAAGAACTTTTTTCCACTGTTGCCACTTTAAATCAAACTGGGGGGTTAGACGAAATGACAGCAGATAAAATCAGCAGTTCCTTGGCTGAACATATAAAAAATTCGGTTCCTAAAAAAATTTATACTCTGGCTGATCTTAAAATAATCAATAGTGATAGTAATCAAACGATTCAAAATTATGCTGAGGTTTTGGATAATGTCTTCAAAAAATATCCAATGGATTACAGCATAAATGATGTGCTACAAAAGTTCGTGGTTGATGGAAATAATGTTGATACTAGTGTCTTAGTCGAACTTGATCCAATAATAACGCAATTGAAAAAAGTTATAAGTGAAATGATAAAAATAAGCGTTCCAAAATCTCTATCTTCTCTACATTTAGACTTTTTGAATGGGCTAGAAAGGCTGTCTGAAAACCTAAGCGACATAAAACTCTATGACAGCGATGCTATCGTGGCACTCGGGGGCGTAAGTCAATATAAAAATAATTCCGCACTACTCGAATCCAGCGTGAAAAATCTTGCAGATGAGATCGCCAATAAATTGAACAATTAACCGAAGAGATATATAATATTAGGGCACAAGAAAGAAAAAATGATTTTCAAAAATAAAAAAATACAAAAAATTATTTCATCTCTTTTGGTCATTGCGGTGCTTGCCCCATCTCTGGTTTTCTTTGTTGCTCCCAAAAAAGTAAATGCTTCGGGTACGCCAGTTTTAGATTTTTTAGGAAATGCATTAAAGTATGTGGGAAATCTTTTTACACACTCAACAGCAGTATCCTCTGCCACAACCGCAAGTTATGCCGCGAAGGAATGGTATGAATTGATACTTGAGCAGGTTCTTCAGGCTGTTGCCAGAAAAGCCCTACAAGAAATAACTAAAAGTACCGTCAATTGGATAAATAGTGGCTTCCATGGAAGCCCGCTCTTCCTAGAAAATTCAGACTCTTTTTTCCAAGACATCGTGAAATCTGAAATAAAATCACTAGTTAATGAATTCGGATATGATTCTTCTAGATTTCCTTTCGGTAAAGATTTTTCTTTAAACACAATAATGTCCTACAAGAGGACACTGGATGATAACGCTGTATACACTTTGAGTAAAGTCACCAATGACCCTGCGCTACTTAGAGCTTATCAAAACAATTTCAATGTTGGTGGCTGGAATGCTTTTCTCCTCAATACCCAATATCCACAAAATAATTACCTGGGATTCAAAATGCTCGCCGAACAAGAACTTGCGAGAAGAATCTCTGCATCACCTGGCGCAAAAAATGCAATAACAAAAGTGAAAGAAGCCCTCCAGCAGGGAAATGGCTTTTTATCTCCACAGACTTGTCCTTCAAATCCCGCATACAATAATGGTTATAATGAATTCAATAAACCCTCCTTTAAGCCATCGGCAGACTACAACCCCCCACATCCTTATCCGGCAGACGATACAATTGGTTTTACAGCAAAAGAAATAGCAGAAAATGCATTGTATGATCAAACTTGGCAAGCGGGGGTCGCCATAGAAAAAACAAAGTTTGAAGCAAAAAATACCTGCCCCAAGGGACTGGTGGCTACTACACCAGGGGCAGTGGTATCAAACCAAATAACAAACGCGCTGGGGTCGCAGTTGCGCCAGAGCGAACTTGGCGCCGCCTTGGGAAATAGTCTTTCTCAAATTTTTGACGCTTTGCTCAATAAACTTTTGGATGAAGGATTAAATGCTCTAGCAAGCAAAACTAATCCAGATCCAGAACCAGACAACTGGAGCTATGGAGGATTGCGTCTTGATGGATCCGATGGCACTAGCGATGATCCGTTTGCTGGATTCGACGAAATAGTTTCACTAAAACAATTTAGAAAGTTGTTGGATGGATATTTTATAGGAACTTGCAGTAACATAAAGGATTCCAATGGCAATGATCTAGCCGACCAGGAAAATGTGCCCAAGGAACAATGTGAATCTCAAAGCATCACTGGTTATAGCTTTGGAACCTGCTCCGGTATAAAAGTTAATGGCATTCAGTATCCAGATCAAGAGGGTATACCGAGAACGACCTGTGATGCTATTCCAGGCGCCACTTGGACAAAGGTGGGAACTATATATCCAAATACAACCACCTGGACCAGAAACTCTCCACCATTGCAAGATTATATTCCTGGAGACATAGCCAATACCGAAGAAGAAATAGCCCTGCTAGATAATGGACAATTAACCAGCGGATCTGCCTCAAGTGTAAACCCAAATTCAATCGGCACCTGCACAGGCGAAGATCAGATAGGTTCTTATACTGCTCAGACCACTCAATCTGATTGTACCGCAATAGGAGGGGTATGGACTCCGACCTATTCTTCCTCATCGTCTGGATTGGCCAGCTCTTCTGGCAATGCAAACTTGGGTATTCTCCAATTGGTAAAATTGATTCTGGAAAAAACTATAACCCTTGATCAGTGCATCCCTGGGCCAGATAAAGGCTGGGAAGATAGACTAAAAGCGGAACAGTCAAGGGTTGGGAAAAGATTAACTGACGATATGAGCGACGATGATCCACTAAAAGTAAAAGCCTCTAATGACATAATGCGCGAATTAAAATTTGCCGTAGATTCATTCAAGGACTGGATAAGTTTTGCCATGATAGGTAAGCCAGCCCCAAAACTTCCTAACCTTTCGCTTCCTAATTCAGTAATTTATATTGATGAGGTTAAGAAAATAGATGATCTGCCTCAACAATCAAAAGAAGTGACAGATACCGTAAGAGTAAAACGCCAGACGCTAGCTAGACTGGAAGCACTAAAAGCAAACTTGGAAACAATATCAGACAATATTAAACCTTTAGAAGAGCCAACACCAAAAACTGCCTATGAAAATCAATTAATATCACTATGGAAACAATATAAAGCACTTCGAGCCTCAATTTCATCCACAAATAGTATAGAAAATACTAGAAACCAAAGAACGGTACTAGAAGAATGGTCAAATAAGCTGGAAGAACCCGTAGACCCAAACGACTCAAGCAAGGGAACAAAAGGTTTAATTCCCGAATGTTTGACAGAAAGAACAACAATGGGTTGGGATGCACCTGACCCGACGGGCAAGGGAAATAGCAAACTAACCACGTTAACTACTCCTCAGCAAATCATCAAAATATATGCAGTATTATCAACCAGAGAGGGAAATAGTACGGCAAGCATTATTGGCGGACTGACCGGTGGCTTGGTGGGTAGTATATTGGGTGGATTATTTGGTACAGAAACAATAGAAGATCGTATTGCAGAAATTGAGTATCCACTAAAGGGTACAGAAAATGAACAATTCTGCGGCTTGCCAATTATCAACGGCTACAGCCACGGTGAAGTCATCAGACAAGATAGTTCCAATGAATTAATAACCACCAATGGAGCCGTCAGTGGCGGAGCTCCGGTTCCTTGTGATTCTGGATTGGATAATACTTCTCCAACAGATCCAGTTTCAAACAGTGCTGACAGTAGTGCGAGTGGTAGCGGGGGTACGAGACAAACTGGTTTTTGTGGCAGTATTGGTGTCGACCCTACCGGGACCGGCACAAGTGGAGGCAGTAGTGGAACATTTATTGGGACTGGGCGAGAGCAATTTACCTTTAGAAATCAAGCAGCCTCATATTTCTATCCGAATACGACAGATCCGATCACCGGTGAACAATATGCCGCCGGCACTAATGGATATACAAACTTACCGATGGTCAATGCGCAATATGTCTACGGCGACATCACTACTACTGGCGTGGCCAGCTGGGGAATAGGTTTGGGTTCTTCCAAAGATGAAAGAATAAGCATAGACATAGATTGCAACACCGTCTTCAAAGCCAACAGGACAGACTACACCCATGCAGGAGATCCGAGTTTTTAAAATTTAGAAAAATGAAAAAAATAGGATTATACATTCTAATACTCATAGCTCTAGTTGGAATATTCGTTCCAAATGAAAAAGCGCGGGCACAGAGCCCGGATGGACAAGGCACGTGTTTTGATTCTGACGATAAGCCAACCACTCTCAATCAAGCACAATGTGGATTAAATTCTGGAACATTAACTAAAAAGGCTTACTACTGGGTACCAACAGGTTCAAGCACCCCATCAAACCCTCTCTCTGCTTATGACCAATGCGTAAAAGATAAAGGTAGTGCAGCAAGTTGCCAAGGTTTATCGGGGGCACCAAAAACTGATCCTAATAAATCAGCATTTGAACAAGAAGTTGAATCAAATATTTGTTCAATGAATCCGTTAAGTAGTGGCAGTTTCTGGCCTGGTTGTTTTATACAAGGTTTTTATGCCATTTTCTATGTTATTCCTGGCTGGATATTGTGGGTAGCGGCATACTTCTTTAATGTTTTAATATCCATAACATTGAGTAGTACTTTCTTCAAGATGGGCTTCGTTTCTGAAGCCTGGGGAATTGTGAGAGATATTTCAAATATCTTTTTCATTCTGATTCTCCTGTATGTAGCCATAAAAATTATTTTGGATTTAGGAGGACACGAAGCGAAAAAAATGATTGCCAACGTAATAATTATTGCGCTCTTAATAAACTTCTCGATGTTTTTCACCCAAATTATTATTGACTCTGCAAACATAGTAGCACTTGTCTTTTATAACAAAGTGCAAGTTTCCACAAAAGACGCCCAAGGAAAGGAAAGGCCGTATCAAAACACAGGAAGCGGAGAAAAGGATGTCGCGGGCGGATTAGTAAACGCTTTTAACCCTACCAAATTAATAACTGAAAATTATTTAAATCAAGCTAAAACAACAACAGTAGATGTAAACGGGGTAGAAACAACTGTTCCTGCCACCAGAGTTTCGCCAGGAATATTAATTGGGATGCTTCTTATCACTGGAGTACTAATGCTTTTTGCAGCTTATTGCCTTATTGTTGTTGGCTTAAGCTTTTTAGGAAGAATGATCGAACTTTTTGTTTTGATTATTTTCTCGCCCTTTGCCTTTATGTCTTTTACGGTACCTAAATTAGCGGGCGCTGACTATATAGGGTGGAATAGTTGGTTTGATCGGCTAATTCAAGTGTCGTTTATGGCGCCGATTTTTATGTTCTTTTTATATTTTATATTTAAATTGGTTCATGCGGACATATTTGGTGGTCTAAAAAGTGGAACGACTTCAAGGATGATAGAGTCAATATTAATGATAGTGCTTCCAGCTTTGTTGATTTTAATTTTACTTCTCAAGGCTACAGAATTTGCGAAAAAGGGATCTGGAAAATTTGGAGAGATGGTGACAACCGGTGCCAAAATTGCTGGCGGACTGGCTGTGGGTGTAGCCGCCGGGGGAACAGCTCTAGTTGGCAGAGCTGCAATAGGGGGGACAACAGCTGCCCTTTCAAGGAGAGAGGGTGCAATGGCTCACGGAGAATATCTAAGGAATCTTGGTAAATGGAAACATGGACCAAAAACAACACCTCCTCCTATTGCTCCAAGAGCAAATATACTTGACAGGTTGGGTGGTAGAATTAATGCAAGCCAACTTAAATCAGGTGATATATCCCATGCTAGACATGAAATAGATGAGCTTAAAAAGAAAGCTGGGGTTGAAGGACTTTCAGACAAGCAGCTTTCTGGTGTAGATAAGAAAAACATGGAAATCTCTTTTGTTAAAGAAAAGAGATCTGAGGTTGAATCTGAAATACGTAAAGGATATGACGCAAAGGGAAGAGAGGTTAAAATTAATGAAGATGATGCAAAAGATGCTGCGGGTAGATATTACACAGACGCAAATGGTAATAGAATAAATGCTACTGGTGAAAATGATTATAAGGCTCAGAGACGACAAAAGCTTGTAGACGATTTGAAGGCTACACCTAGGGCTGGAGATTTGGACTCTTCTGGTGAACTTTCTGATCAAGGAAGAAAGAAGGTCGAAGATAAGTTGGGACAAGAATTTAATGAAATATTGAGAAAAGCGGCCCAAAGAATTGGTAGGGAAAGATATCGAGAACTAGAACATGAAGCCAAGGAAAAGGTTGGGGTTGGTAACCGATTAATAGCAAGAAGTACCAGTGGTTCATACGATCCTAGAAATCTTGCAAATATCAAAGCAGACAGAAGGGAAGGGTTGGGATTAAGATTTGGTACAGCATTAATTGCCGCAGTAGCTATGGGGATAAGACTTGGATTCAAAGAGGTGCCTAGCGCAGACCCAAAAAGGGACTTCTTGACCGAGATGAGGGATATATTAGGAAACGCCATGAAGATAAAACTTGAAGTGAAGAGTGGTGGTTCACATGATGAAAGTCATAAAACTAGTGGTGGCGGACATCATTAATCCGAGTAGTAGAGCAAAGCTCACTACGGGATAAGAATAAAATTTATGGACAAAGAAGAATTACAAAAAAATATAGCGCTGTATTATTCGAAACTTCCACCAAAACTGCAAGAAATGTTTTCTGGTATGAGCTGGCTTGAAACATTGAAGACAATAAGTTCAAAATATAATTTAACCGAAGACCAAATTCAAACCCTCGGCACTGAAACAACTCTGGTTTTGCTAGGCATAATTCACCCAGATGAATACGAAAAAAAGTTGAGAGCTGAGATAGTGTTATCAAAAGATTCCATAGATAAAATGCTGTTGGAAATAAACAGCTCTGTGTTGGCTGCTATTCGCCCAAGTCTTACTGAAACATTTAGTAAAAATACTATTCCTCAAACACCGGAGGAACAAGAAATAGGTCAGGAATTGGATGCACGTCTTGAGAAATTGCCAGAAAATATCAAAGACATTATCAGCCAATCAAACTACCAAACAGCCCTGTATGGCATTGCAAAAGATTACAAACTCAATGTAATACAAATGGGCATATTGGAAACAAAAGTTATTGACCTGGTTCTGGGCAATTTACATCCAGATGAATTTGCAGATTCTTTGGAAACAGGCTTAGGGTTACCAAAAGAAAAAATTAGCATGCTTGTCAAAGACATCAATGAGAAAATATTTTTGAAGATTCGAGAATTGTTAAAATTGATGAACACTCCAGCTGGGGAGGAGCCGGTGGTGGAAGAAGAGGAATTTTCCCCCCTCCTTGTGGAGGAGGGGGCAGGGGGTGGTGATAGCTCTAGAACACCACCTCGCCCTTCGGGCACTCCTCCTCAGAAAGGAGGAGAAAAAAATAAAACCACAGAAATACTTAACAAGGCTGGGATTAGTTTAGTTGAACTGCCTGCTGGCATAAATCAAAACGATGTGAAGCCAACAGAAAAAAGGGAAGATATCTTGGCAAAAATAGAAAAGCCGGAGCTTCACCCAATCCTCGCACAAAAATTGTCTGGCTTTTCTAAAAATCCAGTCGTGGAAACGGATCATTCGTTGCACAACCTTTCTTCCAATAAAACAGTTCCCACTGCCCCAGAAGTAAATAAAATACCAAAAGTTGATCCATACCGGGAAATTCCTGAATAAGTGCTAGGCTCTAAATAAAATATGTATTATAATTAGGCTAAGCTAAAAATCATCACGCCTATTTATGCAATTCAAGGTTCCACAATTTTTGGATATAGAAGATAAAATTTTCGGCCCTTTTACTTTCAGGGAATTTGTTTATTTGGCCGGCGGCGCAGGTCTGTGTTTTGTTTTATATAGATTGCTTGGATTGGTGCTTGGCGCAATACCTATCTTGCTAGTTGGAGGGTTTTCTATTGCTCTTATTTATTATCGACCCAACAATAAACCTTTCATCAACATGCTCGAGGCGGGATTCAAATATTTTACCCAAAATAGGCTTTACATCTGGAAAAGAAATTTGAATAAAATTGGAAGCGAACGATTGCGCCTGGCACGGGAAAACAAAAATGAGGTAATGAAAGAATTCGGCTCCAGATTAGACAGTAGCAAGCTGCGAGACTTGGCTTGGAGCTTGGATGTATTAGATTTGAGCAAGCAAAAGTCAGCTGATAGCTTATAGCTAATTAGAATGAATAAAATTATTAAAAAAATATAAAATTTATAAGCTAACACCTAAAAGCTATAACCTAACCAAAATGGCCTTAAACGCAAAAGCAACACAAGAATTCATACCGATAAAAGAAGTCCGCGACGGAGTAGTCGTACTAAAAGACGGCGACTTGCGGGCAATCGTACTTGCCAATTCAGTCAACCTGTCTTTGAAATCTTCTGATGAACAGAAAGCTACAATTCTACAATTCCAAAATTTTCTAAATACTTTGGATTTTTCCGTGCAAATATCGGTGCAATCGAGAAGACTCGACATCCGGCCATATCTTCTCTTGCTAGAAAACAGAATCAAGGTGCAAAGCGAACCTCTATTAAAACTACAAACAAAAGAATATATAGAATTTATTAAAAATTTTACCGAATCGGTCGCCATCATGACCAAAAGCTTCTTTGTGATAGTGCCTTACACCCACACCGCACTGAAATCAGATTCCGGGGTATTGAGTAGATTGTTTTCTAGAAGAAACAAAGAAGAAGAGCGCGCGGCCAAGCAGGTAGACTTTGAAGAAAAGAGGTCACAACTTGAAGAAAGAGTGGCGGTCATCCAGCAGGGTTTGTCTCGTTGTGGCATAAATTCGGCGCAACTTGGTACAGAAGAAGTGGTAGAGGTATTTTATAAAGTTTTCAATCCAGGAGAAGTGGAGGGAAAGATTAAAATCAGCTGATAGCTTATAGGTTTTAGGTTGTAGAAAATGTTACAATAATCTTTAAGGTATAAGCTATGAGCTAAAAGCTATTTATGGACTTTTTTAAAAAATTATTTGGAAAGGAGGGAGAAAAGGACAACGTAGAGGCGCAAGCGTCTACCTTAGCTGTTTTGCCGGAGGAAATTTATGAGTCTGCTACCCTGGAACTCCAAGACGTGATCGCCCCGTCCGCCTTAAAAATCGGCCCCAAATCAATAAATTTGGGTGAAAAAATAGCCCAAACCTTTTTCATCATATCTTACCCGAGATTTTTAAGCGATAATTGGTTTTCTCCCATCATCAATCTGGATAAGGTTTTTGATATTTCAATTTTTATTCATCCAATAGATACTTCGCTCATGCTCAGACAGTTTCAGAAAAAGGTAGCCGAAGTACAGAGCCAAATAAGCGTACGGGAACAGAAGGGGATGGTACGCGACCCGATGCTCGATACCGCTTATCAAGATTTAGAAGGTCTCCGCGACAACCTGATGCAAGCCCAGGAAAAAATGTTTGATGTGGGTATCTATATTACCATCTATGCAGACAATGAATTTGACTTGTTTAAAATTGAAAACGAAATTAAATCAATGTTGGAATCTAAGCTCATCTATATCAAGCCGGCGCTTTTCCAACAAGAGGATGGTTTTAAGAGTGTACTGCCCATAGACACAGATATTTTAAATGTGAACCAAAAATTAAACTCGGAACCTTTATCCAGCGTTTTTCCTTTCATCTCTTTTGACCTGACTTCTGATAGAGGAATACTCTACGGCATCAATAGGCACAATTCAAGTTTGGTTATCTTTGATAGATTTTCTCTGGAAAATTATAATTCAGTAACCTTTGCCAAGTCTGGTTCCGGAAAATCCTATGCGACAAAATTGGAAATTTTAAGGTCGCTGATGTTTGATACCGATGTTATCGTCATCGATCCAGAAAGAGAGTATGAATTTCTTTCGGACGCTGTCGGGGGGAGATATTTCAGCATTTCTCTTTCTTCTGATCACCATATCAATCCTTTTGATCTGCCAATACCGCACGAAGGGGAAACCGCCGAAGATGTGCTACGTTCAAATATAATAAATTTGGTAGGACTTTTTAGGTTGATGTTAGGTGGACTCACCCCCGAAGAAGATTCTCTAGTAGATAGAGCCATTTCAGAAACTTATGCCATCAAAGACATCACGCCTGAATCTGATTTTTCAAATATTGAACCGCCGCTTCTCTCTGATTTTGAAATGGTGCTCTCGGGCATGGATGGTAGCGACTCTATCGTGCAAAGATTAGTGAAATACACGCGAGGCTCTTGGGCGACATTTTTAAATAGGCCATCCAATGTCGATATCAACAAAAAGTTCGTGGTATTTTCCGTCCGCGACATGGAAGACGAACTAAAACCAGTCGCCATGTATATCATCATGCATTATATTTGGAATACGATAAGGAAAAATTTGAAGAAACGCTTGCTCGTGGTGGATGAAGCCTGGTGGATGATGAAATCCGAAGACACCGCCTCGTTTTTATATTCTATTGCTAAGCGAGGCAGAAAATATTATTTAGGACTTTCCACCATCACCCAAGACGCAGCCGACTTCATGAAATCCCCATACGGCGTGCCCATAATTACCAACTCCTCAATCCAGCTTCTACTAAAACAGTCGCCGACCACTATCGATCTTTTGCAAAAAACTTTCAACCTCACCGACGAAGAAAAATATTTACTTTTGGAGTCTGGCTTGGGAGAGGGAATATTCTTCGCTGGATTGAAGCATGTCGCCATTAAAATAGTTTCTTCTTACACCGAAGACCAGATTATTACCTCTGACCCATCGCAAATACTCTCCAACAGGAAAGCCAAGGAGGAACAAGAAAATGCAAACCTCACCCGACCTTCGGCCACCCTCTCCTGACGGGAGAGGGGCTGGGGGTGAGGTTAGCTTTAGAAAATAATGTAATTGGGGTATAATTAGATCATGAGGTTTAGATTTTTGTATTTAATAATATTTATTTTTTCTGTAATAATTTTTCCTTTTAAGGTGAGTGCTGTATCCTCTAGCAGTATTTCAGTCAATGTGGTTCCAGAAAATCCAGCTCCGAATGAAAATGTGACCATTACCTTGAATAGCTATGGGAGCAACTTGGACAGCGTATTAATATCGTGGATTGTGGATGGGAAAAATGCACTTTCTGGAATTGGAAAAAAGTCTTTTTCTTTTAGAGCTGGGGAGGCCGGGGAAGCCACCAATGTTACCGCCACAGTATTTTTGCCGGATGGATCAATAGACAAGAGAATATTGATTCGGCCCGCCGTAATGACCCTCCTGTGGCAGGCAAATGATTCTTATGTCCCACCGTTTTATCGTGGCAAGGCCTTGCCAACGCCAGACAGTGAAATAAAAGTGGTCGCTATGCCAGAAATAAAAAGCGGCGCAACGCTGGTAGACCCGCGCAACATGACTTATGCCTGGAAGAAAGATTATACCAACAACGTGGACGGCTCGGGTTATGGTAAAAATTCTTTCGTTTACGTAAATGATTATCTAGAAGATGGAAATAATATCAGCGTGGTGGTCTCCACTGTTGACCAAGAACATTCCTCGCAGGCAAGCATAGACATAGGAACGACAGAGCCGAAGCTGGTGTTCTATAAAAGCTATCCGGACCTGGGAACGCTTTGGGACAGAGCGCTCGAAGATGGCCATATAATCAATGGAGCTGAAATAATAGAGGCGGCGCCATATTTCATCTCCCCGAAAGACATCCGTATACCGAGTTTGAACTTTGTTTGGTCCATTAACGACTCGCAAATTGCCGTACCGATTTTTAAGAAAAATATTCTGCCCCTCCAGGCGCAAACTGGAACTTCTGGAACGTCCAAAATTAAACTGGAAATAAATAACATCTACAAAATTTTTGAAACAGCCAATAAAGAAATCAACGTAAACTTTTAAGATGAAAAAACTTTTTCCATACATTCTAATACTGATTTCATTAATAGGGTTGTTTAACCCGATCACTCAGACAGAAGCTCAAAGTCTTTTGGGAACTTGTACGTTTACCGATGGGAGAGAACCACTTTTAAATGTTCCAGCAGAAGAATGTACCTTTATTTTAAATGGTGGGTTTTGGACTCAAAACCAAGGAACGGGGGGAGGAGCAACACAAACTACAAACTCAAACAGTTTAGGAACTTGCAGACAAGGCACAGCAGGTGAGCCAATCCAAAACATGACAGAAAAGGATTGTAAAGCTCAGGGGGATGGATGGATCTGGATTTCTTATTATTATAATTTAGCCCCACTACCTTGTACTAGCACAGGCCCCAATGACACCTCCTGTGTTAATGGAAAACTTACAACTTTTGACCCTACCCAGCCCAACAACCTAGGCGCGTATCTGAATTTAATGCTAAAACTATTTATTGGTATTTGCGCGGTTTTGGCAGTCATAATGATTATCATGGGTGGAATCGAGTATATGACGAGCGAGATTGCTAATACTAAAGAAGACGGCAAGAATAGAATTACCAACGCAATCTTCGGACTCCTCTTGGCTTTGGGTGCGTATATACTTCTTTTTACCATAAATCCAAATTTGCTGAACACTGAACTAAAAAGTTTGACGACTGTGACAGTTAATGTAACTTTAGCTGATGCCATACCAAGCGATACAGGTACCCCACCCGGAATCACTAGTGGATGTAGCTCTGGAATAGTAAAAACTACTATCAGTATGTTCGCTTGCTCTGATATTCTTAATAACGTTAACGCGATGCTTGCTGCTTCTAAAAGCGCCGGACTTAATATAACCGGTGGAGGGTATAGATCATTTGAACAGCAAAAACAATTAAGAATAAAGTATTGCAAGGGTGATTATCAAAACCCAAATGCGCCATGTGATCCACCAACAGCACTCCCTGGAATGTCAAACCATAATAATGGCAAGGCTTTTGATCTCCAGTGTGATGGAGTCTTTATTCAAACCAGAGACAATAAGTGTTTTGTATGGTTACAAGCAAATGCTGGCAAATATGGTCTTTATAATTTACCATCAGAGCCCTGGCACTGGTCAGTTGATGGAAGATAATAATTAAATTTTATGTCAAAAAGAAATTTTATACTTTTAACAATAGTCTTGATCATCATAGTTGCGGTGGTGTTTGGATTTCTCTATTTTAGAAAAGGCGCGACTCTGCCCGGAGAAGACGGCACTGGCACCAATTTTCTTTCACAATTTAATCCTTTTGGTAGTGGCACGAAGACACCCCCTGCTACCACCCCTCCGGCCGACGTTTCTGGATATGAACCAACACCCAAAGCAGAGGTAAAATTAAAAAAAGTTTCCAGTATGCCTATTGCCGGATTCACTGTTTATCAAAAGGAGAGATTAAAAGAAATTTCTACTCCGGAGCCGGTAGAATCTACAACACCAACTTCAGACCCCTCCCTAACCCTCCCCTTAGCAGGGGCGGGGAAAAATTCTAAAACAATTCCAACCCAACCACCGACAGAATTTATGCCAGCCTTGAGATATGTCGCTCGTAACAACGGAAATGTTTATCAAACTTTTGCAGACAAGTTGGTAGAAAAGAAATTCTCCAACACCATAATCCCAAAAGTGTATGAAGCTCTTTTTGGTAGCGGGGGGGAGTCTGTGTTTATGCGATATTTAAAAGCGGATGGCAAAACGATTGAAACTTTCGCTGGGAATTTACCGAAGGAATTATTAGGGGAAGAACCGACAGGAGATAAAGAAATAAAAGGCTCATTTTTGCCGGAAAATGTCAAAGATATGAGCCTATCTCCAGATGCTTTTAGCTTATTTTATTTATTTGAAGCCGAAGACAACATAGTAGGCACAACTTTAGACCTAGCAACCAACAAAAAAACCCAAGTGTTTGATTCAGCTTTTACTGAATGGCTATCGTGGTGGCCAAACAGCAAAACTATTACTCTCTCTACCAAACCTTCCTCTGGTATCCCGGGATATATGTATACCCTCGATCCTAGCAGTGCAAACAATAAAGGTCTAACACAAGTCTTGGGCAATATAAACGGACTCACTACTTTGATGAGTCCGGATGGCAAATTTATACTCTATGGTAACGACAACTTATCTCTGAGTGTTTACCAGAAAGACACCAAAACTTCAGAACTACTCGGGGTGAGAACTCTACCGGAAAAATGTGTTTGGGGTAAAACAAGCGCGGTTGTTTATTGCGCCGTGCCAAAATTTATTGAATCAGGTGGCTACCCAGAGAAGTGGTATCAAGGGGAAACATCTTTTTCTGATCAAATTTGGAAGATAGATGTTGCAGATGGAAATGCAACTATTCTGGTTGACCCGATAACCATCGAGGGAGGGGAGGAAATAGACGGCATTAAACTAATGGTAGATGATAGTGAAAATTATCTATTTTTTGTAAATAAAAAGGATTCCTTCCTTTGGGAATTAAAACTAAATTAACAAATTAGATTACGCCGGTATATTTAATTACCACTCGACGTTCACGCCCTAAACCGATGGACTCGGTTTTTAGATCTTGCGCATCAGATAAAAATTCATGAACTATTCTACGCTCAAAAGCGGACATTGGATCAACCTCTATATTTGATTTAAAGTATCTGGCTCTCTCTGACATCATGTGAGCGACAGCCCTGATGTTTTCAATGTGTTTTTTCTGAAAACCATTCACATCAACCAAGACACCTAAACCCCTTTCTTCACCAACATTCAACTTGGGAAGAAGTTTGGCTTCAATAATTCTATTAACAACGTGGTTTAGCGCATGTAAACCTTCTCCGTCGTGAGAAATAAAAAGATGTGGCTCATTTACTTCTAGCGAAACCCAGACATTTTTAGGGCCATCTTCCACCACAGAAACTTCATTCAGTTTTATCATTGTTTTGGCAAACAACTCTTTTATTAAATTTTGGATTTCTTCTTTTTTCATCTTTTTCTGTATAAATTTTACAACTTTCTATTTTATAACCATTTTGAAATTTTTCTCTCTCTTTACATATAACTGCTGGGCTACCATAAATAGGTTGCTAGTAATCCAATACAAAGCAACAGCCCCGGAAATACTGTAAGCAATAAAAGCTACTACGAACGGGAAAATATATTTCATTTGCATATTCATACTTTTACTAAAACTCTCTGAAAAAGAGAGGGCGGAATTTGACCCACTTGGGGTGAGAACAGGTTTAGGCATAAAATGAGCCTGTAAATACTGAGATACGCCAGCCAAAACCGCCAAAACTAAACTTTTTTGAGTTATGTCTAGAATACCCAAGAAAATCATATTGGCATGCTCCGGAGCCTGAATAAAAGAATAAAGGAACCCGCTTTCAAAGTTTATACCTTTGTAAAAAACATAATATAGCGCAAAAATAATAGGAATTTGGACCAAAACCAAAAGACACCCAGAGAATGGATTTACATTGTGTTTTTTATAAAGATCAAAAGTAAGGCGTGCTTGTTCTTCTTTGCTTGCTCCGCTTGCTTTAATTTTATTAAGCTCGGGAGTCAAAATATTCATCTCTGCCTGGCTTTCAATAGATTTTTGAGATAAAGGTAAAAGGATTAGTTTAACTAAGATAGTCAATATTATCACCGCTACGCCCACATCCCCACCAGGAATAATTGAAACTAAAAAGGCCAAGGCGTTTATTAATGGATGATATAGAACAATGTTCCAGATATTGCTTAACATTACTCCATTCTATATGAAAAGAATTAAAAATCAAACGAGAGGATCAATGTGATTCTTTTGCCAAGGATGACACCGCAAGATACGCCCGAGGCCTAAATAGGCACCCCGTAGCGCTCCGTATTTTAAAATAGCTTGTTTGGTGTATTCCGAGCAGGTCGGATAAAAAACACAGCTTGGTTTTTTTAGAGCAGAAATATTTTTCTGATAAAAATCAATTAATTTTACTAAGTATGTTTTTAATTTCATTTTCAAGCATTGAAATATCTTTTGGGTATTTTTTAAAAACAAAAACCCCTAGAGTGCCGAGAGGGAAGTTTGGAAAATATTTTTTTAACAAAAAATAGCCAAGGCGCCTTAATAAATTCCTTTGCACAGCCAATTTAGCCACATTTTTGGGCACGATAAAAGAGATTTTTTTTTCTTGGGTGCCAGTATTTAAAAATTTGAAAGTTAAATGCCCGGAATTAATAAATTTCCCTTCCTTAAACACCCTTTCAACAGACTTTTTTTCGGCTCTGTTTTTTTTGGGAAGCATATATTTAAAAGACAAAAACTAAACGGAGAGTTTGGCGCGCCCCTTCCTCCTTCTTCGCAAAAGTACTTTTTGCCCAGTTTTTATTCTGGATCTAACTAAAAAACCATGGCTTTTGGCTCTTTTCCTCTTTTTAGGATTGTATGTGAATGACATAGATAGAGTCTATAATAAAATTAAGGATTAGGCAACTAGGTATTTTTTTATCCACATCTTATCAACATAGTTAATAAGTTTTTAAAGATGCCGCTAAATTTATAAATAGTATAATACTGAACTATGAATACAAAACAGCTGTGGAAGAATTGTTTGATGCAGATTGAATCGGGGATATCTAAAGCAAATTTCAGCACGTGGTTTAAAAACACCTCAATTGTAAAGGAAGAAACTGGGATTGTGTATGTGGGTGTGCCAAATGAATTCGTGCGTGATTGGCTTATAAACAAATATCATAAGCTTATCACCAAAACCATAGCCGATGCTTATGAAAGCATGCGCGCGGTGGAATATGTCATTACCAAAATAGAAACAGTTAAACCAGACACAATGGTAGCGAGTGAAGCAGTAGAAAAGGAGCTGCCATTAAAAGATTTATACATAAATCCGGAGGACAATTTAAACCCGCGTTATCACTTTAATTCTTTCATTGTTGGAACATTCAACGAACTTGCCTACGCTGCTGCCCAAGCAATCATAGATTCCCCGGGAACAAAATATAACCCATTTTTCATTTATGGAGGCACGGGACTGGGGAAAACCCACTTAATCCAAGCTGTGGGAAACGCGGTAAAGGATAAATATCCCAACAAAAAAGTGCATTACATGACTTTGGAAAAATTTGCAACGGATTTTATAAACTCACTCCAAAGCAATAAGGCAAACTCATTCAAGGAAAAGTACCGCAAATACGATCTTTTAATCATAGATGACATACAGTTTATAGGTAAAATGGAAAAAATTCAGGAAGAACTTTTCCACACCTTTAATACTTTCCACGAAAACAATAAGCAAATTATTTTTTCTTCAGACAAACATCCAAACTACATTCCAGAACTGGCCGATCGCTTAAAATCTCGTTTTTCTGCCGGAATGATTGTGGACATATCAGAACCTGAATATGAATCCCGCTTGGCTATTTTAAAAGTAAAATTGCGTGAGTTAAATATTGATCTTGGGGAAGATTTGATAGAGTATGTGGCAGAAACAGTACAAGGTAACATCCGAGAGCTGGAGGGAAGCCTCAATCTAATTGTATGCCAATATCGTCTCAAAAATAAGCCGTTGAATCTAGCGGAAGTTAAAAATCTGCTAAAAAACAACATGAAGCCGAAGAAAAACATAGCTATAAAGGATGTTGTGAAAATAGTAAGTGAATATTACAAGCTGGAGGAAGCTTCAGTTTATGAAAAAACCAGAAAAAAAGAAATTGTCAAAGCGCGCCAGGTGGTAATGTTTTTGCTTAGGGAAGATTTTAATGTTTCTTATCCTTTAATAGGGCAAAAACTTGGGGGTAAAGACCATACGACAGTGATACATTCGTGTCTTAAAATAAAAACAGATCTAAAAAACGACCCACAACTTCTGCAGGAACTAGAACAGATAAGAATTATGTTTAAATAATTGTTGATAAGTGGCTCAAAAAGCAATAATAAAGAAAGTAAAAGGTGTTAATAAAAATTTATAAAAATATACTTCTTACTTAAAAAAATAAAGTATTAATAAAATATAAAAAATTATTAGACTTCCAAAAATAAAATTATTGATAAAATAATCAAACAACAAAAGACCCTAAACACTTATCCACTTATCCACACCACTAATATTATTAATAATTTAAATATATAAAATATAAACAATATATGAAAATAGAATGCTCAATCGAAAAAATCAAAAATGCTATCTCACAAGTGGAAAGAATAACTGGTAAAAATTTAACCTTGCCAATTTTGAGTTCTGTTTTATTGGTTGCATCTTCAAACTCTCTAAAACTTAGATCCACAAATCTAAGTCTTGGTATTGAAGTTGAAATTCCAGCCAAAATTGAAAAAGAAGGGGTTCTAGCTGTTTCTGGGGCTGTGTTAAATGCCGTTTTTTCCAATGTTTCCCAGAATGATACAGTGCAGCTTGAAGAAAAAGATGGAAATTTGTCTGTTAAAACAAAAAAGAGCCAAATAAAACTAAAAGGTCAACCGCATGAAGATTTTCCAACCATCCCAAGGGTTAGTGGAGCCAGTTTTGAAATAGACTCAAAAAAACTAATTGACGGAATAAAGTCAGTGTATTACAGCTCTTCTGTTTCAGATATAAAACCAGAAATTTCAAGTGTTTTTTTATATGTAAATGCCGACAATTTAGTTTTTGTATCCACAGACTCCTTTAGGTTGGCGGAGAAAAAAATAAAAATGAAAGGTTTGGAGGAAACAACTAGAATCCTTATTCCATTTAAAAATGTTAATGAAATTCTTAGGGTTTTTGGAGATTATCATGGTTTTATCAAGGTTTGCTTAAACAAGAACCAGATTTCTTTCTCATCTGAAAATATTTACTTGACCTCCCGTGTTATTGATGGAATTTTCCCTGATTATCGACAAATCATTCCCAAAGAATTTACCACTGAAGTGGTGGTCTTGAAGCAAGATCTCTTAAATGCCCTCAAAATATCCAACGTCTTTTCTGATAAATTCAACCAAGTTAACCTTAAAATTACTCCAAAAGAAAAAGTTTTTGAACTTTCCTCTTCCAATAATGATATTGGGGAAAATAAAACATATTTGGATGCTGTCATAAACGGAGAGGCGATAGAACTAAGCTTTAACTATAAATATTTTTTAGACTGTTTTCAGTCTATTGCTACAGATAGCATTTCTATAAAATTTTCAGGAACCCAAAGGCCAATGGTTATATCTCCTGTTTCTGATACCTCCTTTCTTTATCTAATAATGCCGATGAATAGATAATAAAATGATTGAGATTAAGGATCTATTGGCTAGATTTGATCACCTCCTCCTTTCCAAGGAGAGCAAACTAGAGTCTGTGAAAAATATTATTTCAGAAATAATAGGGGTGAATATTAAAAAAGAAGAAATAAAAATAAAAAATAATATAATTTATTTAAACATCAAACCAATTTATAAAAATGAGATTTTTTTAAAAAAAGATAAAATTTTCTCAAAATTTCAAGAGTCTTTTGGGACAAAGATTCCCCAAAATATCAAATAGCAACAAAATATTTATTGTTGTTGTACTGTAAATGTTACAGTGGTTTCACTGCTATTGTGCACTTTGTCGTAGGAAATAATTTTTAACTCATTTTTATTTTGTAAGTTTTCTAACTCGCTGGGGATGAAAGAAAAGTTGAAAAATGGAGTTTCTCTGGTTTCTATATAAATACCATTAATAAAAATATCTATTTTTTCGAGAGGCAATGGTTTCTGGCTGGAAATTTTTAAATCTATTTTTTGATTAGGTAAATAATCAGTTGTATTGTTTGGTTCAATGATTGAAACTATAGGTTTATTTGAATCAATATGTATATCATCCTCGGTGGTGGGTTTTTGATCCCAGGTTATCTCAGGATAATTGTGTTTATTTTGAGTCCACCAAGTCTGGACAGGTGTTTCCCAGTGGTTAAACTGGGAGTCACTCTCTGGGTTGGCGGGCACCGGACCAAGAATATCTTTTTTATTTACCCAGTACAAAATAGAGTGCACATTGGTGATTACTTTTTCTTCTAGTGTTTCCTTGGGAGTGTTTTCTGTCGCCAATTTTCCTGAAATTTTATCTATGAAAAAGTTTTCATTTCCTTGCCAAAATCCGCGCAAGACAGGCTTGAGAGTAGTGGGGTCGGTTTCTAAATCAGGTTTTTCAAAATTTTCATTAGGGAGATTTTTGAGCGCCTCGTTCATAAATTTATTCCAAATCGGTCCAGCCATTGCCGCTCCGCCCTTTTTCATTGGGGTATTTTCATTATTACCGGCCCAGACCCCAACTACAATCGAGGGAGTATAACCTATGGTCCAAGCATCTTTGTTGCTGTTGGTCGTACCTGTTTTTACTGCAACATTTCTGTCTCCAAAATATAAGACGGAGTGAATGCCGAAAGTCGGCTCTCGGGATACTTCATCCGATAAAATATCCGAAATGGTCAGCGCTGTATTCTTGGGCAGAACTTCTTGCGGGTTGGCTTGAAATTCTTCGAGGATATTTCCATTTAAATCTTCAACTTTTAAAATTCCAGTATAGGGATTTCTGGAGCCATTATTAGCAAAAACCCCATAGGCAGAAGTCATATCAAGGAGAGATACTTCTCCGCCCCCTATGACCAAAGTAAGACCATATCTATTGATATCACCTAGAGTGCTGATACCCATATTTTCAGCTGTTCTCAATGATTCAGGTAGTCCAGCCAGATAAAAAAGTTTTACCGCCGGAATGTTAATGGATTGAGCCAAAGCATTCCGAAGCGAAATCGGCCCGCGGTATGCCCCATCATAATTTTTAGGCATATAGCAATCTTCTTGATTGTGTCCCGGCAGAGCCTTGCCAGAAGCATCGCAGGTTGTTTGAAATTCTGTTGGCAGGTCAAAGAGTACTGTTTCGGGTGTAAAGCCCTCATTGAAGGCTGTAGCGTAAATAAATGGCTTAAAAGATGAACCAGGCTGTCTGGTGGCGGTAGCTATATTAAAATTTCCATCAATTGCTTTATCAAAATAATCTCTCGATCCAACCATGGTTAAAATTTGGCCAGTTTTGGGATCTATTGCCACCAACCCGGCATTTTTTCCATTCCAATCTTTTTCATTTTTTAGCGCCCCCTCTTTTACTATTTGTTCCGCTTTAGCTTCTAGGTCGGCATCAAGCGTGGTGGTAACTTTCAACCCCCCGTTTTCAACCATTTCTGCGCCATATTTTTGTTCTAAATAGTCTTTAATGAAAAAAACGAAATGAGGAGCCTTGATGCCAAAAGTCGCCTGTGGAACAAAATTTACAACCTCCTTTTTGGCTTGATCATGTTCTTCTTTGGTAATGAACTTTAGTTCTAGCATTCTAGCCAGCACCAAATTTTTTCTTGCTTCCAATTTATCTTTATTTTTCCCATAAGGGGAGAGTACAGTAGGAGATTGTGGTATGGAGGCTAGATACGCCGCCTCTGCCAAAGTCAGGCTCTCCGCATTTTTGTTAAAATAATTTTTACTGGCAGCCCCTATTCCATAAATACTTCCTCCATATGGAATTTCATTTAAATATGCTTCTAAAATTTTTTCTTTAGGCAGGGAGCTATCTATTTTCACCGCCAAAACCCATTCTTTTATTTTTCTTACATATCTAGCCAGACCACTGCTCGGTGTGAGCAGAGTATTTTTTACTAATTGCTGGGTGATGGTAGAGCCACCACCACCAATGCCGACACCAAATAAATTGGAGAGAACCGCTCTTAAAGTGGAAGTCACCCGTATTCCGCTGTGATTATAAAATTCAGAATCTTCTATGGCCACGGTGGCATTTTTTATATTCACCCCCATCTGCTCAAAAGGAATATTGGTTCTTTTTATGTTTTGGTGTATATCATAGAGCAAAATTTCTCCTGTACGGTCATAAATTTGGGTAGAATTCACCACCTTTCTGTTTTCAAAAGAGTGAAAATCTGGAATTCGCAAAGAAGAAAACCAAAAAATGACCACCCCGGATGTAAAAATAAAAATACCCGCGAAAAGCAGTATTAGGTTTTTGAATAATCTTTTGTTTCGTAAAATTCTAAGCACCATTCGAATTATAGCAAAAAATGTGATATTATTCGAGTTATGAAAGTAATAACCGATAGAAAATTAATTGATGAGGTGGTGGAGATCGGGGTGGATGAAATTATTGAAAAAGACCATTTTATCAACGCTCTAAAATCGGGGCGCCGCCTAAATATTAAATTTGGCATTGATCCGACCATGCCAGACTTGCATTTGGGGCACAGTGTCCCGCTCCGGAAGCTTCGCGCCTTTCAAGACCTTGGGCACCAGGCAATACTGGTGATTGGTGATGCCACGGCCATGATCGGAGACCCATCTGGCCGATCAGAAACCAGAAAAGTTCTAAGCAGTCAGGAAGTGAAGAAAAATATGAAGAATTACTTGAAGCAAGCTGGAAAAATTTTAGATATAAAAAATGCCAAGGTGGTTTACAACAGCAAATGGTTCAGCCACAACATGGTGACGATACTTGAATTATCCAAGGCTGGGACGGTACAGCAAATTTTACACAGATCCGATTTTAAGAAAAGAATAGATGATGATCAAGACATCACTCTCCTCGAAACTCTTTATCCTCTTCTGCAGGGATATGACTCGGTGGTAATCAAGGCGGATTTAGAAATAGGAGGGACAGATCAGAAATTTAATTTGTTGACTGGCCGAAGAGTGCAGAGGCATTTTAAAATGCCCGAACAAGATGTCTTGACCCTGCCTCTCCTCGAAGGTACTGATGGGGTTAAAAAAATGAGTAAGAGTTATGGCAATTTTATTGCCCTAGATGAAAAGCCCGCGGAGATGTACGGTAAAATTATGTCCTTGCCGGATGCACTTATTGTTAAATATTTTAATCTGTGCACGAATATTCCCGCCGAAGAAGTTTCTCAAATAAAAACCGCCATGGACACTCAAACTTTAAATCCAAAAGAAGCCAAAATGCGTCTGGCGCGGGAGATAGTGAAAATTTACCACGGCGAGAAAAAGGCCGAGGTTGCCGAAAAGATTTTTATCAGTACTTTTCAAAAAAAGGAAATTCCAGAAAAAATGGAAGAAGTTAAAGCTCATACTGGCGAATTGTTGAGTGAAGTTCTGGTTCAAAACAAAGTTTTAGCTTCAAAAGGGGAATGGAAAAGATTGGTTTTAGGAAATGCGATCCATGCTTTAGACAAGCATCAAAACATAACGGATCAAAATCTAAAAGTTACAGAAGGTCTAACGCTAAAGATTGGCAAGAAAAGATTTCTGAAAGTGTTACTAAAATAAAAACACCCCAATATCATACCGGGGTGTTTTTATTTTAATTTTTACCTATCCAAATGTCCTTCTTCGTCCTCACTTTCATCATCTAGCCCTAAGTCTAAATCATTGGGGGCGTCCAAATCCGAGTCATCATCGCCCATTCCAAAACCATCTTGTATTTCTTCTTCGTCGTAACTCATATAAAAAATAAATATTTTTTATTAGAAACCCTATTAATGCCTCCTTTGTATCAAAATCTAAAAAGCTTGGCAATAGCAAAATTACCTAAAATGTGGATAACCCTTCGACAAGCTCAGGGCAGGCTTTATCGTAAGTGTGCGAAAGCAGTGAGCGCTATAGCAATCGCATCTAATTCATCATCCGATTGTTTTTTTGCGTCTACTTTTACTAAAAGTTTTACCATTTTTATTATTTGGGTTTTGTCTGATCGGCCGTAGCCTGTCGTCGCTATTTTTATTTGGGGAGGGGAAGCCTCAAAAATCTTTAAGCCAGCTTTTGCTGCCTCATATACTACCACTCCGCGCGCTTCAGCGACTTGCATGACCGTCTTGTGGTTGGTATTTAAAAATAAAGTTTCAATCGAAAGAATTTCTGGTTTGTATTCTTTAATTATTTTTTTTACCTCTTCCCCAATTAATTTTAGGCGTTCTGAAAATTCTAATTTAGCAGAAGTGTTAAAACACTCCGAAAAAATTACTTGTTCCTTGCCCCGCGAAGCTTTAGCGAAGTGAGGTTTTTCAAGTATTGCGATTCCCAACCTTTCATATCCCGGATCGATTCCCAAAATTCGCATAAAACTATTTTAGCATTTTTATTCCCCTCTTGAGGGGTGGCGCTTGCGCCGGGGTGGAAGAACCTCACCCCAGCCCTCTCCTGGCAAGGAGAGGGGGAGCTCAAATTAATTTATTTTGTAAACTAGCTGGAACATCAAACCCTAAATGCTCATAAGCCTTATTAGTAGCTACGCGTCCACGCGGGGAGCGTTCGAGGAGGCCGAGCTGGATCAAGTAAGGTTCAATCACTTCTTCGACGGTTGCTTCTTCTTCGGACATGGCGGCCGCCATAGTCTTGAGACCAACAGGTCCGCCGTTAAATTTTTCAATCAAGATTTCCAAAAATTTACGATCCGATTGATTCAAGCCAATTTCATCGATCGCGAGCATGTTGAGCGCATCTTTGACCGTTTTTAAATCTAAACTTTTTTTATGCACCTGCGCAAAATCTCGACAACGCTTTAAAAAATAATTAGCCGTGCGCGGAGTGAAGCGGCTGCGTTTCGCGATTTCTTTCAGAGCATCATTTTCTAATTCTGTTTTTAAAAGTTTACTAGATCTTTCGATGATTTTGGCAATTTCTTCGTTGGAATAAAATTCCAAACGAAAAACCCCACCAGAAAAACGTGAGCGAAGCGGAGAGGAGACCATGGCGACGCGCGTGGTGGCGGCGATCAAGGTAAACGGTGGTAGATCGAGCTGGATCGTGCGCGCCGAAGGACCTTTGCCGATGATTATATCTAAAACTCCAGACTCCATCGCTGGATATAAAATTTCTTCTACCATTTTATTTAAGCGATGAATTTCGTCGATGAAAAGGATGTCTCCCGAGGCAAGATTGGTCAAAATAGAAGCCAAATCACCCACTTTTTCAATCGCTGGGCCGGAAGTAATCTTCATTTGTCGGCCAGTTTCTTTGGCGATCAGATGCGCCAAAGTAGTTTTTCCTAGTCCAGGGGGGCCGTAAAAGAGGATGTGCTCCGGGATGTGTCCGCGCCCTTCGGCAGCCTGTAATAGTATTTTAACGTTGTCTTTTATGTGTTTTTGGCCAATATACTCGTCCCAATGGGTTGGACGCAGGGTTTGATCTAAAAAGGAGTCATCAGAAACAACTCCTTTTTCCGAGCTTGAATTATCTATTTCGTTTGTTTTTTTGCTTGACATTGATTTTATATTATGCTATACTGGGGAAGTATTGTGAAAGTAAGGCTTTTATTAACACAGTATACACATAGCTATACACATTATAGCATTTGCGTTCTTTTACATATAGTATAATCTTCCCAGTGTGTTTTTTGGGGAGATTTATAAGAAGGCATTAATCTCTAAGCAATCAGCCATCGGTTATACGAATTTGCGTAGGACGTTCTGGTTCTATTTATAGACCACTGGAACTATCCTATAATATTTTGTTACTCTCGGGGCCCAGCCCTGAAAGGATTGTTTAGAGATTAATGCTTTTTTCTTTTGGAGTGTTATAATTTAGGAATGATTCAACCAAAAGAGAAAAAAATAAAAAATATATTACCAATTTATTTTTTATTCGTTTTGAGTTTGCTAATTTTTTCTGGAGCTTCCTCGGCGGAAGCGATGGAAGTTGGAACTCTTTCTTTTAATCCTCTTACTGTGTCTTCTGGTGATACTCTCAATATAATTTTATCTGGGGTATCGGCTACTATTCCTGACAATACTGTTACTCGCCTCTGGATTGATAAAGATGAAGGTTCTGGCTATTCTGGCGCCAAAGATTTCGGTTCCTGGGTAACTGTCGGTGATTTAAAGCGCGGGATTAAACGAATCATTAGTTGTAATAAGTCAAAAAATTATACCCCAGGAGAAACGGTCAGTTTGTCTGGAAAATTATTGAAACAACAATTATATCTGACCTATGAAGGAACAGGCCAACGCTCCAATACAGTGACCTACACAACCGATTGCCGGGGAGCATCGGAGATTTCCATGAAATTACTCAAGTTGCTGCCCGACTATACTGCTGGGGGTAAAAAATATACAAATATGGGTGCTTTTAATGCTGATGTTTTTAGTACAAGTAAAGCCGGGCTTACCACTAATGTATTTTTTACTTATTATGATTATCGCCAGAATAACAATGGAACTGTTGATTGGTCATATCCTTGTATGGTTGGGTATAGTAAATGTATAAGGCCTAACTCGTTATTAAAATCTTACGGAAATAAGACTGGCCGCCGAGTATTTTCTCTTGAAGATCCAATGAACCCTAAAATACAAGAATCTGGAACAATCTGGGATATAGATACGGACAATGATCAATATGGAGATGCGGCAGTTGGTCTGCGAACACGATGGGCCGTAACCAGTGACGATGGCGAATATTCAGCCATTACCAACTCACAGTATAATCTGTTTGCTCAACAAAAAGGGGGATCTTATCGTTATATTGTAAATGCCAATGGGGGGGAAAGATTGGTTGGAATTATTAAAGCGGGGGCCAATACTTATTTGATTGGAAAGACGGGAGTTTATAATATGACGAATTTAAAAAATCAACCAATTGTACAAGCTACAGGAGTTAATCGTTTTAGTAGTAATCAAAGTTATTTTAAAGATATGCCACCCAATACGCCAAACTCGAAAAATTTCTCTCCAGGAGATGGGGATGAAAATATTGTTTTAGGAGATACTTTTGCCAGGGTTGTCTTTGGCTATGCTGCCGGAAAAGATAGTACTAATATTCTTCAAACTCCCAAATTGGAAATGTATTCATTTAATCAGAGCTCGCCAGTCATCAGTTATCCATTGCCATCTTCAGTGCTTGGTGTCGGATTAATGGGGTTAAATTGGTTAAAAACAGGCCTAGTAACCCCAGACGGCAAAAAGTATGTGATTTTAGGGTCTGATAAAAAAATTTTTATTTACCAAGTTAGTTTAGATGGTAAAACATTTATACCAATTGCGGAGAATTTAACTATACCTAATGTGTCTTTAGTGGGATCAGCTTATGTTACTTGGCTAGATAGTACTGTTGGAGTGGTGATAAATGGAGAGCCGGCGGTAATGATCTTTAATACAGATAAAGGTACAGTTAATCCTAAAATTTTTAAATTTTCAGATCTCAAAGAAGGCATCGTAAAAAATGTTCCCGCTCGAGTAGTGGGAGGGGGTATATCTAAAGTTCAAACGGCAGCGGCTTATATAAAAGGAAACACTACTTATGTGTACACCTCGAGTGGTCCTGGGTATGGCATTGGCGGTAGTAAACAAATCGCTGTTTGGGATTTGTCCGGGGTACACTAAAATTCAGCTTTGTAGTTTTATTCCTCGTTTAGATTAACTACGCTCTGCACTTCTGCAAAAGAAGTAACGCCGTTTATTATTTTTACTAGGCCGTCTTGGCGCATAGATAGTATCCCTTGAGTGCTTGCCACTTTTTTTATTTCACGCTCACTTGGATTTTCTGGCATAATTTTTTCTATGGCCTCATCTGTCTTAATTGCTTCAAAAATCCCGATTCGTCCCTTATAGCCAGTCTTGTTGCATTTGTCGCACCCCACGGCAGCGAAAAGCCTTAAGGGCGCATCGGGGTTTAGATTATAATTCGAAAGTTTTTTGCCCTCAGCAATCATTCCGTTCATGATTGATTTGATAGTTTCTATTTCTTTGGGTGTCACTTCTTTTTCTTTTTTACAAAATGCGCAAAGTTTGCGGACTAAACGTTGGGCCATAGAGACAGATAAAGCCGAAACTAAAATTTTTGGATTTACTCCCAGATCTATAAGTCTAGGTATAACTCCCGCTGCATTGTTGGTGTGCAGAGTGGAGAAGACCATATGTCCAGTCAGAGAGGATTGCACGGCGATCTCGGCCGTGTCGCTGTCGCGGATTTCTCCGACCATGATTACATCGGGATCTTGGCGGAGTGCTGAGCGCAATCCTTCAGGGAAAGTGTACCCTCTTTCAATATTGATTTGAGTTTGCGTTATCCCTTTTAGGTGGTATTCAACAGGATCTTCAATGGTGATTATATTTATTTCTGGCGTGTAAATTCTTCGCAAAAAGGCATAAAGAGTGGTAGTTTTTCCAGAACCAGTCGGTCCAGTGACTAAAATGAGCCCATTTGGTTTTATAATTTCTTCCTTTATGATTTCAAAAAGGCCGGGTTCAATTCCTAATTCTTCCATTTCTACCTGCAGGGATTTTGGATCCAGTATGCGCATTACGATCGATTCTCCATAAGATCCCGGAATAAAAGAACTACGGATGCTTATCTCTTCATCTCCCTCCATAATATTAAAACGCCCGTCTTGCGCTATCGTGGAGGTCAACTTCATTCCAGAAAGAAGCTTGATGCGAGAATTAAGCAATCTATACACATCAGTTCCGAAGAAATTTATGTCTTGTAACACGCCATCTAAGCGCAGACGCAGACGGCCGCGTTCCTTTTCCGGTTCGATGTGGATGTCCGAAGCTTTGATAGCTATGGCGCCTGCTAAAATCACCTCCAGTAGCCGGGAAATTTTGTGAATTTTGTTTCCTTCCAATGTTTCCGCTACCATCTTCTGGATATCCTGCATCTTCTCTATCTTTTTGGCGGTTTCTCTCAGCACTTCTCCTGAAATATCCAAGCCTCCGACCATCGAACTTTCCGCCATGGAGATTTCTTTATATCTTTCCCAAACTTTATTTATACTTGCCGTTGATGCCATGTAAAAAGTAGGAGTCAGGCTTTTTCGTTCCATCTCTTCTTTCAATTTATTTATCAAATCATCGGAAGGTATTTTTAGTGCGATAAAAATATTTTTGCCGAAAAGTTTAAAAGGCGCGATGTTCATTTCTCTGGAATCTTTTTCGCTTATGGCGCGGAGTGCTTCATTGTCTACCCCTAGTCGGTACAGATCAATATACGGGAGATGATACTTTGCTTCCGCTAGGGTAGCCACCAATTCCTCCTCTTCTTGTTTACGCAAATCCTCTAGTTGTTTGTTTTGTTTTTCGTCGTCAAATAAAGCCATTACATGAATTATAGCAATAAATGAGGAGCATAAACAAATTCATTTGTTTAATGTCCGAATGCAATTGCTATATGGTATCCATATATCTTAAGTGGTATCATTTACATAGTGCCTGAAGTAATAAATCACAATATAAAAAAGCTAGTTTTGCTCGATTCTCACGCCATAATTCACCGTGCCTATCATGCTCTGCCTGAATTTTTATCCTCCAACGGAGAACCAACTGGTGCTCTGTACGGGCTTGCTAGTATGTTGATGAAGATAATTACTGATTTGAAACCAGACTATATTATCGCTTGTTATGATTTACCCCAGAAAACTTTTAGGCACGAAGCGTATGATGCCTACAAAGCTGGCCGGGCGAAAGCGGACGAGGCGCTGATCGCGCAGCTAAAAAATTCCCGACAAATTTTTGAAGCTTTCAATATTCCCATTTATGATGCCCCGGGTTTTGAAGCTGATGATGTTTTAGGGACAATAGTCGAAAAATATAAAAAAAATAAAAACATAGATATTATTATCGCTTCGGGAGACATGGATACGATGCAGCTCGTGGATGATAAAAAAGTGCAGGTTTATACTTTGAAGAAGGGAATCAACGACACGATTTTATACGACGAGGAGGCAGTTCTGGAGCGTTTTCATTTTAAGCCAAAATTTTTACCAGATTACAAAGGGTTGCGCGGAGATCCGTCCGACAACATTGTTGGTATAAAAGGTATCGGAGAAAAAACCGCTGAAAATTTGATTGTAAATTTTGGAACAATAGAAGAAATTTATAAAAAAATTAAAAAAGATAAAGAAACCTTTTTGAAAATAGGTATTTCCGAGAGAATGATCGAACTTTTAAAAAATAACGAAGAAGAAGCCTTGTTTTCTAAAACATTAGCCACTATCCGCACAGATGCGCCGATCAATTTTGAATTACCGGAAAAAACTTTTTGGGAAAACGCGGATTTAAAAAAAATAGAACAAGTATTTATTAAATTTGAATTTCGCAGCTTATTTGCCAGATTAAAAAACTTTTTTGGGAATGGGCAGAAGGCAAATCCAGCAGAATTTTCTCAGGTCCTCGGTTCTCCGGGGCCCCATACCCCGGCCAGACCATTCGAAAATTCTCTAGATTTGCCTTCTGCAAAAAAACTTCAAGAAGCCAGTATCGCTCTTTGGCTTATCAACTCTGACATTTCAAATCCCAAATTGGAAGATATTTTGATGTTCGCCAAGACTTCTTCCTTTGAAGTGGCTTATGAATATATTTTTAAAATATTGAAAGAAAAAAAACTAGATAAAGTTTATGAGGAAATAGAACTTCCGATCGTGCCAGTGGTGAAAGAAATGGAAGATCATGGAATTTTGATAGATAAAAAATATTTTGAAAAATTATCAGAAGAATATCACAAAGAATTAGATGTTTTAACGAAAAAAATATACAAAATGGCCGGAGTGGAGTTCAATATAAATTCACCGAAACAATTAGGAGAAGTGCTTTTTGGCAAATTGGGCTTAAAATCAAGCAAAAAAAAGAGTGCCAGTGGTTCTTTCTCTACCAAGATCTCTGTCTTGGAAGAACTAGAAGAAGATAATTTAATTATCAAAGAAATAATGGCATATCGTGAATTACAAAAATTACTCTCTACCTACATCGATGTAATTCCGAAAATGGTGGCGGAAGATGGACGTTTACACGCAAAGTTTTTACAAAACGGAACTACCACCGGAAGATTTTCTTCACAGGACCCAAATTTGCAGAATTTACCAATCAAAACAGAGTTAGGGAAGAAAATTCGCCATGGTTTTGTCGCCCAAAAAGGCTCGAAGCTTTCTGCTTTTGATTATAGTCAGATTGAATTGCGGGTGATCGCGATGCTTTCAGGGGATAAAAAGATGACGCAAGTTTTCAAAGACAAAAAAGATATTCACGCGGGGGTAGCTTCTTTTGTTTTTGAAGTACCGATAGAAAAAGTCGATTTAGAGATGCGTCGTCAGGCGAAAGTGATAAATTTTGGCATTATTTATGGCATGGGTGTTTCGGCGCTTCGCAAGAATCTTGGAGGTACACGCGAAGAGGCGCAAAAGTTTTATAATAATTATTTTAATCAATTTTCCGGGGTGCGTGATTATCTAGAAAGTATTAAGACTTTTGCTATTAAAAATTCTTATACCGAAACATTATTTGGGCGCAGAAGATATTTCCCCAATATTAATTCTAGAATTCCTTTTTTGAAAAACATGGCTGAACGTACCGCGACCAACGCTCCAGTGCAAGGGACAGCCGCAGATATTATTAAGCTTGCTATTAGACTAGCCGAGGAAGATTTGAAAAAAGCGAATTTGTTGGATCGGGTACATCTCGTGCTACAGATTCATGATGAGCTTGTTTACGAAATAGAAGAAAAAGTGCTCAAAGAAGCCGAAGTTATCATAAAAAAAGCGATGGAAGAAGTTCTGGAACGCTCCTATCTACACTATAAAGCCGAGATACCTCTTTCCGTCCATTCTGGTTCGGGAGACAATTTGGGGGAAGTAAAATAATAGACTTGTGCTAGAATAAGGAGGATGGACAATCAGACTCAAAAACAAAGCGTACATAAGATTTTAGCGCATTCATATGCGATGCATTTTGGTCTATTTATCTTTGGTGTTGTTTTAGACGTGGTTTTTGGTTTAAAAGTTTTTACTAATTCAGTTTTGGTGTCTTTGGGAATTATTTTGTTGGTGTTTGGAAGCATTTTAATACCTTGGGCTCAATACACTTCTCATCGTCTAAAGAAGGAAAATATAACCAAAGAAACTTTTTGTCATGGACCTTATTGTTATACACGCACTCCTACCAACTTCGGTCTTTTGTTTGTGACTTTGGGTTTTGGATTGATTATCAATGCTTTTTTTGTGATGGTTTTCTCTCTCGTGTCTTTTGTTTTCGCCAAGTTTGTTTTCTTAAAAAAAGAAGAACAACTCTTAGTTCTAAAATACGGCGCGCCATATTTAGAATATAAAAAATCCGTTCATTTTTAATTTATTTATATGATCTATCTTTTTTCCGGGGATGATGCTAAGAATAAAATTATAAATTATGAAAAATTTATCAAGGCCCTGCCTGCGCAGGCAGGTATACCTCTCACGCAGATTTTTGCTGTGAATAGAAATGATTTTAATCAAATGCAAATTGAAAGTTTTTATTCCGGCTCCAGTTTGTTTTCAAATTTATCTGCAGTAATATTCCAAAACGTTCTGGAATACGAAGAAACGAGGGATTTTGTGTTGGAAAAATTGAAACTTATGGGAGATTCCGCTAATTCTTTTGTTTTTCTAGAAGGGAAGCTCAGTAAGCCGATACTGGATACTTTCAAAAAAGCGCGCGCCGAAATCAATGTTTTTGAATTGCCAAAAGAAAAAAAGGAAAAATTCGACAATTTTTTGGTTGCCAATGCTTTTGCCAACAAAGATAAATTGAACACTTGGATTTACTTTCGCCAAGCGATAGACGTCGGAGTAAGTCTCGAAGAAGTTTCGGGGGTTTTGTTTTGGAAAATTAAAGACCTGATCCTAAAAAAAAATTTTAGTAAATTTAAAGAAGAACAACTTAAAAATTTTATCATGAAACTTTCTTATCTTTTGCCTGAAGCCAGGAAAGAAGGTCGCGACGCCGAGTCCGCTTTTGAGCAATTTTTACTTGAGGTTTTTTAGAAATCTGGTATTATCAAACAGACAACACGCGCCCGTAGCTGTTTTGGTAGGTCGTTAGATTGTTTGCGCCCGTAGCTCAGCTGGTAGAGCAGATCCCTTTTAAGGATAAGGTCCTCGGTTCGATCCCGAGCGGGCGCACAGATTTTATTGCTGATTGAGCCAATCAATCATTTTTTGGAAAGTCAGAACTCCTGCTTCTCCAGTCACCGGCAAACCTTCCGCTTTTTGGAAATTCATAATATCAGTTTTTGTCCCTGGACCAAAATCATTATCTACTTTTTTAGAAGTGTTATTATAGATATTTAAAAAGGTTTGAAGGGTTCCGACTTGTGTTCCAGTTGATTTTAATTTAAGGACTGCTTTCTGGTCCAAGAGTTTTTGTAGGGAAGTGATAAGATCTTGGTATTTAGAAAGAGGTGGTTTTGTGGTGGTAGGATTAGTGTTCAGTGTTTGGTTTGCTGGCATCTCTTGTTTTGGTGGCTGCAAATCAGCTAGCTCGCTTTTTAATTTAGCTATTTCTTGTTCTAATTCTTTGTTTTTGGCTTCGAGTTCTGCTTGCCTTTCTTTGCTAACATGCAAATCTCCCGGTTCTATTGTCTTAAAAGCCCAATAGCCGACGATGCTCATGCCGCCGATAATCATTATTGAAATTAATATAAATTTAAAATTTTCCAAAGTAAATATAGTATAGCAAAAAAACAGAGCTATGATAAGATGACTTTGTGATGTCTAATATTTTCAAAATAAAAAGTCCTTTTGAGCCAGCTGGAGATCAGCCAGTGGCTATTTCGAAGCTCTTGGAAGGTTTAAATAAAGGCATGCAAAAGCAGACGCTTTTGGGAGCGACGGGGACGGGTAAGACTTTTACCATGGCGAATGTGATCGCGCAGTACAACAAACCGACGCTCGTGATTGCGCACAATAAAACACTTGCCGCTCAACTCGCGCAAGAATTTAGATTATTTTTCCCCGATGCGGCAGTGCATTATTTTGTTTCTTATTATGACTATTACCAGCCGGAAGCTTATATGCCAGCTTCGGACACTTATATCGAAAAAGATGCGTCTATCAATAAAGAAATAGATATGTTGCGTCATGCGAGTACTCAAGCGCTTCTTACTAGGCCGGATGTGATTATCGTCGCTTCTGTTTCTTGTATTTACGGCTTAGGCAGTCCAGAAGAATACGAAAAAGTGAACTTAAAACTCGAAATCGGAATGAAACTAGATCGACTAACTTTAATGAAAAAGTTAATTGAAATTCACTTTGAGCGCACCAATGCGGATTTAACTCCGGGATCTTTTCGTTCGATCGGCGCGCGGGTGGAATTTATGCCTGTTTCCGAGACAGTGATGTACCAGATAGAATTTGCAGATGGAAAAATTGCAAAAATTACAAAAGTAGATCCGATTTCTGCACAAATTATCAAAGAAGAAAAAAATATTTTTATTTTTCCAGCAAAACATTTCATTACTGAAGATAAAAAGAAAGCAAATGCATTAGTAGCAATTAAAAAAGAATTAAATACGCAACTGAAAAAGTTTGAAAAAGAGGGAAAGCTACTCGAAGCGGAGAGAATCAAACGTCGAACCAACTACGATCTCGCGATGATCAAAGAGATCGGTTATTGCAACGGTATTGAAAATTATTCACGACACCTCTCCGGTAAAGCTGAAGGAGAACCACCAGAAACACTGCTATCGTATTTTCCGAAAACAGGATTTTTAACGATTATCGATGAGTCACATGTAACCTTGTCGCAATTAAACGGCATGTATGCGGGAGATGCTTCGCGTAAAAATACCCTGGTGGAATACGGTTTTCGTTTGCCTTCAGCCAAAGACAATCGACCGCTTAAATACAATGAATTTCAAGAAAGAATTGGTCCAGTAATTTATACCAGTGCTACGCCGAGCGAAGTAGAACGCAAGGAAAGCGAGCAAATCGTCGAGCAAATCATTCGTCCGACGGGGTTGGTGGATCCAGAAACGATAGTGCGCCCGGTGAGTGAAAAAACAAGTTACAAAGGGCAAATTCAAGATTTTATTTCAGAAACAGAAAAAACAATCGCGAAAGGTTTCCGAGTTTTGGCGACGACCCTAACCAAAAAAATGGCAGAAGACCTTTCTGTTTATTTAAAGGATAAAAAAATAAAAGCAGAATATTTGCACAGTGATATTAAGACGATGGATAGAATTAAAATTCTTACAAGATTTAGAAAGGGAGGGCTTGCCCCGAGCGGAGCCGAGGGGTTTGACGTATTGGTGGGAGTGAACTTGCTTCGCGAGGGGCTCGATTTGCCGGAAGTGGCCTTGATTGGGATTCTCGATGCCGACAAAGCAGGATTCTTGCGTTCTGAAACTTCGCTCATTCAGACTATCGGCCGCGCGGCGCGCAACAGTGAAGGAAAAGTGATTCTCTATGCCGATGTTCTGACGGAAGCGATGGATTATGCGCTCAAAGAGACAGAGCGCCGTCGAAATATTCAGCTAGCTTATAACAAAAAGCATGGCATTACTCCAAAGACGATTATGAAAAAGATCCAAGATATTACCGAAGAGATGGAAAGTGAGCATGGGAAAGTGGTAAATGCTGAACTCGGGCTTGATCTAGAAGTTTTCAAACGCGCTTATGCTAAAGAATTAAAAAAAGATAAAAAATCTAATAAAAAAGTGCCAAATACCAGTTTGGGGCAATCTTATTTATCTGACGAAGAGATTGGTAATTTGATTTACGAAAAAATCATAAAAATGAAAGAAAAAGAAATGAGTAAAGCCGTCAAAGAACTCGATTTCGAAACTGCTGCCATCTTGAGGGATGAGATTGGGGTACTCAAATTGCGTTTGGAAAAGAAGCAATAATATGATACATTGTGCCCATAGACACCCCCTAAGAGTAAGGCGGGGTGTGAGTTGCGTTGTATAGAGAAAAACATATGAAAAAAGAACCATTAGAAAAAATTGTGGTTAAGGGGGCTAGGACCCATAACTTGAAGAATATTAACGTAGAAATGCCACGCAATAAAATGGTGGTTATTACTGGCGTGTCTGGATCGGGAAAATCATCGCTTGCTTTTGATACTATTTTTGCTGAAGGGCAGAGAAGATATGTGGAATCTCTGTCTTCGTATGCTCGGCAGTTTTTAAACCAAATGCCAAAGCCAGACGTGGATGAGATCACAGGGCTTTCGCCAGCGATTTCGATTGACCAAAAATCTCGTTCGAATAATCCGCGTTCGACTGTCGCCACGATCACTGAGATTTATGATTATCTGCGGGTGATGTATGCGCGCATCGGGCATCCACATTGTCCGCAGTGCGGGGAGGAAATTAAAAAACTTTCGAATGAAGAAATTTTAAATTTTATTTTGGAAAAAGTTAAGAATTTTGACAAGAAAAATTTCTCCGGATTACTCCAGCCTGTGGCTGGAACCTTCCCTGTTCGAAATTCTTCTTCTAAAAATTCAAAAAAAATACGTAAAGTCATGGGTGTGGAGTGGGACGAAACAGAAATCAGTATTTTTTCTCCAGTAGTTCGCGGACGTAAAGGGGAATACTATCAACTGCTTTATGATTTACTCGGTAAAGGTTTTGCTGAGATTCGTCTGGATGGAGTGATGAAGAAATTGCGCGAGCAAATTACTCTTTCCAAAAACAAAGCGCACAACATAGATATTTTGGTAGATCATTTTGCGGTGCATGAATTTGCAGATGACAAAGAGGGTAGCCGTATGCGTTTAGCGGAGGCGATAGAACGCGCGCTGATAGAGTCGGATAACCTAGTGGCGATCAAAATCGGCGAGGAGGAATTTATTATGTCCGCTAAATTTGCTTGTAAAAATGATGGATTTTCTTTTCCGGAAGTGGAACCGCGACTTTTCTCTTTCAACTCTCCGTATGGTGCCTGCCCGGCTTGTAATGGCCTCGGCTCGAAATATTTTATGGGTGATGAACCTTGTGATGTTTGTCATGGAGCGCGGCTTCGCCCTGAAGCGTTAAATGTTTTTCTGGAAGCTGAAGTTGTCGGCCAAAAAGGAAAAACACAAAAAAGTAAAGTAAATATTTTGGATTTGGCTGAACTTTCGATCAAAGATGCGCATGATTTTTTCAAAAATCTAAAACTTTCTGAGCAAGAAAAAGAAATTTCCGTGCCAGTCGTGAAAGAGATAGAAGCCCGACTGCAATTTATGCTCGACGTGGGTTTAGATTATTTACAACTTTCTCGCAAAGCGAACACACTCTCCGGCGGAGAAGCGCAGCGTATTCGCTTGGCTTCTCAGCTCGGCTCACGGCTCGTCGGCGCGCTCTATGTGCTCGACGAGCCGACGATCGGGCTGCATCAGCGAGATAACGACAGACTGATCAGAACCTTGCAGAATCTTAGAGATTTAGGCAATACGATTTTGATCGTGGAGCACGACGAAGATACGATTTATGCCTCGGATTATATCGTGGACATCGGGCCGAAGGCTGGAGTGCATGGCGGGCAAGTAATCGTTTCGGGATATTTGGAAGATTTACTGACGGCGAAAAAAAATACCAGCAATTCTCGCACTCTTTCATATCTGCGGGAAGAAACCAGAATAGAAATTCCAGAAAAACGTCGCGAAGCGAAAGGCGTGCTTCGTATTGCTGGCGGAAAAATTTTCAATATTAACAATCTAAACGTCGAAGTGCCTCTCGGCGTCATGACTTCGATCACAGGAGTTTCTGGTTCGGGAAAAAGTTCTTTCATGTATGAGATTTTGTATAAAAATCTGCAAGCGCGTTATGAAAGAAAATATCGCACGGCGCAAGTTTTCAACTGCTCTTCTTTTGCTGGTACCGAGTATCTGTCTCGCGCGATTTTAATCGACCAATCACCGATCGGCCGGACTCCGCGTTCAAATATTGTTACTTATACTGGCGCTTTTACGCATATCCGAGATCTTTTTGCGACGACAGAAGAAGCGCGACTACGTGGCTGGAAAGCGAACCGTTTTTCTTTCAATGTCAAAGGCGGGCGCTGTGAAGCCTGTGAAGGAAACGGAGAAATAGCAGTGGAAATGCATTTCTTGCCGACTGTTTATGTCACTTGTGATGTGTGCAACGGTAAAAGATTTGATAAAGAAACTCTCACGGTAAAATACAAAAAGAAAAATATTTACGAAGTGCTACATCTGACCGTAGAAGAAGGTTTGAAGTTTTTTAAAGATATTCCAGCCATTTCTGACAGGTTGCAAACTTTGCTGGATGTCGGTTTAGGATATTTAGAGCTAGGTCAATCTGCGACGACGCTTTCCGGTGGAGAAGCGCAACGGGTAAAAATCTCAAGCGAGCTCTACCGCCCTCATTTAGAAAAAACTATTTATCTTTTAGATGAGCCGACTGTGGGGTTGCATTATGATGACGTGCAGAAACTCTTAGAAGTTTTGAATAAACTTGTTTCTAAAGGCAACACAGTAGTATTGATCGAACACAATCTTGATATTATCAAGAGCTCAGATTACATTATAGACATCGGCCCAGAAGGGGGAGTAAATGGCGGAAATATTGTAGCTAAAGGCACACCGGAAGACGTTGCCAACAATGCAAAAAGTTTTACTGGTAAATATCTTAAAAAAGTTTTACGTAAATGAAGAAAATAAATCTAAAATTACCTGACCAGCCCGGAGTGTATTTTTTTACTAAAGGTAAAGAGACTTTGTATATCGGTAAAGCGACGAGTTTGAAAGATCGAGTAAAAAGCTATTTTGGGAAAGACTTGATAGAAACTCGCGGCCCGCTCTTGGTGGATATGGTTTTTAAAGCTGATAAAATAAAATATGAAGTTACAGATAGTGTTTTGGAAGCGATAATCCTCGAAGCCAATCTGATAAA
>JAHFNT010000003.1:121977-142083 GCA_023267195.1 Candidatus Nomurabacteria bacterium
CTGATAAAAAAATATCAGCCTAAATATAATACCAAAGAAAAAGACGATAAAAGTTTCAATTATGTTTGTATCACTGACGAGAATTTGCCGAAAGTTGTTGTTGTGAGGGGTAAGGAACTTGGGAACTTTGCCAAACAAAAATTTTCTCGGGTCCTTGGAAAAAATCCCCAGACCACTCAAAAATCTTTGTTTGGCTCAGTTTTTGGACCTTATCCGAGCGGCACTCAGCTTCGTGAAGCATTGAAAATAGTGCGAAGAATTTTCCCTTTTTTAGATGAAAAAAGTAAAAATTATCTTGAATTTTATAAACAAATAAATTTGGTGCCGGATTTAAGTGACAGAAAACTCTACCTGCAAAACATTCAAAATATTATTTTATTTTTCTCTGGAAAAAAGAAACAGATTTTCAAAAACCTACAGATAGAAATGAAAGAATATGCGAAAAAGCGTGAATTTGAAAAAGCAGGGGAGATAAAAAGGCAGATTTTTGCCTTGAAACACATAAATGATGTGGCGTTGATAAAAGAAAATCGCTTCATCGGAAGAAGTTTTTCTCAGGTCCTTGGAAAAAATCCCCAGACCATTCTAAAAACTTCTTGCGACCCCGCTTTCCGCATCGAAGCCTACGACATCGCGCACCTGGGCGGAAAGAATATGGTAGGAGTGATGACTGTCATTGTAAATGGCGAAGTAGAAAAAAGTGAATATAAGAAATTTAAAATTAGAACACAGGAAAATAGTAATGATACTGGCGCGTTGAAAGAAGTGCTCGAAAGGCGCTTGGCCCACACGGAATGGACTTATCCGAATTTAATTGTCGTAGATGGTAGTACGGCACAGATAAATGCTGCGAAAAAAGTTTTAAATAAGTTTCATGTTGATATTCCCATTGTCTCTGTGGTCAAAGATGAATACCACAAACCAAAAGGGATAAAAGGCGACAGCCAATTGGCACAAAAATACGAAAAAGAAATATTGCTCGCGAATAGCGAAGCCCATCGGTTCGCCATAAATTATCACAAAAATATGAGGAATAGAAATTTCTTAAAGTAGCTCATGCCACAACGGCGGAGTATAATATTTTTATGGACAAAACTGTAGAACTTGAAAAGTTGAAAAATGAAATAGAAGCAGATAAAAGTTTACCACTCCAGAAATCTAATTTAGTTTTTGGCGAAGGCAATCCGGATTGCGAGGTGCTCTTTATCGGCGAGGCGCCGGGAATGAATGAAGATATGCAAAAGAGACCTTTTGTGGGGAGAGCCGGTCAGCTTTTGCGGAAAAATATTCGAGACATTGGTTGGCAAGAAAAAGATGTGTATATCACCAATATCGTTAAACGTCGGCCACCTGAAAATCGCGATCCATTGCCAGAAGAAATTGAAAACTATAAGCCGTATCTGGCCAGGCAAATAGAAATTATCGCGCCGAAAATTATTGTGCCACTCGGTCGTTTTTCTATGAATTATTTTTTACCGCTGGCGAAGATCACTCGCGATCAAGGCAAACTGTTCAAGGCCAACGGCTACCATATTTTCCCGATGCTCCACCCTGCGGCGGCACTACGGGGTACTGGAGCGATGAAAATGTTTGAAGATACTTTCCGCAAACTTCCCGCCGCGCTAGCGAAAGCTAATGGAATTAATGTCGAAGAATCAACAGAAAACAAACCTACCCAAAAACAGCAAAAATTAGAGGATGTGCAGGGGAAGTTATTTTAAAATGAAGAAAGACAGAATTAATATTTTAATCCTTCACAACATCCGCAGCGTAGAAAACGTTGGGGCGATGTTTCGCACGGCCGATGCGGCGGGGATAGATAAGATTTATTTGACGGGGTATACACCTTGCCCGCTTGATCGGTTTGGCAGGAAGAGGGGAGATTTAGCGAAATCTGCGCTTGGGGCGGAAGAATTTGTGGCTTGGGAGGAGAAAAAAAATATTTTACCGCTTCTCGCTAAACTAAAACAAGAAAAATTTCAAATCATCGGTATTGAGCAAGACAAAAAAGCGGTTGATTATAAAACCCTTCGACTTCGCAGAGGGCAGGGGTACGTATTCATTGTCGGTGCGGAAGTCACAGGCATACCGAAAAATATTTTAGAAAAGTGCGATATCATCGCTGAAATTCCTATGCGCGGCAAAAAAGAGTCTTTGAATGTTTCTGTGGCTCTGGGGATTGTTTTGTTTAGAATGCTTGGTGTATAGAGCAAAAATGTGCACTTCGGCCGTTGACTATGAGTCTTTTAATGATGCCTTTACAACCACTCTTGCGGCACCTTTCGCCTGTACGGCGATAAGCTTCGTGATGCATTTGGAATTTTCCTGGCAAGCCATAAATATTTTTGTAATCAGACATCGAGTCTCCACCGAAATCAATACCTTTTTTGAGTGTTTCTTTGATAGCTTGAAAAATAAGTTTTAGTTCAGATTCTTTAATTTTAGAAACTTTTCGCTCGGGGTATACACCAGCGCGCCAAAGTATTTCATCGGAATAAATATTGCCGATGCCAGCGATAACGCTTTGATCCATGAGCACAGTTTTAATCTTTCTCGCGCCAGAGGCGGACAAGCGTTTGGTAAATTTTTCAAATGTAAATTTTGGGTCCAACGGTTCCGGGCCGATGTTATTTAAGTGCTTGGTGTCATGAGCTGTTTCAGTATTCAATAGTGTGATTTTGCCAAATTTACGAATGTCGGAAAAAACCAAATAATGTTTATTCGAAAGAGAAAAAATTACGTGCGCGAATTTAATTTTCGGATTTGCTCCAAAAAACAAATAGCCCGTCATCTTCATGTGGATCAAGATAGTTTGCTGATTATTTAAATTGATTAAAATATTTTTAGCGCGTCTTTCTGCAGAGATTATTTTCTTACCGGTAACTTCTTTTTTAAACACCGCAAAAAACTTCGGATCGGCGATTGTGCCTCGTTTCCTTTTGTCTTTGGTGGCTAGATCTGTCCAAACCCCTGTTATTCTTAAGCCCAAGACTGTTTTCCTCAGGCCGCGGACGGTGGTTTCTACTTCTGGCAATTCCGGCATGGTATCATTGTACAATGACTAGGAAAGATTTTCTATTTCTGCCCATTGTAGTTTTTATGTTTTTCACAGCGCTGGTTACGGTGGCGGAAGCAAGTATGGTTACTCCTATTAGGATACTTTTAGTACCCGGACACGATAATGAAGTCTGGGGTTCCCAATATGGTAATACCAAAGAAGCGGATATGACTTTGGAGTTGGCGACAAAAATTTATGATATCTTAAAACAAGACGAGAGATTTGAGGTTTACATTACTCGAGATACGGCAGGCTACACCAAAGAATTTGCAGACTATTTTTCTAGCGAGAGGGAAGCCATTTTGAATTTTAAAACAACTGCGCGAAAAGCCGAAAAAGAAAAGATAGCAGCTGGGAATTTTATTGAAAAGGAAACTGTCGCGCACAACACGGTCAGTAAAGATATTGCCGTTATTCTTTATGGAATAAATAAATGGGCGAATGAAAACAAAATGGATGCAGTTATCCATATTCACTTCAACGATTACCCGCGGTCTTCTAGATGGGCAATTGGAAAATACAAAGGTTTTGCCATTTATCTGCCGGATGGACAGTTGCCAAACTGGAAGGAGAGTGGGCAGCTGGCAGCTAATATTTTTATAGAATTAAGCAAAAAATACCTTGCCAGTAATTACAAAAAAGAACTGGGTGGACTTATTCCAGATCAAAAGTTGATCGCCCTTGGTTCAAGTAGCACGCTTCTACCGGGCGTGCGATCTGTTTTAATAGAATATGGATATATTTACGACAAAAAATTTCGTACCAAGTCGGCGCGAGAAAACTCTTATGAAAACATGTCGCAAATGACTGTGGATGGGATACAGAATTATTTTTTCGATAAATAATTACTCATCGTCTTTATATAAATCCAACAGTTCTTTTAGGGTCTTTTTTTCTACTAATGGGTGTGTTTTGTTTGAATCATTTACATTTATAACTACAGTTTCATTTCTCAAACGCTCTTTTCTTAATAATTCTCTAAGCATTATTCTGCATTCTTTGCATGGATGTAAGGCGTTGTCTGCCCTACTGTAATCTCCTGTGCTGGTTTCCTTTGATGCAGTAACTATCCCTGCTATAACCTTTGACCATCCCATCGCTATATCTAATGCATTTCTCTCTGCACATCTCTTTGCTTCAGCTGTTCGTACTCCAGGTGTGGGGGTAAAATTATAACCCTGATATATTCCCGGAACATCATTTTCATCTTGTTCTGGTTCAATGCCAATTGCCACACATCCAACCTTAAATGGTGGATCGCGATGGGAAACCCCATTTTCCTTGCTTTCAGAGGCTTTTTCTATTAAATAAGGTAACTTATCGTTAATGTACCTAATTGTATTCTCCCATATTTCTGGTGGAACTTCATATCTTTCTATTTCTTCCGGCTTGGGTCTGCTTTTCCTCCCATGGAACCATTCTGAGGCATGTGGTATTCCCTTGATTTCATTTGTAATATTTGTAATTTGTGGTTCATATTTATCTGGCATAATTTTTTTATTTTCCTCCCAAAATTTTTAATGCTTCTCTAATTTTATCATTAGTATTTGCTTCTGGCGACACTTTTTTAAGTGCTTCTCGCGCTTCATTTTGCGAATAACCGAGAGATTTCAAGGCTAGAAGCGCATCCAATTCTACCTGTAAAGAACTGCCTTCCAATTCTGTTCCCACCTTATCACGCAATTCGATCACAATTTTTTCGGCGGTCTTTTTACCGATGCCGGAGATTTTTGTCAGATAGCTTATGTCGGAAGTCGCGATGGCTTTGCGCAGTGTTTCAATGGAGGCTATGCTTAATATGGCAAGAGCGGATCTGGGCCCAATGCCCGAAACATTTAGAAGCATCTCAAAAAATTCTAATTCTGTTCTATCCAAGAAGCCGTAAAGGTCAAAGGCATCTTCGCGGACATGGGTATGAACAAAGAGCATTATTTCTTCGCCCGTTTTTTTTACCTTGGATAAAACATCCACTGAAGCATTTATTTTGTAACCAATACCGCCCGTTTCCACTAGCAGAAATTTTTCTGTCTTTAGTATAATTTTACCCCTAATGCTGCCAATCATTCCCTTATCATACAATATATAATTTTTTTAGAATAACATTGACAAAGTTATTTTTATGTGTAAAATAATTAACTGAAAGCGAGGATTAATCATGGACATTACCAAGCACCACACTCACAGGCGGCATCTCGGGCAGCTTGGTGAGATGCCCGCACTCACTAGGCGGGAGCTCGACCCGCTCGAACTGGAGCTCCTCGAGGCGTGGGCCGAAGAGGTTGAGGCTCACGAACAAAAGAAGCTTCAACCAACCACCGAGCCACTTCGTCTCGAGTAACGTCGTGCGTTCTTTGTTTTTATCACTGCCGTCCCCTAACTACCACAGGACCGTTAGGAGGGCGGTTCTGTGTTTTAATTGCATTTTTAATAGTTTTTTGCTAATATCACTCATATGCCAATAACACAATCAGCCAAAAAGGCGGTACGCGGTTCACTTAGAAAAAAGGCCTTCAACGACCAGCGCAAGAAGGTGATGAAGGAAATCATCAAGAAAATTGAAAAGATTGCTAAGACAAACAAAGCTGAAGCGACAAAAATGCTTTCAGGTGCTTTTCAGGCTATCGATAAATCTGCTCAAAAAGGAGTAATCAAGAAAAACAACGCTGCTCGTAAAAAATCTAGACTTGCGAAGTTAGTGAAATAATTTTCATGAGTCATTTACTTGAATTTTATGGAACAGAATGCCCTCACTGCATCAATATGCATGAGCTCGTGGAACGTTTAGAAAAGGAAGAGGGGATAAAAGTAGAAGCTCTAGAAGTTTGGCATAATCAAGAAAATGAAAAACTCTTGCTCTCAATCGACAAGGATATGTGTGGAGGAGTGCCTTTTTTCTATAATACCAAAACCAAAAAATGGATCTGTGGAGACACAGACTATGCTACACTGAAGAAGTGGGCCAAAGGAGAACCTTTTACCCAAGACTAAATGTCTATTATTGAAGTAAAAAATTTAACTAAGAAATTTGGAGATTTTGTCGCCGTAGACAATATTTCTTTTTCAGTAGAAAAAGGAGAGATTTTTGCCTTTTTGGGTCCAAATGGCGCTGGCAAAACCACCACTATAAAGATGTTGACCACTTTGCTCGAACCGACGGTGGGAGAAATAAAGGTTAATAATTTTAATTTAAAAAATGAACGAGATGATGTTCGTCGATCTTTCGGTATAGTTTTTCAAGATCCTAGTTTGGATGATGACCTGACTGCTTATGAAAATATGGAATTTCACGCGGTGCTTTACGGACACGATAAAAACGATCGACCCAAAAGAATCGAGGAGCTTTTAAGGTTGGTCGATTTGTGGGATAGACAAAAAAATTTAGTAAAAACTTTTTCTGGTGGGATGAAACGCAGGCTAGAAATAGCACGTGCCCTTATTCACACACCAAAAATAATTTTCTTAGATGAGCCGACAGTGGGGCTTGATCCGCAAACTCGCAACCATATCTGGTCTTATGTTGTTAATCTTTCTAAGAAAGAAGGAGTCACTGTTTTTTTGACTACTCATTATATGGAAGAAGCGGAAAAAATGGCCAATCGTGTGGTGGTCATTGATCATGGAAAAATTATAGGATCAGGCACACCTGCAGAATTGAAAAGCAAAACGGAAACGAATTCGCTCGAAGAAGCCTTTTTGAAATTAACCGGTAATAGCATTCGTCCAGACGAAGCGAGTTCTGTGGACATGCTTCGTTCTCACGCTAGGATGTGGGGTCGAAAGAGATAACGAGAAAGGTAAAAAATTCATGAGTACTATTTATATACTTTGGTTAAGACAACTAAAAAAATATATTAGATCAACTCCGAGAATCATCGGAAGTTTAGGGCAACCGCTCCTTTTTCTTTTGGTTTTTGGATTTGGTTTTGGCTCAATATTTGAAAAAGCTGGTGGGGGAAATTATATCCAATTTTTAGTGCCAGGTATCGTAGCTATGGCTGTAGTTTTCACGGCAATTTTTGGCGGTATCGAATTGATTTGGGACAGGCAGTTTGGTTTTCTGAAAGAAACCATGGTGGCTCCGGTTTCACGGTTCAATATCATGCTGGGTAGAACATTTGGGGGAGCGTCTGTGTCTGTCCTGCAAGGTATTGCAGTCTTGCTTATTTCTTTTCTGATAGGCTTCAAGATGCAGCATATTTTAATGATTTTTCCTGCAGTGATTTTCATGTTTTTAACCGCCTTTTTCTTTACTGCTCTTGGCACAGCTATTGCTTCCAAGCTGACCGACATGCAAGCTTTCCCAATCATCATGAATTTCTTAGTAATGCCACTGTTTTTTCTTTCTGGTTCTATCTTTCCACTTGATACAGCACCAAAGGTGCTCCAAGTTTTAGGAAAGATTGACCCTCTCTTTTATGGTATAGATGGATTGCGTTTTGCTTTCATTGGCACTTCTCATTTTAATCCATGGATTGATCTGCTGGTTTTGGTAGGGTTTTCTCTCATGGTGCTTTTGGCAGGTAAGCATCTTTTTGAAAAAATGGAGGCATAAATCCAAACTAAAAAACCTCGGCCAAAGCCGAGGTTTTTTAGTTTATTGAATATTACGCACGTTGTACGTTTGTAGCATTCAATCCTTTTGGCGATTCTTCAGTTTCGAAAGAAACTGTATCACCTTCTTTGAGCTCATCAAAGGTTACTCCGACAAGAGAATTACTGTGAAAGAATAAATCTTTCGCAAGTCCTTCTGCTGTGATGAAGCCGAAACCTTTATCAGTGAGTCTTTTTATTGTACCAGTCATTGATATTTTTAGTTAAGTTTTTAAATACAAATAGATATACTCGAGATCGACTCTTTTCGCACCTACTTTGTCCTGTGAGTATATCATAAAAGGTACCCATTTGTCAACCCCCACTCGCTATTTTAATCAAAATGAGCTAATCTACACAAGTGCAGAAAGAACAATCAAACAATCAAAAAACCCAAGAAACTATCGTTAGATTCGACAATGTTTCTTTTGAATGGGGTGTCAATAAGCCTATTTTGGACGGGGTAAGTTTTACCATTAGGCGAGGGATGAAAATTACCTTAATGGGGCAAAACGGTGCTGGCAAGAGTACCATTTTTGGGCTTATTGCTGGCACCACTAAACCAGAATCAGGAATCATTAATGTTGTAAATGGAGTTAGTATTGCAACCGCTTTGCAGGTGATTCCTCAAGATCAACTCTCTTTGACGGTACGGGAATTTTTTGCAAAGTGTTTTAAAAGTAAGGTCTATGATATTGATCCAAAAATAGATGATGTTTTAGAGGTGGTGAATTTAAAGGGGCATGAAAAAATTCACGACAAAATTATCCGCAATTTTTCTGGCGGGCAACAAGCGCGTTTACTTTTAGCCTCTGCTTTAATCCAAGATCCAGATTTGTTATTGCTCGATGAGCCCACAAACAATCTAGACAAAGCTGGTATCGCGCATCTGACAAATTTTTTAATCAATTATTCCAAGACCGTGATTGTGATTTCGCATGATGCGGAATTTTTGAATGCGTTTACGGAAGCGGTGCTTTATCTCGATGTTTACACCAAGAAAATTGAGCAATATGTCGGGAATTATTTTAACGTGGTGAAAGAGATTACGGCGCGAGTAGAAAAAGAAAATATGAAAAATGCTCAGCTCGAGAAGACGATTCAAGCCAAGAAAGATCAAGCCAACGTCTTTGCCCATAAAGGGGGACGGCTAAGACTTGTAGCTAAACGCATGCGCGAAATGGCAGAAGATTTAGAAGAGGAAATTGTGGACGTGCGCAAAGAAGATAAAGCAATCAGATCCTTTGTCATTCCGAGTCAGCCAGATTTAATCGGAGAAATTTTAAATATTTCTGCTTTTACTACTCTGAAAAATGGCAAAATTGTAAAACATAAAGCCAAAATTTCCCTCAACAAAAATACACATTTGCTTTTACAAGGACCGAATGGTATAGGAAAGACAACACTTTTGGAAAGATTGGCTAGTGGCAAAGCTGAGGGCGAAAAAGTGCGAGAAGGAATTAGAATCGGATATTACCGACAAGATTTTTCTACACTCAACTTTGAAGATACAGTTTATCAATCTTTAGCGGGGGCGATGCTGGAAGGGGGAGAGAGGCTAGACGAAGAACGCATGCGTTCTATCGCTGCTGGGTTTTTAATCACTGGAGAATTTATTCGTACTAAAATCGGGGATCTGTCTGAAGGTCAAAAAGGTTTGGTTGCTTTCGCGAGACTGGTTTTACAAAAACCTGGACTACTTATTCTCGACGAGCCGACCAATCATATAAATTTCCGCCACTTACCCATCATCGCCAAAGCTTTAGATGAATACAAAGGCGCGATGATCCTCGTTTCTCACGTGCCCGAATTCGTCAAACAAATTAGGATTGATGAAGTACTTGATTTAGAAAAGTAGCTAATTCTTCGCCTTTAATTTCTCTCATTGCGCCTTCTTTCAATGTGCCGAGTTTGATGTTCATAATGCGTTCACGTTTTAGGTCTGCAACTTCTTGGAAGAGAGCAGAGCACATGCGGCGGATTTGATGTTTCTTGCCTTCAGTTAAAATAATTTTAAAAGTATTGGGGCCGAGAATTTTTACTTTACAATCTTTGGTGACGTAACCCTCGATATTTACGCCGGCTTCCATTTTTTGTTTGAAATTTGAACGAAGTTTTTCTTTGGTGCGGACTATATATTCTTTTTCGTGATAGTATTTTGGGTTTAAAAGCTGGTCAGTAATTCTACCGTCGTTCGTTAGGATGAGGAGTCCATGGGAAGCTTTGTCTAGTCTGCCCAAAGGGAAAAGATCTTTTTGTGGCGAATCAGTTTCAACGCCGACTGGCTTATTGTAGGCAAAGTATTTATAGGTATTAACTTTCGCGCCTCTTACTTCTACTTTGTCTGTCTCTTCAACCTTACTACCGAGTAAGGCTAATTTGCCATTGATAAAAACCTTTTTGGCAGTGATGAGTTCGTCTGCGCCTCTTCGGGTAGAGATCTTTTTTAAGGCTAAGTATTTATTTATGCGTATTTCATTCATATATTTTTTCTCCTAGAAACAAATATAGCATAGTTTTAACTATGCTATATTTGTTTTATCTTGTTTTGCTTTCTAGACGTTTTTTATTGTAGTAGTCGTAGTCTTTTTGGTGAAGGGTTGGCCAGCTTTGTCAAAAAGATATTTTGCCAAAAGTATCAAGATGAGTATCAGAATGAGAAGCAGCAACCATCCAAATAAATTACCAGGGAAGAAGCCAGCTCCGAAGACATTTGCTCCAAGGTTTACATTATTGTTTACATCTGTAGGGGCTAACGGGGTGACTACTGGTTCTGTCCAAACCTGTGCAGAAACGTTAGCTGTTACAGATTGGGGATAACCAGAAGGATCGATGTAAGAGAGGACAGCCGGGAAGTTCAAATTTGTTCCAGCTGGAATATCGTCTCGTACACGTACTCTGACGGTCACAGTGCCTTGCCCGTTGGCTCGCAGTGTTCCCAAGTTGAAGATCAAAGTATTACCGTTTCTAGTAGGATTGTTTGGGTTTGAGAATAGGTAATCAACTTCGTAAGGAAGATCGATTCGAAGTGTAAGGCCAGTGATCGAGGCGTTACCAATATTTTGATAGCTGACAGTGTAGTTGATCTGATCTCCTGGGTGCGGACGAGTGTTGTCTATTGTTGGAACGATCGGTTGGTTGCGATCAACAGTTGAAGTGATCAGCACAAGTGAAGTAGGGGCAACCGGGGTTACGGGATTGATTACCTGTCCGCGCACGTTCACGGTGATTGAATCACTAGTTGTGCCATAATTATTCGTACAGGTGAGGGTGTAAGTTCTAGTGCCAGTCAAACTTCCGGTATAGAAAGAGGCTGGTCCAATACTTTTTACTCCTGCCCATCCGATAGATCCACCCGAAGCGTAACAAGAAGTTGCGTTTGAGGTATACCAACGAATATTGGTAGAAGAATTATAAGCTAGATTTTTTGAATCTGAATCAAGTACCACTGTCGGCTGGTTGTTTATTTGCTGATAGATGCATGGCAAGACTCCGCGATAATTTAACGCACTCGGATCTTGGCAAACCTGTGGAGCTACGTAATAACGGCAGGGCAAGGTTCCTCGGTAATTTAACGCACTCGGATCTTGGCAAATATTACTATTGTAATAATTACATGGCAATTGGCCGCCGTAGTTGGAAGCGTTTGGGTCTTGGCAAGTTTGGTTATTATTATTTACGTATATTGTAGTAGAAGCACTGGCTTGCTGACCAGTAGAACCAGTGCAGGTGATACTGTAAGTTGTTGTGTTGTACAAAGAAGAAGTCTGAGTATTACCAGAAGTGGAATTGTTAGTGTTGAAGTTTGAACCATAACAAGAGGTTGCATTTGTAGAATTCCAACGTAGAGTTGTAGAATTTCCGGAATTTACATTGTTGTTGTCAGCATACAAGTTTACAGTTGGACTTTGAGTCTGTTGATTTACAGAAACTGTTGCATTGGCAGTCGCTTGTAGTCCAGTGCTGTTTATACAAGTGATACTGTAAGTCGTAGTCATGGTTGGAGAGACTGAGGCAGAGCCAGCATTTGCGCTACTTGATGTCCAAGGAGCGTAACAGGAAGTTGCGTTTTGGGAGGTCCAAGTAAGGGAAGAACTATTCCCAGATTGAATGTTTGATGGGTTAGCAGTTAAGGAAACCGTAGGAGTTGCAATTTGGTTGGTCAAACAAGTTGAGCCGTTCCAAGAACTACCACTCGCACATGATGCAGTTGCAACTTCAGTATCAAGAATTGATGTTCCGTTATTTTTTAAATCGAAAGTTGTACTAGGATATGCTACCCAAACGGTTAGAGGACTAGAACGATTAATTGCACTTGCAAGAGTCGCACCAGTATTTCTGTCTACGAGTGTCGCTGAAGTTACATTTGTGGTATTCCAAGTAGCACCAGTTGTACAAGTGCTTTGGCCAGCATTAATGACGCAAGATGAAGGAGAAACTGTGAGGTCGCCAGAAGGTATTGGTTGGCTACCCACATTTACTGTAACTTGATCGGTTGCTGGAGTTGTTCCAGATGCACCGTAACAAGTAATTGAGTAAGTTGTAGTTGTTGCAGGAGTTACTGTCTTAGATCCAGTCGTTGCGGTACTTGTAGTCCAGTTAGCAGAACAAGAAGTAGTGTTACTATTTGTGTTCCAAGAAAGTGTTGAGCTACCACCATACAAGATGCTTGTTGGGTTAGCAGTCAAATTAACGCTTGGATTTTGTGGTGGGAAATAATAGGTACATGGAAGAGGGCCACCGTAGTTGGTCGCAGCTGGGTCTTGGCAAGTTGGGTTGCTTGATACATATACGGTAGTTGATGCAGTTGCACTCTGACCCGTAGAACTCGTACAGGTAATACTATAATTGGTCGTTAAGGCAGGAGAGACAGCTCTAGTTCCTCCTGTTGCATTACCAGCATTAAAGTTTGTACTTGCACAAGAAACTGCGTTTGCTGAACTCCAAGATAGTATAGAAGTTTGACCAGATAAAATACTTGTCGGGTTAGCAACTAAATTAACAGTAGGAGTTACTGCATTTGTCATACAACTTCCATTACTCCAAGAAGTACCAGAGACACATGAGGCATAAGCAACTTGTGTATCTAGAATAGTAGTGCCGTTATTTTTTAAATCGAAAGTTGTACTAGGATATGCTACCCAAACGGTTAGAGGACTAGAACGATTAATTGCACTTGCAAGAGTCGCACCAGTATTTCTGTCTACGAGTGTCGCTGAAGTTACATTTGTGGTATTCCAAGTAGCACCAGTTGTACAAGTGCTTGCTCCTGCGCTGATTAAACAACTGGCAGGGGAGACTGTTAAGTTTCCGGTTGGAATTAATTGATTACCGACATTTACAGTGACTGAATCACTCGCAGTCTGTCCAGTAGAACTTGTACAAGTTATATTGTAAGTAGTTGTGTTGGTTAAAGCTCCAGTATAAAAAGATCCTGAAAGAGCTCTTGCTCCAGACCAGCCACTATTTCCACCAGTAGCATTACAAGTTTGTGCATTGGTTGAATTCCAAGTTACGACACTTGTTCCATTGTATTGAACAGAAAGGGGATTGGCATTTATGTTGACTATCGGAGTGACTGTGTTTATAGCACATTTATTTCCGTTCCAAGTACTTCCAGAGGCACAAGAAGCAGTAACTACTTTGGTATCTAAGGTAGTTAGTCCATTTTTCAAATCAAAAGTAGTATTAGGGTAGGCTACCCAGACAGTCAGAGGATTGTAATTGTTGGCAGAAGTTGAAAGAACTGTATTAGTATTTCTATCTACTACGGCCGGTGAAGTCGCATTACTGGTGTTCCAAGTAGCGCCAGAAGTACAAGTGCTGTTGCCAGCGGTGATTGTACAAGCTGATGGGGAAACATATAAATTACCAGAAACAATTGCTAAAGGAGTGACAGTGACTGTCGCGCTGGCAGTCGCTGGGGTTGTACCAGCTCCGCCGTAACAAGTGATGCTGTAGGTAGTTGTAGAGGGAGGATAAATAACAGTTGATCCAGAAACCGCGCCAGCGCCTCCGCCCCAAGAAGTGTTACAGGTGGTGGCATTGTTTGAAGACCAATAAAGAGTTGTACTTTCGTTGGTATGAATAGAGGCAGGGACTGCGGTTAATTGGACAGTTGGATTTTGAGCTATTTGAGGGTTTACCGTAACGGTGACTTGATCAGTTGCGGGGGTGGTGCCGCTAGCGCCATAACAAGTCACAGAAAAAGTTGTTGTTTGATACAAAGTGCCAGAAGAAACAGCTCCAGAAGTAAGGCCGCTGGTGTTGAAATTTGTACCTACGCAAGAAGTTGCGTTGGTGGAATACCAAGAAAGATTCGTATTGAGTCCATAAGGAATACTCATTGAATGAGCAGAAATAGAAGCTGTTGGATTTTGGACAACGACAGGATTGGTAACTGTCACATTGGTCCAAGGAGAACAGTTATTGTTTTCGTTGGATTCAATTATGGATTGAATAGAATCGGCGCAAGTTCGAATTGAGTAGGCTCCCGGAGAAGAGAAAACAACAATGTTTGGAGTTGAATTTACCGTAGCGCTAGCGCCAGCCACTAATGAATTTACTCTCGAATATATTTGTGAAAATTGTATTTCAGAAATTACTCCGCCACCATTCGGAGCAGTAGCTGTTTGAAATTTGTTGGTAAAAGAAGTATCGGTAGGTGCATTGCCAATGTTTGAAATAGTGGAAGAAAAAACTTGTGGAACATTTGCAGTGACTGCTGCCGGAGTAGGAGCAGAAGCGACGAGGTCGGGTGAGGCTGTGGCAACCGTATCAGTAACTGTCACATTGCTCCAAGGACCGCAGTTGTTGTTTTCATTTGATTCAGCAATTACTCCATTAGAGGTAGAAGAATATTTATCAGCGCAAGCTCGAACTGAATAAGTACCAGCGTGCGGAAAAGTAATCAAAGGGGATGTGGAATAAATTGTTGAATTTTTTGCCAGTGCTCCCATCATAACGTAAGACTGGTCGGAAATCGTTCCTCCGCCGTTGGCCAAAGTGGCTGTTTGGAAAAAGTTGGGGAATGATGCGTTAGTAGAAACGTTACCTGCGTTTTCAATGTATGAAAGAAAAGCTATTGGTACATTTGTCGTAGCAGAAAAAGGACCTGGGGCATAAGCTTTAAGGTCAGGCATAGTTGTGGCAGTAGGATCAGTAACTGTTACATTGGTCCAAGGAGAACAGTTATTGTTTTCGTTGGATTCGACAATCGCGTTGATGTTCCCATCTGCGCAAACACGTGCTGAATATAGTCCTGGAGATGTAAAGATAACGGTATTTGGAATAGAAGTCGTTACCGCTGAGGCGCCAGCTGCCAAAGGATTCATGGTTGAGAATATAAAAGTTTGATTGGTGATTGTTCCTGTTCCGTTTGGTCCAGTGGCTGTTTGAAACAAATTAGCAAAACCAATTTCGGTAGTCATATTGCCAATGTTTGAAATAGTGGAAGAAAAAACTTGTGGAACATTTGCAGTGACTGCTGCCGGAGTAGGAGCAGAAGCGACGAGGTCGGGGAATGTTGCAACTTGATTGTTTACAGTAACTGTTATGGAGGCATTGTTTGATCCAGCGCCATTGAAACAATTAATGTTGTAAGTTTTTGTGGAGGTTAGGGTACCAGTACTTTCAGTTCCAGATAAAGATTTTTCACCCGACCAGTCTCCGCTCGCATTACAGTGCCAGGCAGATGGGGAAGACCAGGTAAGGGTCGATGACCCGCCAGAATCTACGCTTGTCGGAGTTGCGTAAAAAGTTATTGTTGGGGAAGCGCTTTGAGCCTGCGCCATAAAAGAAGGCGTTAAAACAAGACCGAACAGACCAATTATGGTTAATGTCTTTAAACCCTTTAAAAACGTTGTTTTTGCGACTTTTTTCATTTTTATTTATTAAAACTTTTAATCTGGTAATTAATTTATGTAGGTATTGTATCATACCCTCTTTAAAATGTCAAATCCAAAAAAGACGTGGGTACGCACGCAAAAAGATTTTCTTTTGCAAGTTTTAGTTTAATTTTGGTGCCCTCACCAGGAATCGAACCTGGATCGCAAACTCCGCAAGCTCGCATTCTATCCATTAAACTATGAGGGCGTAAAAATCTTTTACTAATTTAGATTAGCAGTTTTTGTTATAGACGTAAAGAGATTAAAAAGTTTTAGAATCCCAAAACTTCCATGATTTTTTCCGAAGGGTGCTCTTTCATTTCCACCTCAGGAATATTTTGTGAAAACATTATGGAATGAATATCTTCAGCTACTGTCTCGTTTATTGGTATCGAGAGAATCGGCATGAAGGCGCGCTCGGAATGAATAAAAAGAATTGGTTTTAATTTTTTCTCCAAGGACAGATCCACTTGCACCCAGAAAGATTTTATATTTTCGTAAGGATAAAGGCGGTCTCTGATTTTCAAACCTTTCGAGTTGAGTTCATAGGTGACTAGGCCTGGTTTTTTAATGGCAAAAAACCCGAGCAATACTCCAGCTAAAATGAGTAGCGCCGCAAAAAAATAATTTTCGAAAATAATTGAAGCAATAGAACCAGTTACTACAATAATGCCAAGCGCCCAAAACCAATCTTGGCTTCTTTCTTTATCTTCGTATTCAAGCGCAGACCAAACTAATTTTTGATCAGAGTTTTCGTTAACTTCCATGATTTAATTATACTGCAATAATTATTCAAAATCCACCACTAGCTTAGTACCAACTAGCTGCATAGACGAAACTGGTTTTCCGTATAGTTTTTCAAAATACCTTTTTACTATTTCATCAAAATCTTCAAATTTTTTCTCAACGAGAAGTTTCAGTGCCGCGTTTGTTTTTATCGCCAGATCTTCTACCGCTATGCCCATTGGAATGTTTATGGCAAATCCTTCGACTGCTATTTCTCCAATTCCCATTCCCACGCTAACCCTGATGACAAATTTTGCCCCCTCGGGAGCCTTTTTAATTTCTAAGGTTTTTATATCAGCTCTTTCTCCTATTTCGGTACGAATAATCTCCTTGATCTTCTCAAATGAAAGTGGAATTCTTTCTTTTTCTGTTGCTTGACCAATAAATTCTGGCTTTTTTGGTATTTGAGACTTATTTTCCATAAATTAAAAATTTTACTTAAATTCATTGAAAGTGACCACGGTAATTTTGTCTATATCATAGCCATAATGCCTGAAAACTTCTCGCGCGTCGCCGTCAAATCTTTTCTCCCAATCCAGGCCAAGCTGGCCGCAGGCATTTTTTAAAGATTCCACTGATGGTCCTTCTAGTTCTGCGTAAGTCGGAATCTTCGGCCAAGTATCAATGTCTACAGTTGTCTCGCCTAGCTCTAAGGTGTGCCTGAGTTTTTCCAATTGGCGCATAGCCTTTAATCCTACCTTTTCAAAAAACTTAGAACATTTATCAAAATCAGAAACTTCCAATTCAATTTCACGGGCGCTGTCTACCGTCTGTTCTACATTTTCCTTGTAAGTAAGTTTTATTTTATTTTTTGTTTTTCGCAATCTTACAAACTTGTTTTTGCCAACCCAAGACCCATCTGTGGCATGAAAAATCATTTCCTCCAATTTTTCTTCACCTTTATCTATTGCCCCGAGCAACAAGAGCTTTTTTACAAGTTCGTCTTTGTTTATTTCTAAAAATCTGGTCTCTATTTCTTTTTGCATAAGGGTGTAATTTAAATCAGCAAAGTTGCTACGAAGGCGATAAGCAGAAATGTGATTCTTGGCGGAGGCGGTGAGATTCGAACTCACGGTGCCTTTCGACACTCCTGTTTTCAAGACAGGTGCACTAAACCACTATGCGACGCCTCCATGCGCCTAACATTATCTTATTTTTCCCCATTTTACAAGCTAAAACTAAAAATACCCCCTTGTCTTTTAGGAGTATTTTTAGTTGAGATTATTTATTAAAGTTTATAATTTCTGCCACATCGTGCCATTTCTTTTTGGCAATATAAAAGATATATATAATTTCTAATATCCCAACAGTGTTCAAAACGAGGAGCACCAAGAACCAACCCCTTTGATTATTTTTAGCCGCTGTCCATAAAGCGCAACCTTTCCAAAACAAAGACCAAATCAATAAAGGTAGAATACTCCAGCCCCAACCGCTGCTCATAAAAAATGCATTATATTGATTCATCATAAAAATTTTTGATCAAAGATTGATAATACATGACATTATACTCCGAATAAGTTTTTATGTTAATATTCTAGTTATGAGATTTATGGGTATTGATTATGGTACAAAGCGGATTGGGGTAGCTATTTCCGATGAAAATCACACCCTAGCCTTTCCGAAAGAGATAGTTTTAAACGATGCCAGCACCTTTAAAAAACTTGGCGATATAATAGAAAAAGAAAACGTGGGAGAAATTGTAGTTGGGGAGTCAGTAGATTTTTCCGGAAAGCTGAACGCGCTTTCTGGCCGAATCGAAGTTTTTATTTTAGAGTTGCAAGAGAAATTTAATTTGCCAGTGCAGAAGCAAAAAGAATTTTTGACCTCGGTTGAGGCTCGCAGGCCCAAAAATGGCAAACAGACAGCCCAGAGTCCGCAATCGCACAGCAAAGTGAAACAAATAAAATCGGGCAGGGTAGATGCATCTGCCGCTGCTTTAATTTTACAAAGATATTTAGATAAGGTAAATAAAAAAACATGATTAATCTAGAAGATTTTAAAAAAGTTGAGATTGTGGTTGGAAAAATTTTGTCGGCAGAAAAAGTTCCGGACACAGACAAGTTGCTTAGATTGTCTGTTGATCTAGGTGAAGAAATGCCACGACAAATAATTTCTGGTATTTCTCTGTATTTTCCAGACTGTTCTGTTTTGATTGGTAAAAAATGCATGTTTGTGGCAAACCTAGAACCGAGAATGATTCGCGGTTTTGAGAGCCAGGGGATGATCCTCGCTGTATCTACCGAGGAGGGAAAATTTTCTCTTTTAGAACCGAATAATGAAATTCCAGTAGGAACACGCGCCAAATGATAGCGAGAAGAACTTAGATATCGTATAATATTAATATGTTTAGGAATTCATTTGATAAATTCTTTCTCCGATTTTTCCCCGTGCCTAAAATTTTGTCAGCGCCTTCTTTTGGTTTAGATATTTCCGATGAATCGTTGAAATTTTTAGAGCTTATCAATACGAAAGATGGCATCAGGGTGGGGCGTTATGGAGAGAAGAGCATTCCGCCGGGAATTATAGAATCCGGTAAAATCATAGATTCAAAAAAACTGGAAGATATTTTGTGCTTGCTTAAAAAAGAGGAAGGGGTGAAGTCTGTTCGTGTTTCATTGCCGGAGGAGCAAGTATATCTATTCCAGCTTCGTCTGGGAAAAGAGGGTTTGAAAAATGTCAAAGAGGGAATAGAGCTTGCCCTAGAAGAACATGTGCCGATCAAAGCGGAAGACGCAATTTTTGACTATGATTTGGTAAAAGAAGGCGCGCAAAGCCTGGAGGTTCAGGTCGCCGCTATACCGAAAAATGTAATAGAGAATTACCTATCAATTTTTAAGAACTCGGGAATATTTGTTCAATCGTTTGAGCTTGAGGCGCAAGCTATTGCTCGAGCGGTTATTAAAAAGGGGGACAAGGAAACATATATGATTGTGGATTTTGGCAAAAAGCGAACTGGTATTTTTATCGTTTCACAGGGTATTGTGATTTTCACTTCCACTCTAGATGTGGGGGGAGTTATGCTCACTAATATGATTCAGAAAAATTTTAAAGTGAGTTTTGAAGAGGCGGACAAAATGAAACAGCAATATGGGCTCTTGCGTAATACTCCTAATAAGGAAATATTCTCAGTACTCTTAAACAGTGTTTCTGTCCTGCGCGATGAGATGGTGAAGCATTTTTTATATTGGCATACGCATAAGGACGAAGAGGGCAAGAATAATCCACCAATAAAAAGTATAATTTTTTGCGGGGGAGATGCGAACCTGATCGGGCTTGCCGACTATGTTTCTGTCAGCATGAAGAGCAAAGTGGAAATGGCGGATGTTTGGATAAATATATTGGATACAAAAAATTATATCCCCGAAATAACTTCCCAGAGAGCGCTTGCGTTTTCAACTGCGCTTGGGCTCGCTTTAGGCGATTTTAGCAATAATTGATTAAAATTTGTGATTAATTTAATTCCAAAAGAAGAAAAGAAAAAAATAATCGCCGATTTTTATCGTCGGCTGGCAGTTTTATTTTTAATAACGCTCAATGTCTGTGTGCTGGTTCTCTTCGTATTGGTGTTGCCAGCTTATTTTATTTCTTCCGGCAAAGAGAATTTGGTTGACATAAAACTAGGAGTCCAGAAAAATGAGCCACTGCCGTTAGTTGATGAACAATCTCTTCTAGCTATTGGCGATATAAACAACAAGCTAACTTTAATCGAAAATTCCGAGAAAAATAAATTTGTTCCATCAGTGCAGGTTATCAATGCGATTCTTTTGAAGAAAAGATCGGATGTTA
>JAHFNT010000004.1 GCA_023267195.1 Candidatus Nomurabacteria bacterium
CGAGTTGGCGATCGATGTTTTAAAAAGACTTACCTCGATTGCAATAAATATTAGTCCGCTTGGAACTGTTAAAATGGGCGCAGAAATATATTTTGGCAAAAAAGCAACTGGTGAGACATTTACCACACCAGGCAAAGTTTTGCATGGCCTTGTAATTGCAAGTAGTTTAACTTGCTGGAGTATAGCAATTTTGACGGCATATAAAAAAGATCCTGATGCCCTGAAACTTGCCGGAATGTTTTGGGCCAACACAACTGCTCTCATGGGCATAGAAACATGTACTGAAATAATGCAAGAAGCAAAAAAGCTGGCAAAAAAATATGATATGAAATCACTCCATGAAATTCTGGTCAAGAGCGAAGAGGCTATTAAAAAATTAAGCGAGAACGGAAATAATGGAACCAAATAATATTTCAAAAGAATACTTAGAAAAACTGGTTGCAAAACTGGTGCAAGTCGGCGAAAGCCAAACAGAGCTTTCTCTCTGGATTGATCTTTGTGATATTCTGTCAGACGAAGAACGCAGAAAAGTCATTCTGAATCTTGAGAAAGAATTGAATGATTTAAAACTTTTGCAATAGAAAAAATTTAATTTAGACCTATCTCCACTCCTTGGCGATTTTGAGTTTAAGAGCAACGAGAGATCCTAGAGTCAAGAACATTAAGAGGGCTTGAGCGAGCCAGCCAACAAATGGAATGAGCCACAAAACTGCATATAGCACCACTCCTAAAAGAGTAGTTTTCCAAGATATCTCAATTTCTCTCTTCGAAAAATATCTGTAGACAACACTGCCAAGTACTATCGGAGTAGCTATCCAAGCAAAGAGCATCAGAATACCAAAACCAAGCAAACCGGCTATGCCGAATGGGAAGCCTACCACTGTCACGAAAAATAGCATCGAGATAGCTGGCGCCGCCACGAACACAAGTACACCTCTCGCCACTTCAAACCATGGACGCTCCGTCGCTGTATTTACCAACTCTCTGCTCCATCGGCGGAACAGCCTGCCGAGAATCAAAGCACAGACGAGCAAAGCAAACATTTTCACCGCAAAGATTCCAGAAAATATAACCTTCAGAGATTTAGCTGAAATATTTTTTGTAACTCTTTGTTCAAAATCAACCTTACCTTTCACTATTGCTCCCTCTTCTTTTACTAATTCAGTTTTTGCTTTGTAAGTTAAATTGCCAGAAATTACCGCCTTACTCCCGAGAGTAACTTTATCTGCTTCTATTTTCACATTGCCTCCGACGGTAGAATTCAAATAAACATTTCCCCCACCAATAGTCAGATCTCCGGCGACCGGCGCATCCAAGCGGAGAACACCAGCGCCAATGACTGCATCCCCTCCGACTCCAGCACCACTGACGGTGACTTGTCCTCCACCCAAAAGCAGATCTCCCCCGACTTTTCCTGAGAGTACGACCGTACCTCCACCCGCGCGCAAATCATCGCCAACGTTTGAGAGAATCGTTACATTCCCTCCGCCGACCAAAAGATCAGCACCGACATCTCCACTAATTACAACGTTGCCCCCAGCCGTGATAAGGTCGCCAAGCACGCTACCGGCACTAACCACACTCCCCCCGCCCATGTATAAATCATTGGAAATTTTTTCATTACTCCCCACCGACGGCTGTTCCCCCGCTCGAAATTCGGCCGCCCAGGCGAGGAACGGTACAGCGAACAACACAAGAATCGCCACATATTTTAAAAATTTTTTCATAAAAATATTAAAAATTAATTGATAATAAACGCGACCAAGAGTTTACTTTCTCTATATTCTACTCCCGTCCATACAAACCTACAAGTGTGCTACTTTCAATAATATGCTCGTTTAAAGCACTTACAAGATCAGACTTGTTTGAATAATTTGGAATAGAAAGTTCGATATCAAGAGCATAAAGTTTAAAATTATAATGATGAACGCCAAAAGGAGGACAAGGCGCAACCCAGCCGGGTTTGTTTAAGCTGGTGTTGCCTTCTACTGCCCCCATGGGCATATTATTTTTATCAATAACTTTTGCCCCAGGGTCAATATTCCAAAGCACGAAGTGCACGAAATCCCCGTTCGGGGCATCCGGATCATCCACAATCAAGGCTAAACTTTTTGCGCTCTCTGGCACTTCTGAAATTTTGAGTGCGGGCAGACTGCCATGCCCATCGCAAGTGTACTCCACTGGAATTTTGCCTTCATTTGTAAAAATTTCACTCTCTAGTTTCATAATTTAAGTATAGCATCCCCAGAACTAAAATCAGGAAATACTTTATTTGTTTTTTCCATAATTTCTGTTAAGATGATAAAAGTTCTTTTCATAAATTAAAATGGTAAAAAACATCGCTCCGGGGTAGCTCAGCGGTAGAGCGGTCGCCTGTTAAGCGATTGGTCGTAGGTTCGATCCCTACCCCCGGAGCAATGTTTTGTACTCGGTATTTATTATTTTTATTCTCCCTGCTGAAAGCCCCCCAAGGATAATAAATAATTCAGATGCTCACTACCCAACGGGTCTCCAGCCCGACGACAATCAAACTCATAACCAACCATAGAATTGTCGTAAATAATTTTATCCAAGCTATTGAGGACGTGAATACGCGCCTCACCATTGTCCCCCCTATAAGGTCTTTCTTTGTATTCTCCATTTTCAATTCCACAAATAAGCTCAATCACAGCATCCTGATTTATCAAGTGTTCCTCGGTTGTGGAGCTTGTACGCCCCTCTCTTTTTCTAGCCTCATCATCAAAAAATTCACTTATATCAAAATGTTCCATATTTAGATTATATTGCTGTTTTGAAAAATTGCAAAAAGAAAATAAATAAAAAATCTATAATATTTTTAGAAAAACTCAATGGCTTTGGATAAAACTCGGAAAAAGACGCTGATTATGGGCGACAGAATATAATCAAGCAATTTCGGCCGATAATGTTTAATGTCAAAAATAGAGGCATCTTTTTTCCATTCATTCACTATTTCTGATAGCTTGTTGACCGCATTAGCATCTTTTAGAAAAACTCCTATTTCATTATTTAAATCAAAAGATAAAAAATCTAAATTTTGCGAGCCGACCAAGCCCTCTTTCCCGTCTATGATCATTATTTTGGCATGATTCACTTCCTTATCAATAAAAAAGTGAATCCCCAACTTGGAAAGTTTGGAGATATAAAAATAATTAACACGATCAACGATAAATATCCCGGTGTGTTTCGGCACCAATATATCCACCTGCACTCCTCGCGCGACTGCCCTTTCCAGCACTCCAATGAGCCAGTGCTTCGGCATGAAATACGGCGCCACAAGGGTGATGTTTTTTTTCGCCCTGCCTAAATTTTCTTTATATATTCTTTTCAATCCAAAATTTTTCCTAACCGGGAAATGTTCCACCAACCAAGTACGCGTTTTGTCTCGAATAATCGGTTTATTTTGAGCGAGAATTAGCGGGTCTATCCCCCCACATTCCACATAGACCCTGGCAAAAGAACGAGTAACATGGCGAACCAGCTTTTGGCTTTTTATCTCTAAAGCCATGTCTTTCCAAAACCGAAACTCTTGGCTCAGATTTACTCCCCCGATAAATGCCCTCTCTTCATCCACGATTAAAATCTTTCGGTGGGTATGATGGATAAAACCATTTAGGAAAATCAGCTCCGCTCCACTCTCTCGCAATTTATTGATAGCGCTTTCACCCAAATCTTGGCTGCCAAAAGAATCTAAAATTATCCTAACCCGAAGCCCTTTTTCGGCTTTTTCTTTCAGGAGCATTAGAAAATCATACTGAACCATGTCATTCGTAAAAATGTACATCTCCAAATACACGGATTCTTTGGCTTCCTGAATGGCCTCAAACATCGCCCGCCAAGCCCGCTCTGAGTTAGTGAAAAATCTATAGCGCATCCCGGTATTATACACGATAGTTTCGGATTAAAAAATTTGCATTCTTGGCAAAATAAGATAGAATATCAGTTGTAAGTTTGGAATGTAATTAAAGTTTGGGCCGTTAGCTCATCTGGTAGAGCACCTCATTTGCAATGAGGGGGTGGCAGGTTCGAGTCCTGTACGGTCCACCACAAAGTTAGTGTTTTTTTATAAACATAATTAAATAAATTTATGGGAAAAATGGATCAACCACCAAAATATGTTACTGACAAAATAGATCTAGCTAAAAAATCTGCGGAAAAAACCGCCAGTTTTGATTTAGAAAAAGAAAAAAATCTAGGTCTCGCTATTGAAGAACTCGCATTAAAATTTGCACTTGAAGATTTTGATAACAATCCTGTTTATGAATATGCGCGACAAAAAAGGCGCGCTGAACTGAAAAAGGAAATTCGAGATTTTGTGGAAAATGGAGGCTATAGGGCAATGTTACTTGAACTTCCTAAGGACAAAATAGTTTCTACTTTGAAAAAGCTGTGGGAACAAAAACTCGAAAGAGAAACCTCTAGAAAAGATCAAGCGGCCTAATATAGGGAACCCCAGGGGGCGACGAGCGCCTACCTGGGGCGAAACACGAGGATCTTAGCGCCTTCCTTTTTTATGTGCGGAGTGACCCGCACCCACGCGATATCTGGGTCCTCCATTACCCAGTCGCGATCGATTTCTTGCCAGCCTATGGGCTCATCGACGCACACGAACGGCACGAAGAGCCGGCCGTCTGACGCGCGCCGTATGGAGCCATAGAGAAACACTTTGAATCTACCGAAGAGCTCTCGGAGAGCCTCGGGGTTTCGAAGCATTCCTCTACCGTCGGCCAGATTGAGTATCCGGTTCACCTTTGAAAGGTCAAAAATGGTGGGACCGGAGTTCTCTAGCTCGGGGTGAAGAGGGATCGCTCCCTCGATCGGGCAGACCGTGCTGGAAGCATAGTCTGCGTGAACGACGTATTGGTTTGGCACCAGATGCAGAGCCATGCTCCTCTCCTTTCTTGGAACTTTGATTAAAAGACTATTCCTTTAAAAGAGTTTGTCAAATACCACGTATTAATTTATTTTTGTCGGATTTAGCCCATTCTTCATTTCTTCTTTTCTCTCTTCCAATTCCCCTTTTATTTCTCCGGCAACCACGATTATACCATCAAGCGTTTCAATAGCTTTTTCAATTTTTTCTTCGGTAATTTCTCCGCTTTCCATCTTACCAATTTCTTCTTTTGCTTTTTCCAAACCCTCTTCTATCTGACTCATCTGTCCAAGCGCTCTCGCATAAAAAACCTGATCGTTTTCATGAGCTAAATCTAAATAACGTTCTGTTTTTAAAAATTTTAATTTTCTATCTACCACTTCGTCTACTTTCCCAAGTAGCTTCGAATTACTCACAACAATTTCGTCCGATTTGGCACGTAAATCTTCTAAATCGGAGTTAATTTCTCTTTTACCACTCAATTTTTTTCCGAGGCTTTCAAACATAATTATTTTAAATAATTAATTCTTATAATTTTGACCTCTTGTTAATTTCAATTCTTTTTCCCGCCATTATTTTCTCTTTGCGCACGATAAATTTGGACTAAGGCTTCTACTGGATTTCTGCCTTTAGCTGAAATTTCATCAAAATTACTATCTTCAATAGCAAGATCGGTCAAAGCTCTTTGAAGATTTTCTCCTGCCACAGGCAAACCCAACTCAGGTGCCAAGACACCAGCAGCTTCTGTGACGTGACGCGCCACAGCTTTTCTACGCAACTCCATCACCCTTTTCAGCCTTGCTGCTTCATCTACGGAAATATTGGATCTCGTTTGTTCTTTTTTACGAAAATCCATTAAATTATCTGGGATCATGAGTTTAATTATATCTTTTTGCCAATCCCAGTCAAGGGTTCCCTAGAACTTATGCCACAGGACTTGATTGGTCACCTCGTGATGATAGACAACTTCAGAAGCTTTGAGGAGGGTGCCTAAGGCTTTCGGACTACGATCAGCTGCCATTTGTTTATATTCGGCATATTTTTCCTGGTTGACTGGGTGTAAAATTTTACCGACAAAATCACTTGCCTTGAAGAGTTTGATTGCATCATTCACATTGTCCGGCAAAACACGTACTCGATCGCGTTTATCTTTGTCTTTTATAAGTGGCCTACCTTCCATTCCGGTCTTAGTAATAGTATAAAAAGCCAAATACGGATTTGCGTCGGGGGCGACAGAACGAACTTCGATGCGAGTTGATTTCTCGTTGCCAATAGGTATGCGGATCATAGAACCACGATCAATAGGAGAAACCTTAATCTGGTTCGGCGCCTCAAAATGCGGATCGAGGCGGCGATAAGCATTCACACTGGAATTCAAAACTAGGCAGATTTCGGAGGCATGATTTAAAATACGAGAAATAAAATTCCAAGCAATATCCGATAAACCATCCCTCCCCTGCTTGTTGTAGAAAATATTTTTTCCATTTTTTGAGAGAGAAAGATTGGTATGCATGCCTGAACCATTGACCCCGATAAAAGGTTTCGGCAAGAAAGTAGCTGTCATCCCCAGATTGTTTGCCACTTGCCGGCAGACAAGTTTGTAGAGCTGGACGTTGTCTGCGGCCCGCACCACATCCGTATAAGAAAAGTTCATTTCAAACTGCGAGGGCGCAACTTCTGGATGATCTTTTTCATTTTTGAATCCCATGGCCCTTTGAGCTTCTGCGGCCCGATCAATAAATTGGCGCAAGCGATCTAGTGGAAGCGAGTGATAATATCCGCCGGTTGAAATAAACTGGAAAGAACCAGTCTCTCCATATTTTTGTTCAGAATTTATTCCATCTACCAAAAATCCTTCCACCTCAGCTGAGGTGTGCACCGTGAGCCCGCTTTTTTTTCTGAGTTCTTCGGTGTAAAGCTTCAGCTGACTGCGAAAATCTGAAATATAAGGTTTATGCTCTCGATCGAGCACATCCACAAACATTATTACTTTCCCAGGGCCGAATATATCCGATGGCAAAAAGCGAACACTCCCCCAATCAATAGCCAAGCGCAGATCTGATTCGTGCTGTTGGCTGAACCCGCGAATAGAAGATCCATCAAAAGTTAAATTATTAGCTGAATCAAGCAAGAACTTTTTGTCATAATCAAGCATATGGAAACGCCCTTCCAGATCTGTAAAACAAAGCGTCACCGCTTTTATTCTTTTTTCTTTTTGCAAATAGGCGCGATATTCTTTCTCAAGCATTGCTGGGCTGGTATTTTTCGCCTTTTCTTCCGCCTTTAAATTCATTACCTCAAGATCATCGTAAGGAATTTCTAAAAAGTTCTTTAGCGCTTTTTCTTTTTCCATTATTTTTTAAATTAATCTAATAAATATTTAATATAAAAATATACTAAATTAAATTAATTATATAATATTTAAATATAAAAATAACTGTGGATAACTTAAGAAAGACTTTTTGCTCCCCGAAATAAACAAAACCCCTCCGACCTGGGTCGGAGGGGTTTTGCGGCACATACATTGTTATTAGAAATGTGAGATCACCTCACACTCACAGGCCAAGTATAGCATACTTCAAATAAAAATGCAAGGAAACTGACTGAGGATAGAAAAATCCTCTCTTGCGAGAGGATTTTTCATGTTTCAAGCCCTGTATCCTATAAGCCGAATTCTGTAGTTCCGACCAAGGTCGGACGATAGCAATTTGTCTAGGTCCTCAATTACTTTCGGACTCAAGCGATTCTTCCCTCGACTACGCTCGGGACTAGTCCTGAGCTTGTCGAAGGACACGATCTTGCACAGGAGTAAGTATTTAGCCGTTTCACCCCTTCGGCCGAAGCCTCAGGACTCGTCTCTGTTCGCAACTCCACATTGCTGTGGGAGGGCGTTACCCTCTACTTATTTTCGCCCTGCATAAATACAGGGTGAACTGTGTTCGGACTTTCCTCTCCGACCTGGGTCGGAGTAGCTATCAAGATACAGGACCAATTGCAATTATACTACGAATTTTTAATATGTAAATAGAACGCTATCCCCTAACTGTAAATTATTTTTATCCGCAAAGCCGGCCACAACCTCTAATACGTATTTTGCATTTTCATTCGGTCCGTAAGTTTCCGGATATGATTCCGGCATTGCATTTTTTTGTATATAAATAACTTTCAGGTTCTCATCAAACCAAATAATATCAATCGGAAAATTCATATCCTTCATCCAAAAAGAATACTTGCCGGGCTTTTCAAAAATAAACAGCATGCCGGTATCTTCCCCGAGTTCGCTTCTGCCACCCAAGCCCTTTTCTTTTTGTTCACTCGTTAAAGCCAACTCAACTTTTATTTCCTGATTCGCAATTTTTATATATTTGATGTTATCAAAACTTACGGCCGTCCAGAAATGATAACCGATAAAGAAAAGAATCACGAGCGCGGCAAAACCAGTTAAATAATTTTTCATTAGTGATCTCCGTTAGTCCAGCCAAAAAGTTTCCCGATAGAATCTGGGCTTTCGCGCTTGCGAGCGACTGTGATCGTACCATCTTTGACTACAATTTTCATTGGAGCGGAGAGTAGGCAGTGGTGGGAAGAAAGTGAGTCTTGATATGCCCCATTATCTAAAAGAGCAATCAGCTGATCTTGTCCTTCATGAAGTTTTGGTAGCAAAATATAATTTCCCCCCGCCGTGTATTTGTCATCAGAATCGCAAGTACTGCCCGCGAGCCAAACCGTCTTGAGCGAACCTTGCATATTGTTTACTGGGATGGTGTGCCATTTTTGGTGTATCGTCCAAGTATCTTTCAGATCATTGATAAAACTGCCGTCTATAATGTACCAGGCTTTGGCGTTGGCTTTGGGTATGGATTTTTCAGAAATTACTTTATAGATGGTTATTTGCGCCGGATCAACGATGTACCACCCCCATTCTACTATCAAATTAGGATGTTTAATCCCCGCCTTGTCGGATAGATTTTTTAATAATTTTATTATGTTACTGGAAACAACTTTAGCGGTATAAAACTTCTTCTTTTCATGCAGAATGCCGAATCCCCCGCCGATGTCTAGCGTGTCCAAGTTGGGATGGATCTTTTGCAACTGAGTATAAATACCAAACCCATGCTTCACTGCTTCCAAGATGCTTTTCTGTGTTTTGATCTGAGAGCCCATGTGATAATGCATGACTTTAAGATTTTTCATTTTGGGCAAATCAAAGACGTCTTTCTCGGGTATGCCAAAACGATCAAACTTTTTATCCCAATGGGTGTCAGCCTTGATGGATAAATCTACACGTATCCCTATATCTCCTTTATATTTAGATAATCTCTCTATCTCGTCTAAACTTTCTATAATAGGAACAATGGTCATGCCTTTGGCGCGCAATTCTTCTATCAAATCCAAGTATTGATCTGTTTTCGGTCCATTGCAAAGCACGCGGATTTTGCTGTTGAATTTTTCTCCTTCCCAGAGCTTTTTCACAATCCAAAGCTCGTTCCCAGAAGTTACTTCCAAATTTGCTCCTTCGGATAAAAGTGGCAAAATAAATTCCTTATTTTGGTTTACCTTCATCGGATAGTGATAAAAGAATTTGCCTTTATAATTGTAAATTTTAATATATGCCTGAAAATAGCCCAGCAAGTCCTTCAGCCTGTCTTCTAGCACAAAAGGGAAAATAATCTGGAGTGGTGTGCCGTACTTATGCGCGAGATCATTGATATTATAAATGTGGTTGCCTTCTATGGCTGTAAGTTCGCCGTCCTTGCTGACGCCGAAAAACTGAGTATTAAATTCATCTGCTCCTAGCTTCCAAAACTTTTTCCAATTCTTTCCAGATTTTTTTGTTTTTTTCACTTCCTTAATTTTAAGTTAAATTAAAAATTATTATAGCAACTAGTCAAAAAATTGCAATAGATTTTCCTCCATAAACAGAGAAGCCCACCCGAGACGGAGAGGGTGAGCCTCTCGCGCCCCGGGTGGGCGATGCTACCACCTCAGATAGTTGTGTCTCTGCGCCGATAGCTCGAAGCGCTTGAGGGCCTCCATATCCTCAAGCGTGAGGATGGCCACCCGAAACCCCCTATAGAACGAAGTCTCGGGCACAACGACCTCCATACTCTCCTCGTGGCTCGCGCGGAGAGTAGCCAGTCGAGGTATGGGAACAGTTTTGTCGCCCAGGGTCTCTTCCGGATCATTGGACATTTTCACTCCTTCTGGGCCTTGTGGCCCAACTCAACGAACTTTTGAAACTACCGACATTGTACACCTCTTTGGCTTTTTTGTCAAGTTTGGCGGGTAATATAAAGAAAAAAGGCCGCCGGTGAAGGCGACCTGTTGCCGAGGACCGACGCGGTCTTTGGCGGATTACTGCCCCCGTCCGAGGGCAGAGAGGAGACGCTCCGGGTAGAACACCCAGGGCACTTCCTCGGGGGGCGGGGGCGAAGGAGGAAGGGGGCGGTGCCGGAGTTCCGGCACCCCGTTGTGAATTAGGATGTACCAGTGGACGTACATGCCATATCCTTTCCGGGCCAATAGGCCCAATTCGACGAACTTTGAAACTAACGGTATTATACACCCTCCTGTATTTTTTGTCAAGCCCTTTGTGGGTAAAAGAAAAACCGGGCTCCGCGATCGCGCGGGGCCCGGGGCGGGAGACGGACGAATCCGCTTTCCCTAGTACGAACGGCGTCCGAGATGGGAGAGATCGGGTACTTCCCCCACCCCTTTCCGACGCCTGCGTTCGAACGTCGTCGGATGGAGTGTCGGTTCTGCCGAATCGGAAGAACCGAACCGGGAGAGGTCTGGAAAGCTTTCGTCGATGTGTAGATCGTCCGCTAGGGACGATGAACACGATTCGGTCGGGATTTTGTTATCGTCTGGCAAGATTTGGAACTCCTTTCTTTATTCAGGATAACACGATTTAGAAATAAAATCAACTATTTTTTATATATTGATCCAAAAATTCTTTTTTAAACTCAAAAAATTTATCATCCAATATGCTTTGTCTGATTTTTTTCACAAGGTTCACGATGAAATATAAATTGTGGATTGAAGCGAGAGTCCCCGCGAGCATTTCCTTCCCATGGAAAAGATGCGCGATGTAACTCTTCGTATAATGCTGACAAGTGTAACAGCCACAATCTTTTTCAATCGGCTCAAAGTCATTTCTAAATTTTGTATTCATAATTATTATTTTCCCAGACTTGGTGTAAATAGTTCCATTCCGGCCAAGACGGGTCGGGGCGACACAATCAAAAAGATCCACGCCATTTTCTATCCCCATAAATAAATCTTCTGGTTCCCCTATCCCGAGCAAGTGTCTAGGCTTTTCTTCAGGCAAAATTTCATTGACCCATTTCACAGCGGTAGACATGTCTTCTTTCGCAAAACTTCCGCCGATACCAAAACCATCAAAGTCTAGATTTCCGATAAACTTGGCAGATTTTTTTCGCAAATTTTCATCTCGTCCGCCTTGAACAATGCCGAAAAGCGCAGAATCACCGCCTAATTTTCTATGTTCAATCAAACTCCTCTCCGCCCAGCGGTGCGTTCTTTCCAATGCTTCTTCTTGATACTGCAAATCTTCTGCTGGGCTCGTGCACTCATCAAAAGCAAAAATTATATCCGCGCCTAAATTGTGCTGAATCTCAATTGATTTCTCTGGAGTAATGTAATGAATAGAGCCATCAAGATGCGACTTAAAGGAAACTCCATCTTGTCCTATCTTTGCCAGTCTGGGAGCATCACTATCATCAAAACGTTCTGGTATTAAAAGAGAAGGATCAGTGATTTTTGTAATTTTGGAAATATCTTTTCCGTACGCAGCGCCTAAAGAAAAAACTTGAAAACCTCCGGAGTCAGTCATCGTCGGACCTGGCCAATTCATAAATTTCCCAATTCCGCCGGCGTCGCGCACGATCTCATCGCCCGGTTGTAAATATAAATGATAAGTATTGCCGAGGACTACTTGTGTGCCCGCCTCTCTTACTTGTTCTGGATTTAAAGATTTGACCGTCGCCTTCGTACCCACGGCGACGAAGGCTGGGGTTAAAATATCTCCATGCGGAGTTTTTAAAACACCCGCCCGCCCTAGACTATTTTTCAGTTTTTTCTCTATTTGAAAATTCATAAATTCACCCTCTCTGGTCATTCGGCCACCTCCACAAATTTTATTTCTTGGATATTTACCGGGCTCACCAAAAGCGCTTTTGTGAAAGGATCGCGCGGATCGGAAATGACAGTTTCCACCACTGCCAACAGGTAAGGATGAATCCCGGGCATGATAGCTTGCTCTCCACTTTTTAAAACAAAATCCCTCGGCATTATTATTTCAAAATTCCCTCCACCTCGTCCGACCAACTCCATAAAAACAGACTTTTCTCCGATAACTGCCTGTGTTCTCTCGCCCGCGGTTGAAAACAAAATTACTTTAGAAGAATTGGCATAGGTTTCTGCGATACGGCCAATCGGAATATTTCCGCCCGCAAAAACAGTATTGCCCATTTTTATTCCCTGCGATTCTCCAGCATCAATAATCAATGTATCATACGGGCTTTGGTTGGGTTTGGACAAAATAGCGGACAAAATCATATTTTTCTTTAAATCTTTTCTGCCTAAAATTTCTTTCAGATTTGTATTTTCTGCTAATAAAGAACCATAATTAGCCATCCGCGCCTCCTCTCGCATTATTTGATTTTTTAAAATTTCATTTTCTGAATAGAGAGAATTTTTAGAGGCAAAATAAGAATTTAAATTTGTAAATTTCTCGCCCACATTGTTCCCGGCGATTAAGACTGGCCGGGAAAGCCCACTCGCCAGACTAGAAAGCGCATTTCCGATACCAGATCTAAAATAAATTAAAATAATAAAAACAAGAACAAGAAATGCAATTCTAAAGAGTTTCTTTTTCTTTATTTTTTTATCGAGGAGGTAATTCATCTTGATTGCCGATCAGAACTTCCTGATAAAATGGCATGTCATCCAAAATCACACCTGTCCCGCGAGCCACCGCCGAAAGCGGATCTTCTACCACATAAACAGGAATTTTAAGAACCCGCCCCAAAAGCTGATCAAGACCCGGGATGAGAGCTCCGCCGCCCGAGAGAGTAATCCCTCGATGCATAATGTCGGATAAAATTTCTGGCGGAGTCGTTTCCAACATATCTTTTACTCCTTCCACCAGACCTTTGATCGAAGCGGCCATAGCCTCTCGGACATCAGAATCTGTAACCACCACTTCTCTCGGCAATCCGGTGAGTAAATCCCTTCCGTGAACTTCGGTCTCCATATATTCCCCAGGAAGGACAGAACCAATGGCTATCTTGACGGTCTCCGCGGTACGCTCACCGATAAGTATTTTAAATTCATCGCGCATATAAGTGATGATGTCGTTGTTTAATTGATCACCGGCGAGTTTCATATTTTTTGATTTCACGATTCCTCCAAGAGAAATGACTGCAATGTCTGTGGTTCCTCCGCCAATATCAATGATCATAGAACCGACTGGGTCTTTGATCGGCAAGCGTATGCCGATAGCAGCAGCCATAGGCTCTTCTACTAGAAAAACTTCTCTAGCTCCAGCCGAACGAGCTGCGTCATACACTGCTCTCGTCTCGACATTGGTGGTACCCGATGGTACACCCACTAGCACTCTGGGACGGGCTAATTTGGGAGCTATCTTATCTGCCTTGTTTATTAAGTAAGAAAGCATTTCTTCAGTCACTTCAAAATCAGAAATAACTCCATCCACGAGAGGCCGCACAGCTTTGATGTGGCCCGGGGTACGCCCAAGCATTTCCTTAGCTTGCGCTCCTACTGCCAACACTTGATTGGTCTTGATGTTTACGGCCACCACTGATGGTTCGTTGATCACGATCCCGTGCCCCTTCAAATATACCAAGGTATTCGAGGTACCTAGATCTATACCAATGTCGTTAGAAATTAATTTGTAGAATTTTTCGAGCATATCAAATAGCTTATAGAAATTAGCTTTTAGCTTTTAGTAAATTCATTAATTCGGTTTCTGAGACAATTTTTCCTTTTTCTTCGGTGCGTTTCTTTAATTCTATACCGTTTTCTTTTAAGCTACGCGCAGAAACCACGGCTCGGTATGGCATGCCTAGTAAATCCGCATCAGAAAACTTTTCGCCAGCCGAAACGTCCGAACGATCATCAAATAAAACTTCCACCCCATCCTTTATCATACTTTCGTATATCTTATTGGCTTCCCTTAGAACTTCTTCGTCTGCACCAAGCACAAGCAAGTGAACAGAAAATGGCGCGACTGACTCTGGCCAAACCATTCCCTTGTCGTCCGAAAGTGCTTCCACAATAGTACCCATCAATCTACCGAGCCCAATACCGTAGGAACCCATAAAAACATAGTTTTTTTCTCCATCTTTATCTGCATAAGAGAGCCCCAGCGCTTCTGGCTTGCTGACACCTAAGGTAAAAATATTCCCTACTTCAATCGCTCTGTGTTCCACCAATTTATCTTTCTCTAAACCCAAACTTGTGAGTACTTCTTCCTCTAGCACTTCTTTATTTATTGCCATAGCCTTATCCTCGCTTACATATATAGTATCTTCACCCGCAGAGGTAAGGGTTTGAAATTCGTGAGAGTATTTTGAAAAGGCGCCACCTGAGGCAAAAGTCAGATAAGTCACATGCCCTATGCCAACCCTTTTAAAAATATCCTGATACGCTACCTTCATCCTCTCGTAAAAATTATTATGCTCTGCCTCGTTTCTGGAAAAAGAATAAAGCGCCTTCCAGTAAAATTCCCTACCCCTTAAAATTCCTGACTTGCTTCTAGTTTCGTTTCGTAAAATATCCTTAAAATCATAAAGATAAAGAGGTAAATCTTTATAAGAACTAACATATTGTTTTAAAATATTGGCGAAATTTTCTTCGTTGCTCCAAGATAAACCAACTTCTCCGCCATTTTTTAATTTAGTTTTAAACCAAATATCTACCTCATCATCACTCCATCGATTAGTTTTTTCCCAAATCTCTTTATCTTGAAGTATGGATGTTTTCATTTCTATGCCACCCACCCTATTCATTTCATCTCTAATTATTCCCTCTATCTTCTTTAAGACTCGCAAACCCAAAGGTAAATAACTATAAACCCCAGCCATCTCTTTATGGATAAAACCGCCACGAATCAAAAGTTCTGCGTTTTTGGAAGTTTCATCGGCTGGAACTTCTTTTCTTGTTTTAGTAAAAAGTTTAGATTGTCTCATAGAAGTCATCTTACCCGAAAAAAGTCTTTTGGTCAAAGAAGAAAAATTTATAAGCCAACACAAAAAGACTTAAATTTATTTGCAAAAGGTAAAGTTTTCTGCTATTATCGATGGTATGCAAAAAGAAAAAAACGCAGCAGATGACACGATTATAGAGAAAATGTTCAAGGCTGGAGCGCATTTTGGCTACAGCAAGACCAGGAGGCATCCTTCCGTTTCTTCTTATATTTATGCCACCAAAAATAAGGGAGACATTATAAACCTTGAAAAGACAAATGCCCTTCTAGAAAAGGCATCAGAATTTGTGAAAACACTAGGAGCCCAAGGAAAAACCGTCTTATTTGTGGGCACAAAACCCGAAGCAAAAGTAGCTGTTAAAGATGTCGCGGAGTCGCTTAATATGCCCTACGTTACAGAGAGATGGATAGGCGGAATACTTTCCAATTTTACCGAAATAAAAAAGAGAATATTTGAACTTGAGAATTATCACAAAGAAAGCAGTACCGGCGGACTAGAAAAATACACAAAAAAAGAACGCGTAGTCATGGCTAAGAAAATGGAAAAGCTGGCTCGATATTACACTGGTTTGCTTGGCTTAAAAAAGGCTCCGGATGCATTGTTTATAGTAGACGCGAGAAGTGAACACATCGCAGCAACGGAAGCGAGAAAGTCAGATATTCCCGTAGTTGCTCTAGTCAATTCAGATTCCAACATCAAAGGCATTGACTACCCTATCGTGGCAAACGATTCCGGCATACCATCAATAAAATTCTTTGCTTCCGCTATTTTGAGCGCTTACAAAGACGGCCAAATGTCTGTAGCAGAAAAGAAATAATAATATGTCTGTTCAAATCACCACCGAATTAGTAAAAGAGTTAAGAGATAGTACCGGCATCTCGGTAATGCAGTGCAGGCGCGCCCTTGAAGAAGCCGAGGGCAATATGGAAAAAGCGCTTGCGATATTAAAAAAAACCAGCTCGGATATTGCGCTTAAAAAAGTAAATCGCGAGGTTAAGGATGGCAGGGTCGCAATTAAAACATCAAGCAACAAAGCTGTTCTGGTCTCTCTCCTTTGTGAAACTGATTTTGTTGCCCGCAATGAAGACTTCACCACCCTTCTTGAAAAGTTAACTGAAAAAGCATTAAGCGAAGGTATTGAAAAGATGAAAGCTGGCGCAAAGGAAATGATAGATGGAGTAATTCAGAAAACTGGAGAAAATATACAGCTGGGTATATCTTATGAAGTAAACGGGAACACCCTGGGAAATTATGTGCACAATAATAAAATAGGAGTTATCGTCTCCCTAGAAGGAGGCAATAGTGAACTCGCAAAAGATGTAGCCATGCACATAGCGGCCATGAAACCGGAATATATTTCGCCAGAAGAAATTAGCGGAGAAGCGAAGAAAACAATTACTGAGGTCTTCGAAAAGGAGATTGCAAGTATCGACAAACCGACAGAAATCAAGAAAAAAATGCTAGAGGGCAAACTAGCGACGTATTTTAAAGAGAAAACTTTGCTTGATCAGGCATTCATAAAAGACGGAGAAACAACAGTTGGCCAGCTACTTCTCAAGAACAAAGCGAAAATAAAAGAGGTGAAAAGTTATTCAGTATAAAAAAATGTATTTTCTTTTAACTTTATTTTTTGTGTCTCTCTTCTCTATCACCTTCATGATAGCCAGAAAGCTTGTCTTGATACAGAGTGGGCAATTGCTTCACCTTCATAAAGCGGAGGTGAGACTAGAAAGTTCACACATTGAAGAGTGGAGGAACGTCGCTGTAAAAAATATAAAAAGATATGGTTACATAGTACTTGTAGCAATAATTAGAGCGTATGTACAACTTTCTAATTTCTTGAAAGATATTTACCAAGAATTAAAAAATAAAATAAAGAATATCATACGTGACAATGAAAATGGTTCTGAGGGGGTACGCGAAGTTAATGGATTCCTAAAAATGATTTCAGAGTATAAATATAAAATCAGAGCGATAAAACAGAAAGTGCGAGAAGAAGAAAATTTGCCGGAATAACACGCTAAATATTCGCCGCCTTAGCTCAGTTGGTAGAGCAACGCTTTTGTAAAGCGAAGGTCCTCGGTTCGAGTCCGAGAGGCGGCTCCAGTTTCGAACAAAAAGAGTTATTTCTTATTAGCCTCAGAAGGTTTAGCTTCTTGGAGTTTAAATGATTCTTTAATTCGAGCTTCTAGGTCTTCCAAACTATGGAACCCAGAGAGAACTTCGTCGTCAATAACCAAGGCTGGCAAAACCGTGTCTTTTATTTTATATATTTGAAGCATAGAAGTGACCGCTGAAAGATCAGTGCTGTAATCAAAAGAATAAACTCGAAGCTCTGGGTATTTGCTACGCAAAGTTGAAAGTATTAGACTCTCATCCTCACACAGAGTGCAATTCTCGGCTGTTGTATAAAAATAAAGAATAAATGCTGATTTTGTACCGCAACGAGCCGATATTTTTTTGGTTAACAAATAATCTTTAATCTGGAGCAGTGAATAATATTTCTTTAGATAAGAAACCTCTTCTGTTGCACCTAAATTCTCCTGACTCCATTCCAGTTTATTGCCAAGTTCCCCAAGCTCACTTGAAAACACAGAATCAGAAATATTCTTGCAAGAAAGCTCAGACAGCAAAGAGAATTGAGTTTCTGAAGAAAGAATATCAATAGCTATTTTGTCTTGGATAGTTTTCAGTTGATCTATTTTTTTATCGCCAAAATAATTGCTTAAATATACAGCAGTAAGAAAAAGTCCGGTAGTAATCAAAAACACAATTAAATATTTTTTCCAATCAAGATTGTTGTTCATATATTGTTATCTCCAGGCGGGTTTCCTCCGCACAATTGTATTGTAAATAGCCTTAAGAAGCCAAAATGGGGCGAGGAGACTGAAAACGGGAAAGAAATAAAGTATATTAAGAGAAAATATATTTTTTTCCTTAGTCATTTTTCGTCCGAAAATTATAGCGAAAATTATTAAAAGATATATTAAAACGATAAGGAAAATGAAGGAGCGAGTATTGATAAAAAATGGATCCAATATCAATTTTTCTGTTTGGAAATCAAGACCAATAAGCTGAAATTCCATAATTTTTGAATACAAGAAGTCACCCAGGTTGTAAACTATTCGTCCAAACAAATAACCCACCGACAATATAGAAATAATTCCCATCGGCAAAGTAAATAGGGCAAAATTTCCATATTTTTTCCTAAAAACTACATCTCGATAATCAATAGTGTTGTTTATAAAGCCGTAAACCCAACGCAGTCTTTGTTTGTAAAGTTTTCTGGTTGTTGCTGGGGTATTGGTATACACATATGCATCATTGCAGTGCTCTATTTTATAGTTATTTTTCTGCATTCTATATGCAATTTCCATATCCTCCGTATTGTGCCCATGACGATAGGGTCCTAAATCATCAAATACTTTTCTCCGGAAGATTGTTAGTGGACCAGGCGTGACGTTTATCGCACCCAAAAATCCAAGCATTTTCTTAAAGTAAACACCCATGCTATACTCGGCCTTTTGGGCATTTTGAATTATATTTTTAGGATTATTCACTGTTACCGATGGGGCAACAGCCATCGTCAGAGAATCCTTTTCAAAATAACTCATAATCCGAACAAGTGATTCTGAATCTACAAAAGAGTCGGCATCCAAGCATCCAAAGAAATCTGTTTTTAGATTTTCCAGCGCCAAATTGAGCGCAGTAAATTTTCCCCCATTTTCTTTATGGAAAATATTTATATTGGAGTGACTAGCAAACTTGCTGATAATTTTCCAGGTGTTATCTGTAGATCCATCATCAATAAGAAAAATCTTAAGCTTATCTTTGGGGTAATTTAGGCGCAGCAGTGACCACACTGTTTTCTCGATTGTATTTTCTTCGTTGAAGCTTGGTACGGCTATGGTAACTTCTGGGTATGAAGCAAGTTTCACTTTCTCATTTCTGGTAATTATTTTTTTTCTATTTTCCAAAAAAGTCACGAAAAAAAACACCTGGACGTAAACAGACAAAAAGACAAGAATATAAAATATAACATCTGGAATTGAAGGCATAAGCTTGGATATAATATAACATTTTTGAACCCAAAAGCAAACCCTGCTTCGGTTTTATCGAAGCAGGGTTTGCTTAAAAACACTTAATAAATATATTACATATTACTATTACCTTCCATCTTGCCGTCAACTTTGCAAGACTCACAAGCCGCTTGGCACTTACTGCATTTACAGCCGAAAACACCAAGCACAGCCGAAACACCCACCAGCACGTAAACTACGGCTTCCACTGCCGGCCAAGAACCCAAAAGCAGGTTCACAACATTCCAATTACTGCCGTCGGTAAACAGCATGGCCAGACCAACCAAACCCCAATTCAAACCTCCCACCACAAGCAAAAGACTAACCAATTTATGCACCCAGCAACCTCCCCATCCTTTACAACACATATATATTTTATTTCCGTCCCGACTTACATCGGAACAAATTAATTTTTATAAACGACCCCCGTCAGATCGACTCAATCGGACAGGTTTGATATTAATAAAATTAATTATAACATAATTAAAAAATATGCTACAATGAGCAAATTAACAATTAACCTAAAAAACATGGAGGAAAGTAATATTGAAAGCAAGAATGTAAATACCAATAGTAATAACAATTATAAACAAATAGCGGGAGCAATAATTATAGCCGGTTTTCTTATTGCCGGAGCAATTTTATTAAAAGATAGCAAGTCTGTTTCTTTAAACAACGTAACTCCTGTTATAAATTTGGCACCCGTCGACAAGGAAGATAGAATATTAGGAAACCCGGAAGCTAAAGTTGCCCTTGTAATGTATGAGGATTTTCAATGTCCTTTTTGCGAGGTGATTTCAGGTTTACAAGAGAATACGCCTTTACTTAAAGCACTTAAGCAACGGGACTCATCTTGGACTCCATTCATCCCTGGGGTTATCAATGATTATGTAAAAAATGGAAAAGTGCTTTTTGTCTATCGCGATTGGGCATTTTTGGGTCCAGAGTCAACAAGGGCTGCTGAAGCAGCTAGGTGTGCCGGTGATCAAGGGAAATTCTGGGAATATCATGATTACCTTTACTCTCACCAAAAAGGCGAAAATGAGGGCACGTTTTCCGATTCAAATCTAAAATCTTTCGCTAAAGAGCTTAAACTGGAAACATCCAGCTTTAATAAATGCCTAGATGACAGCAAATACGCCGAAGCTGTGGCAGATTCTAGAAACAAAGGAGCAGAAGCGGGAGTAAGCGGAACTCCGAAAGGATTTATTGTGAAAAAAGGAAAAGTTGTCTCCACAATCGATGGCGCCGAATCTTATGCGACAGTAAAACAAAAGATTGAAAGTGCGTTAAAATAAAAGACATGAATAATAAAAACCTATTGAATAAAATTGGTTACGGATTACTTGGAGCTTTTCTTATGTTCCTTTTTGCTTCTGTGTTAGTAAATTTTTTGGGTAATCTAAACACTGACACCAGCGAGGGACTCTCGTTTGTAGTGATGATGGCTACTCCAATATTAACAATACTTGGTGCAATTCTAGGAATAATATACACCAGAAGATATCAAAAAAATACATAAGATATCTACCCACCCCTGCACAAGCGCCACCTATCAAGAGGTAAATTTTTTATTTGCGTAATAGACACGGCCGTGGTTATTATGTTAATATATAAAAATGAAAATTATTGACCAAGAGTCAAATTCCGGAAAAATAATCCGAGCACTGGGTATGGGGATTGGTATATTTGCTGCTTTAGCAAACAAGAGAACTAGCTATAAAATGACCGAAACTTTGGTAAGGGAAATTTTTGGTCTCAATAAACCTAAAAACTATTCTGTTTATTTCTCTAAATTAAGGAAGCAGAAGCTGATATATGTTAAAAAAGTTGGTAAAGATCACGCAATTTCTCTTACTGAGAAGGGAAACGAAGTTTTTCTTAGATTTAATTATGAAAATATAAAAATAAAAGAGAGAAAAATATGGGACAGAAACTTCCGTATGGTTATTTTTGACATTCCAGAAAAGAAGAGGGCGGCCAGGGATTCGCTTCGGGAAAAACTTAAAGAATTGGGTTTGGTAAAATTTAACGATAGCGTCTGGGTACACCCCTACCCTTGTCAGGGAGAAATAGATTTTATTGCTAATTACTGGAATATTGGGAAATACGTTCATTTTGCTTTGGTAAAAGACCTCACCAACAGAGAAAACTTGGAAGGATATTTCAATCTATAAAAACATTTTATGTGCAAATTTTATTTATTACGTAATAGCAACGGCCGTTCTTATTACGTTAATACAATATAAATATACTCTTATTGTGTTAATTTAATCAAAATAATTTTTCAATCTGGAAATTTTTTCGTGTTGGCGGAGTTTTTCGTGAACTTTCGCTTCAATCTGGCGAATACGCTCTCTGGTTACTCCAAATTCTTCCCCTACCCGTTCAAGTGTATGCTGAATACCATCGAGTAAACCGTAACGCATCTCCAAAATTTTGCGCTCTTTGGGGTTGAGTTCGTCTAAGACTTCGCGAATTTGATCAGAGAGAATACGGCGAGAAGATTCTTGGTCAGGGCGTAAAATTTTATCGTCTGGAATAAAATTTTCTAATGTTGATTTGTCATCATCATCACCCACAGGTTGCTCTAAAGAAACAGTTTCTTGGCTTATATTTTCAATCACGTGAATTTTATCAACTGGTATGCCCATCTCCGTGGCAATCTCTTCTGCGAGCGGCTCCCTGCCAAGATCCTGAGATAGCCTGCGATAAGTTTGCTTATATTTGGAAATTGTTTCCACCATGTGGACTGGAATACGAATCGTACGAGATTGATCAGCAAGCGCACGAGTAATAGACTGGCGAATCCACCAAGTGGCGTAAGTAGAAAATTTATACCCTTTAGTCCAGTCAAATTTTTCCACTGCTTTAAACAAGCCCAGATTCCCTTCCTGAATGAGATCAAGTAGAGTAAGATTGGCAGATCTCCCTACGTATTTTTTTGCGATAGAAACCACCAGACGCAAGTTCGCGCGCGCCAGCAAATTCTTTGCTTCTAGATCCCCATGTTCAATACGTTTAGCTAGATCCTTCTCGTCGCTAGCATGGATGAGCGGATACTGCCCGATCTCTTTTAAATACATTTGGATAGAATCGTGCATTGTTCCCTTGTTCAGATCTTTGTCTGTTAAATCCGAATCTAGATTAAGCAAGTTTCCTCCTTCAAGTACATCAATACCTGCAACTGCGAACTTTTCATAAAGTTCATCTAAAAACAAAATATTATTTTCTATATCAGGAAAAGTTTTTAAAATTTCGTCATAAGTAATGAAACCACGCTTTCTCCCTTTTTCAATCAGAATATTGGCAAGCTCGGAGAGCATTTCCGCCTTCTTTTCAATTGAGGACAATTTTTTTATTTGGTCCTTTTTAACAACTTTTCTAACTGCCTTTTTCGACTTTTTGGACAATTTCTTTGTTTTCTTAGCCACTTTCTTTGCTTTTTTCACAATTTTACTTTTCTTCTTTACTTTTTTATTTTTATTTTTCATACATTTTCTATTTATTATTCACTCGACCATTTTTAATATCTTCTTTTTTCTTATTTAAATCATTTATTTCTTTTAAAATTTTGACGGATTCTTCGCTGCTTGCTTTTCTTAATTCCATCATTTTTTTGCTTAATTCTTCATTGATATTTTCTTCTTCTAGATTTAAGAACATTTCAGCGACACTTTTTTCAAGATTTTCATCATTTGTATAAAATACTTCCGCCTCAAATATTAAATCTTGCTGGATGTCTTCATATTTTTTACAAACTTCCCATAATTTACTCAAAATCGTTTCAAAATCTACCGCCGGCGACGAGAGAGTTTGTTGCCACAGGGCAATGCCGAGAAGTTTGCGTTCTATGTAATCCCTTCGGTAGATTTTAGTCAGTGTTTCTCCCGCTTCTTTTATCTCTTCCTTTTCATATTTTAATTCTTGCTCAACTTTTTTTAAATCATCTTGCAAGGCATCTTGCGAAATTCCAGACAAATCGCTGATCTGTTTTATAAAATGCATTTTTTCAATAGCACTCTCTAAAGCATTTACAAATGGCAATATTTTTTCTTTTGTTTCTCTACCGACCTTGCGCGCATCGCTAGAATTTTTCAAAGCTTTATTTAAAAGAAATTCGATAATATGTTTAGAGTTTTTAATAGCTTCCTTCCAAGCCAGAGGGCCCGTTTTAGAGACACAATCTGCTGGATCAACACCATCAGGTAAATCCACCACTTTTACATCCATACCCAAGGAAAGGGCTATTTTGCCCGCCCTGATGGTCGCATTGGCTCCTGCCTTGTCTGCATCAAAAGCAAGCACAATGTTGGGGGAAAGGCGTCTTATAAGCCCTAAATTAGAAACTACATTCTCTTTGGAAATGGTAGAATCAGATAGAGCCGTTCCGGAAGTCGCCACGGTATTATGATATCCAGCTTGGTGCGACAAAATTAAATCCATCTGACCTTCAACCAGAATAGAAAAATTATTTTTACGAATAGAATCTTTCGCTTTATCTATGCCGTAAAGCACCGCGTTCTTGCTAAAAATTGGTGTTTCCGGACTATTTAAATATTTAGCCGACTTACCGTCATCAACAAAAATTCTTCCAGAAAAAGCAACCACACGTCCACTCGAATCCGCAATTGGAAACATAATTCGTCCACGGAATCTATCATACATTGCCTTATTGGTATCCTCTGGCTTTTTAGTCAGCCCCGCGCGCTCTATTTCTTTATCAGAGAAATTTTTCGATTTTAAATAATCATACAACTTCCGCCAGTCTAAGATTGCATAGCCAATTCTAAAATCTTTAATACTTTTTTCATTCAGTCCGCGGGATTTTAAATATTCTAAAACTTCTGAATTATTCTTTAAATTATTTTCAAAATAAAGCGTAGCTTCTTCCATCGCCCTGTATAATTTTTCTTTTTCACTTTCCGCTTCTTTCATTTCCTTCGTGTAGACAGTGAGCGGCACACCAGCACGATCGGCGAGAAGTTTTAACGCGCCTTTAAAATCAAGACCTTCAAATTCTTCCACGAAAGTAAAAATATCCCCCGAAGCTCCGCAGCCGAAACAATAATATGTTCCACGATCTGGTGAAATAAAAAACGATGGCGTCTTCTCGTTGTGAAAAGGGCATTTCGCCTTTAAGTTATTGCCTGCGCGATCGAGTTTTATATAAGAAGAGACCACCTCCTCAATTCCTAGCCTCTCTTTAATTTTATCAACGGGTGAATTCATGATTATGGTGTGTATACTGGAAGACCTAACACTAAAAAATTATTCCCGGATTTCTTAACTGTATACTCAAAACTTGTTTGAGTTGGTTCGTCTTTTTCACTCGCACCACAACAAGGACCCTTCTTAAAGAGTGTACCGTCATTATTCATAAACTGTACTAAAAATTTAAATTCGGTTGGAGAAATTTGTTCTTCTTTTAAGATATTCTTTACTTTTAAACACCTAAAACCATTCTGTTCACAGCCACTTTTAATTAAAGCAACATAGTCCTTTGGATTTATCGTTGGGTTATTATCTCGGAGCACTTCATAGTCGCCACCATAGTATTTTATAGCATGAGAATATTGTTCGTCATTGAGAAAGATAAAAAATACATTTAAGGTATTATGAGCTTTTTCGATATCGTTTTCTTCATAAATTACATTACCGAGATCAATGGTTTTACCTTTCTTTCCAGACACATCTACAGTTTCTGCCCAAAAATTTGTTGACATAATAGATGCAGGTAATTTTAGTTCCCACCTATTTGTAGACACCTTTGACATCTTTCCCGCCAATGTACTTTGAGTGATACCTGTTCCAGTTGGGTGGTATCGCACTTCTGCTGATTTTAAATTATCGGCAACTAGTATAACTTTGGCTCCATTTTGATATGTAAGCCAGCCATCTTTTTCTACTGATGGTTGTATGGAGAAAGGTTCGGACTGCTCCTGATTTTGTTGAGTGAATTTAAAACTCGAAAGAATTTGATCAAAATTCTGCCATAGAGATTCAGTGTTGTTATCTGCTCCAACACCCAACACAAAAAGGGTTTTACCATTTTCAATAATTACTGTTTTACCATAACCCGACAACTCCCCTCTCCACAAATAACTAACTGCTTTATGACCAGCCAAGGTTTCATTTTTAAAATCACTGATGTTATCTAAATTGTAATTAGAATTACCTTGATTTAACTTAGCCCAATCCAGTAGCGTAAGTTGTTTAGAATTATCCCACACTGATATACCTACACTCGAGGAAAATTCCCCTACATCTCCCTCTTTGAACACAGGTTCAGATATTGACCAATAAAAAAGCTGTCCAGAAGAATCTAAATTCTCCAATATTTTTGGTTGGTGGTTGGATGGATATTTTAATTCAAATCCATACTTACTGTTGGTATAAGTTTTCCAGCTTGAAGTATCAGTGTCTGAAGTTACGGGTTGTGAAGATTTCACGTTTTCTTTTTTCTGCGACATAAAATACCCCCCTACCCCAAGCAAGATGACGATTATTCCAATCAAAACGAGATTTGCGAAACCTTTTTGATCCATATTATTTTTATTAAATTGTTAATAACCCTATTCTTCTTTAGTTTCCGCAAACTTATTACCAAATCCAGTTCCAGCTGGAATGAGTCGGCCAATGATGACGTTTTCTTTGAGACCTCGGAGTGAATCTACTCCGCCCTTAATAGCATTTTCGATCAGCACGCGATTAGTATTTTGGAACGAAGCGGCAGAGAGCCAGCTCTTGGTGCGAAGCGAAACTTCCGTAATACCGAGCACTACCGTTTCGGCAGTTGCTTTTTTACCGCCTAGTTCTTCAACTCGGGCATTTTCTTCTATAAAAGCGGTGTTTTCCACAATATCGCCAATGGAGAAATTCGTCTCGCCCGCATCTTTGATCTTGCGACGAGAGAACATCTGGCGAATAATTATTTCGGTGTGTTTGCGAGAAATGGAAGCACTCTGAAGCTCATAAACTTTATTGATTTCAGCAATAATATATTCTTCGACGAGCTCCTTACCACCTAGTCTGAACATTTCTGCAATATCCGCCGATCCGTCAGTAAGGAGTTGGCCTTTCTTTACTTTGTCACCAACTTTGACCATCGGAGTTCGGCGAAAAGCTACTATGTATTCCATCTCATTCTTTTTCCCATCTTCTTTAGAATCAGACAAAACTTTAATTATTTTCTCTTTGCCATCTTTTGCTTTTATTTCAAAAACTTCCCCATCAGTTTCAGAGATGATTGCTGGATTCTTCGGAATTCGGCGTTCAAAAATTTCCTCCACGCGCGGCAAACCAGTGGTAATATCCGTCCCGGCAACACCTCCAGCATGAAACGTGCGAAGCGTAAGCTGAGTACCCGGTTCACCGATAGCTTGCGCCGCAATAATACCAACAGCTTCGCCTTTTTCCACCAAGTTGTTCCTTCCCAGATCTAATCCATAACACTGCACGCATAGACCATGAACTGTCTTGCAGGTAAGCGGAGATCGGACGAATACTTCTGAAAATCCAGCCCCTTCTATGTTGCGAGCCTCCTCTTTGGTGATCAAGAAACCTTTTTTGTAAACAACCTTGCCATTTTCATCTTTCAAATCTTCAGCCAATACTCGCCCGCGAATATTTTTCGAAAGAGGAATTTCAATTCCGGAAATATTTTCCCTGGTAACCATCTTGCCTTCTTTTGTCCCACAATCCTCTTCTGTAATAACCACGTCTTGCGCCACATCCACCAATCTTCGAGTCAAATATCCAGCCTTAGCGGTATTGAGAGCCGTGTCGGATGCGCCTTTTCGAGCACCGTGCGTAATGACGAAATATTCAATAGGAGAAAGTCCTTCTAGATAGCAAGGAATAATTGGAAATTCTAGAATCTTACCCTGGTTGTTTTGAATAAGTCCGATCATTCCCGTCATTTGACCGAGCGACGTCATATTACCTCTTGCTTTGGAAGTAAACAGATCATAGGTTGAACCTTTTTTATCAAGTACGTTCGGTAAAACTTTTTCCAAATTTTTCTTTGTCTGGGTCCAAGTTTCAATAATCTTTTGATATTTTTCCTCCTCAGAAAGTAAACCTTCCTTCCACTGAGAAACAATTTCTTCTTCTAATTTTTTACCTTCCGCAATAATCTTCGGTTTCTCTGGAGAAAGAGAAACGTTGTCGAGCCCCCATGTAGTGCCTGAAATTGTTGAGTACTTGAATCCAAATTCCTTAATCTTGTCGAGGAAAGCCGGTGTATGGTCCACTCCAGAATGCACAATGAGCTCGTCCAGAAGGGAGGAGAGCCTGTCTTGAGTCATTTCATCATTCACATACGCAAAATCACTCGGCAATATGCTATTGAAAAGAAGTTTGCCCACGGAAGTCTCGAAAATTCCCCCGTCAAATTTCTTGTACTTATAGGAGTCTGTGGCCAGAACTTTTATCTTGGCGCGCAAACTTATAATTCCATAGTCGGAAGCAGTAATGGCGGTATTGGGACTTGAAAAATATTTACCCTCGCCCGTTTCACCGTCCACATTTTTGGTCATCCAATAACTTCCAAGCACCATGTCCATTTTTGGGTTTACGATGGGATCTCCATTTTGCGGTTTAAGTAAATTTTTATTTGACGCCATTAACTCTTTTGCTTCCCACTGCGCTTCTTCCAAGAGTGGCACATACACAGCCATTTGGTCTCCGTCGAAGTCTGCGTTGAAAGCCTGACAAACAAGCGGATGCACTTGGATAGCATTTCCTTCGATCAAAATCGGGTTAAAAGCTTGAATACCGAGGCGGTGCAAAGTAGGCGCACGATTTAAAAGCACATATTTTCCTTGGATTACTTCTTCTAGCATCGCCCACACTTCCCCAGTTCTTTCTTCGATAAGTTTATTGGCTCCGCGAATATTGAATGCAAGTTCAGCCTGTAAAATTTTTGAAATCACAAATGGGCGGAAAAGCTCCAGCGCCATATGCTTCGGCAAGCCGCACTGGTTTAGCTTCAGCTCTGGACCAACCACAATAACTGAACGACCTGAGTAATCAACACGTTTACCCAACAAATTTTGACGGAAAAGACCTTGTTTTGATTTTAGATTGTCGGAAAGAGATTTGAGTGGGCGTTTCTGGGATTGGCTCATCGCCGCAGAATCATTTTGCTTGGCGATAGAGTTATCGATCAAGGCATCGACAGCTTCCTGAATAATGCGTTTTTCGTTTCGCAAAATCACATCTGGGGCATTGATTTCTTTCAATTTCTTTAAACGATTATTTCGATTTATCACTCGTCGATAAAGATCATTTAAGTCAGAGGTAGCATGTCTTCCGCCATCCAGCGCCACCATCGGACGCAAGACTGGAGGAATAACTGGAATAACGGTCAAAAACATCCATTCTGGGCGAATTCCCGCATAAGTCATTGCGCGAATGAGTGAAAGCCTCTTTTGCAATTTCTCTTTTTCTGCTACGCTTGCTTTTTCCAGCATCTTTTCTGTCAAATGTTTTAGTTTATTCAAATCAAGATTTTTGAAAATTGAATAGATAGCCTCAGCTCCGATATTAGCCTCAAAGCAAGTACCGTATTTTAAAGAATAGTGGTGAAACGATATCTCATTGAGAACTTTTCCTTCATATATTTCGGCAATCTCTTTTTTAGTTACAGAAAGTAAGTTCTTCAATTTTTCGCGTGTCTCATCATCAGCTGAATTTTTCAACTTTGTTTTGTATTCTTTATCTAGACCAGTCAAGATGGACTCTTTTTCTGCTTCATGAACTTTAGTAATGATGTATCCAGCAAAATAAATAACTTTTTCAAGATCAGTTACAGATATATTTAGCAGTATGCTCATCCTAGAAGGCACCCCGCGCAAAAACCAAATGTGTGATACTGGGGTGGAAAGTTCTATATGCCCCATACGCTCCCTACGCACGATAGAACGAGTAACTTCTACTCCACATTTCTCACAAATTATATCCTTGTAACGAATTCGGCGATATTTTCCGCAATAACATTCATAATCCTTTTCCGGACCAAAAATTTTCTCATCAAACAAACCTCCGCGCTCCGATCTCCCAGTGCGATAATTTATCGTCTCTGGCTTAGTAACTTCTCCGAAGGACCATTCTTTTATTTGCTCTGGAGATGCAAGCCTTAATCCAATTTGGTCAAATTCTGTTGTATTTAATGTTTTCATATTTTTTATTCTTTATCTCCAGATTTCTTTAACTCGACATCAAGAGCAAGACCTCGCAAATAATTCAGAAGCACATTGAAAGAGGCGGGAGAATTTGGTGGTCTGATTATTTCATTTTTAATAATAGAATCAAAGGTCTGAGATCGGCCGAGTATATCATCAGATTTAATCGTGAGCATTTCCCGCAGAGTGTAAGCGGCACCGTAACCCTCGAGAGCCCAGACTTCCATTTCTCCAAATCTCTGCCCTCCGCCTTGCGCCTTTCCACCGAGCGGCTGCTGAGTAATAAGAGAATAAGGACCAATTGAACGCATGTGAATTTTGTCTTCCACCATGTGATGAAGTTTGAGCATATACATGTAGCCCACTGCTACATCCTGTTCAAATGGTTCGCCGGTTCGTCCGTCAAAAAGTTGCAATCGTCCATTTGGTGGAAGTCCTGCCTTTACCAGTTCTTCCTTTATTTCTTCGTGTTTAGCTCCCAAAAATGGTGGAACAATGGCCTGATATCCTAGACTATTGGCGGCCATTCCTAAATGCATTTCTAAAATTTGCCCCAAATTCATACGAGAAGGAACACCAAGCGGAGAAAGAATTATATCAACAGGGGTACCATCCGCGGTGTAAGGCATATCTTCTTCCGGAAGAATCGTTGAAATAACTCCCTTGTTGCCGTGCCGGCCAGAAAGTTTATCTCCAACGGAAATATTTCTTATCTGCGCAATTTCAATCACTATTTTCTTAATAATTCCAGCTTCAAGGGTATGGCCCAAATCTCGCGAGAAAATCTTCACGCCAATTATGCGTCCGCGCTTGCCGTGTTCCATACGAAGTGAAGTGTCTTTTACATCGCGGGCTTTTTCGGCAAAGATTGAGCGGAGGAGCCGTTCTTCAGGAGTAAGTTCGGTCTCCCCTTTTGGAGTAATCTTACCTACTAAGATATCATTCTCTCTAACTTCAGCCCCGATGCGCACAACACCATCTTCATCTAAATCCTTTAATTTAAGTTCTCCGACGTTTGGTATATCGCGGGTGGTGATTTCTGGACCAAGTTTGGTATCGCGAACCACGCAAGTAAATTCTTCAACGTAAACTGAAGTGAATTTGCTCTTTTTTACCAAACGTTCAGAAACTATGATTGCGTCCTCATAAGTTGACCCAGACCAAGACAAGAAGGCTACAAAAATATTTTGCCCAAGAGAAATTTGCCCACCTACGGTACTAGAGGTATCAGCCAGTACATCTCCCTTTTTAATTTTGTCGCCGACATTCACCAACGGACGCTGATGAAAAACAGCAAAATTATTATTTCTTAGAAAATTAACTAAATTATAAGTTATTTCTTTTTTACCTTTTACAACTATTTTCTTAGCATCCAAATAAGAAACGACACCATCTTCTGTAGCAATAACTAGTCTACCTGAATCTCGTGACGCTAATTCTTCAACACCAGTTGCTACAAGCGGAGCTTCGGGCAACACACAAGGCACTGCTTGTTTCTGCATGTTACTACCCATGAGTGCCCGATTCGCATTATTGTGTTCCAAAAATGGAATCATGGAGGTGGCAATGGAGAAAGCTTGATTTGGAGCCACGTCAATATAATCAACTTCGTCCTTGGAAACCATGCCTGGCTCTGTCTTTACTCTCGCCTCCACTTTATCCTTTGTTATTTTTCCCTCAGAATCATAAGGAATTCCCGCGTGAGCAATGTTATATTTTTCTTCTTCCAGAGCATTCAGGTAGACAATTTCTCCGGTGATCTTGCCATTTTTTACTTTGGCATAAGGAGTTTCGATAATTCCAAAATCATTTATCTTCGCATAGGTGGAAAGGTGTAAAATGAGACCAATGTTTGGACCTTCAGGGGTATGAATAGGACAAACTCTGCCGTAGTGTGAAGGATGTACGTCACGAACCTCAAGTCCTGCCCTTTCACGAGTAAGACCTCCTGGACCGAGGGCAGACAAGGTGCGCAAATGCTCCATTTCGTAAAGCACATTTTCTTGCGCCATGAATTGTGAAAGCTGGTTAGTAGTGAAAAATTCTTTAATACGAGCCTGGAGCGGACGCTGGTTGATGATGGCTATCGGCATCGCGGTATCCACATCAATAATAGACATTCTATCTTGAATGTTTCTCTTGATCTGCATCATACCAGTACGAATCTTTTGCTGCAGAATCTCTCCAACAAAACGCACTCGTCTCTGCCCTAAGTGATCTATATCATCAGCTTTTGCAAGCGGGGTATTGTTTAAAGTTACAATATGAGCAATTACTGAAATCAAATCTTCTTTGGAAATAGTCCGGCGTTCCATTTCTTTTTCATCCATTGGTTTGCCAAAACGCTGATTAAATCTGAAACGCCCAACCGGAGAAAGATCATAGCGTTCCGCAGTAAATAAAGAATTAATAAATTCTTTAGCGTTCTCAGCTGTCGCCATATCTCCATCTCGTAAGCGCTTGTAAATTTCAATATATGCCTCATTCAAACTCTTAACTCCATCTTTTTCCAAGCAATTTTTGATAGTTTCTTTGACAGTAGGGTCTTTCTCAAAAGCCTTCAAGATCATTTCGTTCGTTTCATAGCCCATCGCCCGCAGGAGAGCGGTAGCTGGAAACTTTCTCTTTTTATCTATTCTTATATAAATTCCTCCATCAGCTTCTGATTCTATTTCGATCCATACTCCGCGCGCTGGAATAACTTTCGCCCCGAAATATCTGGTGCCTTTTGTTTCAGATTCTGTAAAGAAAACTCCGAAGCTTCTGGCAAGCTGGGGCACAATGACACGCTCTACTCCATTGATGATGAAAGTTCCATGTGGAGTCATTAAAGGGAGTTCAGACATGAAAATTTCCTGCTCTTTGATAGTGCCTAAAACTTTATTAGTTAATTTTACCCGCGCCTTGAGCAAACCCTGGTAGGAGAGCTTGTTGACCTTGGAATTGTTTTCATCACTCTTGGATTCTTCTAGAGAAAAAGATGTGAACTCAAGCTGAAACTTTTTTCCGGAGTAATCGATGATTGGAGAAAATTCCTTAAATACTTCTCCAATGCCGGTTTCTACCAGCCATTTAAAGCTTTTGACCTGCGCTTCTATTAAATTTGGAAATTCGACGAGGGGTTTTTTGTATCTTGAAAAATACTTCTTAGGGCGCTTTGTATCGATTTGCATAAATTAAAAAAGGCTCAATTAATAATAGCGAGCTTATAATTAATAAGGAGATTGCATCCGATACTCAATCAATGAATCCCAAACAGCCTATACTATTTTCACTTTTTTGTCAAATAAAGTTGGGGATTATTTTCTTTGTTTCCATTCTTCAATTTTTTTATGATTTCCCGAAAGCAAAACTTTGGGCACTTTATAAGTTTTTATATTCTTGCCCTGAGCTTTACCGAAGGGGTATTTCAAAATTTCTGGACGAGTATAAACTTCACTGCTAGACACTCGCTCTTCCTCGAGAGATTCATATTTACCTAGTACACCCGGAACTTGGCGAGAAATTGAATCGATCAAAACCATCGCAGGAAGTTCGCCGCCAGTTAAAACATAATCCCCGATTGAAATTTCTTCTGCCCTGAAGATCTTTTGCACTCGAGCGTCTATCCCCTCATATCGTCCGGCAATCAAAATAATATCCGTGTACTTTTTCTTAATCAATTTTTTTGCATAACTTGTATCAAACTTTTTGCCAGAGGGAGAAAAGAGAATTATTTTAATTCCCTCACCCCGTCTGCTTTGCATCCACCCCTCTCCATTTTTTTTTGAAATGGAGAGGGGGCGGGGGTGAGGCTTTAAAGCTACCTTCAAAGCTGCTTCAACTGCTTTAAGTATCGGCTCCGCACGCATGACCATGCCCGGCCCTCCGCCGTAGGGCTTGTCGTCAACTGGTCGATAATTATTTTTAGGTGCTTTTATAAAATCTCTGGGATTGTAAAATTTGAAATCTATCAATTTATTTTTAACCGCGCGCCCAAGAATAGACTCTTGTAAATAAGAATCAAACATTTCCGGAAAAATTGTGATTATATGAAAACGCATATCTTATACCTTATAGCTTATGTAAATAAAAAACAAGAAATATCACTACTACAATTGCGAAGGCCCCGACGCTGTTCTCCTTTCGGAAGCGTCGGGGCCCGCGTGAGCGATATGCTCGATTGTGTGAACTAACTACTGGGACGGCGAGATCCCGGGGTGGGCATCTTCGCCGGTCGCCCCGCAGTTGAGGCACTTGTAGCGCACCCCACTGCGGACCATCAGGCTCCCGCACTCGTGGCAGTTGGGTGCGTCGGTGCTGTTCTGAAAGGGCTCGTTGTGTCCGCCAGAAACGATTGGACCAACACACGGATGCGGCTCCATACCGTCCACGGGCTGGAAATCGACCACCGGCTTGTGAGTCGGAGCCGCCACCGGCCTGACCGACAGGAACCGCGACGCAAGCCAGCGGACGATGTAGTCCACAAGACTCTCGGCGATGGGGATCTCCGGGTTCTTCGTGTAGCCCGACGGCTCGAACCGCATGTGGCTGAACTTCTCGACCAGGGCGTCGAGCGGCACGCCGTACTGGAGCGTGAGGGAGATGGCCGTCGCGAAAGCGTTCATGAGACCCGAGATCGTGGAGCCTTCCTTGGCCATCGTCAGGAAGATCTCCCCCGGGGTGCCGTCCTCGTAGAGGCCGACGGTGATGTAGCCCTCGTGCCCCGCGACCGAGAACTTGTGCGTGAGCGCGCGCCGCTCGTCGGGCAGCTTGCGGCGTCGTGGGGCGGCGTTGGCTCGCGCGAACGCGAGCACGACGCCCGGCGGGAAGAGAAATTCACCACTTTTCATATTAGGGCCCTCCTTCGGCCCCTTTTACCATTTTGCCCGGAGACGCCGGGCGGCGTTTCTGCGATCTCTCGCGCATGAATTTCGGTTTTTGCACCTAGGGCACTTGTAACATTCGTGCCCACCGTGCTTAACCAGCTCAGTGTAACTTCCACACAAGGTACACCGAGCCTGTAGTGGATTGAGTGGATTGGTGGGCGACCAAAGGTAGTCGTAGCGGGACGTTGGGCTTAACCCAATTTCATCTCTTGGCATGCCAACCTCCCGTTAATACTATTATTCGTAGTGACACAGCAGTCACTACAAAGCCCACAGACGCTGGGGCGGGTGAGAACCCCGCACTTCTCACACCTTACCAACGAAGGCGGCTTCATTCCCCATCCCGGAAACAGAAACTGCATAAGGAAGGATTTTAATGTCATCCTCGCTCCCCTCGCTTTCTTTTTTTGTTTTAGGAACTTCATCTAAAAATTACAATTTTACAGAGATTATGTCAACACAAACAAAAACACCCCCTCATGGGGGTGTTTTTGTTGTTAAAGCCTAGTGCCTATTTATATTCCTTTCAACTCTTCCATTGCCTCGTCCACAGTCTTAAGGACTGAAGGCGCTGCGCCCATTCCGCTTCCTGTAGATCCCATGGGTCTCTCTGGTCTCATACTTCCTGCCGGTTCATTGATTTTCAGATTAACACGAGCGTTGTTCTTCATCCCAATGATGCGAAGCAAGGTGCGAATAGCTTTCGCGGTATTGCCCATTCTGCCGATAATCTTGCCCATATCGGCAGGATTTACGGTTAGAGTGATGAGCACGCCCATTTCGTCCACCGTCCTTTCGATTTTCACATCGTTTGGATTGTCGACTAGAGCCTTCACTACATACTCCAGGAATATCTTATCAGCTTCTTCTTGCATATGTGTTTCAGAATTTATATTTTTAAATTAATTTTGCAGTTTACGACCGATACTGCCTTGCTGTAATTATACTTCACCCCGCCATGGCTGGGCAAGTTATTTCTTCGCTTTCAACTCCTTCCTCTTTACTGTCGGTTTTTTCTTAGGAAGCACATTCACTTTCTTGCCTTCAATTACTTTGTCCTGTACCAAAAAATTGTGCATCGTATCAGAAGTCTTAGCGCCTTGGGAAATCCAATATTTTATTCTATCTGTATTCAGGTTCTTTTCTCCAGCTTTCGGATTGTAAGTACCCAATATTTCTAAAAACTTTCCGCTTTTAGTGCTATTTTTTGAATCAGTCAAAACAGCCCGAAATGATGGGTCGTTCTTCCTGCCTATCCTCTGTAATCTTATTTTTAACATATCCGGAGTTTACCATAAAAAAATTTAAAAGCAATAAATTCACCCTGTCTGTTATATATGTTATATTTAAACCAATGAAACAAATACCAAATAAACTAAAAGGCGTTATCTCTATCTCCTCCAAGGGTACCGGGTATGTAGCAATTGGAGTTGAAAAAAATAAAGGGCAAGACCCAGAAATTGATTTTAAGCATTTAAACACTGCCCTACATGGAGACCTGGTAGAAATTTTATTGCACCCCAAAGGCAAAGGCAGACAAACCGCTGAGGTGACAAAAGTAATTTCTCGCGCCAAAATTCGTTTCGTGGGAATTTTAGAAGAAGAAAATAAATTATTTTTCTTAAAACCCGACGATACGAAAATGTACACGGATATTTTAATACCGATAAAAATGCTAAGTGGCGCAAAGGTGGGGCAAAAAGTTTTTGTAGAAATTATTTATTGGCATGATCCACGCAAAGCGCCGGAAGGAAAAGTGATAAAAATTTTAGGACGGCCAGGTGACAATGAGACGGAAATGCACGCAATCGCCCTAGAAAAAGGTTTTGCCGCTGAATTGCCAAATAAAGTAGAACTCGAAGCCAAGAAAATAAAAGAAGCTGGGATAAAGGAAGTAGATTATGCCGGTCGTAGAGATTTTAGAAAAACTTTAACTTTCACGATTGACCCCTCTGACGCCAAAGATTTCGATGATGCGATTTCGTTTAAAGAACTAGGTAAAGAAGAGTATGAAATAGGCATACATATTGCGGATGTGTCGTACTATGTAAAAACCGGTAGTGCTTTAGATGAGGAAGCGCGCAGCAGAGGAACTTCTGTGTATTTGGTAGATCGCACGATTCCAATGCTGCCAGAAGTGCTTTCTAATGATTTATGTTCACTTGTGCCAAACAAAGACAGACTCACTATGAGCGCCGTTTTTGTGCTAGATAAAAATGCGCACGTCAAAAGTGAATGGTTCGGACGCACAGTCATACATTCGCAAAAAAGATTTACTTATGAAGAAGCGGAAACTTCAATCCATAAAACAGATGCCCCCCTACACAAGGGACTTGCAATTTTAAATAATTTGGCCAAAAAATTAACCAAGGAAAGATTTGCCAGTGGCGCAATTTCGCTTGAGCAAGAAGAAGTGAAATTTGTGTTAGATGAAAAGGGCGTACCAATCAAAGTCATTAAAAAAGAACGTGGGGATTCCAATAGATTGATTGAGGAATTTATGTTGCTCGCCAACAAAAAAGTAGCCCAAGTTTTGTCCCCCAAGAAAGGGAAAAATCAAAGAAATACAAACACCGATGACAGTGTGTCCATTTATCGCGTGCATGATTTGCCCAGTAAAGAAAAAATGGCAGATCTAGCGTTTTTCTTAAAGAGTCTAGGACATAAAGTGTCTCTACAAAATGGGATTATTCCATCACACCAAATAAATAAATTATTAGAAAGCTTGGCAGGCAAAAATGAAGCAGACACGGTACACAAAGCTGTCATTCGTTCCATGGCCAAGGCAATTTATTCGACAAAAAACATCGGGCACTACGGACTTGCCTTTGAATATTACACTCACTTCACTTCCCCGATCAGACGTTATCCAGATGTGATGATCCACAGATTACTTTCCGATTATCTGGCTGGTAAAAAAATGAAGCAAGACAAATTAGTCGAATATGAAAAAATGGCTCTCGTCGCTTCCGAACAAGAAAAACGCGCTTCGGATGCAGAACGCGCTTCCATTAAATATAAACAAGTTGAATATATGAGTAAGCGTTTGGGAAAAATTTTCGACGGCGTCATCAGCGGTATTACTGAATGGGGTATGTATGTGGAAGAATTAGAAACAAAATGCGAAGGCCTCGTGCGGGTGCGAGATATGGAAGACGATTTTTATGTTTTTAATGAAAAAAAATTGGAGCTTGTCGGGCAGAAGAAAAAGAAAAAATACACTCTCGGAGATCGCGTAAAAATAAAAGTAAAAGCAGTTGACCTAGAGAAAAAAACGATAGACTACGTTTTGATATGACCCATTCGATAAAAACTCAGGCCTTCGCTCTGAGGCTCAGTCTCGAAGAGGTCATGGTGAGTAAAACCGAACCATGAGAAATATTCTCTACACGCTTATAATTATCGTCATACTTTTCCCTGCTTCTTTTTTAGTGGAGGAGAAAGTCGTGCCCACAGAAATCAAAGAATCGGAATTTGTAACACTTGTATTTGCTGGAGACATCATGCTTGATCGCGGGGTTAGAAAATCGGTCGTAAAAAATTTCAGCAATGACTATTCTGCCCTTTTTGCGCAAGAAGAAGTATCAAGTATCTTTAAAAAATCAGATATCGTTTTTGCCAATTTAGAAGGTCCAGTATCTGATAAAGGAGTTGACCGAAAAAATTTATATTCATTCAGGATGGATCCGGCTATTTTGCCCGCATTAAAAAACGCAGGTATAGATATTGTATCAGTAGCCAACAACCACGCCGGAGACTGGGGTCAGGCTGCCTACATTGATACACTCGCACGCCTGAAAGAAAATGGCATACTTTATACCGGCGGAGGATTGGATAAAACAGAAACAGAAATTCCAGTCACTATTGAAAAAAATGGCCTCAAAATTGGCTTTCTTGGATTTAGCGACAAAGGACCGGATTATCTGACAACTAATGGGGGAAAAGCTGGTGTACTACTCGCCAATGACCCGAATTTTGATGTAATAATAAGTAGTGCGGCGCAGCAGGTAGATTATTTAATTGTTTCCTTCCACTTTGGTGAAGAATACGTGAAAGAGCATAACGCTAGACAGGAATATTTAGCGCATAGAGCCATAGACAATGGAGCAAAAATAGTAATCGGTCACCATCCGCACGTTATCGAAGACACAGAAATGTATAGCAGAAAATCTTGCACTCAAAGTTCGTGCATGAGTTACATCGCCTACTCGCTCGGTAATTTTCTTTTTGACCAGTCTTGGAGCGCACCGACCATGGAAGGAATGATTCTCCAGTTAAAATTATTCAGGGACGGTTCTATATCAGCCACGAAAAATAATGTATATTTAAATTCTTTTTTCCAATTGGAAAGAATGGAGAAAGTCCAAGAAGAAGTACTGAGGTTTTAGAAATAAAATTATTTTGCAATTGCCGTCGCTTCGTCAAATTTGATCGAAAGCAGTTTCGAAGCTTCATCGCTACCGATAGTTACTCCATAAAGCACTCCAGCGCGAGACATCGTCTCGCGGTTGTGAGTGACAACTATAAGTTGAGAATGATGCGAGAGTTTTTCGAGCATATCTCCATATTTGCGCGAATTTGCTTCATCGAGAGCGGCGTCCGTCTCATCAAGCACGAGAAATGGCGGTGGATTCACTTGCGACATTGCAAAGAGAAGTGCAATAGAAGTGAGAGATCTTTCGCCTCCAGAGAACGCATGAAGTTCTTTTACTTTTTTGTGCGGCAAAGAAACATTGATCTCAATTCCCTTTTCGAAAACAATATTTTTTTCTTCTCCAGGTTCTTCGGCATCATCTAACTCTTCATCATCTTCTCTACCATTTACCCTTCTTTTTCTGGACTCCACTACTATAGAAAGAGAGCCATGCCCACCGCCAAACATGAGGGAGAAAAATTCTTGAAATTCAACGTTAATCTTTTTGACTCCTTCTTTGAACTCAAAATCAATCTTTTCTTTCAATTCCGCAATGAGTTTTTGCAGTGATAAAATACTTTTTTCTAAATCTTCCAATTCCTTGGCTAAGAAATTATCTCTTTCTTCCATTTCTTTATATTCTTTCATCAATTCTGCGCCATTCCCGAGACCTGTATCTTCCAGTTTTATTTTGATGCGTTCAATTTTTTTCTTGCGTTCTTCCTGGAAATCATTCTCTTCCATTCCACTGACCTCAAAATTATGGTACGACAAAATTTCTGCCCCAAGGAGAGCATTACCTTCTTTAATTTCATTCTCAAAAGACTCTCTTCTGTTTTTCAAGCTACTTTCTTTGATTATTATAAGATCTAAAGATCCCGATAATTCTTGATGTTTTACCTTGAAAGTAAATTTTTCTCGCTCTAGGTCACGCATCATTTCCATCTCTTTGTTGATTTCTTGTTTTAATTTCTCTACTGCCTGGCCAACCTCTTTTTCTTCATGTTCTATCTGTGTCTTTTCTAGAAGAGCGGAATTCTGAGAATCTTTTAGTTCGGCTATTTCTTTTTCGTCATGCGCTCTTTTTTCAATCTGATCTTTATTGATTTCCTTGATTTCACTTCCGCATAATGGGCAACGGCCAGAAATAGTTGCTCTGTTTTGCTTTGATTCGAGCATGCCTTCAATCCGGCCAAGTTTGCGTTCAATTTCACTTTTCGCAGATCGCAAAGCATTTAATTTCTGCTCAATGGCTCTAAGTTCATCTATTTTTTTATTGCCTTGCTCAGAATCACCATATTCGATTTTGGAAATTTTCTCTGTAGTTTCTTTCAGTTCTTTTTCAAGTTTATTGCGTTCAAGAGCTAAGCTGACCTTTTCTCGCTCTAGATAAATACTTTCCCTTTTTAAATATTCCAAATAAAGGCCGAGAAGTTCTGCCTGCAACTCTTTAGTTTTTTCAAATTTTTCTACTTGCTTTCTTAAAAAATTCAAATGCGGAGCATTTTCCCGGCGAAGCATTAACACTTCCTTCATGTTTTCATTTGTTCGTAGGAGTTTTTTCTCAGATTCCTTGATTCTATATTGGTAAACCTTGAGCCCAAGCGCGTCTTCTACCATTTCTTTTCTTTCCTTCGCGTTGGCGTTTAAAATTCTGTCAGCCTCACCTTGCGAAATTATGTGGTGGCCACTTGAGCCAATATTCACCGAGGCAAGCAGATTGTGAATATCTCGGAGCCTCACTTCAGTGCCATTTAAAATATATTTATTGAGCCCATCTGAATAGACTTCTCGAGAAATTGAGATAGTGTCATAGTTCAAATTCACCTCTTCTCCAGCGTCATTAGTAAGTTTGAAAATTTTATCAGCATTGTTTAAATGCATAGTCACACTAGCGCGCGTTCCTTGAGATAATTTTTTTGACCCCTTGAAAATGAGATCAGCGCCCCCCTTGCCACGCATTGATTTCATGGATTGTTCACCTAAAACAAAGCGGATTGATTCTACAATATTAGATTTACCAGAGCCGTTCGGCCCTACAATTGAAACAATCGGGCTCTTGAATTCCAAAATAGTTTTTTGGGCAAAAGATTTGAAACCATTTAGCGAAAGTGTCTCCAGGCGCATAATCTTTATATTAATCAAGCCAATTTTTTGCTTTTAATGCATTCATCGCGGCGCTTTGTTCTGCTTCCTGTTTTGACTTGCCCTTGCCCTCAGCGATTAAATTAGTCCCAAAATAAATGCCAACGGTAAAATGCTTATCGTGATCAGGACCAGACTGCTGAAGCACTTTATATGAAGGAGTCACCGACACGAACTCCTGCGCTTTTTCCTGCACTAGGGATTTTGCATCGCGCCAAAGTTTTTTATTCACTATTTCTTCCGTCTTGGGCAATAAAGTTTTCGTTATGAATTTATCAACCACTTCGTAACCCTGATCTAAATAAATTGCCCCCACGAGCGCTTCATAGGTATTAGCTAAAATATATTGCCTAGCCTTACCAAAATCTTTCGCTTCCCCTTTAGATAAAAGCAAATAATCATTCATACCGATTGCGCCCGCAATTTCAGAAATAATGATCGCGTTGACTAAAGCTGAACGCATCGCTGTCAATTCTCCTTCTGTGTAAGCTGGATATTTTTTGTAAAGAAAATCGGTCACAATGAGCTCGAGCACTGCATCACCCAGGAACTCTAAACGTTCGTTGTGTGATATTTTTAATCCAACATTCTCGTTGATATAAGAACGATGCGTAAATGCTTGTTTTAACAAATCCTTATCTTTAAAAGATATTTTTATTTTTTTTTCAAAATCGGCAAATTTTATTGTCATATTTATTTTTTACTTATTATTTCTATTGCCTTGCTGATAAGCGGAATTATATCATTGTAAATTCTTAGCTCGGGAATAGCGGAAAGTGAAAACCACCTTGCGCCATCAAGCCCGCCAGACTTTTCGAGCTCAAGCTCTTTATATTCGCTTTTACCCAAAAAATAGATAACTTTCTTTAAACTTTTCCCTGTTGATGGGTGCGTAGCCACATATTCATTTTCCCCCAACTTTTCTTCTATACTTATATCAAGACCTATTTCTTTTTTAATGGACTTAACCGTACTCTCCAGCACATCTTCCCCCTCTCCTACTTTGCCTTTGGATAAAGTCCAGTACCCGAAAACATCATGCACAAAAGCAAATAATGTTTCTCCTTCATTTTTTGCATAAACCAAAGCGCCACCCAGCATTTCAACTGGTAATTTTGCGACATCCACAACTTCTTCCTGTTTCTTTTTCTTACTTATCTGTTCTTTGCCGGGCTCACCTATTTCTTTATAAACTGCCCCGAGCACGCCATTTACAAATTTGCCGGAATTTTCTCCGCCAAAAGTTTTGGCCAGTTCTATCGCTTCATTAATCGCTACTTTCGGAGGCACTTCAGTACGATCACCAAAAAGAAGCTCCGCTAAGCCAATTCTTAAGATATTCCTATCAATAATAGAAATCTTATCAATCGGCCAATCAGGCGCGGCCTTTTCGATAATTTCATCAATTACCGCTCGCTTTTTTAGTACTTGATCCATGAGTGAAAAAACAAAAGAATCATCCTCAAAACCAGGGGCAAATTCTTTTAAATTTCTTTTCAAAACATCTTCAATTTTCTCTTTGGAATTTTTCTCTTTATTTTCCTCCGAAGTAAAATCCCACTCAAAAAGCGTCTGGAGCACTATTGATCTTGAAAGGTGCCTATTTGCCATATTTAAAAAACAAAAATTATTTAGCGGCTTCGGCCTTCTTTGCTTTTGCTTTCTTTTGTTTCTTTTCTGTCTTTTTAATCAAATCCAGAACCTTCTTGCCACGGTAAAAACCGCAACTTACACAGACAGTGTGACGTCGCTTTAAAGCTTTACAATTTTCGCATTTAGCAAAACTCGTACTCTCCAAAGCGTGGTGAGAACGCCTGTTTGCTGTATGCGATTTTGTGTGTCTCATTCGTACTACCATAATGCGTCTATACTAGCATATTGAATACGAAAAGCAAAATCCGTCCAAGCCATTGAGCCAATACGACCCCTAATACGACCCTTTGACAAACAAGTTATCTTTGATATGATTGGTCCTATAGAGATTGTTGTGTTTACCAAGCACAATCCTGTCTTGACAGGACCCGAAAAGGCTAATCTATAAGCATAAAAAGAGCAAAGTTGGGTGGAACCGCGAAGTAGACTCGCCCCGACAAAAAATGAGAACTTTTCATTTTTTGTCGGGGCGATTTTAATTTTATTAATAATTTTTTAAAAAATATGGAAAAAGAAAAACTAGAACACTTAAGACACACTTTGGCTCACCTCTTGGCAGCAGCCGTCGGGGAAATTTATAAATTTGATAAAGTGAAACTCACCCTCGGTCCAGCGATCGACAATGGTTTTTATTATGATATTGATTTTGGAGAGGAAAAAGTAGCTGACAAAGATTTGCAAAAAATCGAGGACAAAATGCGTAAGATTTTGCCCAAATGGACAGAATTCACCCATAAAGAAATTTCTAAAGACGAAGCGCTCGCATTTTTCAAAAATGAATATAAACAAGAACTGATAAACGAAATCGCGGAACGTGGAGAAAAAATCACCACGTATACTTGCGGAGGATTCACAGATTTGTGTCGTGGCGGACACTTGGAAAATCCTGCGACAGAAATAGATCCTGCGTCTTTTAAATTAGATCGAGTCGCAGGAGCTTACTGGCGCGGAGATGAGAAAAATAAGATGTTGACTCGTATTTATGGACTCGCTTTCCCTACCAAAGCAGAACTGGATGCCTATTTGACCCAACGCGAAGAAGCCGAAAAAAGAGACCATAAAAAATTAGGAAAAGAATTGGATTTATTTACTTTTTCTGACTTGGTAGGAGCTGGCCTTCCTTTGTTTACCCCTAAGGGCACGGTGATTAGAAACTTACTTGATGGTTTTGTATGGGAACTTCGCAAAGCAGTCGGATATGAACAAGTAGATATTCCGCACATTACCAAAAAGGAACTTTACGAAACCTCCGGGCACTGGGAAAAATTTAAAGACGATTTATTTAGAGTAAATACTCGTGAGGGACATATATTTGCTATGAAGCCGATGAATTGTCCGCATCACACTCAGATATACAACAGGAGACAGTGGAGTTATCGAGAATTACCTCAGAGGTATGCGAATACCACCAAAGTTTACCGAGACGAGCAGACGGGCGAACTAGGAGGACTGACTCGTGTCAGATCTATCACCCAAGATGATGCGCATGTCTTCTGTCGATTGAGCCAATCAGGCGATGAAATTCGTAAAATTTACAACATTGTAAAAACGTTTTATGGCGCTTTTGGTTTTACTTTACAACCACGTCTTTCGATGCATGATCCGAAAAATATGAATGCTTATTTGGGCACGGAAGAAGTTTGGTTGAATTCTGAAAAAACACTCCGTGAAATAATTTTAGGTAATAATGAAACACCGATAGAGGCTCTAGGTGAAGCTGCTTTTTATGGGCCCAAGATTGACTTCCTCGCCAAAGATGCCATCGGACGGGACCATCAAGTGGCTACCATTCAACTCGATATGAATATGCCAGAGCGATTTGATTTGTATTGCATCAACGAAAAAGGCGCACAAGAACGCATCGTCATGGTGCATGCTGCTATCATGGGTTCGATTGAAAGATTTATGTCTATTCTTATTGAACACACAGCTGGCGCTTTCCCTCTCTGGCTCTCGCCAGTGCAAGTCAAAATAATTCCTGTACGCGAAAACCATAATGCCTATGCCAAAGAAGTTTATGAAATGCTCAAAGAAAAAGGTATTCGCGCGGAACTCGATGATAATGATGGCAACCTCGGCGGCAAAGTCCGCGATGCAAAAAACAACAAGATCCCCTACTGGATAGTTGTTGGCGACAAAGAAGTTGAAGCTGGCAAAGTCACTCTCGAGTCTCGCGACGCAGGTCAACTAGGACAAATCTCAAAAGAAGAATTAGTTTCAAAACTCTTGGAAGAAATTAAAAATAAGAAATAAAACATAATGCGAGAAAAAAGTGAAAAAAGGGGAGTTGAAGCGTCCTTATTGTTGAGTTTTGTCGTTGATTATATTGTCTCAGCTAGTGAATTATTAGGCCTCGGCAAATCTAGAGTATCAGTTTCCGCAATCTTTTGCTTAAGACACTCAATTGAATTACTACAAAAATCTTTAACAAGTGCATCAAGAAAAAAATTCAATCGTAATCACGAGCTAAATAAAGAGAATCTTGAAATGGCAAAAACCGCGCTCAATAAAATAAAATTAAATGATCAAAATCCTGCGATTAAAAAAAGAATTATTCCCTTTTTGGAAGAAATTTCAAAGAACGAAAACCCTGAAAAAATTTTTAAAGTAATAATGAAAGGTTTTTCACAAAAATTGGGCTTGATCTCTAAAAAATACCAAACTCACTCATATCTAAATTTAAGAGAAAAAATCAATGACAGAAAAAATATATACTTAAGATATCCCAAAAATCAGGAGTTTTTAGATAATCTCGAAATAGCCAATTTAGAAAGGATTCGCTCGGATGTGACAGAAGTTTTAAACATGGTAGCTATATTAGTTTTTTTCTTTTCTCTTACCACAACGCCTCTAGATTAATAGTACTTTATCTAGATATCAATCTCCGCTAATTTTGCATTTGATTGAATGAATGACTTTCGAGGTGGAACTTCGGAGCCCATGAGAATATCGAAAATTTCGTTCGCTTCTTCGGCATCAGAAATATCTACCCGCTTGAGCACACGATGCGCGGGATCCATCGTTGTCTCCCAAAGCTCTTCTGGATTCATTTCTCCGAGACCTTTGAAACGTTGGATGTGAATCTTATTTGATTTAGCCTTTCCTTCGGCAAGCTCAGGACCTTCGGCTTCTATTTCTTCTCCAGATTCGACTTCTTGAATATCACTTACATCTGCGCCCTTGCCGACAATTTTTAATTTTTCATCATCAGTATAAGCGTATAAAATTTCTTTGCCTTTTTTAATTTTATAAAGTGGTGGTTGCGCAATATAAATATAGCCCGCGTCGACAACTTGTCTGAAATATCGGTAAAAAAGTGTCAGAAGAAGCGTGCGAATGTGCGAGCCGTCCACGTCGGCATCGGTCGCAATGATTATTTTGTGGTAACGCATTTTATCTAGATCAAAAGTATCTCCGATTGAAGTACCCATCGCGATGACAAGCGATTTTACTTCTTTGGAAGCGAGCATTTTGTCGATACGCGCGCGTTCCACGTTCAAAATCTTTCCACGCAATGGCAAAATTGCTTGCGTGCGACGATCGCGTCCTTGTTTGGCCGAACCTCCCGCCGAATCTCCCTCTACGAGGAATAATTCAGACTCAGAAGCATCTTTGCTTTGGCAGTCTGCGAGCTTTCCTGGAAGCGTCATACCCTCGAGCGCGCCTTTACGCAACACTGAATCTTTGGCGGCTTTCGCTGCTTTACGAGCTTTGAGAGCCAGAATGGATTTATTGATGATAGATTTTGCATCGTCCGGATTTTCTTCAAGGAAATTGGCGAACGCCTCCCCGAAGACTGTGGCCACAGCGCCTTGCGCTTCCATGCTACCAAGCTTGGCTTTAGTTTGTCCTTCAAATTGTATTTCGCGTAGTTTGACTGAGATAACCGCAGTCAAACCCTCAAGCACGTCTTCTCCAGTAAAACCGCCTTCAGATTCTTTCATCATTTCATTTTTCTTGCAGTAGGTATTGAGAGTTCTAGTGAGAGCAGTTTTAAAGCCAGTCACATGCGTACCGCCTTCCCCGGTATAGATGTTGTTAGCAAAAGGAAAAATACGATCTACAATATCGTCAACATATTGTAGAGCAACTTCTACTCCTACCCCATCTAGTTCTTTTTCAACATAAAAAATATTATTCTGAACCGGTTTTTGGAATTTATTGTAATATTTTACTAAAGAAATCAATCCACCCTCAAAATAAAAAGAGACTGATGGAAGCTCTTGTTCTTATTCTCTAAAATAAAATACGTCATCCCCATTTAAGCCCTTTTTGTCATCAAAATCGCGGGCGTCAATAATTGAAATTCTTAATTTTTTTACTAAGTAAGCCTGTTGTCGAATATGATTGACTATGGTGTGCCAATCAAATTTTATATCGCCGAAAATTTCTTTGTCTGGTTCAAAAGTTATGACCGTACCGTGCAGTTTTGAGGCACCGATCTTTTTTACCGCCGACTTTTTCTTGCCCTGTGAATATTCTTGCAAATATTTTCCACCATCTCGGCATACTTCTGCCCTGCAATAAATAGAAAGGGCATTCACCACCGAGGCCCCAACACCGTGCAAGCCTCCAGAAACTTTATACCCTTCACCTCCGAATTTTCCCCCCGCATGTAAAGTTGTCATGACTGTCTCGAGCGCAGAAACTTTTGTTTTCTTGTGCATGTCAACAGGAATACCTCGGCCATTATCTGCAACACGAATGCGATTATCCGGAAGTAAAACAATTTCTATGTCATTACAAAAACCACCCATGGCTTCGTCGCGGGAATTGTCAAAAATCTCCCAGACGAGGTGGTGCAATCCATCCGGTCCAGTTGTCCCAATATACATACCTGGACGTTTCCTGACGGGCTCTAGGCCTTCTAAAACGGAAATGTCAGAGGCATCATAATGATGGCCTTTATCGCCATCCTTTTTAACCGTCTCGTCTTTTGCCATACAAGGATATTATAGCATTAAATGAGGAGCATAAACAAGCCGTATTTTGCTTGTTTAATGTCCGAATGCCAATGCTATATGGTAATCCATATAGCAGAAATTTAATGCTTTTGCTAGTAAAAATTTAAAGAAATTTGTGCATAAAAATAGGGTGGAGGTCGCCCGCGTGAAGCGAACGACCTCCGATACGACTACCAGATTTCCTCCCCCCTTGCCGCCACGGAAGCAGGGTCAGCGTCCTCTGGGGGATAAGAACGCTCACCCTCCTCGGCCCGTTTCTCGTCCGACCGAACGACAGCACTCGATTCCCCATCTCGGGGAAGACGACGCAGTCGAGGCTTCGATCGAACAAGGCAGTCGCTACTGAACGGGTCAAGCTCCAGGTGTCCCATGACTTCTCCTTCTGCTCACAGACGCATACTTCGCATGCAGGTGAGCATGCTGGGTACAAACACTTTATGCCCAAGATGCTCACCTCATGGAAAAACCTAAAAGAACAAAATACCAGTCTTCGTTAGAAGGCTGGTATTTAGGTTGTAAGTTTTTGTTTAGGAATTTTACAGCGCAAATATCAGCCCTCTAAGTGAGGATTGAATGAGAAAGAGGACCTTAATTGCGTGTAATTTATTCACGCTTAAAGTGTAGCAATTATTTTTTAGATGTAAATACATACCTGTGGAAAAGTGCGCGGGTTTACTTTTTAGCTATTTTTCTTTATATTAGAGGAATGAATTATGAAATTTCTTCCAGCGAGGAAAAGTCGCTCCGTGAAAGCCTAGAAACGCGTACCGACACCGAAGCGCTTCGCATGAGGCGATATCTCTCGATGCCGGACCTCTCCCGGACATCCGGAAGCCCGATTAAAGAAATCGTGGATCGAATCTTGGGTAGTTCGTACTTTCAAGAATTAGACGTTATTAAGATTCCAGAAATTGTCCCGGCTGATATAAGTTTTGACCTCTTTGATTTCCCCAAAGACCACCCAGCGAGAAGCAAGTCTGACACCTACTATGTAGATGAGAAAAATATTTTAAGAACTCACACCACCGTGATGTGGTATTACTACCTACATCATGACGAGGTTAAAAAAAGAATTCAAGCAAATAAAGCAGTGGGCGCTTTTTGTTTTGGTAAGGTATACCGAAAAGATGAGATCGACAGAAAACACATGAACGTGTTTCATCAAATTGACGGCTGGTATCTCGCACCGAAATCTATCAAAACAATAACTCAAAAGGATTTAGAGGAAGCACTCAGCAATATCGCTAAAGCGGTGTTCGGTCCAGAGGTGAAATATCGTCTGAACAAAGATACCTTTCCTTACACTGATCCATCACTGGAAATGGAAGTGGATATAAACAGCAATTGGGTAGAAGTCGTAGGCTGCGGAGTGGTAAAAGGAAGCGTACTTGAAACATTAGGAGTGGACTCTTCTAAATATACTGGTTGGGCTTTCGGTTTTGGTCTTGAAAGACTGGCAATAGTAAGTATGGAATTGCCAGATATCCGTCTCCTCTGGTCAGAGGATCCACGTGTAGTTAAACAATTAAAATTGGGTCAGAAATTTGTGGAAGTAAGCAAATACCCTCCGATTGTGCGTGATATTTCTTTTGTAGTAGAAAATGATTTTATTCCAAATGATTATTTTGATTTCGTACGAGAATTGGCGCCTGGACTGGTAGAACAAGTAGAACTTTTAGATAAATATGAAAATGCTGAGAAATTTGGCGCAGGAAAAATAAGTTACGCCTACAGGGTAACTTATCGCTCGCTCGATCGAACACTTACAGGAGAAGAAATAGATACAATTCATAAAAAACTTGAGTCTGAAACAGCAAAAGTTTTCTCCGCAACCATACGCTAGTATTTATTTTCTAAAGGCATATTTTCCCTGCACCACCCATTTATAAGTGGTCATTTCTTTGGGACCCATCGGTCCTCTCGCGTGAAGCTTGGAGGTGGAAATTCCTATTTCTGACCCAAGCCCAAACATCGCGCCATCAGAAAAACGAGTAGAGGCATTGACATAAACTGCTGCTGCATCAACTTCGCTCAAAAACTTCTCACAATTATTTTTATCCTCTGAAAGAATTGCCTCGGAATGCTTGGATGAATATTTAGCAATATGGCTCAAAGCTCCACTTAGATCAGAAACAATTTTTACTGACATCTTCTGGCTTAAAAACTCGCGCCCAAAATCAGTTAGCTTAGCCTTTTGGATAAACTCGGCCGGATAGTGATTTTTTAAAATTGCAAAACTTTTCTGGTCAGCAAAAATTTCTACTCGTTTTTGGAGTAGCATTTTGGCAACTACTGGGAGAAACTTAGCCGCGATATCTTTATGTACTAGCAACGTATCAAGCGAATTACAGACACTCGGACGCTGTGTTTTGGCGTTAAAAACAACCAACGCGGAGGGGTTAATTTTCGCAGACGCATCCACAAAAGTATGACAAACCCCTGCGCCTGTCTCAATCACTGGAACAGTCGCGTTTTTCCTGACGAAATTTATCAATCCCGAACTTCCACGCGGAACAATCACATCGATTAAACCATCGGCTCTGATAATCTCCGAAACGGCATTTTTTGTTTTAGGATCCACAAATAAAACAGCCGCGGAGTCTACCCCAGATGCAATCAGGGCTTTTTTTATGATTTTATGGAGAATAATATAACTTTCTCTTCCCTCTTTTCCCCCTTTGAGTACAACTGCATTACCTGATTTAATGCAGATAGCAGCTATGTCCGTTGTCGCATTTGGGCGCGACTCGTAAATAACACCAATCACTCCAATAGGCACTCGCTTCTTGCAAAGTTTTAAACCAAACCTTTTTCGGCAATCAAAAACCTCACCAATTGGATCTGGCATTTTTATGAGACTTTCAATTTCTTTAGCCATATTTCGAATACGCTCACTATTTAAAGTAAGGCGGTCGCGCATTGGATTATTTTCGGGAAAATTTTTTAAATCTTTTAGATTTGCCTGGATAATTAGTGTTTTATTTTTACGTAATTCCAGAGCTAAATTTTTTAAAATTGAATTTCTTTTTGCAAGAGATAAAAGGCCGAGTTTCCGGGAAGCATTTTTTGCTTTATTTAATTGCCCTAAAAGTTTTTTATTCATTTATGCATTATTCAACTCTTGCGCTCTCCTATACGCAGAGAAGACTGCTTCTTCGACAAGCCGAGCTATGTTCTTCTTTCGAAAGACTTTAAGTGCGGCTTCGGTTGTCCCCCCTTTTGAAGCAATTTTTTTTATCAGTTCTGAATAATCAGCCTCTTTACTGAGCAGGGCGGAAGCCTTAAGGGTCTTCCCAACTAATTTTCTACTTTCGTCCTGTGTAAATCCTAAACTTTGAGAAGTTTTGATCAAACAATCAGCTAAAAGAAAAAAGTAAGCAGGGCCGCTCCCAGAGATAGCTGTAACCTTATTAATCGCATCTTCATTTTTGGTTTCAAAATTTTCCGTAATCTTGTTTATAAGATTTTTTGCTTTTTTAACTTCCGGAAGAGATAAGCCCGATGCCTTCCAAAAAGCGATGCCTTCTCCAACCGAAAGACCTAAATTCGGCATCATTCTGATGATTCTTTTCTGCCCAGAAAGGGCCACCAATTTTTTTATTGAGACTCCAGCCATAATTGAAATCAAGATTGTTTTTTTATTTAAAGAAATCTTGACTTGTTTCAGAGCTTCTTTGGCATCTTGTGGCTTAATCGCTAATATCAAAAAATCAGATTTTTGAATATTTTTTGCGCTCACATTGTCATGCAAATTGTGTTTATCAATTCCAAAAACTTTCACCGCGCCAGCATAATCTGACAAGGCTTTTGCTATTGCCTGTCCCATCGTGCCAAAACCAATAATTGTAACTTGCATTTTCATATTATTTCTTTCTATTTTTAGCCATAAATCTCGTACCAGAAAAATTATCTCCTAATGCCACGGTTATTGTTCCCCTTTTTTCTCCATTACCAATCAAGGTTTCCACCCCTCTTTTTGTCGCGTACTCCGCAGCCTCAACTTTAGCAAGCATTCCTCCCACCCCGAGCAAGGACTTACCAACAGCGCAAAGAGATTTGATATTGGCGTTGATAACAGGAACATTTTTTATTAATCTAGCATCTTTATCATAATCAGGATTGCCAGTATATAATCCGTTTTTATTTGTAAGAATAATAAGCTTATCCGCCTTCAGTCCAACCGCGACCATTGCCCCCAACATATCGTTGTCGTTTACCCTTAAATCCTCTCTCTTCATTACATCATTCTCGTTGATAATTGGTAGAACTTTGTTTGAAAGCATAGCTTGAATGTTTGAAACAAAATTTTTGAAATGCTTGCGGTTGGTAAAATCATCACTGAGAATAAGAACTTGACCAACAATAATTTTATGCTTTTTTGCCTGGCGGATATAGCTATGCATTAACATCGGCTGTCCCACGGCAGCGGCAATTTTTTTCCGCAAAGGACTTGAAAAATCAACCAGGGATAACCCCGCCCCGATAGCACCCGAACTCACCAGCACAACCTCATGCCCAAGTTTCAAAAGCCCGACAATTTCACCCACAATTCTCGCCATTCGCGATCGGCTAAGTCCAGCTTTGTCAGAGATTACTTGTGTGCCTATCTTGATTACTAAACGCATACGGCTATCTTAGCTTAACTGGCACACATCCGCAAATTATTTTTATTAGTTTACTCACTTGTAAATTTCCGCCATTTTGCAATATTCACATGAGGCATTTTTACCTGCCCGTCCTCCGGCGTGGCCATAAGAATTATATTTGCAGGGTCTATTAACCCATTCGCCAGATTTTAGTAAATTATTATAATCGGCTATATCTTTCAACAATAAATTTATCTGCTCACTACTTATATGCGTAGAATACAGAGCATTTTTGTCATCTTTCTTCGCTTCAAGGAAAAGCAATTTAGAAATATGCACTTCCCTACCTTTTTCAGCTCCCGCAACCAAATACGAATACATTGCAAGCTGCCGCATGGATGAAGAGAGTCTGCCTTCTTCATCTATTTTTTCTATAACTCCTTTTGTTTTTGTGCTACCAGTTTTAAAATCAGTCACAACCACGTCTCCATTTGAGAGAGTTTCTGTTAAATCTAATTTTCCATACATCAGCAATTGTGGAAATTTAGGATCACGAAACTGCAGGGATCTTTCAGAGGTAAAATCTTTTGCCAAATTTGCGTAATAATTTTCTATAAAATACAACACGGCTTTTTCCCCATCTTTTGTAAGCTTCTTTAATTCTGACTCATTCTCTATTCCCTCTTTTTCCAATTCTGTTTTTATTTTTTCTTTTATTTCAGCCGTTTGTGGTAAAGTTTTATTTTTCAAAATAAATTCTATCGTGCTATGCACCGCAGAACCCAAACCAAGCGAAATACTTTTAACTTCTGGCAATTTCAAAAAATTTCTAAAATACCATTTCCATGGACATTCAAAAAAGTTATTGAGCAAGGATACAGATATCCTGCTTTCTTCATAATTCTCCTTCACAAATTTTTTAATATCTTCTAGAATATTGCTTTCTTTTGTTTTTGCGATAGCAGTATATATTTGAGGTCCTTGTGATAAAATTTCTTTTTCTGTTTCATTTTTATCTTTTTTAATAAAATGCAGATCCGGCAATTCGCGAATAATTTTAGAAAGCTCCATCTCGTCACCAGTATAATTTTCTCCAGCATAAGAAATATTGCAGAATTCTTTCGCACGAGTTATCGCCACATATAATTCTCTTTTAGTAGATTCGATATCACGCTCGGCAATATGCATTTTTACTTTCTCTGGTAGAGAAAAACCATTTCTCTTTTCCGACATCACGACTTCTTCATTCATGTGCGCTATCCACACAGCTCTGTATTCTAAACCTTTTGATTTGTGTAAAGTCATCACCTGTACCCCAGACTCAGACCCGAAACTAGCTAAGCTGATATGATTACCATAGCTCTCTAGCCTTCTAAAATATTCTACAAATTCTACCACCTTCTTCTTTTTATTTTTTTGCTCAAAAAGCAAAGCTAGGTGAATGAAACTTCGCACAACTTCCACGTTGCGTATTAACTCTTCATGGGTTTTTGATTCATTAATCAAAAATTCATTACCGACAACGCTGACTAGGACAGAAAGTCTCTCATTTGAAAGTGTATCTATCCAATTTTTCAAAAGACTGCCCCATTTGGAAATAGAACTTTCTTCATTAAAAAGCCCCCCGTCTTTGTTGTTCGATATTAATTCCTCAATATTTAATTTCTCGGGTTTAATAGATTTTAAAAATTTATGAGCTAAGAAAGTCGGGATATTGGTATATTTGTCGAGCAAGGATTCGGATAAATTTATAGCATCGAATGGATTTGCGATAATACTTAAGACCCTAAAAAGACTTTGCGTTTCTGATAAATCAAAAAGCGATATATTCTTTCCAGCTGAAACTGGCACGCCCATATTATTTAAGATCTCAATGGCATTTCGAACATGGTAGTTTTTGGGCACCAACAATGCGCAATCCTCTGGTCTCATCCCCCCCTTGATTTTATCTCTAAAATACAGCCCCGCGCCTAGTATTTCGTCCCGCGGATAAGCATATTCACTCAAAGTAGTTTGATAATTTAAATCTGTATTGGTGTGTAATTTTTTATCTGTTATTTTACTTTTCAATAGATCATCCGCTAGGGCAAGTATCTTCTCTGTTGAACGATAATTTTCTGTTAGAATTACAAGTTTTGCTTTTCCAAAAAAATGTGAGAATTCTTCAAAATAAGAAAGTTTCGCGCCAGAAAAACCATAAATGAGTTGTCTGTCATCCCCCACTACGAAAATATTTGGATTTTCTGTGTCCTTCCATACAACCTTTAAAAAATTATTTTGCACATTGCTTGAATCCTGATGTTCATCCACCAAAATATACTGATAATTTTCTTTTATTTCCGCGCGAATATCTGGAAATTCCTCCACGAGCTTCACAGTGTACTCTAAAATATCATCGTAATCCATAAAACCCAGTTCGCGCTTTTTATCCTCATAAATTCTGTAAAATTCAACAACTTCACGTGTGCGCTCTAAAGATTCTATTTTTGTTTTAATCTCTTTTTTCAATTGTCCTTTACTATCCCCGCGTGTTGAAATACTTTCCCGATCATTTTTCAAAAATTCTATTTCGGCTTCTACGTAAGACAAAAACTCCTCAGGCGTCAACCTCTCTCTTTTTAAAATAGAAATAAGTTGTTTCAGGTCAGAAAAATACATTTCTGGGTTTGCGCGCGGACGCAAGTACTCCCAAGTATTTCCTTGTAAAATATCATCAACTAAAAAAACTGCCTCGTCGTCAGAAAGCATTTTAGGCATCACTGTAAAACTAAGCAATTCGTAATTTTTCTCAATAAGTTCTATCCCAAAACTATGAAAAGTAGAGATATTAACCTTTTCTGAATCAGAACCGATGTATTCATTCAGGCGATTTTTCATCGCTTTCACCCCAGAATTCGTAAAAGTTAGGCATAAAATACTATCTGCCTTGGTATCCGTTTCCAAGAGTATTTTTCCAATTCTAAGCGCCAAAATCTGCGTTTTGCCAGTTCCCGGGCCCGCAACGACCATCACAGGGCCCTCTAAAGCATCCACAGCCTCTTTTTGAGCCTTATTCAGCTTTTTATACTCATTATTAAAAATTACTTCAGACATATCTGTGTATTATACTTCTTTTTTAAAAATTTAATTTAAACTTGAGATCGCCCCTAATTCATCATCAGAAAGAGTGGTATTTTTTTCAAACATTTTTTCAAATTCTAATGGATTGATTTCTCTAAATAAAAGATCGTTATGGCTAGTGCTTCCAACTAAGAATTCTAAATTGTAATTCCCCAATTCAGGAACTTTTTCAGACAAAACTTTTTTCGCAATTTTATACAAAGAATGCGCTTTGGTAGTTTCCCTCATTCTATTCATCCCTTCTTCAAGGAACAAACTTGAGCACATGACTGTCACGCCATCCTTCTCACTGACTCTCCCTTCTTTGATATTTTTCAAGACAATGTTCCCCGCTGTTTCAATTGCTTTTTCAATGCTAAAAATTGGATTGTTGTAGGGACCGATAATCAGGGCTTTATTGTGTTCATGCAGCCAACTAAAACCGCGACCTATGCATATCACTGATTCTCTGTGCACTAAATCAACTGAGTCTTTGCCTATTTTTTTATAATGTCTTACTTGTTCATAATTGCCTAACACAAGCACTATTAAGTCATCTCTTATATCTGTAGGCATTTGGGGATAAAGACTTGCTATACAAGCTTTGATTTCTTTGGCATCCAGATCAAGATTGTCAAAAACAGAAAACGTCTTTCCCAAATCTCCATGAAGAACTAAACCGTCTGAGTCTGTTTCAATGCCAACAACGATAGGATAAACAATCGAACTCTCACTCAACTCACCAAAAACAACACGATGCTGATTTACTAATTGTTTTGCCCATCTTAAAGCTTCTTTAGTGTTTTTATCATGACCAGCACACCCTCTCTTGTGATCACCTTTTGAAAAATGATAAGTAGAAAGGACTAAACACTTTCTTTTTTTTAAAACAGCATATTTTACCCAACCTTCAATCAAACTTCCGAGATATGGATCTCCTAAATCAAAGATACCTCCCATTTGTCTGTAAGGCTGGATTATTCCTTGGGGAACCCCAGTGATAGCCGGCAAATCCAATCTACCATCCATACACTTATATGCGCATACCTCTGTCGGATGTTTCTCCCGATAATACTCTCTAAGTAATTTATTTTCAGGTTTAATAAACTTGATACTTTGTTCTTTGTTTCGCTCTAAAAGAAATTGAGTTGTAACACTTCTGTTGGTCATATCAATCACTAAAAATATAAATAAACTATGTTAATTTATTTTTCAAATGGATTCGTGACTTCCAAAAGAAAAATCCGATAATGATGAGGGTGGCAAGTGGAGAAAGATATTCAGGAATATGAAAATCGAAACTATGCAAGATCATAATGATTCCAAGAACCAGGATAGAATACATTGCGCCGTTTTTCAAGTAAACATATTTTTTTATATTTTCAATATTGCGAATCGTTAATTCCCGTACAATCAAAGCCCCCAAGCCATTACCAAGCAAAATGAGAGGCACAGAAAGAGTGAAAGCGAAAGCACCCAGCACACCATCGATAGAAAAAGTAGTATCTATTATTTCCAAGAAAAAAAGTTTACTTAAGTCAGACTGCGTACTGCCCAACAACTTTTTTTCTTGTTCTTCGGCGTTTTGTTTAAAACCGTGAGTGATGAAAAACAAAGTGGAACCGACCACGGCGCCAAAACCCATCAAATTACTCTCTTTGAGCGCAAACCATGCAATAATAGAAAGCAAAACAGAAACTGTGGCATAAAACCAAACCCCTTTCGACATGAAAAATTTCTCGGTGCGAGGCAAACCCAGATGCTTATCTTCCAGAAACAGCCAATGTAAAAATAAAAACAAAAGAAACACCCCACCAGCCACCAGTAGTATCGGCGCAGACTTTTCAATAGATTCTAAAACTAGAGGATCGTTAGACCAGGCCGCAGATAAAATTTGCAGAACAGAGAGAGTTGGATTAAAAGCCCAAATAATAACAAAAGGAAGAACCCCCCGCACAATAAATACCGCAAACAACATCCCCCAAACTAGAAACCATCTTTTCGCCCGCTCGCTCATGGTAGATAAGACTTCTGCGTTGATGATCGCATTGTCCACCGATGAAATCGCCTCAAAAAGCGACAGCCCAACAATCGTAAAAATAGCCGAAAATATCATTCCTATATCTTACCCCAAATTTAGAAAAAGATAAATTTGTTGATAGCACTCCGGTAGACTCGGTAAGGCTTTGGGCCAACGAAGGCTTTATCATTAATGAAGATCGTCGGGGTGCCGTACAGATTAGTTTTATTTAATTCTTTCACTTGGTTTTCTACAACCTTTTTTGTTTCGGTACTATTCGCGCAAGCATTTACCTTTTTCACATCAAAATTAAATTTTGTGAGTATTTTATCGGCATTTGATTTATTAAGCACAAAATCTTTCTCCGTCGTAAATAAATAATTATTAAAATCCCAATACTTGTCTGGATAATCCTTATAAACACAGTAGCCGATATTCGCCAAGAAAGTCGTATCCCCCTTGGCTGGATAGTGAGCAAAGGTAAAGTTAGCATTTTTGTTTTCTATTAATTTCTCTATATCTGGATAGGCTTTGCGGCTATAATCACAAGCATAACAACCAATAAACACGACTTCATCTTTAGAGTTGTTGTTGATTTTGGGAAAAGTAGACAAGTCAACACCGAGCAAATCTAGGCTCTCTTCTGTTTTTGGTGTAATGCCACAACTAGAATCATCTCCGATGCCCGTCACTTTATTATTTTCTCCGCTTGGATCAAAAGCGCAAAAACCACTCGCATTCAGGCCGTTGCAACTGCCATAGACATAAAAATTATAAATACCTCTTCCAACCCAGACAGTGCTGCCCACCATCAAGATAAAAAATATCCAAGACAAAATTTCATAATGTTTATTAACCATTTTGGCTAAGAAAATTGAACGCGCGAGCAGTTTAGACAAAATTTTACCTTTTATTTTCTCTTGAAACCCAGTATTACAAGGGCGCAAGGTTACTCTCCGAAAAATACAGCTGAATGCTTCTTTTGCCAAAGCTCGGTGCGAGGCGCTGAAGATTCCCATTATTCCAAAAACAATCAAGGCTAAGAGGCAAGGCATAAATTTAAAATACTTTCAGAACTTTGTTTAAATTATTGATAAAGGCTTCGGCGTCTGCCATTGTATTGTATAAATACAGAGAAACCCTAGCTGAATTATGAATTCCCTTCCCTTTGAACCAAGAGTGGACGCAATGCTGCCCGGAACGAATAGAGATATTTGCCACTTCATCGAGCATAATCGCAAATTTATGCATGTCTGTGCCGTCTATATAAAAATTGACTATCCCTGACCTCAGCTTCGGATCTTCCGGACCGATAATTTTTATATTTTTTATTTTTTTAAGTTCTGTGGTGATGTAAGCATTTAATTTTAATTCGTGCTCTCTGATATCACTCCAATCAAACTGGCTTAAATATTTCACCGCCTCGCCCAGTCCAATAATCCCAGCATAATCTTGCAGCCCAGCTTCAAACTTCTCCGGAACGGGAAGCATTTTGTAACTATCATAGGTGGAGAATTCCACCGTATCTCCACCCACCAAAAATGGCGCTAGTTTTTCTAATAATTCTTTTTTGCCGTAGAAAACTCCGGTACCTGTAGGACCGAGCATTTTGTGGCCGGAAAAAGAAAGAAAATCAACATCCAAATCCTGCACATCGATCTTTCGATGCGGAATACTCTGTGCGGCGTCCAAACAAACCAAGGCACCATTTTTGTGCGCAATTTCTATTATTTCTTTGGCTGGATTTGTATAACCATCTAAATTCGAGGTATGCACTATGGAAACCAATTTGACGCCAGAAATTAATTTTGAAAAATTTTCCAGATTAAAAGTGCCATCCTCATTGGCTGAAATTATTTTTACCTCAACACCTATTTTGTCTCGGAGTACAAGCCAAGGCACCAAATTTGAGTTATGTTCTTTGTCAGAAATTAAAACTATGTCCCCCTTTTTAAAATCTAAAGAGTTTACAAGTAAATTTAAGCCCTCAGTTGTATTCCGCGTAAAGATTATTTCATTTTCACTTTTCGCATTGATGAATTTTTGTACAAGCTCCCGTGCTTCTTTTACTTTATTAGTAACTTTGTCGCCTAATTTATGAGAGCTCCGACCAGCGCAAGCAGGAAAATTAAAATAATAATCATTCATCGCTTTAATGACATTGTTTGGTTTCAAACTCATACAAGCACTATCCAAATACACCGGCGCGGACACGCCTTTCTGATTCAGAACATTAAAATCAGCTCTTATTTTTTCGGTATTTAACATAAATTCAGAAATTTACATTTTTCGGGCAAGTCGTTCTCTAACCTTTTCAACCAAATCGCTTATCGTGTAATCCGCTTTCACCAGATAGTAGGCCGGTTCATTTTCTGCGATAGCCCAATTAATTTTTTCATCATCGGCACCCAAATTAGTAAGCATGATAATCGGGACATTCTTCCCCCATTCATTTGTTTCGCGTAATTTCTTCATTAATGTTAAACCATCCATTTTAGGCATTACAATGTCAAGCAAAATTATATCTGGATGTTCATGTAAGGCAATTTCAAGCCCGTCGACACCGTTTGCTGATTCAAGAACTTTAAATCCCTCCAGAGTAAACTTGTCGTCAAGCACTTTCCTAAGTGCTGCATCATCCTCAATAATCAATATTTTTTTATTTTCAAATTCGTTCATAGTATTATTAACACGTTATTAATTATAATATAGCTTAAGCTAATAGCAAAATGATAATTTATGGAGCTTGTTCATCCCCAAGACCTTCTACTGGGAATGTCACATAAAAAGTGGTACCCTCTTCGCCAGACTCAAACCAAACTTTTCCCCCAGAATTTTCAACAATTGATTTTACAATATACAGACCAAGACCATTACCATCCGGTTCTCTCTCTTTCGCTAGATCGTCTCTAAAAAGCTTGGTAAATATTTTCGGTTGAGCTTCTCTGGGGATTGGCAAACCGTTATTCCAAATGGCAACCAGGGCATCTGATTTTTGGAGAGAAATATTTAAACGAACTTTCCCCTCAACCCCAACATATTTAATCGCATTGCCAAACAAATTTTGGAAAATTATCCTGACTAATTTTGGATCAGCAATAATTGTAGGCAAGAATGAATATTTTTTTTCAAAACTAATTTTTTTAGATAAAATTTGTGGCTTTAATTCAGTCAGAACACTTTCGGCTATATTTTTTAGCCCTATCGCCTCTCTCTCCACCTTAAGTGTACCTAATTCAAGACGTGACACATTCAAAAGGGTATTAACCAACTCAATCATTATTTTATTTCCTTTGTAAATTTCTTCAAAATATTTCTTTTTGTTTGGCGCATCCACCTCTCCATTTAAAATCATTTCAGTATACCAACTGATAGCGGTAAGCGGAGCTCTTAATTGATGCGCGGCAATAGAAACGAATTCTGATTTTGCTTTATCAATTTCTTTTTCTTTGGTAACATCGCGAATTATTTCTATTAATCCTATAGTTTTCCCGTTTAATTTTATCGGCGTCGCGGTAATGGCTATGGGGAATTTAGTTTTGTCTTCTTTGGCAAAAAAATAAACAACTCTGGTAACTTCTCCTGTTTTTAAAGCTATGGCGGTCGGTCTTTTCTCGGGCGGTACGATATTCCCTTTTTCGTCTTCCAAGCGAAGCTCAGTAATCACTTTACCAACTAAATCTTTCGTTTTCCAGCCAATTAAATCACTGGCAACTTTATTTATAAGCATTATTTTTTTGTCGTTACCGACCGCAATTAATCCTTCACCTATGCTTTCCAAGATAGCTTCGTCTTTTACTTTTGATTCTTCTATTTTCTTATAGTTCTTCTTTAATTCCTCCTGCAATCGTTTCTCTTCGTCTAACGCCAAACTCAGATTGCGCGAATTGACTTCAAGTTCTGCCCAAATAGCCAGATTTTTAAGAATTTCCTTGTCGGATTTAAGAAATTTTCTTGGTTTGACATCTTTTATGCAGAAAACACCAACTCGTTCACTATCCGCATTCACAATAGGTACACCAGCATAAAATCTTATATGGGGTTTACCAATCACCATCGGATTATCGAAAAATCTTTTATCTTTTTTGGTGTCTGGTATCACAAACACATCCTTAGTAAAAAGAGCATGTCCACAAAAAGAAATCGCTCGATCCCCTTCTTTTGCTGGTAGACCAACACAAGACTTAAACCATTCCCTTTTGGAATCCACCAGAGTTAGAGTAGATATAGGAACATTAAAAATTTTGGTGGCCGTTTTTGTAATGCGGTCAAATCGCTTTTCTGGTTTAGTATCAAGCAATCCTAATTTATGTAAGGAAAGTAGGCGCTTTTTTTCGTTTTTTGGTATGGGTGCTTTTTTCATGAAACTTTATATTACTAAAAAATAAATAAGGACAATAATTTTTGCCAAAAATTTAAAGAATGAAATTTTATAGTGTTAAAAACTTTAGAAAAACTAGAAAAAATGGCGTGTGAAAATTTGCGTACAGCAGAAATAGAAGTTGTTGGTTTAACGGAAGTATTTACCTTAGAGCTTGACGATTTAGCGGGTAATAAAAAACCAGTGGAAGCTGGCTGAATACGCACGCTGGTTATTCTCGGGGCAGAAGTTTGGTTTAAGGCTGGAAAAACTGGAAACAAAATTAGGTTATTGGCAATTGGCAGGGTCTTTAATACAGATGAAACAAAACCTAAACCTACACTACCTGGAGCTTCAATGGGAGCAGTGGGACGCCAATCCGTTCGCACATCGCAATAATTGGGACAATCAAAGGTGAGTGTACCAACTAGGTCTCCAGTGGCTGTACCAGAAAATCTGCCCGTGGAAGTATTTATCGAAACATTATCAAAATCAATGTAACCAAGCCCTTCCCCCCAAGCCGAACCCGAAAGATTACCGTTGCCATCATTTAAGACTCCTCCCTGGTTTGGGGCAAAATTAATGTAGCCAGTATTTTCTGACCAAGCATATCCCGACAAAGCACTATCGGTTACCGTAATGCCACCATTAGTTGGAGCAAAATTAATGTAGCCAACTTGATCACTCCAGGCATATTTATATGAACCAGTAATGTTATCTGCGCTAGCAAAAGCTAATGGAGTAAATAAACTTACAATAAATACATATATAAATTTTTTATGTTTCATAAATCACTTCTTTGTACCCTGTTTCAAGTCTTGCGACGTATTAATAGAAATTGGTGCCACATTTATTATTTTATTAGATGATGGACGATACAAGATTGCTTTCATCGAAGTGGTATACGCAAATAAAATATCTCCGTTTTGGGCTTCCGCAAAAAATGCTTGATCTTTTAATTTTTCCCTGTCAGAGATTGTGGCTACTGTAGGCGTCTCTCCTTTTGGTAATTCTATAATCTTTCCCAGCAATTCAACCAATCTCTCGGTTTCTTTTTGCGCTTCAACGTTTGCATCTACGACTAAAGACTTAGATTTGTTATAAAAATACACCGAGCCGTAAATACCAGCAATTGCCACTAGCACCAAAACAATGAGCGCTAACCTCTTAGAATCAAGACCCTTGATAATTATTTTTTCTTTTTTCACTTCGGGCATTTCCATTTTCACTTCCCTACTTTCTGTATCTAAATTTTCTATAATTGTTTTTCTTGGCATACTTTTATTAATTAATTTTATAAAGCTGACTCTGGTGCGGAGTCAGGAGTGGAAGCAGGTTCAGGATTTGGAATTGGAGTTGCTTCTGGTTCTGAAATTACTTCAGGAGCTGGGTCTGATACAGGTTCTATAACAGGAACAGGATCTAGTTCTGGTACAGGCGCTGATTCTGGAATAATTTCTTCAGCCGAAGGCTCCACGCCAGAGGACGGGCTAGGACCAGCCTCTAGTTGAGTCTCTGGAACAGGGATAGACTCTGGAGTGGTTTCGGGTGTAGATTCTGGCACAGGCACCGATTCTGAAATCGGAGCTATATTGGCATTATTCAAAAACGCATTTATCTGATCGCCATTCACACATACTTCATTGCCATCAGTTTTCTTCACACAAAGCTGTTCAGTATGAATTTTATTCGCAAAAACTTCGTCAAAATATCCACGAATTGCAGTTATTCGAGCAGAAACAAAGTCTGTTAAGAATTGTTTGCCATCTGAAATTTTCTGTCCGATAATTACAATTGGATCACGAGCATCCTCAGCTTGAATAGTTGAAATTAAAGTATCTAAACCATCTGTCTTTGACATATCTCCCAGTAGCATTTCTGTTTGCTCAAAATTTCCTAAATCAAAATTCTTTATAAAAGCTAACACTATACCAATTTCACTTCCATCAAATGACGACATCGCCTGACCAATAACTACCCCAGCACCATTTGATTTCATTGCAACACCTGGAACTGAAGAAGTTGTAAGATAATCCCCCACCGAGATAGATCCATTTTCTGTATTTACTTTCACTGGCACACGACCAGACAAGGCTATAGGCAAGGCTGTAACGCCTTCAGTTGTTATTTCGCCGATAACTAGAGCAGGCGTTGTAGATACTATGCCTATTGCCCCCTTGTCATTAATACCGACAGATTTTTTAATTCCTGATTGTAAGGTTGAATCTAAGCTGACAACATCACCTGCTTCAATATTTTCATCATTTGTCGAATATGTTTCAGCTAAGTCTGCACCATCCGCAGTAGAAGGAGTTCCTAAAATTCTCCAAGCACCATTTACATAAGCTACTACATAATTTTCTGTGACAGTACCATTCGTATTTGCATTTGCCACTGTACTGATAGTTGTACTATTTATACTAACAGTAACAGTCATTGTACCAGAGTTACAGCCTCCGTCGATTGCTTTACTGACTATATAAGCATAAGCACCTTCAGTAGCAGACAAGCCGGTTATATTGAAAGTTTTTGTTCCAGTACTGCAGTTACCTGTAGTATCCGTAGAAGAAATGTAGTAAATGAGCGCTTTTGTAGAAATAGTTGAAGTTGTAGTTGAATCAGTTGTAGCTGTAGTAGACACATTTCCCGTCCAACTTCCAGTAACACTTATATCTGACGATCCAGTAAGAATTCCGGCTGAAGTAATCGTTCCCGTACCAGTCGTTGATATGTTGGCAGAAGTAGAGATATTCCCACTTGCCGTTATTGAGGTAATACCTGACAAAGCTCCAGCACTCGATACATTCAACCCTCCACCCGACGCCAAAATAAAGGTTCCTGTTGCATTACCAATAGAAACATTCCCCGTCCCCGTTGTAGCAATCGTCACGTTCGATGCCCCAGAAGTTCCCAAATTTGTTGCTCCTGTTGAGGACAGTGTAGTAAACGCACCAGTTGAAGTTGTCGTCGCGCCAATAGCTGTATTGTTAATACCCGTCGCTGTTGTATTAAAGTTGCCTGAAGTAAATGTAACATTATTTACCCCTGTATTTACCGATGAAGAACTAAGACCTGAGAGAATTAGGGCGCCAGAAGTCGCAGTCAAGTTAAGCGCACCAGTAGTTTGAGTCAAGCCATTTGAAGCAGCCAAAGTACCAGTAGAAGTGATCGTGCCAGTACCTGTTGTTGAAATATTTCCGGAAGTAGTAATATCGTTTGTTGTGGAGATAGAACCAAATCCAGAGGCAATCGAACCAGAAGACAAGGCGCCAGTGGCAGTAATAGAAGAAGTAACAACGTTAGAAGCAAGAGTTGTACCAGAAATGTTAGCAGCTGCGTTCACTGTTATTGAAGAATTAGGAAATGTTATTGTTCTGTCTGCCGTAGGGTCAGTAAAAGCAAAAGTTGTTTCAAAAGCGTCAGCTGTTACTCCTTCAAAAACAAGAGGCGATGCTCCAGAAAATACCGCACTGCCAACATCAATAACTCCAGAAGTCGCAGTCAAATTAAGAACCCCATTTGTAAGTGTTAAACCATTTGATGCGGTTAAAGTTTGAGTTGAGGTAAGAGCGCCATTGTTTGTCGTCGTCACTCCTGTCTGTCCTATCGCCACAGAAGTAGCAGTAGAAGTTCCGAGATTTAGAGCTGTTGTAGCGTCGAGAGTTAAAGATGTAGTAGAGGTGATAGATGTTGCCCCAGTACCAGTCAAAGTAGCACTTCCTGCCGCTATTCCAAAACGAGTTGCTCCACTTGTAATTAAATTAAGTCCGTTTGCATCAGTAGTACCAAGAGTAGCAGTGGCACCGAAGGCATTGCCAGATTGAACAAAAGCAAAACCGCTAACGGTCCCAGAAGTTGCAGGTAATACAACCACTCTCCAACGAGAAGCTCCAGAGTCATATTGCAAACCAACCGAAACCCCATCTGATAAAGTGAGATTACCTCCAGCAGTTGTCAAAATACGATTTGCTTCTGCTGAACCAGCATCTTCATTTGTCAAAACAAGACTAGAACCAGAAACATTCATAATACGAATAAAACGACCGTCTGTTCCACCAGCAATACCAGTAAAAGTAGCAGTGCTTGCACCTGTATATCTAAACAAAGATCCAGTCCCAAGACTCACATCATTCTGCGTTCCAGTTGTCGCATAATCTGACCCTTTTGGAGTAGTATAATTTCCACTTTGAGTAAAAGTGCCGCTTACTGTTTCTGCTCCACTTACAGTCAAAAGACCTGTACCAGTTGTAATAGCTCTATTGGTTGTAGTGTTAAGTCCAAGAGTTCCTGTCCCGGTCATATCTAAAACAGAAGAATTCCCTGCTAAAGTTATAGCTGTAGAATTTATTGTCGTAACCCCCGTACCTGTTGTAAAAGTATTTGAACCAGACACAATAGTACTCCCTCCAAAATTTATTCCTCCAGAACCGGAATTTATATTTATAGCAGTTGCTCCGGTTGTATTACCGACAGTAATAGTTTTTGCTACTGCATCTGTACCGACATTTATCGCCCCTGTACCAGACTGCAGAGTGATTGGGGTATTTAGTGTGGCACTGTCTCCAAGAATCAAACCACCGGTTGCCGTAGTATCAAAAATAGTTGTACCTCTGGCTCCCAAACTAAATGGCTTAGCGGTACTAGCAGCAATTGTAGCTATTCTTTGTAAATACCCAGTACCAGAAGAAGCGGAGGTTTCAGAAATATTAAAACCGTTGGTAGCACCAGACAAAACCCAATTCCAATTTATAATATTATTACCGTTACCAATGGTAGCATTACCTGTAGCAGCGCTAACGGAACTCAATGCTGCTGAACCAGCACCAGAAGGACTCCAAGTTAAATTACCAGCGCCATCATTGGTTAAAACATCTCCACTTCCTCCTTGTGAAGATGGAAATGAAGTGGTTACATTGTTGATTTTTGTAATGTTGCCAGTGACTTCATCTACATTGAGTTTACTTGTGTTTACAACACAAGTGGGACAAGCTCCAGCGGAAGACCAAGACAAAACACCCAATCCGTCAGTGGTAAGAACTTGACCAACGGTGCCATCGGAACCTGGTAGAGTCCAAACAACATTACCACCCAAAAGATCCGGGGATTTGAAACCAATGTAATTTACTCCGTTCGCCACAAGTTCTGCAAAACGAAGTTCTGTGGTATCGCCAGCGCCAGTATCAAACGGATTTAATGTCAGACCAGAGGAAGAGATCAGAGTTCCCCCTCCACTACCTGCATTTATATTTACACTTGTTGCTCCGGTGACATTACCCAGGGTTATGGTTTTTGCTACAGCATCAGTGCCAAGACTGATTGCTCCCGTACCGGTGTTTAAAGTAAAAATTCCATTTGTTGTAGTGTGAGTAGTACCTCCTGTGCCTGTATTTATGTTGACGGCGGTTGCATCAGTAATATTACCAATAGTAATTGTTTTAGCATTTGCGTTAGTGCCTATATTTATGGCTCCCGTACTTCCTGAATCTAGGGTCAGTGCGCCAGTAGTTCCTGAAGTTATATTAAGCGCTGAACCAGCAGCGGATGAAAGAGAAAGCGTATTGTTTGTGGTGATCGTTGTTGCTCCTGTACCAGTCAGCGTCGCGCTTCCTGCAGCGATTCCGAATCGAGGATTACCACTTGTTAGGAAATTAAGCCCGTATGCATCGGTAGTACCAAAAACAGCTGTCGCACCAAAGGCATTTCCAGATTGGAGAATAGCATAAGAACTTATTCCTTCTCTGGTTGTGGGAAGAGTGTCTAAATGCCAAACATTTGTTGTGTGTCATATATAAAACCAACCATAAGATTTGGTGTTAGAGTTATATCACTACCGGTTGGTGTTTCAATTTGGTTGGCAGCTAATGAACTACCATTTAAGTTTGAAATAACTAAATTGCTTGCACTGTCATTAAATATATGAACCTCACGCCCATCTGCACCGCCAGCAATACCAGTAATTGTCGCAGTGCCAACACCTTCATAATGAAAATAAGAACCATCGCTCAGTACTAAATTATTTAAAGTTCCCGTAGTGGTAATAGGGGTACCTCTTGGTGTAACGTAATTTCCAACAATTTTTATACCACCATTAATAGTAGTTTCAACACCAGCTTTTCCAACACTCAAGGAAGTTGCATTTGTTGTGCCTAAATTTAAAGCAGCAGCAGAATCGACAGTCAAAGCACCAGAACTTGTCGACCAAACAGACGCTCCTCCGCCTGTAATAGTCAAACCAGAAGAAGGAGTTATGGAAGTAATTCCTGTTGCTGAAGTAATGTTATTATTAACACCAGCAATGGCATTAGCAAAACCAGTATGGCCAGAAGAGGCATAATCTAAGCCAGTCAGATTGGCATGATTTGTAACAGAAGTCGAAGAACTTCCTGACATCGAGATAAGTGAAGTTACTTCAGTGGCAGTCGAAGCAGATTTTTGAAAAACAATTTTCCCTAAAAGTTTTCCAAATACTTTTAAACGATTAGGTAACATAGAAACATCTGGTGCCATTTCAGCATCAGCCAATGACGAAGTGGTATATTCATCCATTCCATATACCATAGAAACCCTTGCGTTAGTATCTATATAAAACCACAAGGTGGCATAATTGCCGTCTGTTATTGTAGCCAAGGTTCCTGAACTATCATCGTATTGTGTATTTGGCCATTGGGTAAGATTAGAAACTTTGGTAAAACCTCCTGATCCATCCATATAATACGCATCAAAATTACCAGTTATACTGGTATTGAGGGCTGGAACAGTATACCTATTCAGCCTGTCCCAAACAGCGCCAGCTGTAAGTGTAATATTTCTAGTACCGGTTTCTCCCAAAACCAACCCTCCTTCGCGAATATCTGGAGAAAGTGGCATCGTTTCATATTCGCGCTGGATCATATTGGCCGCATGGTCACCAACAGCTTGTAAATCACTGTAAATATTTAACACCCCACCCTCATTAACAACCACGCCAATTGGAAAATCTGTTTTCAAATTCCAGTTTGCAGAAGTGCGAACTGTAACTTGCGGAGAACCTGAATTGTATTCAACTCCGACATAACGGATAGCATCTGTTGGAATAGCAACACCACTTACCGCTGCCCAATCAAAATAATTGACTTGGCCAGAAATAGCATTATTACTTGTTCTAATAAGACCAGTACCAGCAGAAACATCTATGGTCTCTCCCCCAGCATCAGTGATAGTTCCGCCAGAGGTCCAGCCAGCCGAGTGGAAAACATTTTGCATATGCTGCAAGGTAGAAAAAGTAGAATTGCCTATTCGGGCCAATGTTAAATTTTGCGCGCTGGCAGTACTCTGAAAAATACAATCTCCCCAAGCGCCATTTTCATAACAACGCAGTTTGTTTGTATTTGCATTGTAATACATCGAACCGTTAGTTCCAGATGGATCACCAGCGTCAGATTTTACATCCAGAGTAAGCAAGTCTGGAGTAGAAGAACCAGCGCCGCCTGTACCGATTTGAATCGTACCGGAAGCTCCGGCATTAGCCGAAAGAACTAAACCTGAAGATGGTGTAGAGATAGTTCCACCACCGACAGATAAATTTCCAGCATCATCAATAGCAACATCAAAAGATGCACCTTCAAAGGTGATAGTGTAACCACCTAAGGTTAAAGTTCTAGCAGCAGTAAGAGTAAGATCGGTATTACCAATATTAGTAACAGCAGGAGTTGAAACTCCACAAGAAGGAGAGCCTGGCGCGCAATCAGGTTCTAACGTATCTCCAGGAGCATAAACCGTTGCGTTGGCTACTTGCGATAATGATAGACTAAATATAAAAATAAAAACAGTGAAAAATTTTGGAAGATAGTATTTTTTAAAATTGTATTTGAAATTGCTCATGAAATGGCTTAACTTAAACCAAACTGGGCTTCATGAGCCTCTAGATAAAAAAAATTAATTATTCCTTCTTCTTCAATTTGGATTCCGTACCAACATAAAAGAGAATCGCCCCGTTGGTATCGAAAATTGGCGAAATAACAAGTTTAACTTCATAAAATTTCCCATCTTTACGTTTATTAGACAAAACAGTTTGAAAAGATTTCTTTTCTCCTTTTATGGCACGCCACATTTGCTTATAAAATTCCGGTGGCATTTGATTTCCCCATAAATCTGAAGGCTTTTTCCCTATCACTTCCTTTGTAGTAAATCCTGTTTCCTTTTCTGTAACCTTATTTATATAGACAATTTTTCCTTCGGGGTCAGTAATCATAACCTGATCAGTTACCTGCTCAAAAATTACGTTAATAGTACCGCAACGATTGCACTTGATCTCTAAACTACCACCAAAAAAATCTTTGGCTAGAAGTTTATCGCACGAAACACAACGAATCGAATTGTCGGGAAGTTTTTTTGTTTCTTTTATTTCGCTCATTGTATGATTCTCAACAACGCGCACCTTACGCGGACGAGTCCTAACGAGCTTCTAAGAGCTTCAGATAAGGTTTATTATAACATGCTAAATATAAGAATTCATTAAAACACACCCCGCGACATGTGGATAAATGTTGTATAATAAAAAATTGGCGGAACCGGAGGGATTCGAACCCTCGAGACCTTTCAGCCTACGCGCTTTCCAAGCGCGCGCACTCGACCGCTATGCGACGGTTCCAGTGATAACACTTTATCACATCTTGAATTTTAATAAAGCGTAAATTTATCAACTCAATAGATTCAAAAACTCTTTTTCAGTGAGAACTTTCACCCCAAGCTTTTGAGCTGTAGTAAGTTTTGAACCTGACTCTTCCCCCGCCACTACATAGGAGGTGTTTTTGGAAACAGAACTGACGACTTTTCCGCCCAGAGCTAAAATTTTTTCTTTAGCAATTTCGCGAGACATCGCGGAAAGCGTGCCAGTCAAAATAAAATTAAGCCCAGTAAATTTGCCCGCTTTCCTTTTCTCTGTTTTTTCTACTATCACTCCGTTTTTCTTCAACTTTTCTATAAATTTTAAATTATTTTTATCATTAAAAAAAGTACTGACACTTTTGAGCACAGCGGGTCCAATATTTTCAATACTATCTATTTCAGAAATATTTCCTTGCGCCGCAGAGATCAATTTTTCCAAAGTTCCAAAGTGCATCGCCAGATCTCGCGCTGTTTCTTCCCCGACATGCAAGATACCAAGCGCCCAAAGGAATTTTCCGAGTGAAATATGCTTTTTATTTTTTATTTCAGCCACAATATTTTCGGCAGATTTTTCCCCAAAGCGTTCTAAGTTTTCTATGTCGTTTTTTTCCAGCGCAAAGATATCCGCCGCGTCGGTGATCAAACCTTCATCTTTAAACCGCCGTAAAATCTTTGGACCAAGTTCGTAAATTTCAAACGCTGCAACAAAATGCTCTAAATATCTTTCGTTTTTGGCTGCACACTTCGGGTTCATGCAATAGTACGCGACCGACTCTTCTTTCTTTTCGGCAATTTTTTGCTTTTCTACCCTGCTCCCGCAGACAGGACAATCCTCCGGCATTTTCACTTTTTTTTCTTTGCCAGTACGCAGGCGAGTCAAAACTTCCACGACTTTCGGTATCACATCCCCCGCTTTTTCTATCACAACAGTATCACCAATACGCAAATCTAAACGTTCAATTTGATCCATATTGTGCAAGGTTGCTTTAGAGACGGTCGAACCAGCCACGAGCGTCGGTTCAAAAATAGCCAGCGGGGTAAGTACGCCAGTGCGCCCGACGTTTATCTTTACGTCTTTGACTACTGTGGTCGCTTTTTCCGCTGGATATTTAAAAGCGGCCATATAGCGCGGAGCTTTTCCAACCACTCCTAAAATGTCCTGTAAACCTAAATCATCGACAGAAACTACCACACCGTCCGTACCATAAGGAAAATTCGGGCGAATTTTCTCAAATTTTTTAACAAAACCAAGAACCTCTTTTAGATTTTTACAAACTGCATCATGAGCATCTACCGGGAAACCTAAACTTTTTAAATATTTATGCTTCTCAGAATGTCTTAGCAAATCTTTATCACTGGAATTTTCCGCAATATCATAAGCAAAAAAATCTAACTTTCTTTCAGCCGAAAGCTTGGGATCCAACTGACGCAAACTACCCGCCGCCGCATTTCGAGTATTCGCAAATAATATTTTGCCTTCTTTGGTATTAAGCAGGTTCAGTTTTTCTAAAGTTTTTTTAGACATCACCGCTTCACCACGGACTTCTAAATATTCTGGATATGGAAAATTTAAAACGAGTGGTATTGAATTTATCGTTTTTAAATTTTGAGTTATATCTTCACCGATAAAACCATCCCCTCTTGTAGCGCCCCGAACAAACTTTCCTTTTTCATAAATCAAAGACACTGCCAGACCGTCAAATTTCACTTCACAGAAATAATTTAATCTGGAAGATTGATTTCCAAGCAATTTATTAATTCTTTTTTCCCAATCAGCTAATTCTTCTTCGTTAAAAACATCGTTAAGCGAAAGCATCCGCGTTTGGTGTTTTACTTTCACAAATTTATCGAGTGGTTTGCCAGCTACCCTGTTTTCACCTGCATTTTTATCTTCAAACTTAGGATACTTTTTCAAAAGCTCTTTGAGCTCGCGAGTCAAAGAATCATACACTTCATCTGTGACATTTGGCGCGTTTTCGACATGATAAGCTTTTCTTAATCGAGCTATTTCAGAGCGCAGTTTTTTTATTCGATTAAAGGCTTCTGTTTCATTCATAACGGAAAAAATTAATAGGATACTTTGATTTCTCGCTCAATTGTATTGGAATTTAGGGTGCAAAGATCGGGAACACTTCCACCATTGTTATATCCTTTTGCAATTATGGTAGTAGTGGGTCTAAATGGCGAAGTTTTATCCACTGTTACAATAGCGCAACCTTCTGTTCCACTTCCCAACCCAGAAAGAACAAAACGCCAGAAAGAAGAGCGCTCTTCAGTGGCAACAAAGGTATGGTTATTGCATGTAAGCGAAGGATTATTGCCAACTGTGAAAACATCTATCGCCGACTTATCAAAAAAAAGTGCACACTCGATGCCAGTATCAGCTGCAAAAAATGCCTCATTGGTGCCTCTGGCCGAAGTTCCGAACCTAACCTCTTTAAAAGCAATATTGGCAACACCCAAAGCGACAGATAAAAGAATTGCAGAAATGGTAACCGCAAAAAGTATCACGAATCCCCGCCTGCCAGAGCTATGCTTTATGCGTTGCGGGCAGGCTTTATTTATATTTTTTTGAAAATTGCTCATAACCATATTATTCTATCCAATTAAATAAATTTTCGGAAAAAGTAATACTATAAGTACCTGAACCTTGGTCCCAGTCAACCATTGAGAGTATCTTTACTTCATCATCCGAACCTATATCCACTATTGAAAGAGAGCGGCGAAAATTTGAATCATTTACAAAAGGACATGTTATATCTGTATTGGGGTCAAGGGCTACAAAATCTTTCCACCCAAGTCCAGTGACAGCTGTATACAAAACATAATTATCACGCACGTTTCTGATACATTCAATCCCCTCTTGCGCTAAATACGAAGCCTTCATTTTCTGTTTGGCATAGCCAGTATCAGAGATGCCAGAAGCCAAAACAGACAAAAGCGCCAATATAGACATAGTAAAAATTGAAATCGCCACCAATGTTTCTACTAAAGTAAACCCGCTATTTTTTTGTTTAAAAAATTTCTGCATAATTTCTAAATATCTATTTGCCTTTGCGAAACGGAAGTTTGCAGCGAAAAAGGCGAGACAACATTTTTATAAGTTATTTTCCCGATCAATTTAATAGTAATAAAGGGTTGCTCATGATCGCCAGTACCATCCGGATCCGGTGCCTCGGCGCCAGTTACTAAAAAGGAAGAAGTCGCATCAATCTCTACTTCTTCGGGCGTCAATTGAATAAAATTGGACAAATTGGATGGACCATTGATTGATTTAAAAATTTTACCTGAATCTATATAGTAAACCCACTGATCATCATTGTTATCATAACTACCTAAAGCGCTCTCAAAAGCAACACCCCAGCCACCAGATGAACAACTTTTTGGATTACTCATGTTGGGAGTTGGCAATGTATCTTCTCCCGCAACCAAGCAGTGATAGTTGTACCCTGTCCTTAAATTTTTAGACATATCTTCCATAATAAAACTCAAGTTATCGATAATTGAACGCATATCACGTGATTTCTGGTGAAGTAAATTAGCATTGAGAAGCGCGCCAGTGCCTATCATGACAATAATTATAAAAAGAGAAATAGCAATCATCGTTTCTATTATCGTATACCCTCCTTGATTTTTTAAATATTTTTTTATCATTTGATTTGGTGCAACTAGCTTGAATTTTAATCAACTTCTATTCTGCCCGATGGATATATTTTTATGTTGGAGTTCTCGCTAGAGGGCGAGGCAAAAACAATCTCTACATAAGAAACAACACCTAAATTTGCAGTCGATCTTAGAATTGCACCTGAATTAGGTCTAGAAAAAGTTACTGTCAAATCAGTTATGGGCGTTGAACCACCTTCATAATAAACATCTAAACTAGAGATCCTATTTTCTTTTGTAATGGTAATTTTTTCTAAACATTCGCTATTGCCCAGACAGTCTGGATCTGCTAATTCTCCATTTTGATCTAAATCAGTAAAATAATTGAAGCTTTTATTGTCCCCCCCAGCACTAATGTCAAAATAAATTCCATAGGAGGGTCGCCAAGTAGGGTCAATTTGCGCCTGTTGCGAAAGTGGAGGAAGCACTCCGGATAGGGATGATTTTTGCGCTTCAATGACCTTGAGAGCAACGTCGCTGGCCAAATTTTTAACATCAATTTTGGATTGAAAATTACCGTAGTTAAAAATTGCAACAGAAGATAAAACAGAAAAAATAGAAAGGACGACAATAAGCTCTACATAAGTCATCCCTCGGGAATACTCGGGATGACACTGAGGAAACATCGAAGGTGTCATCCCGCCGTTGCAATTACTACTTTTCAATTTAAAATTACGAATTATCATAAACAAATCCACCTATATAGAAACTAAAAAAGATGCAGTTCAAAAATGAATGATAAAAATACACCCACGGCTAAATAAGGAGCAAAAGGAAGTTCGCTTTTAAATCTGTATTTTTTGGAAAAAATAATAAGAAATAAACCAATAACAGACCCAATCCAGAAACTCAACACTGCGCCGGAAAGAGCTAGGGGAAAACCAAGGAGCCATCCTAATCCAACCATAAGTTTGGCATCTCCGAGACCCATCCATCTCCCCTTCGATATCAACCAGAATAAGGCAAAACAGATAGCAATCAGTAATGGATAAAAGAATTCTGCAACAGATGGAAGATGCGGATAAAAAGCGGGAAAAAATGATCGATCAAACAAAAACAACCCTATAAATGCCAAAAAACCAAAACCAAATGAAAGAATATCAGGAATTATTTTATGTTTTAAATCATAAACAGAAATTACTAGCAAAAGTGAAAATGCAACTGCGTAATAGGCATACGTGGCAGTGAAAGATAGGGTTGAAAAAAGGAAAGTATTTTGAAATTTTAAAAACAAAGCGGCAAAAACAACTCCAGTCGCCAGCTCAACCATAGGATACTGAATGGATATTTTGGTTTTACAAGTGCGGCATCTACCTCTTAGTCCTAAAAAACTGACAACTGGAATAAGTTCGTACCAAGAAAGCTTGTTTTGGCAAGACATGCAAGCACTCCTCCCCCCGAAAGACTTTTGGGTATTGAATCGAAAAATCACAACGTTCAAAAAGCTCCCGATGATAAGACCAAAAACAAAGAAAATAATTGTGAGAATTGGAATCATATTCTAACTAAAAAAAAATTAAGGGCACACGGTATTTCCCGCACCGAGCACATTCGTTCCTATTTTCATGATGGCCGTGTAATCTATGCAGGCATATTGTGTCGGATCTTCTTTGAGCTGAACTTGAGCTGCCCATTGATTTGTGCTACTACCCACCGTATGCACAGTTGTTTGACTATCTAGAAAAGTTAAAATGGCTTGGATATTTACACTTGCAGAAGCCCAGGTATTATTACTGGTAAATAAATTATTATAAGAATTGCCATTACCAATAGCATACAGCTCAGCCTCAGATCGCAGGGAAGCCATTTGCTCTTTAATGGCAGAATCTTTTCCTTTTTTCTGTGCACTAGAAAGCATTCCTATGACAATGGTGGCTAAAATTCCTATAATACCAACAACAACTAAGAGCTCCATTAAGGTAAATCCCTTTTTAAATATTTTTATATTTTTCATAAAATTAAATAATTAATAATTGCTACCATTATACCATAAAAACAAAAACCACCCCAGGAAGGTGGTTTTTGTTTTTAAGAAAAATTCCCAAAATTATGAAGCCGGACAAACAACTACTGTTGCACCTATTGCTGCAGAAACAGCATGAGAAGCCCCAGCTGAATCTACACACCAATGGCCAGAAGACTTAAGCGGTGATGAAATAGCCCACGAGCTAGCAGCTCCTGAGGCCGGCTTACCACAAACAGCTGTACCACCCGAAGCCGTGTTAGCAGCAGCGATAGCAGAAGCAATTGTTGCGTTTTGCGTTACGCTGTTTGCTCCGCACACAGCATCATAGTCTCCATCTGTATCATAAATCAACTCTGCTTGAGCACGAGTGTTTGCCAAGTTTGCCTTTACGGCAGCATCAGCCCCTTTTGCACGCGCAGTATTGAGCGAAGCCAAAACAACAGAAGCAAGAATACCAATAATGGCAACAACCACTAAGAGTTCAATCAACGTAAAACCTTTTTTAAAATTCTTCATACTTTTAAAATTAATTAATAATAATTTATAATCACGCCTCCCCGGCGTTTCAGCCGGTTAAGCTGAATATTTTCGACTTATTTTTAATATGCTTATTATATCATAAGGATAATAATCTATAAGCAACAAAGTTATCCACACCTGCCTGCGGCGGGTAGAGATAAATTCTAGCTTATACTTCCCGCCATATTGTAAATAGGCATTAAAACAGAAACCAAAAGTATCCCCACCCCTAAACCCAAAACTACAATCATCACCGGCTCTATAAGCCCGACTAAAGTATCAACCGCATCGTCTACCTCGCGTTTATAAAAATCAGTTAATGTTTTTAATATAGTGCCTAGAGAACCGGTTTCCTCTCCCACCAGCACCATTTGCACCATAATTCCTGGTATTTGCTCCGGGTGTTTTTCAAATGCCATCGAAAGAGCCAATCCAGACTTTACAGAATCGGCAACTTCCACCAATAAATCTTTATATACCAGGGATCCTACAACTTCAGCAGTAATATCTATGGCTCGCACTATTGGTACTCCTGAAGAAAGCATGGTATTTAGATTGTCTGTTATTCTGGAAAGATAGAGTTTTTTGTAGAGATTGCCCACTGCTGGCGTGGAAAGACGTAATGTATCCAAGTAAATTTTCCCTCTTGGGGTAGACGATAGTCGCCAAACCCAAATTCCCAAAAGTACCAAGAAAATTAAAATAAAGAATCCATAATGAACAAATAAGTTTGAAACTGCTATCACTATTTTTGTAAAAAATGGTACCGCCTGTCCTGAGTCAAGAATAATTGATGATAGTTTCGGAATGACAACAGTAAACATCAAGGTCATCACCACAATAAATGTAACAATAACAAAAGCTGGATAGATAAGGGCGTTTCTCGTCTTGGAAGTAAGAGCATATTGGCGATCTAAATATTCTGCCAAATGTAGAAATGTTTGGTTGAGTTTTCCTGTCTCTTCACCCACTTTCACCATGTTTATATAAAAATCGGAAAAAACATCTGTGTGGCGGGCCAAAGCCCCTGAAATAGAAATCCCCGCCTGAAGGTCATCTCCTATTTGAGTCAATTTTCTACCCAAAAGCTTATTTTCAGTATTGTTGGCAAGCATGGTGAAAGCCTTTAAAGCAGAAACTTGCGCCTCAAATAAGGTCGCAATTTGCCGCGATAAAATCACCACATCTTTTGGTTTTACCCTTTCAAAAAAAGAAATTTCAAAAATAGATTTATTTTCGCTTTGTTCATTTATAGATAGAATGATAAAACCGCGACGTTGAAGTCCGCTTATAGCTATATCGCGATTCGGAGCATCTATCTCTCCTTCTTTGCTTATTCCCTTGTCATCTATTGCCTTGTATTTAAATAACATAGAATTATTATATCAACCGTTCTAGGCCTTTCGGATTAAGCGAATACTGATAAGCATTTTCAATTGAAATTTCTCCTGCGCGAACCAGTTCAATAAGAGAATGGTTCAAATCTACCATTCCGGATTCCATTCCTGTTTCTATAACAACATCTATTTCATGAGTACGTTTCTCGCGAATGAGGTTCGAAACCGCATTATTATTCAAGAGAAGTTCATAAGCTGGTATGAGCCCACCTGAAATTCTAGGAATAAGTCTCTGGGAAAAAATTCCGAGAAGCGATGACGCAAGCTGGGCGCGAATTTGATCTTGTTGATTTCCAGGAAATGAGTCAATTATTCTATCAATCGTTTGCGAAGCATTATTGGTATGGAGAGTAGATAGCACCAAGTGCCCTGTCTCCGCTGCAGTCACCGCAGTTGAAATAGTTTCCGGCGTGCGCATTTCACCGATCATAATCACATTTACATCTTCACGAAATACTTCTTTCAGGGCTATATGGAAATCCTTGGTATCTATGCCAACCTCTCGCTGATTAATGATAGATTTATTAGGCACATAAACATGTTCAATAGGATCTTCAATAGTTATGATATGCCGCGCCTGTTCGTTGTTGATTATGTTAACCATTGCGGATAACGTGGTTGATTTTCCCTGCCCGACAGGACCAACAACTAAGAAAAACCCCTGCTTTTTCCGAGCCAAATCTGCTAGAATCGGGGGTAATTTTAGTTCGGAAATAGTTTGGACTTTGGGCACAAGTCTAAATACAATATTAACCAAACCTTTCTGGAAAAAGGCATTACCCCGCAGTCTTGCTTCTCCTCGAAAATCATAAGAAAAATCGGCTTCCTGGTTTTCTTTGAATTTTTCAACTTTGGCTTTGTCCAAAATTTCCCCCAGAAACCCAAGCATGTCTGCCTGTGTCAAAATCGAGTGTTTTGAAAGAAAAATAAGCTCACCCGATACGCGAACAGCCGGCACTCGTCCTGCACCCAGATGCAGATCGGAACCATCCTCACGAATAACATTCAAAATAAGTTCTTCTAATTCTTTTTTGTAGTCCATATTTTAATCTGTAATTTTTTTTAAAACTTTATTTTCTAAAATTTTTACTACTTGGTCTATTACCTCTGTCGGGGTAGAGTTTGCTTTCACAATATAGCCCGCAACTCCTAATTTATTGCTTTTTTCTATATCTTCTTGCTCGTTCTTATTGGACAACACTACCCTCATACAATTAGAGCATAGCTTTTCTTTGTTCATTTGTTCCATGGCTTCAAAACCATCCATCTCTGGCATTATTATATCCATAAGAAGAAGATCAGGAGATAATCCGCCTCTTAATTTTTCGAGAGCCTGTAATCCACTTGCCGCAGTATAAACCTCAAAACCGTTTTGGCTGAATTTTAGTGCATACATATCCAGAAGGAAACTATCATCATCCACTATTAAAATTTTTTTTCTTTCTCCCTCCATATACAAGCTAATTATACTACACAATAGCTTCTAATAGAAACCCTAAAAATATACGCTAAGCAAACTACTCGTTTTCGTTGCTAAAATTATAAACTTCAGTAAAAGGAATTACCCCTTGTAGTGATTTTAGCATTGCATCCTCCCTCATCATTAACATACCCTTACTACGTGCCAGCTTGTAAATTGCCGCATCAGTAGGATTTTTTAAGATTACTGCCTGCATTTCCTTGTCAATTTTAAACATCTCAAAAACGGCAATACGCCCTCTTGTTCCAGAGGGACATTCCGGCGAAGGCACTGTATCATACATCTTATCGCCTATTGTTGGTTTAAATTTATCTGGCAGATCTTTCATTTGTTCTTCAATTTGAATTTTGATGCTTGGATCCATGGGCATTTCTTTGCGCGAAGCTGGAAAAGTCATTCGAGCCAAACGTTGGGCAATGGATACTATCAAGGTAGGGGCAATTAGGTATGGATCTACCCCCATATCTACAAGGCGAGGAATTGCTCCGATTGCGTTGTTGGTGTGAAGGGTAGAGAGCACAAGATGCCCAGTTAGAGCAGCCTGAATTGCAAGCTGGGCTGTTTCTTTATCACGAATTTCTCCAACCATTATTATGTCCGGGTCCTGTCGTAAAATTGAACGAAGCCCTGAAGCAAACGTGTATCCAATTTCTGGCATCATTTGCGATTGATTGATATCCGGCATATGATACTCCACTGGATCTTCCAGAGATATAATATTACTTTTTTCTTTATCAAGCGCATTCATCATTGAATATAGTGTTGTTGATTTTCCAGAACCAGTCGGCCCAGTCACCAAGATTAAACCGTACGGCCTTGTTATCGCCTCTTTGAGTATGTTTAAATTTACTTCAGACAATCCCAATTGATCTAGGGGTTTGACGCCTTTTTCAGAATCCAAAATACGCATCACAACCTTCTCTCCATAATATGCCGGCATCGTAGAAACACGGAAATCAATTTTATGCCCATCAATATTTGCACTGAAGGATCCGTCTTGGGGTTTACGTTTCTCATCCAGTCTCAACTTGGCAAGAATTTTTATACGTGCGACAATTCCACCATAAACATTTGGCGGCAATACTATTGTGGTGTGGAGCACCCCATCCACGCGAAAACGTACTTTAACTTTTTCACCAGTATGTTCAATATGGATATCAGAAGCACCCCCTTCTATCGCATTTCGCAATATTACCGCAACAATTTTTATAACAGGAGCATCTTCCACAATCTTTACCTCCTCTCCTAATTTTATATTTTTAATTTCCTTGCTGAGATTTTCTTCGCTCACACCCTTTGCATCATCCATATCTTCTTTGCTTAGTTCTTTCAATGCTTCTTCTACTTGAATTCCCATTCCTCTGTACGTCTGTATTATGCTTTCGTAGTCACTTTTAGAAATCAGAAAAATTTTAAATGGAATACCAACTTTGGTGGAAATAAATTGAAGCGCGTCCATCGCTTGTATATTTTCTGGGTCCATTACCCCCACCTCAAGCACACCATCCTTTAATTCAATTGGAGCAAAATGATAGTGTACGGCTGAATCTTCAGAAATATACTTAAGCACATCAAAGGAAATTTCTTCTAAATTTACCTTTTTCACCGGTATGCCCAAATACTCCCCCCTCGTCTCAAGGATTTTTTCTTCTGGAATACCAAATTGGGCAAGCGCCTCATCAATATTTCCATCCCATTCCTTTGCTGCGCGACTTTTAATCTCGCCTATCTGGCTTCCTTTTATTAAACCTTTTTTTGCTAATTCTTCTAAAAAACTCATAACTCTTTTGGATTACGGCGTAGCTGGGGCTCCGGTCGGAGCGGCAACACTACCAGAATTACTTATGGGCGCCGACATTTCATCATTACCAAATTGAGCAAAAGGATTTGGACGCCCTTCGTTGCCATCCGGAATAAGAGTAATACTAGAATCGTGCAAATTATTAAAAGATGGATCGGAAAAAATCGAGTCGTCTAGTTTTATATTCTTGACATTCAGTAACAATGCAAGAAAATCTTTGGCAACCACGGGAGTTTCACTTAGGGCACCCGCCCCAAATTCAGAACTATTTGTGCTAGCAGGCAAACCGAGAGAAGGCGAAGAAACTAAATTTTCCTGAGGGGAAGATTCTTTAATATAAAAAATATAAATAAGAACAAAAACTGCCGCAATTCCAGTAAATATTAAGATGTTTTTAAGTTTTGGCATTTTTCTATTGTATTTATTTAAATTTTAATTTTTCAGCCAGTAAGTTTTAATTTTGAAATCGTATTTATATATTTCCGAAGAAGTTGTTTTGCCACCGACACCCACATTGGCAGAGTTTGAGGAAAATGCTACTGATGATATATCTACTATTCTAAGATTACTTTCTAAATCTTTGGTGAAATTAATAAAATTGTTGTAAGTCCCTGATGTAGAAAATTCTAAATCAAAAATTCCATAGTCTTTAGAAGCTGGTTTCAAGGTATTGCTCCCTTGAACCACTGCCCCTGCGCCCAGGGCGGCATTTGCATCCGGAGTGCTATATTTAACATCTTTCAAAACCATTCCATAAGGCATGGCTATCTGCTCTATTTCCAAGATGAGACGGATGTTGTCTACATTTTCAGGCAACAACTTGCTTAATCTCATCAAATTATCTGGATTGATAGAATTATATTTGGAAGTAAGCTTGTCACGCTCATTTTCGAGCGCTTTAGAATTATCCAGAGCTTCATTATAGGAAGCAGCTTCATTTTTTAATTCGGATATCCCGGTATAAATAGGATTGGTAAATACAAAAAAAATGGATATTGCGATTCCTATTAAAATAATTGGCGTAACAAATCTCATCATAAAAATTTATTCATTTAAATCAAACTTTAAATTTGCGCCGAAAATGCTTGCTTATAATTCACAAATGAAGGATCGACCGAAAACTCCAGATCAAACAGCACATTGCCACTCTGGTCTAAAGTTAAATTGGAAAAAACAGGATCAATCAAATTCTTGTTTTGGGCAAACAAATCAGACTGCAAAGCTATTGAACGATACCCTATAGCCTGCCCAGACATTTTTATGTCTATTGCAATATTTTTATCTGTGTTTAAGACATAACTGAATTTAGTAAAACGAACAGTCTTCATAGTAAGCTGTTCAAGCGCGCTGAAAATCGGCGTAACTGTAATATGTTTGGATAAAACTTCGCTTGAAGCGCGCAAACGTTTGTCTAGAACTTGCAACTCGGCTATTTTGGAAGGCTCAAAACGATTTCTAGCCAAGGCTAAGGTATTTTCCATTTCAGCAATACTTTTGTTCAAAATCCCCCGGTAAAAGTACAATCCGCCTGTCGCCAAAAGCACAGCAAATAAAATAAACAAAGAAATAACCAAAAAAATACTCACGGGCCTAGAAGAAACAGCGTCTTCCTTGATTAGAGGCTTTTTGGGTATAAATGATGTTTGAAAATTTTGCTCCATTATACTCTACTATTATATTACAAAAACAACTTTTTAAAAAGTAAATTGTGCATAACTTCCTTTAAGCATGACCTCCCTCTTTGTTATTGTAGCTTTCTCAATGCCAAACCAAGTGCCACGGCAAATTCCGGGCCCATCGCAGAAAGAACTTTCTCCAAAAATGCCGGGGCTTCCACTTTGGAAAATGGATGACCTATTTCTACCTCAGCTCTGAAATTATTTACCGCCACTTCTGAAAGTCCTTTTAGTAAAGATCCCCCTCCGGTAAATATCACCTTACTGATAGTCCGGTTATATTTCTTTTCATACCCCAGCAGAACATTGTTGGCTTCTGAAAATATGTAATCAATATGAACTCGGATAATGTCAGCCAAACTTTTCTCCGTACTATCACCGAACAAACCAAACTCTTTTTTCATTTTTTCGGCTTGGGCGAAGGGAATGCTCAAGGATTTGGAAATTGAATTGGAGATATCCGCGCCCCCCCTATCTATCGTGTGATAATTTTTAACCATCCCAAATTCCACAATAGAAAGTTTGGTACGTGACGCGCCAAAATCTATCAATAAAACCGGGGAAAGCTCGTGCTCAAAATTTGCACGAATGGAAGAAAATATTTCAACTTCAAAAAAAGAAGCATTTAGGTCACATTGAGAAATAACTGACTTATATTTGGCTACTGCATCGTTCTGGGTAGCCACCACCAACACATTAATTTTATTTATTTGCTCCAGGGAAGAATCGCCGCTATTCATCTCTTCAAAAGAAGATTCTTTTTTGGGTAAAATAAAGTAGTCAACTGAAACTTCAGTAATTGGAACTGGTATATATTTACGGGCTTCAGTAGAAACAATGGTAGACAATTCAGCATCGTTCATTTCAGCCGGAAGTGTAAGAGTAAAAATTAAACTTGATTGAATAGGAATAGAAAGAGCCAAGTTTGTACCAGTAACGCCAGATTGCTTTAAAACCTCCTGTAGAGCTAGGACTATTTTTTCAACCGGAAGATTTGTAACACGCCCAGAATCCTGATCCGCATAAGGACCCAAGGATATAGCGCCATAGGTTTCAAGCACGGCTTTGCCTCCCTTTTTTTTAATTTCAACCACCTTGATAGCGGAAGATCCAATGTCTACTCCGACAGCGCTGTCTTCTCTCCCACCCCCAATTTTGCCAAAACCTGAAAAAATATTCTTTAATAAATTGCTCATATAAATATATGGTAAAATACTTGTTGATTATAACATATATGTATTTTTTGAACACTATCATAGAAAATATACTCAGTATAGTTTTTCCTATAAAATGTATATCGTGTGGAGATACTGGAGCATATTTGTGCTTAAAGTGCCTTAGCAATGTTCCTCGGGCAGAACGCGAGAGCGCAGAATGGATTTTCTCCCTTTACGATTATCGGGATCCAATAATGAAAAAATCCTTATGGTTTCTAAAATACAAAGGCAAAAAGATGCTAGCAAATGTTTTTGCGGAAATAATCTATGAAAAAATTTTGGAAGAACTATCCGAATTGTCCGTAATGGAAAATTTTAATAATGCTATTTTAATTCCCATCCCCCTCTCCCAAAAACGATATCGTGAGCGCGGATTTAATCAAGCTGAATTGATTTGCCGAGAGTTGATCAAAATAAATTCCCTACGCGACAATCTAAATATAAAGTTAGAAATTAATATTTTAATAAAACCCAGGGATACCGAACATCAAGCACGTATTAAAGACAGAAATACAAGATTAAAAAATCTTTCCGGTTCTTTTGCGATAAAAAATTCAGAGCAAAATGGAAGTTTAGTAAAAAACAGAAATATAATTTTAATAGACGATATCACCACTACCGGCGCAACTTTGAGTGAAGCAAGGAAAGTTTTAAGGCGCTCCGGTGCACGCAAAATCATAGCTTTTACTGTAGCGCATTAACCCCCCCTCTTTGCTTCTCCCCCTTATCAGGGGGAGTTTGATGGATTTTTCTTCAAAAAACTAGAGCCCCCATAAATCCCAGATTTTTCCAGCAATATTTTTTGGCTTGCCGTAAAGTGCATAATAATGCAAATCAATAAATGGCAGTGTATTACATTCAATAATTCCCCATCGCTGAGTTGTAGCCTCCCGCGTGGGATCTGGCACAATACAATCCAGACCTATGACGGGCAGATTCACGATTTTTGCCGCATTGGTTAAAATAGGAATAAAACTTGGATGTAATTCATCCAACATTTCTCTGGTAACCCCACCAAAAAGACGCCCGGTGCGATGCGAGAGTGGCAAGCGAACTCCGGCAGGCAACACACTATCCATTTTGAAACCCAAACGTAAAATGTGATTTTTTAGTTCATCATTTACCAGCACTTTTTCTACTCTCACTGGACGCTTTTCATCTTTTTCTCTTATGAGTTGTATGATGCTCTTTTCTCCATCTCCTATAACAAAAGGCGCGGATCCCCGATAAAAACCCATCAGCACTCCATCAACAAAAGTTGCGCGGCACACATCTCCTTCTAGGTGCTCTTCAGCCACCAAGTAACTGCAAATTTTTTTTGCAACGCCGACAGCCTGTTTAAATTCTTCTAAGTTATGAATATTGGTGATTGTATGCCTGCCGCGCGACCCTACCCTTGGTTTTACAATTATCGGCGTTTTAAACTTGGAAAATATATTCTCAAGATTCTGCGGGTAAAATGCCGCGAACTGATAATAATCAGGCACTGGAATATTCTTTTTAGAAAACTCTTTTTTTAGTAAAAATTTATCATCCCAGTTTTCACTCATATTTAAAAGTTTCTGCGGTATAGGCAAACTGTTGAAATAGACGATAGAACCATTTATTTTTGCCCTATATTGATCGATGGCTTTGCCAAACATTATGATCTGTTTCATTTCAATTCCCCGTCTGTTCGCCTCTTCCCAGATTACCCGCGAACGCAGGGTCGTTGATTTATTAATATCGTCTGAAAGTTTTATAACATTAAAAAATAAAAGTATTTCAAAAAAAGAATACAGGAGCCAATCGACAAAATTACGCAGAAAATCAGGCGCGTTTTTTGTGACTTTGAGTACATGCCTATCAATAGTCATTGATATTAAACTTGCAAAGAAAAAGAGTCCGTGATTTATCGGCGCGTCTCCGCAATATATACAAGAAACAATTCCACGATGAGGCTCAATATTTGATTTAACTGATTTTTCCATAATTTTTCTGAGTATGAAAAGAGACAGCGTAGCTGTCTCTTTTAGAACAAAACAAACATTTTTAGTGGCCTCCTGTCATATAATTAATCTGACTTGAAATTTTATAATATACGACCTTTTTTATTATATCACATAAATACAACAAGCAAGAATGCGCGACTGCGATTATCTAAGTCCACAACCCCAAACAAAATCATTATACTACAAAGGCTTAAATAATTCTTCCAATTCCTTTTTCTTATCGGGGTTATGTTTAACTTCCTGTAATTTAAGGCCAACTTCCTGTTCTGCAAAATATATGTCTTTGCGGCTCGGCATATCTATAAATTCGTCCAAGGTAACGGGCAATAATTTTATTTTTTCCCCCGCGTCCAAATTTAAATTTGAAATTTTTTTCAAACCCTTGGCAATAAAAACATAAACTGCCCAGTCGACTTTTGGGAGCGAGTTTTGAGCGAACCATAAAATAAATTCGTCCGCAACATACCCGCTTTCCTCCAAGAGCTCTCGCCGTGCCGCAGTCAACACATCTTCCCCTTCATCTACTCGCCCACCAGTGCCTCCGATAAATAGTCCTTTGCCTGGTTGCTCTTGTTCAGTCAAAAGAATCTTTCCATCCGGCAACACTGCAAAAATCGTCACATTGTCCGCGCGTTTAGCTTTTTCAAAAATTGCCCGAGTACCATCATACATTTCTTGCTCCCATTGATAAACATCAAAAATTACTCCTTTAAAGACCCTTTTGGCGTGAGGTGGTATTGGCTGTTTGGGTAAAGGGCGTTCTATGTTCATAAAGTTATTATAAATCATTAAAACCAAGAAACAAACCAGCGCCAAATCCTTTTTAAAATATTTACTCTTTCTGGTGGTTGCGGTGATGATTCTGCTTTTATTTCTGGATTTTCAAAAGAAATTACATAATTCACGTATGTTTCAAAACCCCAATTAAAATTGGAAATTTCGGCATCTTCTTTTTGTTTTTTCAGATTACTGCCTTCAAATAAATGAATAGCTTTGATTGCGCCCTTATCTACTTTATAAGATTCCCCGGGTGATAAGGTAAACGATTTTCCATCTAATTTAAAATTTACCTCCACATCGCACCTATCTCCCCCGTCGCATTTCAATTCTTCTCCGGGATCTACCATTAGTTTACTGTCTTCATAAGAGTAGTCTTGATAGTTGTCATTGATGACGGCAGTTCGCAACTTTCCATCCGGTGAAAATATCCCAGAGAATCTATAACTACAAACATGCATAGGTGGGCCATTAATGATGATATCGCCTGCTTTGAGTGAAGTGGCTTTGACGATTTTTTCTGTGAAATTTAATTCATTAAATTTTTTATACAAGGTAAATTCTGATTTGGGTTTTTCAGAAAGTTCAAAATTATTAGCGACATAAGAACCGACAATACCTGCATATTTATCTATACTGTATGTTTGATCCTCGTTTAAAAAATCAGAAGGGTCAAAAGTGTAAGCCCGGTCTAGTGAAATTTTATAAAAATACTCCTCTTTTTTAATATTATCCACCACACCAATAACAGGAAAAGCTTCTGCGCACGAAAGCGCTTCCGCTAGATTGCCAAATGGTTCTAAAAATAAAAAAGTTGCGATGATTAGAAAAAATATTTTGTATTGCATATTTTGGCGGAGAGAGAGGGATTCGAACCCTCGGTCCTTTTAAGGGGACGACAGTTTAGTAAACTGTTGGTTTAAACCACTCACCCATCTCTCCCTATTTGTTTTTGAGTATAACAGAATCATGGAAAAATACTAATAATATGCTAAAGTAGTTAAGTTATTAAATGAAAAAGGAGCCGTGTCAGAGCGGTCTAACGTACCTCTTTGCTAAAGAGGCAGGGGCTTCCTGAACTCTCTAAACTCTTTCAAACTAAGCCTTTTCTTCAAAAAAGAAATCTCACTGGGATACCTCCTCTTAAGAGGTAACTCATCACTTAAATAAGAAATCTAACAAATACTTAGCAAGCAATAGAAATATTTCTATGGAAATGCGAGCTTTGTGTCAGCAGTTTTATGATTATTCATTATCAATTCGTGGTTACTCCAAAGACACGATTAAAAGATATAAATTTACATTAGACTTCTATTGTAAGTTTGCAAACATAACCAATATCAACCAAGTTTCAGTTGAAAATGTTCGTGCGTTATTTTTTAATGGGAGGTCGGAGCGTAATTGGTCGGTCCATACATTTCTTGTTTACCACAGATCGTTATGTGTATTTTTCCGCTGGTGTATAGGCCAAGGACTAATAACAAAAAATCCCATAAACGAGATAGAGAAACCAAAACTAGAAAAAAGATTACCCTCAAAACTTACAAAACAGGACGCCTTTCGTCTGCTTGAAATAGTTTATAACTATCCATGGCAAAACAAATTCTTGCGTTACAGGAATCATGCCATGTTTGCTACTTTTGTCTTTTGCGGTTTAAGAAAGAATGAATTATTGAAATTAAAATACACTGATGTAGATATTGATAATCTCACAATATTCATTAAACAAGGGAAAGGATCTAAGGACCGAATCTTGCCCATGAGCCCAACGCTAGCAATAATCCTTACGAAATATTTAGAAGAGAGGATGAAACACCAAAAAACATGTCCAGAGTTTTTTGCTTCGCTCCACAGAAACACAGGATTAACTTACGGAGGTTTAAGAGACATAGCAGTAATGATTCGCAAATCTTCAAAGATAAACTTTACTATTCACAAACTGAGGCATAGTTTCGCTTGTATGTTACTTCAAAATGGATGCGATATATATTCACTTTCTCGACTCATGGGCCATTCAGATATTTCCACTACTGCCATATATCTTTCAGCTTCAGCAGACCATTTACGCTTACAGATGGCGAAACATCCACTTAATGACATTTAGTGAACCGCTTGGCTTTGCCCTAGCAAATCACTATCTACCAAGCAACTATCATATCTTATTTACTCGCTTGGTGCTTGGTAATCACTTATAGTGATTACCAAGCCTAACAAGCAAGAAGATTCTCGTTTAAAAACCATCTTTAAATTCAGGGGGCAAAGGCAACGGGAGAAAGAAGAATTTTTCATTGTGAGTTGTTCCGTCTGATATCACAGAAAGTCCTTCTGCTTGTACCTTATCCCAAGTCTTTGATTTAATTGATTTTACTTCCTCCATTTCTTTTAGGACTTTTCTTAAAGTATGTTCCCCAATAATATCAGCAGATATAAAACCTTTGATGTTGATTCCTTTACCTCCTTGGTCCTCCAGTAGTTTAATTATCTTTTCAACTACTTTGCTATGTGAATTTTGATTATACTCACCCTCGTAAATAAATGGACTACCCTCACCTTTGAGGTTAATAAGAAGACGGAAAGGTTCCATTTTCTTTGCTCCTTTTAATTTTGCTTGTCTGATTATAAGGTATTCTTGTCCATCTTCTTTTTTTGGTTCTAAACTAAGATGGCCATGTACCGCAGCGTTAATTGCTGTACTTCCACGACTGTCTTCACTATCGCTATTATTATTTTTGAACATATTTTTTTTGCGATTGTGATGAGTAAATAGTACGGCTATTCCTGAATTTGTTATTTTCTTTATTTGATCCATTATCTTTTGCATTTCTGTGGCACTGTTTTCTTCTGCATCGTGGACACTTCTAAGAGAATCTAGAATAATAAAACCGACACCTTTGCCTTTTGCTATAGAGATAATTTGATCTACTGTGCCGTTATCTAATTTTATCTGATTTTGTATAGAAAAATATATTGATGTTTCGGGCCATTTATTACTTAAGGTATTCATTCTGTCTTTTATTTCAGCTTCAATATCTTCTTCGTTGATAATCCAAACTTTTAGTGGTTCACTTACTTCAAAGAAGCCAAATAGAGGTGACCCAATGGCTATCGATATTGCTATGTCTAATGTTAACCAACTTTTATAGTTATTTGGAGCGGCACTTAGCATGTTCATTGTGTCACTCTGAAATAGTTTATCTATAATCCATTTTGGCTTGATAATCTTTTTCTCACTTAGTTCTTTTGCTGTTAGTATATTTATGATGTTTTTAGGATGTTCTTGTTGTATTATTTTTGGTTGTTCTAATAAATTCATATAGTTACATTAATAATAATTTTGAGGCCATTTGTCATCAGAAAGTTCTGGATATTTCCTGCACATGGTCCCGTTTTCTTCCTTTTCATTGCCTAACGTTCTATATCTGTGTTCTTCCTTACACTTATCACAGATATGTCTAACTTCCTCCGTTTGCTTCATTGTGTCGTTTACTTGTAAACAATTGATATGGTTATAGCAAAATTTGTTTTTGCATTCCCAACATTTTGCTAATGGATTTTCATATCTTCTTGCTTTATTGCATTTGAAACACCTTGGACGATAGTGTTTAAATGCCTGTTTTGGCTCAAACGGTACACGTTTTTTTAATGGCACCGTAGTCGTTTGGATATCAGATACCTTTGTGGGTAAATCTGATACAATTTTTGTGGTTATTTTCATATAACTTTAAATTAGTTTATTAAGCTGGGGCCAGAGATGAGTTCCTAAAAATAAGATAGTTTCGACTCCATATTATTTTGGGAACAAGACGCACGAAAAGAGGCATTCTTGAGGTGCCTTTCGCTTTTTACCGATGAATTTGAGGGTAAAGCCCAGTATTTTATTATTAGATGATATAAAACCCTTATTAAATGATATCTACGGCCAGGGTTTTCTGATGTATGAATATTATAATCTGTAGCTCCAATTTAGAGCGATATATTTTGTGGATAACCTTTTCAAAATAGAAAACCCCAGGTCCATCTAATGGCCTTTTCGGAAATTACCGTAATGATGGGATCTAATGCCTTTACAGAAATCTCTATAATCTATACAGCGTTCCATAGCTGCGTAGAATAGAGCTAGACAGAGTAGAAATAGAGCGTAGGGGGACGAGGTTAAAAGTAGGCTAAAAAGCCAAGAACTATCATCTTAAAGTAGGCAATGGAAACAATAGTCACAACAACAGCCAAAAAGCCATAAATGTTCACAGGGAAGAACTTAAATAACTTCCTTGTCTCAATTGGCGCTTTCTTTAAGGACCATATGCTAGTAAAAACAGAGCACAACAATAAAAGTGAAACGAAGATTATCATTGACCTAAGTGAGCTAAAGAAAAGTAAAAAATTGGCCAAAACAAAAAATGTGACTGAGTATAGTAAATATTTCTTTTGATGATTCATATGTTTATGTTAATTATTGTCAATAATCGTATCTCGGATTAATTGCATTGTCGCAGGATCTGCTTTACCATTCTTTGCTTCGTTATATCTCTCAATTGCCTTAGTGCAATTATTTTCTAAATAAAAAGCAAAACGAGCTTTGGCCATTTCAGCCAGCGATGATCCAGGATTCTTATCATAAAAATTATTTATCCATTTTTCCATAGAATCCGTTTTTGCTTGAAATCCCGCGTCAGTTTCTGGAAAATCTTCGGGGCAAGTTTGATGCGCTTGTGGTTCTCGTGTCATATAATAAAAATAAGCAACAGCAAGAACAGCTATGATAAATATTGGAATATAGATTTTTCTTTTAATTTTTACCATTCCCTTATTTCTTGTGATCTTGGCTCTCCATATCTGTCATTGAATTCTTTATCTGTCATTCCATTTATTTCTGAACTTCTATATCCCGAACTCCATATCCATCGACCTATAAGAATTACCACTATAGCAATAAAAATATAGAGGAACATTTTATTTTTTGATTCTTTTTCCATGATTTTTTAATATTAAAAGCTAAACCATCCTTTTAATCTGGTCCAAAAGCTTTTTGGTTTTTCTTCTGTCGTAGCAGGAATTTTAATATTTTGATTGGTAATAGTGGGAGTGCTTTCTTTAACTTCTAGTACCTTTTTAACTACAGGAGTTTTTGTTTTTGTTTCTGTCTTTGAAATAGGTACAGTGCCACTTCCACCACCACTTGGGAGTTGGTAACTTGTTTCTGTGGGTTTTGAGTTATTTATTTGTACTGGTTGAGGAACAATACACTCAGTTTTATTTGTATTCCACTCGTAACCACTCTTGCAGTCGCAAATTATGCTTCCTCCACCAATATATAGTCCATTCCATACACTATTTGCCCCATATTTATTAGGACAGGCTTGATTATTTGTTAAAGACTGTTGTTGAAACTTTTGGTTGTATTGTTGATTTCGTTGTAATTCCAACTGCTGGCGTTGGATATCTAATAGTTGTTGCTGATATTGCTGTCGTTGCTGTAATAATTTTTGTTGATTTTGTTGTTGTATAAGAGCGTCAAGTCTATCACCAGGTTGGGGAGCAATTTGTATATATAAAGGGTTAAGCGATCCACCTGGATAAATTGTTCCATAAGCGTTAACGCTAAAAACAGGCAATGAAAAAATTACTGAAACTAATACAAAAATTATTTTGTTTTTCATATTTCGCGTAGGTTTTAATTGATAATAGCGAGAACAAAAAAGGTCTCGCGACACAGACGGCAATTCCTTTCGAAATTGTCACTAGGCTATTTCTAGCCTAGACCTACGCGAATAGTGTCTGGTCACGAGACCATCTTTATTCGCGTAGGCTTTCATATTTGCACCATGCCATTTCTGGTTTAGGTGTTGTATTCATATAATACCTCCATTTAACTAATATCACAAATGCAAAATGTACCTAATTTCAAAGCTATTTTCTGAATTTTCTGGGCGATATTTTTTCATAGGCTTGTTTTCACAAAACCAAATTATTCCAAACAACCCCTATGACCTTTTTCAGTTTTGGGTTCCAGGACAGGCGTGGGTATGTTAACCCCATACGGGTAATTGTAAGGAATTATTGATTCAAGCCACTGCCCCCATGCCTTATTTTAAATATAGTTATTAGCTCATCAAAACTAAGCTAGTGAGATTAGGTCGAATATATAAGTCTCAAGATACGAGTTAGTCTCTCGTACAAATTAAATCTATTAAATTAACAATATGAAAGCATTAAGTATAAAAGAAATATTAGAGGATGATTCTATTACTTCTAATTATCAAGGTAGTGAAAAAACCAAAGAGATGGTGGAAGAACAGATCAGAAAAATATATGGAGATAGCGAAGTAAAGAATTACAACCCATATAAAAATGCTCTGACTTTCGCTTCATGGATCCGTCTAGGTTATAGACCAAAGAAAGGCAGTAAGGCGCTAAAAAGTATCACTTATGTCGAAAAGAAAGATGCTCAAGGAAATGTAATTGAAAAATATCCACGCAAAATAAATCTATTTTATTATCGTGCAGTGGAACCAATAAAAGCTAATTAAAAAATCATGAATAATACAACATACAAACCAAGACCAGTCTTATCTCCGATCCAGCCCAAAATCAAGCCAGTGACAAATACTAAAAATGACAGACACCCGATTTACGAAGAGATTAGTAGACTTTGCCATAGCACCAACTACAATATTAACGTCAGTTTTGAAGAAGATGTCGAGGCATTGGACTCCTTTTCGATACCTGGCTTAGTTGCGGTGAAATGCACTCTGCGAACACACGGCCAAATAATTGCTTTTGGTCGGTCTTGCTCGGTTTTGGGCAAAATGAATCGTTATGTCGATAGGGTTATTTCTGGTTTAATCGGTGGAAGTTTTTTATCTGCAGCCAATAACGCAATGAAGGTCCTTGAAACTTTGCGAATGTCGGAAGCAGAAGAAAATATTAGTAGCTTAAATAAAAACAGTATGAACACACAAACAGCAGTAGCAGATTTTGATGGTTCTAGGCGAGGTTATTACTTTGGTGAAGATTCTGTAGAGGAACCAGAAATGACAAGTAAGCAAAGAGATTTCTTAAATCAGCTAATTCTCAACATTGATAACCCAGACACTAGGGAAGAATACTTATCTCAAGTTAATGGTGGATTGTCTCGTGCGGATGCCAGCGAACTAATCTCAAGTTTATTACCAATGAAATAGGCAGTAATTAAGCAGTTTATGCACAGTAAAGTGGTAAACTGCTTTTTTATTTTAGCTGCTTAAAAAATATTTGGCAATTTCTTCAATTCACTAAGTAATTCAACGATTGATATTGTATGATGGGGAATCTTTTCTTTTGTAGCGATATGCTTAAACATACCCTCAAGCCTAGGTTGAATACTGGGAGCAGAAAATATTCCTTCTATAAAATAAGTCTCTCCTATTTTTTTCTGAAGATTCATTATGTGATCGTGAACTGAAGCACCTTCTGCAGACCACTGCATGGCATTGGCCCTAATAGTTGTTAATTCAAGCACATATGCCTTTTTCTTAATAAAGAAATAAATATCTGGATATCCCTCTTTACCACCCAGGGCTGGGTACATTATGCCGAATTCGTCAACCCGTCCATTCCAAATTACATCATCTATTAATCCAAGGTCCTTATACTTTTTTAGTAGTTGAAAAAATAAATACTCTAGACGTCCACCTCTAAGCTGTCCTGGATTAAAGTTTGTTTTACCTGTTATCAACCCTACCATATTTATATGATGTGCATATTCAGTGTCATAATCATGGCTGTTAATATGATTTAAAATCTTTTCTTCTATTACCTCTTGAGTATCTTCTTTGTATATATTTTGTGGGATGTCTTTTAGAAGAAAATCTATTTTGTCAGATTTAATTTGTTTTTGTTCTGAATGGAATAATTCTGCCTTAGTGAAATTAAAGAAATCAAATCGACAGTTTTCTCCTTCAAAAAGAGCTGTACTGAAATTAGAGGATGCAGAAACCACCCCTGAACTTATTTCTTTATTATCTTTGTTATATATACGTATAAAAGATTTTTCTAATAAGTTAGTAGATATATTTACTAGTAATGGTGGTTTAGTTCTTTTAAAGTCTCCAAAGTAATCAATCCAAAGCATTAAATTATCTCCGAAATCGAATGGTTTTATATCTTTATATTTTTCTAAAATAGAGTGGACTTCAGTAATTTTTTCTTCTTTTATATATAAATTATTATTCTTTCGTTCACATAATCCTGTTGCGACACAAAGACCAATATAGTAACCAGCAGTTGGGGCTTGTACTAATGTTAGGTTGCCAATTTCTGTATTTTTAAATGCTTCTATCTCAGCACTTCTTCTTTCTTCTGGAAGATGTCTAAAGGTCTTTATTTTCTCTACAATTAAATTGTATTCATCCTCTTTCTTCATTGAAAAAACTATATAACCTAACTCTTCTTTAGAAATAAAGGTTAGGTCCAGTAGAAGTTTTAATGTAATACGAAATGGAAACAAGAGAATATTAAGGCAGTCTTCTCTTATAACAGGATTAGTAATTTGTAATTTACTCATTTGACGTTCAACTATGGTAGATTCCAGAACTTCTTGGCCGTTTGCTGACACAACATTCAGATTTTTACCTAATCCAAGCACTGAACCATGCTTTTTTATTAGTTCAAAACCAGCGTTAGTGACATTAATTGTTGAAGGAGTTGTTGTATTATCAATCACAATAAAACCCAAATATTTAATCAGCGCTTCAAGAGTTCTTCTTGCTGAGGGGGATAAAGGTTTTCCTCTCTCAGTTAGGCCGTATCTTCCTAAAAGGGTATTAAAGTTTTCTTGCTTCATCGAGTTCCAAGATTTTCCGTTAAAATTATCAGTAGATAAAATTTCGACAGCACCAATTATCTGATGTATATTTTGTCGTTTTGGAATATGCCAAATTTCTAAACTTCTTGTTCTTGTCATAAAATTATTTTTTAAAAATTAATACATAATCTTTTGGAATAAAGCCTCCTCGACCAAATCTAGGTATTCGTAAATATCTATTTCTAATTATATAAGCAAATTCTAACTCTTTTGTATATCCTATTGTTTTTGCAATTTTTGAAATTATACTCGATGTATTTACATCAAACCCTCTTATTTTACTATTACCAACAACCATACAATAATGACCTCCTTTTTGAAGACAGCTAAAAACGCTTTTTAGGTTTTCTTCCATTGCTCTAAAATACTCAAGGACAACCCAAGCTCTTTTTTTATCAATCAAATATATATTATATAACACAGAATCAAGATCTTTGATTCCATATACAGGAATTTCTTTACCCACTTTTACTTTTTCTGAACCCACTTGGTGATTATAAAGCTCATCTAATTTTTTCTTATTAAAACCATCAAGCCAAAAATTTTCTAATTTCAACGACCTTACATAATCAAATGCATTTATATAGGGAGGCGATGTCATTGCTAGGTTAATCTTATTTAGATATAAAGACTTATCATCAATATTTCTCGCATCAAATCCAATTATTCTGGCTTCGGCTTTCGAAACTTTAGAAAATTGATCAATAGCACTTATATATTTCACTAAAGTTTTATAGAACTCATCAAAAACCACCATATGGTCCTTCTTTATTCTAGTTGATATGTAAGGTTTAGGTGATTGATTATCTGCCTTAGAGACTTTTCTTATAATTGATACTAAAACAATCTCTAAAAAGTTTTTTACTTTTTTATTTTTGTATTTAAAATAATTTGATTGAATTAAATATCGAATAAGTGCTAAATCATTTATTGTAACTTCGGAAAACCAGTATTCAATAAGATCTCTTTCGGGAATACATTTTTCTATCTTATTTTTTAACTTGAGTGGATTTTTTATTGAATTTTTATAGTCAACAATGAATTGATCAATTATAAAAAGTTCTTTTTTTAACAATGGTGTCGTTTTAACACTACTTAAAAGCTTACTTAATGGATCAATATCCACACCATAACTTGGATATCCTAATAATACTGCTTCAACTAGTGTCGTTCCAGATCCCATAAAAGGGTCCAGTATTCCATATTTTTTTGTATTTTCTGATGCATAGTTTTCTATAAACCATCTAGGAATGTGAGGTATAAACTTACACGGATATTTAAAAATTCCATGGGTAAAATCTGATATACCAACAGCTTTTATTAAAAATACATCCCCACTGTTTGGCTTAGATGGTATTTGTGTTACCTCTATAATTTTTTCTTGGTTATCTTTGCCCATTTTATTTCTTCTCTAAATAGATAATACTTTCTCTTAAATATTTGCCGTATTTTTTGGTTTCTTCGTACTGCTGAGAACTAGTTATAATATTACGAGCAACATTTATAGATGATACATTAAAACCAAGATGTTTAGCGAATTTCGCTAATAATAAGTCGGTTGGAACAACTATTCCACCATATGCAGAATTACTCACAATAATTACACAAAAACCTTTTTTCTTTAATGCTTGATATATTTCTGTAAGAGAATGAAACATATCATTAAAATAGGCTTCTACCATTTTTGGTATTCTTTTATCCCAAAGTTCTTTCTGGGAAAGTTCCGTTACAAGTGTTCCTAACTCTGGTACACTTTTTACTGCAATTTTTGATTCTATCTCATAACCATTCAAATGAGATCTGATGCCTCTTTTTCTTAGGATTTTTAAATCTGAATATTCTTTCACAAAAGATCCCATCCAGAGTTCTACTTTATATATTTCTGTATAATCAAAACAGTTAGCATATGGTGGAGAAAATATAACTCCTTTTACTGAATTCTTCTTTGTGTATTTGTTTAAATTAAAACAGGTGTCTTCTATTACGGAAGTACTTACTTGATTGGATATATTAATGGCAAATTCTAAATCCTCACCGATTTTTTTTAATGCGTTAAAAAATATTTTCTTTACATACTCCTTATCTCTAATTGTTTTCTTTATCGTCTTACGAATTTTTAATCCGTTACCAGCTTTTCTATAGTTTGATGATTCTTCAAGAATTCCTAACCACGCTAACATTATTAAATCAGCAACCCTCTTATTTTTTATTTGCTTAATTTCTTCTTTAATTGTTAAAAGATAAAATAACGCATCTTTTTTAAAAAGTTGTTCAATTGTTGAAAGTTTAGGAATATCAATATTTTGTTTTTTCTTTATATTGTGAAGCTCAGAAACATTTTCGTAAAAAGAAATCATGTCCTGTTTTTTGTAGTCTTGAGTCTTTACCTTTGCTAAAAATGCAGAAAAGGGATTTATCTCAAATCCGATACTATTACATTTATTTATTTTTGCTTGCAAAAGAGTACTTCCACTACCACAAAATGGATCGACGATTAAATCACCATCCTTAACATTGTATTTAGTAAGAATTTTGTCAACTAATTTAATTGAGTAGCCTTCTTTATATCTATACCATCTTTGTATGGGAAGGTTTAAGTCAGAGGCATAATTAACAAGACTCTTGTATGTTGTAGAGTTTGTCTTCGGATAATCTACTTTAAATTCTTTTTCTAAAGTGACTAAAAATTTATCATTAAAATTCGGCATGTAAAGTACATTCATTTTAGCATTTATTTTACAAATTCTAAACATTATCTAATTTTTTACTACAAAATACGACTTTTGGGTTACTTTTTGGCCTTTTTATGTGATAATTAGCTTATGAAAATTCAGAGAGTCAAAATCCATAACTGGAGGTCAATAAAAAACATAGACATCTCTTTTGAGAATCTTATGGTTTTTATAGGCCAGAATAACCACGGGAAATCTAATATTCTTTCAGCCTTGCTCTTTTTCTTCGGTGTAAACAATTGCGTAGAGTTAGATTTTAACAAAGGAGAAGATCAGATATTTATTGAGGTAACTTTTATTGATTTAGATGACCACGATAAGGCCCAATTTGCTAAGTATCTTACAAGTGAAAGTTCTATAACTGTAAGAAAACAAATAAATAAGGGAGAGTCTTTTGAGTATCACGGTTACTGTCAGATTCCAGGAGAAGATTGGCTAAAAGAAGAGAATATTTCCAACTATGCAACCAGAGAAGCAATAAACAATACTCCACTAAGTTCACTGGTCCCTTCAACTGGACGGTTAACAAAAGAAATTATTAAGCAAGCGCAACAAGACTATATACAAAAAAATAATAGCTCAATAAAATTTTCATATAACTTAGAAGCAACAAATTTTTTAGGATTAAAAAGTGTTGCCCAGGGTATTTTTGGGGAAGTATTTTTTGTTCCTGCAGTGAAAAATGCAGGTGAAGAGTTCAACATGAAAGGTAAATCTGTATTTAACCAGTTGCTGACAAATGTGATTAACGATATGTCAATCTCAAATCCAGAATATATAGAAGTTAAAAAGAAAGTTAGAGAGCTAACACAAATACTTAATAAAAATATTGAAGATGGTTCTCTGAATAATAATAGACCAGAACAAATATCAAAATTAGAGAAATTACTTGAGGCAGAATTAGCTAGTTGGAATACTACAATTGATATAGAAATAACTCCACCAGATGTAGATGAAGTATTAAGAGTTGGTACCAATGTATGGTTAAATGATGGAGTTCCAACCGATGTAAATCGTAAGGGTAATGGATTACAGAGATCCTTAATCTTTGCACTCATAAAGGCTTGGGCAAAGATATCTCAAGAAGAAAGAAATAAACAAGAAGAACAAGAGGAAGGAGGTACTGCTCGCAAAGCCTCAAAATCAACATTTTTTATTTTTGAAGAACCAGAGTTATATTTACATCCTCAGGCACAGCGAGAACTTTATTCTTCACTTAAAAAACTTTCAGAAAATGACAACCAAGTTCTAATTACTACACATTCAAGTTCTTTTATTGATCTAGACTTATATAGATCCATTTGCATAGTTTATAAAAATGATATCAAGGAAGGGACCAAGCATTTACAATGTACATCAGATCTATTCAATTCAGTTGATGACAAGAAAAAGTTTAATATGACTTATTGGATTAATCCAGACAGAGGAGAATTATTTTTTGCTAAGAAGATAATATTAGTTGAAGGTCCCACTGATAAGACTGTCGTACCATATTTAGCAAAAAAATTGGATGTGTTTCGCTATGATTACAGTGTCATAGATTGTGGAGGAAAAACCAACATTCAAATTTATATACATTTGTTAAATAATTTTAAATTAAAATATATTGCAGTATATGACAAAGATCATCAAAGTTATAAAACTCCTGATGCTATAGCTTCTGCAGACATAGCCTCAAAATCAATTGAAGACAATATAAATTCTTCTTACGGAGCATCTATAATTTTAGAAAATGACATAGAAGAAGAGATAGGTATTACTGATGAAAATAACAAAAATAAACCATATGTTGCCCTCGAACACATTTCAGACACTTCTTTTGTGTTAAGCTCAAGCCTAGAAGAAAAGATTAAAAAAATATTTTTGTAAATTGAGTATGATATCTCTGCAAGAATTTAAGGATGCTCTGGGTGATGAGGCGACAAAACTTACTGAGGAAGAAATACTTAAGCTAAGAGACAATATGGATAAGATGGCTGACATCTTTTTTACTATGTGGCTGGAAGAAAGAAAGAAGTAAATCAATAGTATTATTGATAATTTAGCGGAAAATCTGCTATTATGAGTTAGTCGAATTTTATTATCAAATTAACATGCTTGCGTGTAGTTTTAGATGGTTATTTATGCTCGTTTTTGGCTAAAGAGGTAGGTCATCAAAAACGGGTAGATTTTCACTTTTTGGGTCCTAAAATCTGAGCAAATCGGATTTAACCCTTGATTTACAAGACTTAATAAAAGGAGCCGTGTCAGAGCGGTCTAACGTACCTCTTTGCTAAAGAGGCAGGGGCTTTAAAACCCCTCGGCGGTTCGAATCCGCCCGGCTCCGCAAATAAGTTTTGTTATAATAACTTACATAAAACCAAAATGGATAAAGGACCAAAAATAAGAATAGTTGGTGGAACTTCCGAAGAGAAAAAAGCAGAAACACGACAAAGGATAAGGAGTAACCTTTTTAATCATCTTGCGTCCATGCCTGAAAACGAAAGAGGAGATTTTGAAAAATTTGAATATGCTAAATATCCAATAGAAATTGAAATGATTCATTTAGCCAACGAAGAAACTTCCCACCTAATGCAAGAAGCTGGAATGGAACCTTATGATGTGCCAGTGGAAAATATTCATATAATTCCTCCAGAGCTTTATGAAAAAATAACTGGAACCAAGAAAGCTGGAAGAACTAATAGAGTTAAAGAAGTCATAATTCTAAATTCTGCATATTTAGATAGTCCCGTAGCTTTCTACTCCCATATTGTACATGAATTATTGCACCTGAAAGCTCACTTATCCATCGAAGTTCAAGAAACAGGGGGCGTTCATACAGATGAAACAGTGTATCGTAAAGGTGTAACGGTTTTAGCATCACAACATAGAGAAAGAAAAGTAGGGTTTCATAAATATCTTGAAGGACTACATGAAGCCATTGTAGCGGAAACAGAAAAAAGATTAGTACTAAAACTACTTGATCAATCTCCACTCAAGAAAGAAAAAGAGTGGCAATCTTCTGAAGAGGCGGTAAAATTAAAAAAGCAAATTGCAAAAGAAAGTGGTGTATCTGAAGAAGATATTATTTGGATTGATGCAGAGGACAAAACCAAATTTGAGATAGGAAGTTATAACTCACAGAGGAAAGTACTAAACTTTGTTTGTACTGAGATATACAAAAAATTTGGAGAGCAATTCAAAAGTGTAGATGATGTATATAAATTATTTTTAAATGTAAATTTCACTGGACAACTTTTGCCAATTGCTCGCCTTATCGAAAAAACTTTTGGAAAAGGAAGCTTTAGATTGTTGGGTAATATGGGCACAGACAAAGAAAGCGGGGTCTGGTGTTTGGAATTGCTAAAGGAGACACGTACACATCAGACAACAGCAATGATCTAGAAATCTATTTCGCTTTCCTTTTAAGATTCTTGATTGTCTTTTTAGATACTTTTTCTATTCCCTTCCATTCTCCTTTTAGTTTCTTCGCGAATTTTTCTATATCTTTCTCGTGCAGTTTGTATTGCTTCACATAATTCTTGGACACAGCATCTACAGCTTTATGATAAAGAGGAGCGGTAATTTTTTCTGCTTTTTTTATTTCACTGGTTACTTCTTTCTTCATCTTGCCAAAGAGCGCTTCAGCTTTCTTCTGATGTGCTTTACTTTTTGGGCCAAGAAGATAATAAGCTCCGGCACTAACAGCGGCCAATCCCGCGGCTACTCCCATCATTTTACCCCCAGACATTTTTTTATTTTTAACCATAAAATTATTTAATTAAAATTTTTAATCTTGTTTATTTTTTCTATTTTTGCGCGATAAAAAATGAAACAAAGTACTATCTCTTAATTCTCCAAGCAATTCTTTAGTGGTGTCGCCAACTCTATTTATGTTGTCTTCAATTTTATCGAGAATGTGCGAAAATACGCTTGTAATTCGAATAATATAAAATAAGGCAACGGCAACCAAAATCCATAAAAGCACGAACCCAACCGAAGATATAACAAAAAAAACTTGTGATGCTTGCATGGTTGAATTGTAGCATAAAATGATCAAAAACCATATAATGCAAATATGGAGTTGCGTGAGAGTGTTGAATTAAAATTCCGACTGGATACCAACCAAAAAAAGGCTTTAAGTAGGCTCAGACTTTTCTCAATCGCGGATCTGCTTTTTCACTTCCCTGTTCGGTACAGCGATATCAGCCAAGTAAAAAATATTACAGAACTTGTACCGGGAGACGTGGCCACCGTTTATGGCAAAGTTTCAAAATTAAAAACCAAAAAATCATTTCACACAAAAACCCCGATGGCTGAAGGTGAGATCGAAGATTTATCTGGAAAAATAAAAATCACTTGGTTCAATCAAGCCTATTTGGCCAAAATGCTGCATGAAGGCGAGAGTGTAAAATTAACCGGAAAAATAACCCAAGGCAAAAACGGACTATATCTAGCCAACCCAGAATTTGAAAAAATTCCTGGTATGCCGATAGATACGCACGAGACCCTTTTCAATAAAACCAATATCTCCAATACCGGTTTTTCCTATCCTATTTACAACGAAACTCGTGGCATTACCTCAAAATGGTTTTATCACGCAATAGAGAAAATTTTTAATGAAAAAACTCTAGATCTGATCGAGGATTATATCCCAGCCGAAATTTTAAAAAAATATCATTTGCCTACCTTAAAAACAGCTCTTATTTGGATACACAAACCCAAAAATAAAAATGATGCGGAGTCAGCGCGTAAAAGATTCGCTTTTGAAGAAGTCTTTTGCATTCAACTCGAACGCCAGCATGACAAATTTGAATATCGTAAAAACAAATCTTTCCAGATCAAATCCAAAGAAATAGAAGTACAAGAATTTTTAGACAGATTTCCTTTTGAGGCCACAAATTCACAAATCAAATCCATAGAAACAATCTTGGAAGATCTGGCGAAAAGCTTTCCAATGTCTCGTTTGTTAGAAGGTGATGTCGGATCTGGTAAAACAGCGGTCGCAGCTACGGCGAGTTATGTCGCTGTCAAACAACGTCCTACTGGCCAAAATTTCGGCAACCTGCAAGTAGCCTATATGGCGCCGACAGAAATCTTGGCCACACAACACTTCGAATCTTTTATTCAATATTTTAAGCACTTACCGATAAATATCGGCCTCATCACCGGTAGCGGTTGTCGAAAATTTCCTTCTAAAATAAATCCGGACGGTTGGACGACAATCTCTCGTGCCCAGCTTTTAAAATGGGTCGGGAACGGGGAAATTCCGATATTAATTGGCACTCACACACTCATTCAAAAAACAGTTAAATTTAAAAACTTAGCTTTAGTCGTAATCGATGAACAGCATCGCTTCGGCACTGCGCAAAGAAGAAAACTTGTTCGTAAAGACGGCGTTGCCCCGCACTTACTTTCGATGACTGCTACACCCATCCCCCGCACCCTGGCACTCACTATCTATGGCGACTTAGATTTATCTCTTCTCACAGAGATGCCGGCCGGCCGAAAACAAATCATTACGGAAATCATTACACCCAATAAGCGTGCAGAAACTTATGAAGCAATTAGGAAAGAATTGAAGGCCGGCCGGCAACTCTATGTCATTTGCCCTAGAATTTTTGAGCCTGATAAAGATAAAGAACTCGCGCTCAATGTAAAGTCCGCCACAGAAGAAGCTAAGCGTTTGAAAAAAGAAGTCTTCCAAGAATATGAGATCGGCGTATTGCATAGCCAGATGAGCAAAGAAAAAAAAGAAGCAGTGATGCAAGAATTCACCGAAGGTAAAATAAATATTCTTTGCGCGACGTCGGTCGTCGAAGTCGGAGTCAATGTTCCAAATGCTACTATCATTATTATTGAAGGAGCTGAAAGATTTGGACTCGCTCAATTACACCAACTTCGTGGACGGGTTATTCGTAGCACACATCAAGCGTATTGTTATATTTTTGCTGAAGCGAAAAGCGAAAAAACAATTTCTAGATTAAAAGCATTAAAAACTGCGAAAAATGGTTTTGAGTTAGCTGAGCTGGATCTCGCGCTCCGCGGCGCCGGAGAACTCGGAGGCACGAAGCAATGGGGCATCACCGACCTCGGCATGGAAGCCATCAAGAATATTAAAATGGTCGAAGCCGCTCGCACCGAAGCCGTACGCCTCATAGAAGAAGATCCAGAACTTACAAAGTATCCTCTTCTAAAACAGAAGGTACACCAAAAAACTTCTGAGTTTCATTTTGAATAAAATTATTTATAATCCGGTTTGATTTCTTCCACGCCTTCAAGATAGCTAGAAATTCTAGCAAGTGCATAAAGCAAACTAGAAAGTCTGTTTAAATATTGTGAAGTCTCAGTAGAAATGGTCATCTTCCCTTCTTCTTTCACCGCGACGACCCGCCTTTCCGCTCGTCTAGCAAGGGTACGCGCAAAATCAAACATACCACCGAGTTCAGTCGCCCCGCTAATAAAGAAATTTTTGATGGGTGGCAACATTTTTTCAATTTCATCGATCAGATATTCAACTTTGGCTATTTTTTCCGGAGCAATACTCATCGCCGAGCCAGCGACTTCCGCTTGCACAATAAATAAATTCTGTTGCACAGCTAAAAGAACTTCTTCGTATTTTATTTCTTGATTTCCGATTTTAAAAGAAAGACCAGCAGTTTTAGCACGCACCAAACCCAAAAAAGAATTCGTCTCATCAAGAGACCCTAACGCTTCCGCTACGATCGAGCTTTTAGAAATACGTTGATCACAGCCAAAAGTTTTGGTCGTGCCACCGTCCCCTTTTCTAGTGTAAAGCATGGTTATATTCTAGTCTTGTTTTTAGATTTCGCAAACGCCAGAGACGCAAGCGAATTCTTTGGCGCCAGTAGTGTTGTCCGCTGCTTCGTATTGAGAAAGTTTTGAGAAATCAATTTTACCAATTGCTTTCGTTCGTCTCTCATACTCTTCTTTAGTGATCGCTTCATAGGGAGCGAGTTGGTAGACATGCTCGGATCGCGGGAGGAAAGAAAGTCCGCCAACCCAATCCCAGTTTTCATAGACAAAGTTGCCGACAGCGATCCATTCATCGGGACCGACATAAATAGTTGCCGACGGGTTGTGTTCTACAAAATGCTCTTTGAGCCTTTTCCACTCTTTCATTAAATCTAAGGCGGAAACTTGATCTTTGAAAATTGCCCCTTCTGGCGCCTTCACTGGAAACTCTAGCACATAGGTGGTAGCGGTAGACTCAGATTGCCCAACTTCTGGCATACAAGGTACGCCTTGATCTCGAGCCATTTGGAGCAAAGTATCTGTGTGAGAAATGCGAACTCGGCGTATAAAGTAAGGAGCAAACCATGGGTGCATACCTGAACCAACACCTAGAAGCTGTCCGGAATTGCCATGAGGCTTTACGCAAGTAATAGCGGTAGAAGCGTTAATCCCAAAACGTTTAGCATATTTTTTATTTGTTTCAATAGAATCCATTTTTAACAAAGACAACACTTTATCATCACGAATTATTGGATTGTCATAATAACCAGTGAGTGATACGCCAAGCAGTCTCTCTTCCTCGCAATTTTCCTTCCATTTTTTCGAAAGATAACCAAAATTGGTCAAGGTAGATTGATAAGTTCCAAGCAGGGTTGCTATTTCCATTTTTCTTTTTAGGGTGGCGACAGTATCTTTCGGACGAATCACAATACTGGTCAAATTACAAAATTGTTTGGAGCGAAGATAAATTTCCCCGCATGGATTGAGGCCCATCTGTCTTTCCTCTTTGATGGCTGCCCACCTACGCGCTGGTACTTGTTTCTCGAGCCCCGCTCGGTTGAAAATTCCGCGCTCACCCGACTTAGATTTCACTAAGGCGGTCCACTCATCCAAGAACTCTTCCGCGCTAGGCTTCGCATTATAAACGGCTGAATTATTGGCCATACTACGTTGCCCTTCTGTCAGGTAAAATTGTCCCTTCTTTGAATCTCGCATTTCAGAATCATCCAATTCAGAAAGAGAAATAAGAGCGCTCCTGCGTACCCCCCCAGCAACGACAATCATTCCAATCTGACAAATGATATCGTGCATGTCTATATTGGAAAGACGGCGGCCTTGTTTCGATAAAATTTTACGTCTAGCAAATTCCATCAAATCCATAAGCGGTTGCGGTCCGGACGCTTTCCCCCCCGCTGTCTCTAATCTTGATCCAGCTGGCCTGATCATAGAATAATCAAACTTTATATCTCGTCCGTCAAACCAAGCCTTGAGCCCCATAACAAATGCATCTGCCCATCCTTCCTTGCTGTCTACAACAACATGAGTAGTTACTTTTTCTTTGCCTTGCTTTTTTATTTGCGGAAATTGTTGAACATTTTCCCACTCAACCGCAAAACCAAGCCCTGCTCCGCACATTGAAATATACATAATTTCGCCCAAATCCTGCGGGCAAGTAGGAGCAATGTATGAACAATTATATGCCCAGACATTAGACTGGCGACACGCCTTGCCAGCCGACCACAAAAGGCGCATTGAGGGACAAACTTCTTGGTCGAGAATCGCTTGTCTTACTTCTTCATATTCTTTGACAGAGAGTTTATCCTTTAAATTCTCTTTCATATATGCCATATAACGATCAACTGTCTCTATCCAGGTTTCTCGACGACCTAATTCTGGAACCCACCTTGAATAAAATTGATAGAAAATATATTCTGAATAAGGGCTAGAAAAATATTTACTGCTCTCTTCTACTGCCAGCCTTACTGCATCTGATACTGGGCCAAAAGCTTTCCTGAGTTCTGAACGCTTGTTGCGATAGAGAATATATTTTTTGGCCGTTTCAGTAAAACCATCTTTCATTAATTCTTTTTCCACACAATCCTGAATAAGTTCAACTGTCGGTAAAAATTTAGCTTTTTTGTTTTCTTTTGTTAACTCAGATTGGAGGCTAAGAAGAGTTTTAAATACGCGACTAGCCACGACGTGAGATTCTGCCTCTCCCCCCTCGCCAGAAACTTCAAAAGCTTTGAACACGGCTCGGGCAATTCTTTCCAAATCAAATGGAACAACTTCCCCAGTTCTCCTGCGAATTGATTTTATTTTTACTAATTCGCTTTTTAAAATTTTTTCACTTGATTTCATTTTTGTTTTTGTTGTTGGGTTCATATAGTTTAAATTATTTTAGGATTAAAAGTAGTCACAATTAATTCGGATTCTTTTTTCTTTTTCTTGATCATAAAATTATAAATAGCGGGAGAAAGCAAAAGAGCAAAAATAATATTGCCCGCCAGGTGAAGAATAGTGAATGGTATCTGACCTGTCAAAGCTCCGAGAAACGATTGGTGAAAAAATATTGGACCGACGGTCAGCCCAGTTAGCGCATCAAAAACTAAAGTTCCCAAAATTGCAAAATGCACATAGTCTATAGTATTTCCTTTTTTATTTTTAAAATAACTTGCAGACCATAAACCGATCAATCCATAGGCGCCAGCGGTAAAAAGCGTTCGTACTCCGAGCGTGCCCGTAACCAAATCGTAAAGAAAAATACTCAAAACAGCAAAAGAAAATCCCCAAAATGCTCCGGAAACACGGCTGATAGGCATAGTCGCTGCTAAAATTGGCTCTACATTCGGAATCCGAACTGGAATCAAGCGCGCAAGCAAACACAAAAACAAAATAAGGAAAAATTTTGGATTAAATTCAGAATAAATTTTTTTAGATGTGTTCATTTTTTCTCCGCCTGCTACAAATTTATAAAGATTTCTTTTGATAAATAAAAATTGTATAATATTATCTGAAGGTCACCACTTTTATAACTGTTTGACCATTATACACGAGATTAGTCCCCTTGTGTAAAGTGGATAACTGAAAATTTTTATCAATTTTTAGAGAAAATTATTTTAAGCAACATGGAACAAAATAATGCAAGGTATGTTTGGGGGCTTTTGAGGTTAACAATGGGGCTCATTTTTCTTTGGGCCTTTATTGATAAGGTGTTTGGGTTCGGTTTTGCAACAACTCCCGAAAAGGCGTGGCTTCTTGGTGGCTCACCAACTACCGGGTTCCTGCAATTTGGCGTTCATGGCCCCTTTGCAAGCTTTTATCACAGCTTGGCTGGCATACCCCTCGTGGATTGGTTATTTATGCTGGGTCTTTTATGGATTGGGCTCACTTTAACCCTAGGTATTTTTGTAAAATTGGGTAGTTTGACAGGAATTCTAATGTTATTCTTAATGTATACGGCCGTCGGAATACAGCCGACCAATCACCCTTTTATAGATGACCACATTGTATACATATTTGTGATGATTGGTCTCTTGATTTCAAATTCGGGAGATTATCTCGGCTTTGGAAAATATTGGTCCCGCGTTAATCTAGTGCAAAAATATAAAATCCTGAAATAAATTGTCCGCCCTCTTGGATTCGAACCAAGGACCCCAGAGGTATAAGCTCTGTGCTCTAACCAGCTGAGCTAAGGGCGGATGTTTTCTGCTATTTCTTTTTTCTTTAAAAGTATTCCGTGCGCGGTCAAAATCTTTTCGTATTCATCTTGTTCCAGAGTTTCTACTTCAATAAGTTTTTGGGCAATAGCAGTGAAAGCTTTTTTGTGTTCAGCTAAAACTTTTTCCGCAGTTTTTAATCCATCGTTGATGATTCTAGAAACTTCGGCATCGACTTTAGTAGAAACTGTTTCCGAAAATTCTTTTTCTGGTATTTCTCCAAACTGTGGCCTACCGCCAGAATCAACCAAAGCTATCGGACCAATAAGATCAGACATCCCCCAGCGGGTCACCATCGCGCGCGCAATGTTGGTCGCCACTTGCAGATCACTCGAAGGTCCAGTCGTAATATCGCCAAACATCATTTGTTCCGCGACATATCCCCCGAGCGACATCGCGATATCATCGATAAATTCTTTTTTCGATTGTAAACGTCTTTCTTCGAGTGGAAGTTTTAAAGTATAGCCGCCAGCATTGCCACGAGAAATGATCGAAACTTTGTGCACTGGATCAGCATGCGGTAAGACTGAAGCCACGATCGCGTGCCCAGCTTCGTGATACGCGGTAATTTCTTTTTCTTTTTTAGAAAGCAAATGACTTTTTCTCTCAGGACCCAGCATGACTTTTTCAATCGCGCGAATCAAATCAAATTGAAAAACTTTTTTACGATTCTCGCGTGCTGCCAAGATCGCTCCTTCGTTCATGAGCGAATACAAATCCGCACCAGAAAATCCTGGGGTACGTTCGGCCACTAATTTTAAATTAATATCTTCAGCCAGCGGTTTTTTTATAGCATGAATCTTTAATATTTCCTCACGATCCGCGCGATCCGGTAAATCAAGAATTACTTTCCGGTCAAAACGCCCAGGACGGATAAGTGCTGGGTCAAGCACGTCTGGTCGATTCGTAGCCGCCATCACAATCACTTTGTCATTCGGCTCGAAACCATCCATCTCTACTAAGATTTGGTTTAAGGTTTGCTCGCGTTCGTCGTTCCCCCCGCCGAACCCGCCTCCGCGGGTTCGGCCTATTGCATCTATTTCATCCACGAAGATAATAGCTGGCGCCGCTTTCTTGGCCATTTTGAAAAGATCGCGTACACGGGAAGCACCGACGCCAACGAACATTTCTACGAACTCAGATCCGGATAAATGGAAAAATGGCACACCCGCCTCCCCTGCGACCGCTCGCGCGAGCAAAGTCTTGCCGGTACCAGGAGCACCAGTCAACATCACGCCCTTGGGAATTCTCGCGCCAATATCTAAAAACTTTTTCGGACTTTTCAAAAAATCTACGATTTCTTTCAATTCTTCTTTCGCTTCCTTGCAACCAGCGACATCCTTAAACGTTACCCGGTTGTTTTTATCATTCGGATCCGTGATGCGCGCTTTGGACTGGCCGAAAGTAAAAGCTTGCATTCCCGCACCTTTCACCTGACGGGATAAATACCAGAAGAAAAGTAAAATAAAGACTATTGGCAGGAGAAATGGCAAGAAATTTAGGAGCCAATAACTAAATCCGCTTTCATTTTTGATTGCAATGGATGTTTTCGCAAGCGCGTCTTTTGTTACACCGTAATTAAAAAGCGTCTGAGAGAGAGAAGCGTCTACCTCTTTTTTGGCTGTTTTCACTTCGTCGTTGGTGTAAGTGATCGTGAGCTTATCTCCCTCCACCAAAATATTTTTTACTTCCCCCGCCTGCACGCTTTTCGCCAAATCAGAAATCGCCACTTCAGGCACAACTTTCCCTTCGCCAGAAATTGCCAAATAAAGTGCCATAATGAGCATGAAGAAAAAAATCGCACCGGCAATACTGCCACCCCACCCGGATTGCTTAGGCGCTCTTTTACCTTTGCCTTGCGGCTCTTTTTGACCAAGAAAATTAAAATCCATGTGGCTACTTTAACACAAAATATATATAAAGAAAAGTTGTGTTAATATAAACTCATGGCGAATTATGCAGAAAACCGAAAAGCCCGCTTTGATTATGAAATCTTGGAAAAATACGAGACCGGTATTGAGCTTTTGGGTACGGAAGTAAAGTCTGTGCGCGCCGGGCAAATGTCATTGGAGGGCGCCTTTGTTATCGTGCGCGGAGGTGAAGCATTTTTAATCAATGCGAATATTCCACCATATCAACCCAAAAATGCGCCGAAAGATTATGATCCACTTAGAAATCGTAAACTTTTACTCACCAAAAAAGAAATCGCCGAGCTTGCAGGCAATGAGAAGAATAAGAGTTTGACAATTATGCCTATTTCAGTGTATAATAAAAAAAGAAAAATCAAAGTAGAAATTGCTTTAGTGAAAGGTAAAAAGAAAACCGATAAACGCGAGACGATCAAGAAGCGCGAGACTGACAGAGAAATCAGAAGAGAAATCAAGGATCATTGAAATTACAATATTTGGGGATGCAAGGCATAGACAGTTGGTCCATTTGTCAAAAATGCATACCGAGCATGGACGTAATCTCGTAAAAATTCGTTCAAATGTTAATTGCAAAATTGACTGCTAAGGCAAAAGCTGTCGTCTCTCCATTCTTCGGAATGAATGACTTCGCTTTTGCTTCGGTTTCCGCTTTAGCGTAAGCCGATGTCTCTCGTATAGACTTCCGATATATACGTCGAGGCATAATATTATCGGGATAAGGGAATGCCCGCTCGAGCACTTCACGAAAACCTAGAGCTCGATTAAAAAATATTTGGCGCGTTTAAGAATTTTTTAATCTAAACCGAAAAGCGCGCTATGTATGTAGATTTTTTTGCAAAAACCTTCTGCACGGGGATTCGATTTCCCCCATCTCCACAAAACATTGACTTTAAAGCACAATTACGCTATTATCTCCTAGTAGTCAAAGGCTCTAATAGCTTTACTTATATCAATTGCGCGAAAGAATAAACAACCAAATACGGGCGAAAGAGGTTCGGGTTTTAGATAGTGAAAACAAAAATCTCGGTATTTTAAGCATCAGAGACGCTTTGGAAATGGCTGAGAGTAGGGGCTTAGACTTAATTGAGATATCCCCGAACGGCAATCCGCCAATTGCCAAGTTGATGGATTTTGGCAAATATCAATACGAGGCCGCCAAGAAACTGAAGAAGGCCAAAGCTGGAGCCAGTAAGACAGAAACCAAATCAATCCAGATAAAGATAGGTACTGGAGATCATGATTTGGAATTAAAAGCGAAAACCGCTTCGAAGTGGATCAAGGAAGGGCATCGCATCAAAGTGGAACTTTTCCTCGCCGGACGCGCCAAGTATATGGATGAAAAATTTTTACGAGAACGTTTAGACAGAGTGCTCCATTTAATTACCGAAGATTATAAAGTGTCAGATCAATATAAAAAGGGACCAAAGGGTTTGACCATAACAATAGAAAAAAAATAATATGGGAAAAGGAATGAAAACAAATAAATCATATAGCAAGAGATTAAAAGTCACCAAAAATGGCAAGATTTTAGCGCGCAAGGCGGGATTCAACCATTTCAATGCCAAGCAATCACGTAACAAACAACTTGGGGGCAAGAAGGGCGTAGAGTTTGTGATTAAAAATAAACCGATGAGCCATTTATTACCATTCACATAACAGCTTATAGCTGTTAGCTGATAGGGATTAGAAAATTCCTAAAAGCTAAAAGCTAAAAGCTAAAAGCTAACAATGACAAGAGTAAAAAAGGGAGTACATGCGTTAAAGAGAAGGAGAAGTGTTTTAAAACAAACGAAGGGTTTCCGTCACGGTCGTAGCACCAAGGAACGCCAAGCCAAAGATGCGCTTTTACATGCTGGCAATTATGCTTTCGCCCACCGCAAAGATAAGAAATCGCACAATCGCAAACTTTGGAACATTAAAATCAACGCTGGAGCGCGAGAGCTCGGCATGTCTTATTCAAGATTTATGGATGCTCTTAAAAAGAAAAACATAATGCTTGATAGAAAAATTCTATCTGACTTTGCAGAACATCATCCAACGACTTTCGCTAAAGTTTTAGAAGCAATAAAATAAATCCTAAACAAAAACCCCCGCTAGAAGCGGGGGTTTTTGTTTACATAATACTTTCTACACCAGTGCCTTTAGTTATTTGATATTCGTTAATCTTGTCTCTTTTAATAATAGCAATCATATCCTCGACAAGTTTTTTGGGGTCAGCACCCATGACAATTTTATTGTTTGGGCGATGAGCTTTCTCTAAAATACCCTTGAGCTCATCTCCCATCTCCCACGGTCCTTCGAAAATACCCAGAGCCTTCCCGTCTTCAAAAGCCACTGTAAACTCATGAATCGTGCCGATGCGTCCGCAACCACAAATAACTCCATCCGCCGAACGGGTGATGAGCAAATCACGCCCCGGATAACCGAAACCGGTATAAATAATTAAATCCATATAATCTAGCGGCAGCTTGTAAACTTCCACGTGTTCTTTTTCTGAACCAGCTGGCGACATACCGATAGAAATACCGCCTGCTTCTTTGGCTCCCATTGCTGCCCAAAGCGGAAAACCAGTCGTCGCCCCAGTAATGAGCACGGCTCCATGTCGAGCTATTTCACGTCCAAGTTCTTTCGCCTTATCAAGCGCACCAACACCGCAATGCCCAGTCTCAGCCGCACCAGAAACACAGATCTTGATCTGATTGTGCGCATGTTTTTTTGAAAGATATTCTTTTGGGTCCATGGCTTTATTATAACATTAGTGTAACACTACTACCCTGCTCTGGAGCGTAGGCTTCTATGCCAAGATTATCCCGAAGCTTTTGTACTAAAAACATTGCGGACTTTGGTTCACCCATAACCACAAAAACTTTTTTTACTGCGTCTTGCATGTCTTCCACGAAAGCAAGCAATCCATCTGAATCTTTATGTCCAGAATATCCAGAAATGGTGACAACATGCGCCCGAACTTGTACATCTTCACCAGAGATATGAACCACCTTCAATCCTTCTCGAATCAAACGCCCCGGCGTGCCGACAGATTGATACCCAGTCAAAAGCAGAGTATTGTTTGGATCTGGCAAATAATGCCTTTCGTGGTGCACGATGCGTCCGCCGGTCGACATTCCACTTCCCGCGATAACTATCTTTGGATCAGGCACTGCGCCGATCATTTTGGATTCTTCTGATTTTAAAGTGTTATGCAACCCCGGAAAATCAAATAAATATTTGCCGGGAGATATAGCTTTTTGCGCTTTTTCATTAAAATAACTTTTATATTGTTTGAAAACATCCGTCAAACGGATCGCAAGCGGAGAGTCGAGGAACACCGGCATGACAGGTATACGATTTTCTTCAACTAAGGCATCAAGTTCAAACAAAAGCTCCTGTGAACGTTCAAGCGAAAAAGTGGGGATGATTAGGGTTCCTTTCCTTTTATAATTGTCTTCAATCACTCCTTCCAAATATTTTCGGCGATCATCCCTCGACTCATGATTTCTATCCCCATAGACAGATTCCATAATCAAATAATCTGCGTCGGTGATTCTTTCCGTATCAGGCAGAAGGGGCGAGGGACTATTGCCCAAATCTCCAGTAAAAAGAATTTTCTTCCCATTGAACAAAAATTCAACCATCGCTGAACCCAAAATATGCCCGGCATTTAAAAAAGAAACTTTTAGATCAGGAGTTATCGGCAGGTCTTGATGATAAGTAAAACCCTGCCAGAGACTAAGTGTTAATTTTATATTTTCTTCTGTGTATATTTTATCTAAACCCAATTTCGTATTCTTGCTCAAAATACCCGCTGTGTCTTCCAGCATCGGACTCGCGAGCGCGCGGGTGGGCTCGGTAGAATAAATTTTCCCGCGAAAGCCTTCTCCGACAAGCTTCGGAATGAGACCCAGATGATCCACATGCGCATGCGTGACAAACAAAATATCTATCTCCTTCGGATCGTAGACAAAAGGCTTCCAGTTTATCTCATCATCTAAATTTTCTCCTTGTGTCAGCCCGCAATCTATCAAAATTTTCTTACCAGCAATCTCTAAAAGAAAATTCGCGCCAGTAACCGAGCCTGTCCCTCCGTAAAATGTTATTTTTGCCTTCTTTTCCATTGCCATCATCATACCGTATTTTTTTCAGTAATCATAATTCTTTTAGCAAAATATAAAATCGCTGCTCCCCCACCCAGGAGGTCGAAAAATAGATCAGACAGGGTGTCTAAAATATCAAAAGGCTCGCGGGAAATGGTCCCTAGAAAAAACTCAAAAACTTCATAGGAGATTCCGATTAACAAGACAGAAAGAATGATGATTAAAATTTTATTAGAAAACCATTTCCTAGTATAAAAAACGTAAAAAAAGAATAATCCAACCCAAGCTCCCCCAAAAAAATGCATAACCATATCAATCCACCAGATAGAATAATACCAATGAAACTTCAAAATAACGCTGTTGGCAAGAAACATTAAAAACATCAGAAACACAATATTTTTTAAAAGCTTTTTTCTGTCCATAAGAGTATTCTACCTTAGAATAACATTTTTTGTAAGAAAAAACCCCGCCGTGGCGGGGATTCTTCTTAGGACTATCTCTGATGTATTACCATAGCTTATAGCTAGGTGGGTGAGAGACGCGAGAGACCAAGGTCAAACACGATCGACTCTCCCATTAATTAGTGTTCTAGGTAATAATCGGAAATAACCCTACTTAAACTATACTCCCCCCAAATTTTTCCGCAACATAGACGAATTCCCTTTTTTGTTTTGGAATTTTTTCAAAACTAAATAAGCAAAGGAAGGATTTCTTCCGCAATTTCTTCGGGTGTTTTACTAGTGGTATCTATTTTTTTATAGTTTGGATAGAAAAATGGATCAGGGCTTGGAGCAAAGTTCAGAGTTTTTTCTAAAAGAATAACTTTTTCCTTATTGGGTGCGTACTTTTTTTCTAAATTGCGCGAAGGATGGCTCGCTCGCTCAGCCCTAACAGAAAGCGGAGCAATTAACTCAACAAAAATTACTTGGCCACCCCTTGATTCGTATATACTTTTATATGTATCTATATTTATTTTGCCTTTTTCTTTCGTAAAGTTCCAAACATAAGTAAAAATAAGATTCAACCCAGCTTCTGCGGCTTCGGTAATCACCGCTTCTCGTATAAGACGACTCAATTTGTCTTCAGCAGAAGTTCCTACTCCAAACAAATGCATGACACTATCCATAATCATGTGATTGTGGAAAAGTTTAAAATTTGACTTCGATTCTAAAATCTTGCCCACAGTCGTCTTGCCAACAGCCGAAGGTCCGAATAAGATTAAAAGTTTTTTATCTTTTGCACTTTGCATATTTTTATTTCAAATATTTTTTCCTTTTTTCTTCTAACATAATATCGTACTTATGGTTTACCAAAAGATCTTCTTTTTTTACACCCAAAGTTTCTAGAAAACCACATAACTCTTGTTGAATTTTTTGTCTGTCTTCGTGATTCTCGTTTGTTACTATTTTCTCTATTTCTATAAACTCTCCTAATTCTTTTACCTCATCAAGCTCTATCACCATATCTTGGTATTTTGTTTTAATTCTCTTTTTATCAACCAATACTGTCTCTTGCCATTTCAAAAGTTTGAGAATTTGTATCATCATTTCACCATCTAAAATTTCTAATTCTCTTTCAAGTGAATCTTGCCGGCCAGATTGCGAAATTTTTAGAGTAAAAAGATATCTATCATTTTCTTTTCGAACTCGAAGTACCGGTGAATTCAAAGGCGGAGGAAAATTCTCCCCCTCGCGGTTAAAAATATGATCTACTTGATGTAATTCTTCCCCAAATCTACACCCAAAATCTTCTAGTTTTTTTATAACCTCTGTCCTGTCTCGCAGATGCGCCTTTACTTCAACTTCGTACATGGTTTACTCATCCACTCCGAAACGTTTGTAGTCGTAAGTTTTATTTTCGCCGAACCAATATTTTATTTCATGTTCTGCTTCTTCTGGAGTTTCTGAACAGTGCACGATGTTCATCACAGCACGCTTTTCCTTATTAGCTAATGCTGGACTATCAATTGAGAAATCTCCACGGATAGTGCCAACTTCCGCCAAGTATGGCATAGTCGGACCGGCAATCTTTCTAACAACATCAATAGCGTGTACTCCTTGTACCACCATTTTTACTAGGGGAGATGATTTCATGTAATCAATAAGCCACTTGCGAATTTCTGGCCCGATATTTGCAGGATCAACTGTACCAAAATCCATCATCGCATCATAGCCGTATTTCTCATAAGTTGAGAGAGTCTTTTTACCAAGTCTGGTAATCCATTCTTCGTTCTTTGGATAATGATTGTCTATCTGATCATGTGACGGCTGGAACATTTCAAGTGCCACAATCTTCAAATCTCGCTGTTCAAAACGACTAATAATCTCACCCGTGAGACCTTTCCTAACCCCATCAGGCTTGATCATTACATATGTGCGTTCTTCTTTTGGATGTTTCATATGTGTCTATACTAGCAGAAAAAAATATTTTTGCAAAAGCTATTATTACTCCATCGTCTTATACCTCCCCATAATTTCCGCTTCCACTTCCGCGCGATCACGGCCATATTTTACGTAAGAAAGTTCTTTCAAACTATCCACAATGTCAGGGTTTCCCTTTTCTGGAGCTAAGGTTCTAATATTAAAAGGTTTGGTTGGTTGGCCATTCACTAGCATACTCACATAAGCATTGTAGTTATCGAGTTTGGTAATATCCTGCGCATTGAAAATTGGTTTAAATTTTGGCTCCAAAAACGTAGCATCTTCAGTGCCGACACGGAACACCGCCATCGAACCGACGTTGCCAAAGACTGCGTTTTTGATATTTTCCTCAAGCTGGGTAATGTATTGATGCGCAATGTTGAGCGAGAGTCGGTATTTGCGCGCCTCAGAGAGAATAGAAGCGATAGAATCCGTAGTGACATTCTGGAACTCGTCGATATACAGGTAGAAATCATTCATTGGCTTGCCGAACATATCCACGCGCGAGAGCGCCGCCATTTGGATCTTGCCAACCAACACCAGACCGATTAAGTTTGCATTGATGTCCCCGAGTCGGCCTTTGGAAAGATTCACCAAGAGAATTTTCTTCTCATCCATAATCTTGCGGAAATTAAAAACAGAATTCTGCTGAAGTACAACTGGGCGCATAATGTCGTTTGAAATAAAATTATCAAATTTGGAAGAAATATACGGCACGAAGTTTGCCAGCGACTGGTCCCCCGTCGTTTGTTCGGCTGAAATCCAAAATTGTTTAATGATCGGATTTTTGCATTTTGCCAATTTCAGATCACGGAATTCTTTATCAGCCAAAACACGAGTAATCTCGAGCAAGGTCGAACCAGATTCTGGATCTTCCATCACTAGAAACGCACTGTTTCTGAAGTATTGCTCAAACATTGCTCCGCCTCCAACCTTCATATCAAAAAGTTTATTGAAAATACCCATCAGTTCATTTACCACGAAAGTCTTCTGCTCAGGATATTTCGGATCATACTCCAGCATATTGAGCCCCATCGGCCGCGCGGTGTAGGCCGGATCAAAATAAATCACATCGTCAATGCGCTCTTTCGGAATACGCGACAAAATAGTCTGAATATCCGTACCATGCGGATCAATATAACAACAACCATCCCCGTTTTTTATATCCTGCGTGATCATATTGAGCATGATATTCGTCTTACCAGTACCCGTCTGACCGATAACGTAAAAATGACGCATGCGATCTTCCCGCGCCAAATGAACCTCTGTTTCTCTCCCCCGATAGCTGTTCACACCAAGCAATATACCCTCCTGTCCCATTTCTATTGGAGCGGGAGCAATGCCCGCTTTGGCCTCTTTGAGCTGTGGCTGATTGCCCACTCCGACCGGGAAATGAAATACCGAGGCAAGTTCTTTTAGATTCATGGGCAATATCTTCTGATGTGAAAATGCTCGATAGGAAAAATCATGAAAGAGCTGTTTTAGGTCACTTCCTTGCGCTTCTTCAAAAACAAAAGAGTTGCTGGCCGCCTCAGCAAATTGATTGAAGCTCGACTCAATCTCTTTCAAAATCGCCTCTGCGCGCGACTTTGTTTCACTGGAGGCAATGACCCGAATGTTAGATGCCATAATTGTGCTTTTTATTTTATTCCCTATTTTCTCCACAGCATTGGTATCAACCGCTCGCCTGCCCTTCATATACTTTTCTTTTTTTTCTCCCGCTTCTTTTTCTTTCTGGCCGAAAAATAATTCTTTCCCGACTTTTACCAACTCTTCCTTGATTTTATAAAAATTGTCTGCAGCATGCTTGACTGAAATGCCGTCTTTCACATCATCCAAGATGTGATGAAATTGGTTGATAAATTTATCGCCAGCCGGCACGATCACTAGCTGGATCGCCGCACCCTCACCGACCGTCTTCAACTTGGAAAAAACGTTCAAGATCGGATTCATTGGGTCATGCTCAATGTTGTCATAGGTCTTGATCGGCATCACTCCACGTTCGGCAAAAGAAGCGTAAGCGCCAACCGAAGCGCCATCAATGTTAAAAATATTGTAATCATCCGTCACCTCGCGAATTTTCGCATTGTGATAGAAAGCCAAGACTTGCTTTTCAAACAACGTCAGATGTTTATTTGGAATACCGGCATATACCACGACTTCATCACTCTGGTTGCCAAGCGCCACTTCCAAGGTAAAGTAATTTTCTTTTTCGTTATTGCGCCCCTCCGAAATAGAATGCATGCCAGCATAAAATTGCTCCATCGCTCCGATAAATTCTTTGAAACCCTTGGACTTGTCCGCTTCCTCTTCCGGCGGCGGCAAAGTAATTTCAAAAAGCGTCATATTAAAAGCTTTATACATCGGTGTTCCTTCTTTAAAATCAAGTTTTACTTGCCCAGTTTTTAAATATTGAATAAGAATTCTATGAAAATCATCATCAATATGTGGGTTATTCATTGCCTCCACGACAGAAAGCGCGTTCCTGATCCCTTTAGTTATCACTATCCCTAAAAGTTCTTCCATGGTGGCATCATGGGTTTCTGGTTTGAGCGCCAGCACAATACCTTCTGTTTCTTTCTTGCTCAGCAAATTGTCTTCGTGCACCAATTTTTCTGCTGGAATATTCTTATATTCTCCCACCACCTCCCGCGCCGCCTTTTCAGTCGCATGTTCGATGTGCCCTAATTTGATAAGTTCCTCTTCTTTTTCTTTGACATGCGCGCGCAAATACTCAAGCTCCTCTTCTGGGCTTTTAAACTTCGGCATCTCTTTAAAGAATGACGGTTCCATCTATTTAATTATACAACAAAAATTAAATTTTAGTTAAAATTTCTGGCTCGCCATCAGTAATTAAAATCGTATGTTCAAAATGCGCGCTGCGCTTCCCGTCAGCGGTGCGGATAGTGTAACCATCTTCATCTATCGTCACATGTTTAGTCCCCAGATTTATCATTGGTTCAAGCGCCACGATCATCCCCGGCACTAATTTTTCGCCTTTCCCTCTTTTGCCAAAATTTGGAATATATGGATCTTCGTGAATTTTCTTGCCCACGCCATGCCCAGAGAGAACTTCCACGATTCCATACTTACCCTGCGAACGAATATAGCTTTCTATGGCATAACCGACATCTCCTACTGTATTGCCTCCCAACGCAGCCTCAATACCGACTTGCAGAGATTCTTCTGTAACCTGCATTAGTTTCAAATCTTCTTTACTAACTTTCCCCACAGGCACCGTCATGGCCATATCTGTAAAAAGTCCTCGGTGTTTTACCCCAAGATCAATGGAGACAATGTCTCCTGCTTTTAAGATTCTGTCTTTTTTGGGAATACCATGCACCACTTCATCATTTACCGACACACAAAGAGTGGCGGGAAAAGGTCTATCGGCTCCATCTGGGCGATATCCTAAAAATGCCGGCTCGTCCCTCATCTCGCGAATTAATTTCTCCGCATATAAATCTAAATCTTTAGTGGAAATACCGGGCGCCACTTTTTCTTTGACTTTATAAAGTACAGTCGCCAAATGTTTGCCGCCTTCACGAATTATTTCTATCTCTTCTTTTGTCTTGATGATAATTGACATAATTTAAAACCTCAGCTAATAGTTGTTCCCAAAAATTTTTCGCCGTTTAGGTAATTGGCGAGATTGGTTATCGGTTTGCCATTCATGATCGCCACAGTAATGCCTGCTTCCTGCGCCGCCTTCGAAGCAATCGGGTCAAAGGGGGAGTTCAGTCCTGGATTCCATTCTTTTGGTATAAGAACCTGGTAATCTGCCCAAGAAATCTGCTCTATTTTTTTAGCATTAGAGTTCGTTTTTGGATCAGAATCATATACATGATCAATATTGGATAAATTAATCACTTTTTTTGCGCCAAGTTGCTTCCCCAGTATTACCGCATCATAATCCGTACTCCATCCAGGCTTCCAACCACCTCCTACAATTACAGATTTTGTTAATTTAACTGGCAAGGTTGGATCAAGAATTATTTTATCTTCCGCCAAGTCCCCAAATAAAATTTTTAGAAACTCTGCATTAAAACGAGTAGAATATATACCAAGCCAATCTAAATCTGCGCTAGAAGGATTAATGAGTTGTTTGGCTGCATCTTGATATTTTCGACAAATTTTTCCTCCACCAGCAATAATCACAAACTTTTTTCCTGTTGCAGCCTGCGCAAGAATAAGATTTCTAAAATCTTTCAAGAATTCTGTATCTATCGCTTCAGGTATGATAAGTGATCCTCCTAGTGAAATAACGATTATTTCTTCCATATTAGAATCCTAGAGCTTGAATAATATCTTTGTGCACGTCTTCGACACTCTGTTCTCCATTTATCGCATAAATTTCATAACCTTGTTTGCCCTTAAAATAATCCATCGCTGGAACTACATTTTTTTCATACTCCTCAAATCTTTTTTCCAAACCCTCCTTGGTATCATCATGACGCCCGCGCAGAAGATTCCTCTTCATTGCTTCTTCTTTGCCAACTTTAATATAAATAATTTTTACCTCTTCCCGCTTAAAAAATTTCGCCATTGTTTCAAAAGTTTTTGCTTGCACAATTGTGCGAGGGTATCCGTCAGTTATCAAATGTTTTTCCGCGGTCAAGGAAGAGATCAACGCATTCGCGACCAGCGAATCAGTTAGAAAATCAGGTTGAAGATTGCCCCTGGAAACCGATTCTTTTACTAAAACCCCTGTGTAGTTGCCATGATCAATAAGTTTCCGATATTCGTTACCGGGAGATATAAAAACGCTCTCGCGCCCGTCGCGCTTCTTTAAAAAGTTGACTAAAAGATCCACTTGGGTACCCTTTCCAGAACCCACTTGCCCGAAAAATACAAAAGTCTGTGGTTGCATATATCTACACAATACAAAATTTAGCTTGAAAAATCAATCTAAATAACATACTATTCTGGTATGGTTAAAAAAGAAATTATAACGATCACAGGCTTCCCGGGAAGTGGTAAATCAAGCACGGCAGATGGAGTGGCAAAAGCACTTGGGTTTCAGAGATTTTCTTCTGGTGACTTTATGCGCCAGATTGCTATTGACCGAAAAATTTCTCTCAACGAACTGAGTGTACTCGCGGAAAGAGACACAACGGTAGATGAAAGTATCGACAATGCAGTGAAAAAAGCTGGTAAAATGGACAAAGTTGTTATCGACTCTCGTTTAGCATTCCACTGGATACCAAATTCTTTTAAGGTATACCTAGATCTTCCTTTAGAGATCGCCAAGGAAAGAATTTCACACAATCTAAAAACAAATACGTTGCGGCAAGAGAGCGAGGGACAAACTGATGTTGACGAAGTGTATAAAAAAATAGTCGCACGGCTTGAATCTGAGAAAAAGAGATACAAAGAGCTCTATAACATAGACCACACAGACAAAACTAATTTCGATTTAGTGATAGACACAAACAAAAACAACTTAGAACAAGTTGTGAATGTTATCGTTTCGGAATATAAAAAGTGGAGAGAAAAAATTTAGTATTCCCTCATGGAAACCTGTGCGTCAACTTTTTTGATCAGGTCGAGCACCACAGAAACCACGATCAGCACCGAGGTGCCGCCTAGGGCAAAAGCAGTGTTGCCAGTAATGAATTGCATAATCAAAGGCAAAACGGCAATAAATCCTAGAAAAACGGCACCCACTAAGGTGATATGAGTAAGAACCTTGGAAATATATTGAGAAGTCGATAATCCAGGGCGAATACCCGGAATAAACGCCCCGTTTTTTTGTAAGTTAGTCGAAAGCGCTTCCGGATCAAAAGTTACAGCGGTATAAAAGTAGGTGAAAAGAAATACAAAAATAAAATAAAGAACAGCATACAGCACGCTGGTTTGGGTGAAGGCCACAAGCACTTTTGAAATACTTACCAAAATCTCATTGGAAAATCGAGAGAGAAAGGTCCCAATCATTTGTGGAAAAAGCAAAATAGAAAGGGCAAAGATTATCGGAATAACTCCAGCCTGATTCACACGCAGCGGAAGATAAGTGGAACCACCACCATACATTTTCATGCCCCGAACACGTTTGGCATAGGTGACTGGGATAGGACGTTCAGCTTCAGTCACCAGCACAATCCCACCCAAAATAAGGACGCCGACTACCGCAAACACTAAATACAAAGGAATCTGGGAAACATCAAAAGTAAATGCATTCTGACTAACCCACGCTGGAAGTCGGGAAACAATACCCGCGAAGATTATAAGTGAAACCCCATTACCAATACCAAACTCAGAAATAAGTTCGCCAATCCACATTATCAAAATTGAACCAGCAATAATAATAAATAAATTGGTAATGCGATCAAAGGCAGTCAAATTAAATAAAATATTTTGCTTTTCTAGAACATACAAAAGGCTGAATCCTTGTATGGCCGCAAGTGGAACAGTAAGCACTCTCGAATACTGAGCAAACTTCTTTCTCCCTGCTTCCCCCTCTTCATGGTAAATCTTTTTTAGGGAAGGTACCATGATAGTAAGAAGTTGCATTATAATAGAGCCGGTAATGTATGGACCAACACCAAGCATAATGATAGACAAGTTGGAAAGTCCACCACCCGAAAAGATGTTCAGAATGCCGAAAAATTGATTATTGGATAAAAATCTTGAGAGCGCTACTGTATCAATACCAGGAATAGGAATAGCGGAGAGTAATCTGAATATTATCAGAGCGGCAAATACAAACAAAACTCTTTTCCGCAAAGATGCATCCGTCCAAATTAGTTTTATTTTATTCCAAAAATTTTGCATATTACTTTATGACTATTTTCTTTCCTTTAACACCTAATCGTTTGCGAATCTCAGAGAACTTCTCTATTTTGCCGGCACTTGAAAGAACTTTCTCTTTGAGAACAATAAAAGGTTTGCGCACAGACTTGAACTGGTAGCCACGATTCTTCGGCAATTTTTTAATTATATCGCGAAGTTCTGGTCGGCGCTTGTTGCCAGCGCGAGCTGTCTGACCCTTGCCTCCGCGACCAGAAGTCTTGGCGTGCTTGCCACCACGACCTACTAGCCTATCTTTTTTATTCTTATGGGTTCTTTTTAAATTATGTATTTGCATAAAATTTATAATGAGTTTACTGAATTATTATTCTTCTACAACTACAGGAACTTCTTTATTGGCAACGACAATACTTTCGGGTATAGGCTTGGTATATTTTGAAGAAATTTCTGAAAGAGCAGACATCACTGCTTTGGCATTATTCAGTTTATTTTTACTGTTGGATAAAATTTTTCCAGTAATATCTTTAATTCCGGACAGCTTTACAATATCACGAACCACCGATCCCGCCACTAGCCCGCGTCCTTTGTTGGGCAAAATCACCACATACGAACTCCTGAATTTTGCCGAAAGCTCATGAGGGATGGACATTGTTTTAGTGAGATTAAGTTTAACCATGTTTTTCTTGGCATTTCGGAGCGCCTTGTTGATAGCGAGAGCAGTGTCTCCAGCCTTTCCCAAACCCAAACCAACCCCTCCTTTCTTATCACCCGCCACCAGCGCAACACTAAAAGAAAATCTGCGCCCTCCTGCAACAACACGAGTCACGCGTCGAATGTCTATGATCTTCTGGTCAAATTCAGGCTTCACGCGATTAAAAGAAGAACCTCGGCGGCCGCTACCTTTCTTTTCTCTTATGTTTTCTTTTGCTTTTTCCATATTACTTTATGAAGTTTATAACTTTCCGCTTTAAAACTCGAGCCCACCTGCGCGAGCTTCATCTGCTACTAATTTTATGCGTCCAGTATACTTAAATCCATTGCGATCAAAAACAACTTTTGTGATTTTGGCTTTCAGACAAACCTCCGCAATCATCTTACCGACTTCTTTCGCTCTTTCTGTCTTGGTACCCTTAGTTATCTTAACGTCACTTGCCTGTGCTATCGTCTTGCCTGTTTGATCATTGATAACTTGCGCATAAATAAATTTATTTGAACGGAAAACGGTCAGCCTAGGGCGCGTATCAGTACCTTTGATCTTTACTCGGATCTTTTTCTTTAACCTTATTCTTTTGTCAGTTTTGTTAATCATAATTTTATTTATAGTGAGCTTGTCGAACTATACTGTTTTCTTGCCTTGTTTACGTCTGATAACCTCAGTATCATAGCGCATTCCCTTACCTTTGTAAGGCTCTGGCTTCTTGAGCGCGCGAATGGCTGCAGTGAAATTACCCACCAACTCTTTATCAATACCCGAAATGGTTATGTTGTTTTTATCGGCCGTGGCAGTAATCCCTTCTGGAATTGGAACAACAACTGGATGAGAAAATCCAAGAGCAAAGTGAAATTGTTTCCCCTTAACTTCAGACTTGAATCCCACTCCTTCTAATATTAATTTCTTTTGGTAAGGTATTTCCACCCCCTTTATCATGTTCTTTATATGTGAAGCATAGGTACCCCAAAGAGATTGAGAAAACTTATCATTTCTTTTTATATTTAAAGTAACGGCGGTAGCGCTGACAGTAATAGCAACATCGTCTTTAAAAACCCTACTGAGAGTTCCCTTGGGCCCTGCTACCGTCACATTGTTGCCACCTTGTGTGACCTTTACTCCTGCTGGTATTAAAATTTCTTGTTTTCCAATTCTTGACATATATTTTAATTATTTATAGTGAGCATAGTCGAACTACCAAACTCTGAACAAAGCTTCCCCACCGACTTGTTCTTTGCGAGCTTCTTTACCTGATAAAATTCCTTTGGGCGTTGAAAGCACCAATAAACCGGACCCATTACGAACTGAATGAATATCTTTCATGCCAAAATATACGCGGCGAGACTGTTTGGAAATTCTTTCTACTTCCGTAATTTTTGGTTTTTTATCTACATAAACTAATTTAACTTCGAGCAAAGGTTGTCCGAGTTTTATTTTCTTAGAAATATCAGAAACATAACCTGCTTTTTTCAAACACTCAGCAATAGCGTTTTTCATCTTTGAATAAGGAACAGAAACAGACTCCTTACCTGCGAGGCTTCCGTTCTTCATCACTATTATCATGTTTGAAATTGAATCCATAATTTTATTTATATTCTTACCAGCTTGATTTACGAACACCCGGAAGCATTCCTTCATTAGCTAATTCTCGAAAACAGATACGGCAAATACCAAAGTCGCGCATGAAGGCATTCCCCCTGCCACAGCGAAAACATCGATTTTTAGCTCGTGTTGAAAATTTTGGTTTCTTCGCCGCTCGGGCTTTGACTGATGTTTTTGCCATAAAAATTTAATCGGGAGCGCTCTGTTAATATCTCACTTTTTTTCTTTAACCCTTTAAACTAAAGAATTAAAGGAGAAAAATGGATTAATCAAAGCTCTATTCCCTTGAAGACATACTAGCAAAAAAATGGAAAATAGTCAAATAAATTTAACTTATCGAACACAACGAACATCCCAATTAGTAGCCTTATCTCTGCCGTACGTGTCGCCATCATAAAAATCGACATACCATGCCAGACTCTGGCCACCAGTGTCCTGGTAGGTAGTACTAGACCAGTAGATGTAATTTTGCGCATTAAATAAATTATTAATTGCTGGAGCTAATCTGTCATAATCAACTATGGATGTAATCTCTCGAATATTTGGTAGACGCCAGTCTGTATATCCTCCGGTGGTGTCTGCTTCACAATCGGCCAAGGCCTGCGTCCAGTTTTCACGAGTCACGACACCTGTGGCGCACGTTGCGCCAGTTAATCCTTGAGTGCATTTCTTCCACATTAAACCAGTAGCATTGTCTGTGATAGTGCCATCACTATTATCAGTATAAGCCGGCGCAATGCCTTTCTGGTAATATCCATCTTGCCCACCCAAGGCAGTACCTCCATCTGTACAAGTAATGGTTGCACCAGTTGCGTCCCAACATCCTGTTTGATTTGTCTTCGGTAAACCCCCTGCAGAAGCACTCCCCGCTTTACCAAAAATAGAAGTACCAGTTAAGATCTTGGTTTCATCTATCGCAGCGATTTTAGTGGTCATTAGATCATAGATGTCTCCGAGAGAGTTCATGGTAGAGGAAACGGTAGCTGGTGTCGTAAAGTCAGTAGAAGGAGTGTTAGCTCCAGTATTGATGAGTTGATAAAGATCAGAAAGAGATTTCATGGTTTTGGAGGGAGAACCAGGTGGAGTGAGGGTGCCGGCGTAGGATATGCCTATACCTACCAGAACGGCAATCAATACAAAGGAGAAAATTAAAATTAGTTTTTTCATACAGTAAAGTATACCCCCCCCCCGAATCCTGTTAGCAAGAAAATTGGTGGGGATAACGTAAAAACACCCACTAGTCGAGGGTGTTTTTAATTACATGTTAGCAAATTTTATTTTTTCTTCTTTTCTTCTTCTTTCTTAAAGGGAATTCCTAGAAGTTCGAAGAAAGCAGTGCCTTCTTTTTTATTTTTAGCAGTGGAAACGAGAGTGATAGATAAACCAAAAACATCGCGGATATCTTCATCGGCAGTTTCAGGGAAAATGGTATGTTCTTTGATACCGATGGTAAGATTACCGATATTGTCTACCCCGCTTCTGTTTATACCACGAAAGTCTTTCGTTCGAGGAAGCGCGACATTGATAAGCTTTTCGAGAAAAGCAAACATTCTTTTACCGCGAAGGGTCGCGACGACACCGACAGGATCTCCTTGGCGAATTTTGAAAGAAGAGATTGATTGCTTTGCACCTCGGAGGGCTGTCTTTTGACCGGTGATTTTCGCTAGACGATCAGCGACCGCTTCGTTTTTATTCTTATCTTTTTTGACCATCGTGCCAGTGCCGACATTAATAACAACCTTTGCCATCTTTGGAGATGCCATGACGTTTTTATAATGAAAAAGTTCTTTCATTTTTCCAAAAACCTCTCCTTCTTTTTCTTTGACAGTTAAATGTTTCATATATTTATTCGGCTTTCTTAACGTTTGAAGCGTGGATCGGCATCGCGATATTCATCATCGAACCCTTTTCTCCAGACTTTCTTGGACGCTGATGTTTCTTCATCATATTTAAACCTTCGACAATAACTTTATTTTCTTTGACAAGCACACGAACAACTTTGCCTTTTTTGCCTTTGTCTTTGCCTGTTATCAATATTACATTGTCGTTCTTTTTGATTTTCATATATTTACAAAAAAAATTAAATGACTTCTTGTGCTAAAGAAATTATCTTCTGGAATCCTTTTTCTGCGAGCTCTCTCGGTATCGGTCCGAAAATACGTCCCGCTTTAGGATCTAATTTTCCTTTTTCCAAAATAACCACTGCGTTATCATCAAAACGAATATAAGAGCCGTCTTTTCGACGATAAGCGCCACGAGTTCGGACGACGACAGCTTGGTGCACATCTTTCTTTTTGACTGCTTTACGAGGAGTAGCGACTTTGACAGAGATCACTACGATTTCACCCAAGGTGGCATACCTCTTTTTGGAAGAGCCTAAAATCTTGAACACCTTTCCTACGGTGCCTCCGGCGTTGTCTGTTATTTTTACCAATGTTTCATTTTGAATCATAAATTTTCATTAAAATTACTGGACTACTTTAAACCTTTTATCTTTTGAAATTGGTTTGGTTTCGATTATTTCCACGCTGTCTCCTATTTTGTATTTATTTTCTTCGTCATGCGCCTTGTACTTCTTACTGATTTTGTAAAATTTGCCGTACAATGGATGCTTAACGAATCTGGAAACAGAAACTACAACAGTTTTATCCATTTTGTCTGACACCACTACGCCTTTCAAGACGCTGCCTTTGTTTGTCTTTTCTTTTTGTATTTTTGTTTTCATAAATTCGTAATTATTTTCTATTGATTTCAGTTAAAACTCTGGCAATTTGTTTTCTTAGGGTTTTGGCTTCTTTGACATTTTTTGATTTGGAGCCTTCAGTCTTAAAATGCAAAACTCTCAAACTTTCCCGTGAATGCTCAAGTTCTTTCTTAAGCTCTTCATCTTTCATTCCTTGGAAATCTTTGGTTTTCTTTGTTTTCGGCATAAAATTATAATTACTGTTTGCGAACCCTATTTACAATTTTCGTTTTGACCGGCAATTTGCTTCCAGCTTTTCGCAAAGCTTCATGCGCGACTTTTTCCTCCGCGCCATCCACTTCGAAAATTATACGCCCTGGAAATACATCAAAACAGTATCCTTGCGGATCTCCTTTACCCTTTCCCATGCCTACCTCCGCAGCCTTGGCAGTATATGGTCGATCTGGAAATATCCTAACCCAATATTTTCCAGACTTAGTCAGCGTGCGAGAGATCACTTTTCTGGCAGATTCAATCTGGGTTGATTTGACGCGAGCTTGGCTTTCAGACTTGAGTCCATAAGAACCGAAGGCGAGTTTGATGCCTCTGGTGTCTGCGCCACGAGCCTTTGGATTGGAACGCCCGGTTTGCCACTTTCTAAATTTTACTTTTTTCGGTATCAACATAAAATTATTTAATCTAATTTATTTTTCCCTGCTGCTTGCAACCTAGCTCCTGCTTCTTCTGGACGTCGAGATTTCTCGGCAAAAATTTTACCGCGGTAAATCCAAACCTTGATGCCGATAACTCCGTATGAGAGAGTTGCGCGCTCGCGCTTGAAATCTATGTCCGCGCGGAAAGTCTGAAGCGGGATACTACCACGCTTAAGCTCTTCCGTACGAGCAATTTCTGCTCCACCCAGACGTCCTGAAAGCACAACTCTCGCTCCTTCTACCCCGTGCGCTTGCATCACCTTCTCAATAATTTGCTTGATGACTCGGCGATAAGGCATACGCTTTTCCAATCCCTCCGCAATCATGTAGGCAACAATCGCGGCATCGGCTTCTGGGTTTGTCACTTCCACAATTTCAAGTTTGAAATCTTCTGGTCTTGGAAGTTTCAAGTAATCCATTTTCTTTAAAATTTCTTCTTTCAATTTGGTTGCCCCTTCGCCATTTCGGCCGATGATGAGCCCAGGACGAGAAGTCTTAATGATAAATCGAGTTGCCTTTCGGCTGCGTTCAATTTCAATGCTAGAAATATACATGCCTCTCAATTTTTTTTCCAAATATTGGCGAATGAGAACGTCCCCTTTTAGATAAGCAACATATTTTTTAGGGTCAGCAAACCAGCGAGACTTCCAGTCTCTTAATATTATCAGCCTATGCGCATATGGGTGAACGATTTTTGACATATATTATTTTGATTTTTTTACAACTTTTTTAACCGATTTTTTTACTGGAACTACCTTTTCCGCTAAAAGAATATTAACATGACTGGTGCGCTTATTTATCCTGTGTGCGCTACCCATCGCCGCCGGCATCATTCTTTTCATCACAATGCCTTTATCTACGCGCAATTCTTTCACAAACAAATTTTCTGCCTCCATCCCCATTTGTTTCGCATTCGCTACTGCCGAAAGCAGAAGTTTCTTGATTGGCAATCCCGCGCGTTTGGCTAAAAAATCAAGCTCCGCAATTGCTTGTGAGACTGTCTTCCCTTTGATGAGTCCAGCGACTAAACGAACTTTTCGTGGTGCTTGTCTGTAATTTTTTAAAAAAGCTTTCATAATAATTATTTATAGTGAGCTTGTCGAATTATTTCGCAGGAGCCTTGGCATCTGCTGCCGCCGCAGTGGCAGATTTGGCTTGCGCGATTTCTGCTTCCTTCTTCTTCATCTCCAGTTCTTTCTGCATCTTTCCTCCGTGTTTCATAAATTTCTTGGTCGGAGAAAACTCTCCGAGCCTGTGACCCACCATGTCTTCGGTAACTAAAACTTCCACATGGGTTTTTCCATTGTAAACACCAAAAGTGAAACCGAGCATTTCAGGAGAAATGACTGCTGCTCGTTTCCACGTCTTCACCATTGGTGTTTGAAGCGGATTTTTGCCGGCAATCTTTTTTAAGAGCCTCTCGTCAACATTTAATCCTTTTTTAATACTTCTAGTCATAATTTAGGTAAACAAAAAGCTCCTAACGAGCTTGGTTTCATAATAGCAAATTAGAGAATAATGTCAAATAAAAACATTAATGCCCCGGACGCGATTGGTGTGTCGCGATCCGGGGCAAACTATCTGCCGCAATGCCCTGAAGGATTAGGGCAGGTGGGGGCGGCACTGGGGATTTGGGGACGACGACTTACTTTGCTAGGCCGTGCGTCATCCCCGAGGAACGGGTAGGGGTGCGGACGAGGGTTACTTCTTCTCGGGGTGCCGGGGTTTCCACCCCGGACGCTGTCGCTTCTTGTCCTTCTCGACCGGCTTCAAAAGATCACCCCCTTCTGCGGAAGTTTCCGCTCTTGGTTACCGGAACAGGAACCTCCCGTCGACGCAGGCAACGGGTCGATGGTTGTGGGTGAGCCCCCTCCACGGATAGTACACTCTCCTGAAGTTGGAGGGAATTGGGGGAACCCTGCGACCCGCGCGACGTTCGCTGCGGCTCACCACTTCCTCCCGAAGGGCGGGATGGGTGCCTCGAGAACCCGAGGCTCGGGTTCCGAAGCAGCCCCCATCCACAGGAACCGCGTATACCCGTCCTTGATTCGGGTATACGCGGCGACTCGCGCCGAGTTTTGCTTCTTGATTTGTTCCTTACGTTTCTTCTTCGCCATCAGGTACCTCCAAACAAACTATACCACATTTACAAATGAAAAGCAAAAAGCCCCCGCCAGGGAGCTTTTTGCTTTATATTTTATTTATTCTTACCAGTCTTGCGTCTTGAGACGATAAAGATATTTGAGTATTTCTTAGGACCGCGGGTCTTGCGTCCACCAGTCACTTTACCCCACATGGTTTTTGGTCTCTTGGTTCCGCGTCCTTGTCTACCTTCACCTCCACCGTATGGATGGTCGACAGGGTTCATGGCCGTACCACGAACCGTCGGACGAATTCCTTTCCAGCGACTGCGTCCCGCTTTACCATAATTTTCCAAATGATGTTCTTCGTTGGAGACAGTACCGACAGACGCCCAGCAGTTTTCATTTATTTTTCGCACTTCGGTCGAAGGCATTTTCAAATTTGTGTAGCCGTCAGCATTCGCTACCACTTGCGCGAAGATTCCAGCGCTGCGGCCGATCTTGGCGCCCCCGAGGGGTTTGATTTCAATATTGTAGACAAAAGTTCCAACTGGAATATTTTTGAGTGGAAGCCGATTGCCTGGATTTAATTCCGCCTTTTCTGAAACTATAAAAGCGCTGCCAGCTTTAACAGACTTTGGCAATACTACATATCTCTTCTCTCCATCTCGGTAAACAGCGAGACCAATAAAAGCTGAACGGTTTGGGTCGTATTCAACAGAAACTATCTTCGCAGGAATATCTTTTTTATCGTACAAGAAATCAACTGCGCGATACAATCGTTTGTGCCCCGCGCCTTTGTGTCGCATAGTGATACGCCCCGCACTATTTCTGCCGACTGCGCGTCTAAAGCCATAAGTGAGAGATTTGGTGGGTGTGGAATTGGTCAAAACTCCCCGGTATGTCACACGGCTCATTTGTCTCATTGATTTGCTTGTCGGTCTATATGTTTTCATAATTATTTAAATGATTAAACAAATTCTATTTTGTCTCCCTTTTTTAAATATACCAACGCCTTTGTGCCTCCACCTTTTACTCCGGCCTTGCCTCTTTGCATAATATTTTTCTTTGGAACCGGCAAGACATTGACCTTCACTGGTTTCACTTTGTAAAGCGCTAAAATGGCTTTTTTGATTTCTGTCTTGTTGGCAGACCCTACAACATCGAAAGTGTAAATATTCTGCTCGCCGGCATAACTTGCTTTTTCTGTCACTCTTGGATTTTTGATGATTTGCGTATTCATAATTTAAAATTAACCTCTTTTTTCTAAAAATTTAACCGCCTCTTCCGGATTTTCTATTAAAAGATATTGGTGATTCAAAACATCCAGGGGGTTAAGATTTTTCAAAAAAACCATTTCCAGTTGGGGCAAGTTTCTAAAACTTTTCTCTGCTTTTTCATCACGCTCTATCAGCGCAGTAAGAACTCTTGCTTTCTTTGAGGCTCCGAGCGCTTTTAATCCAGATGCTTTGGCCAAATTTTTCATTACCTCAAAGGCCGTTTTGGTTTTTACATTGGGAAGTGAAAGGGTATCAACAAAAATAATTTCTCCATCTTTTAATTTCTTAGAAAGAACAGAAAAGAGAGCTTGCGCGCGCATTGACTTCGAAATTTTTCTTTTATAATTCTTCTCACTCAAAGGCCCGTGTGTCACACCCCCCCCAACCCAGATAGGGCTTCTAGTCGATCCATGTCGAGCACGTCCTGTTCCTTTTTGTTTCCATGGTTTCTTACCTCCGCCACGAACTTCTCCGCGATCTTTCGTATCCGCAGTACCAGCGCGCTTATTTGAACGCATACCTTCTACCACTTGATGCACTAGGTCTGAACGCCATTTCGCGGCAAAGACTTTAGCTGGAAGATCTATCTTTCCCGCTTCTCCCCCTTTTTGATTATATATTTTTGTCTGCATTTTATTTTCGATCTTTGCTTCCATATTTTCTTTATGACTTTATAACTTTTAACTTCTTGATACTATTTCCACTAAAGTTCCACGCTTCCCGGCAAGTGCTCCTTTAATGAATAGCAAATTGTTTTCTTGGTCGACAAACACCACCTGCAAATTCTTTTGCGTGATACGATCTGAGCCCATACGTCCCGCCATGCGCATCCCCTTCGGTACATGGGTTCGCAAACCTCCACCGATACTTCCCGGTTCTCGTTCTGAATGTTTTTGTCCATGAGTGCGCGGGCCACCGGAGAAACCATGGCGCTTCACTACACCCTGAAAACCCTTTCCCTTAGAAATACTGGATACTGAAATTTTATCGCCTGGGGCAAAGGTTCCAACTTCAATCAGATCCCCTTCTTTCACATCTACATTATCACTTGGCTTTAATCTGAATTCTTTCAAGGTTTTGTAAAAAGCCCCTTTCATGGCACCGGCTCTACCTTTGGTGATTCTTTCCTTTTTTTGAACACCAAAACCAACTTGGACAGAATCATATCCATCTTTTTCCTTTGTAAAAATTCTGGTCACGGTCGATGGTGTCGCAGACACTATGGTTACCGGAACTACAGAGCCATCTTCAGAAAAATACTCTGCCATATTTTCTTTTGTTCCAAGAATAAATTTCATCGCAGTATTTACATCATTTTAACGTCTATATCCACCCCAGAAGGAAGCGAAAGATTAGTAAGAGCCTCGACGGTCTTTGCGTTTGGATTTATAATATCGATTAATCGCTTATGCACTCTTATCTCAAATTGTTCTCGCGCATTTTTGTAAATAAAAGGAGAACGATTAACCGTATATTTTTTTATTTCAGTTGGTAACGGCACAGGACCCACGATAACTGCATCATACCTAACCGCCGTATCCATAATCTGTTTCACAGACGCATCCAACACTTTATTTTCATAAGCGCGAACTCGAATGCGCAGCACTACATCTCCTTCAGACCCGCTTCCACGAGAAATTTTTTCTGCTTTGGAAGAAGATTTCGCCTTGGCTGTTTTAGCTTTTACGGCAGAAGCCTTAGGCTTTTTTGTTTTTGTTTGTGCTGTTGTCATGGAACTAAATTCGTAATTCGTAAATTATCCTAAGATTTTGGTAACAACCCCTGCGCCCACGGTCTTGCCCCCTTCGCGGACAGCAAATCTTTGTGATTCTTCAAGCGCAACTGGAGTGACCAATTTAACTGTAATTTTAACTGTGTCGCCCGGCATAACCATTTCCGTGCCTTCCTGTAAAGTAACTTCACCAGTCACATCTGTAGTACGAATATAAAATTGAGGTTTGTAACCCTTGAAAAATGGAGTGTGGCGTCCGCCTTCCTCTTTCTTCAAAACATATATTTCAGCAGTGAAATTATCATGCGGAGTTACTGTTCCCGGCTTAGCAAGAACCTGCCCGCGAGTGATATCTTCTTTCTTTAATCCTCGCAAAAGCACTCCAGCATTGTCGCCAGCCATACCCTCTTGCAGGTTTTTGTTAAACATTTCAATACCAGTAACGGTGGTCTTCTGGGTAGGTTTTATTCCCACCACTTCTACTTCCTCTCCAACTTTTACCACCCCTCTTTCAATCTTACCCGTAACGACTGTACCTCGTCCTTCAATTGAGAAGATATCTTCAACCGGCATCAGGAAAGGTTTCTTTACATCTCTTTCTGGTATAGGAATATAGGTATCGAGAGCATTGGTAAGTTCCAGAACTTTCTTGGCCCATTCGTCATCAACTGACTTTGATTCAAGAGCCTTGAGCGCAGAACCACGAATTACCGGAGCACCAGCACCATCAAAACCTTGCTTAGTCAAAAGCTCGCGAATTTCTTCTTCGACTAGATCAATCATATCCTTATCATCAACCATGTCGCATTTATTCAAGAAAACAATAATCTTTGGAACACCAACTTGTTTCGCAAGCAAGACGTGTTCGCGTGTCTGGGGCATAGCTCCGTCTGTAGCGGCAACCACGAGAATAGCGCCGTCCATCTGAGCGGCACCGGTAATCATGTTTTTAATATAGTCTGCGTGTCCAGGAGCATCAATGTGCGCATAGTGGCGCGCGTCTGTAGCGTACTCGTTGTGAGAAATGTTAATAGTAATTCCGCGAGCTTTTTCTTCAGGAGCGTTGTCAATTTGATCAACGCCTCTTAGGCGAACTTGCTTTCCTGCCATGTTGAGCACATGCAAGATTGCAGCGGTTAAAGTGGTCTTTCCATGGTCCACGTGACCAATGGTGCCGACATTAATGTGCGGCTTATCTCTCTTAAATTCTTCTGCCATAATTTATTGATTAATAACCAAAACTCAGTGTACGAGAACCAGTCACTAAGGCTTAATTACTAATTTAATTAATGAACTTTATAATAAAAAACAATAGAAAAACTGCAAAAGTGCAGTTCTGACTATAGTAGCAAATTTAAAAACATTGTCAAACCCTGGCCGTTCGTAAAGGGCAGGGTTAAACGCTACAACGTTTTTCTTTCTTTAGATAATAACTCCAGCAATTCCTTAACTTCAATCGGATCCTCTGGAAATTTCTCAATCACCAGCAAATCAGGCTTCTTCAAAACAATCTGGCCGATCACCTGACTCATACTTTTATCGCCTAAATATGTGTTTTTATCAAGAATTATTAGATTAAATGTTCCTGGATCTGCTCCCACAAGCCTGTGTAAAAGCGCATCTTCATCTTTTACAACTTCCACAGTATGGCCCGATTGCTTTAATGCAGCAATATTCGTCCTCCACCTACTTTCTTCATCACTCATTAGAAGAATTTTTAATTCTAAATCCTCCTTTCTTTCTGTTTGTGGTGAGAAACTTGGTTTTTCTTCCATAATAATCCGCATTATATCAAAATATTTTTGTATTTCCTAATTTCTTCAAAAAGTTTTTGCGCTTCTGCTTGTGGATTTTCAGCAAAGATTATCCCGCGAGAGGAATTGATAATGAGACCGAGACCTTCGTTATTCAACCCTGATTCAAGCACTGATTTTAAATCCCCTCCCTGCGCACCAATCCCCGGCACCAAAAAAGTCATATCTCCAGCAATTTTTCTTATTTCTTTCATCTCTTTTGGATAAGTTGCCCCGACAACAAGCATGCAATTCCTGTTTTTGTTCCACTCTGAAGAAACTTTTTCCGCTACAATCTGCCATACAGGCTTGCCTTCAACTTCTAAATCTTGCAATTCTCCCGCACCGGGATTCGACGTTCGACAAAGAACGATAGAACCTTTATCCTTTCTATCTAGAAATGGCTGCAAGGCTTCTTTCCCTAAATATGGATGAAGCGTAATCGCATCAAAACCATACCAATCAAAAAATGAATCCACATAGCCTTGGTTGGTGTTTCCAATATCAGCGCGCTTGCAATCGCAAATTAAAAAAATATCCGGATAATTTTTCTGCAAATATTCCATGGTCATTTTTAATTCCCGTATTCCTTTATCGCCGCGAGCTTCATAGAAAGCGCTATTCGCCTTAAATGCGGCCGCATATTCATGAGTTTCGCCAATGATCCACTTATTAAATTCAAACTGTGGAAATTCTAAGGACTTAAACCTTTCTGGAATTTTTACAAAATCTGCATCAAGACCCACACACAACAGTGAATTTATTTTTTTGGCTCTTTGATTGTATTTGTCGATGATCATTTTATTTTTGATTCTCCAAAAATTTCTTTCCGTGTCCGACTTTTATATTGATGGGAATATTATTTTTGCATAGTGGGCAGACAGCAGCTTCGTAAGTAGGAATAAACAAATTGCTTAGGGCTATAAATGGCACCCCGGAAATTTCTCTTTCAATATCCTTATTTTTATTTACCATAGCGCAGGCACTAATAATATCACCTCCTGCATCTTGTATTACCTTTGCTGTCTTGAGAAGAGATCCGCCTGTGGTAACGATATCTTCAACTAACAACACTCGTTTGCCTTTCACATAATTTTCATACCCACGAGTAAAGATCTGCCCACCGTCTGGAGATTTTTCTGTATAAACACCCAATACCTCTTTTCCATAAATTCCACTCAAGTGATATGCCACCCACTGCGAGAGAATTATTCCGCCCAAGGCGGGGCCAATAACTATTTCAATATTTGCACCCTTAAATTTATCTGCCAAAATTTTACAAACTTCGGAAGTTTCTTTGGTGTGCGGATATAAAAAATCTTTATTCACATAAGTATCAAAATGTAGGCCGGAAGTCCCGACAAAATGACTTTGGGGAAGTATTGCGCCAGTTTTTGTTAAAATGTCGATAACTTTATTCATATTTTTTATTTTAATCTTTCTTTTATCTCTTCTGCAAGGTATGGGTTCCACATGGCGCCAGTCGCCGACATTACAATATCCGCTCCAGCCTGGCGGTATTCGAAGAAATCTTCTGGGGTAGTTACTCCGCCAACACCGATAATAGTAAATTTATAGCCAAATTCTTCTCGTAATTTTTTTAGTTTCTGCACCATCTCCAACCCAGCCCATTTTATTCCGCTACCGCAAACTCCGCTGCGGAGCCTCCCCTCTCCCGGTAGCGCTTGTTTACCATGTTCATCCACAATTTCTGAAGCAATAGTATTGATAGCTGAAATTCCTTCTACAACTAATCCAATTTCTTTTACAAAATTTTTAAGTGCATTATCATCTTTAAAATATCCAATTTTTATTATGAGTGGAATTTTACCAATAACTTCTTTGATGGCCTTGGCTACTTTCACGCTCCGCTCAGTGTCATAACAAAGCAGATTATTCGTACCTTCATTTGGACAGCTTAGGTTTACTTCTATCACTTTTACTCCAGTATTCTTGAGCATTTGGGCAGTATAGCGAAAATCGTTTATATATTCTTCCGTGCTTTGCCCCTCCTTTTTTGTCCCCTGAAAAGCCCCGACTAAAATTTGCCCGGAATGCATATTTCTTAAAGTTTCCTCAATATCTTTTTGCCAAAAATCTGGATCAAAAGACGGCACCCCGAAAGAATTGGTAATAGAAAGCGGTTCATGATAATTTGTATCTGCCACTAATTTACCTTGCGCTTTTTCTAGGGTTAAATTACCATCCACTTTCACAGATAAAACATTCGGCCACGGATGGCAATTATATTTTTTGCTTCGCACTGTTTTGTAAACACAAATATCAAAACCTTTTTTAAAAGCAGCTTGCACAAAATTTCCGTTTATGAGTGGACCAGCTGGTATGCCAAAAGGCGAATTGACTTTGAAACCTAGAAAGTCAAATTTGGGTTCACTTTTATAATCAGAAACCTCCCCGTCCGCAAAAGCGCCAAAAGGGCCTTCTTGAAAGTTTTCTTCGTAAGACTTTTCTGGATCGTAGAAGGGGATGTGAAGCATCTCTTTTATAATAACAAAAAACTACTCTGTTGAGTAGTTTTTTGTTTATTTTCCTTTTTATTTCCTCGCAGCGATTATTGTCTCAGCTACATTGTTCGGCACGATATCATAGCGGAAAAATTCCATAGTGAACCCGGCGCGGCCCTCGGTCATGGAGCGTAGACCCGTCATGTAACCAAACATTTCAGAGAGAGGCACGATTGCTTTGATCACTTTATTCATTCCGCGATCTTCCATACCTTCAATAAGTCCACGTTTGGAAGAAAGGTTTCCAGTCACGTCTCCCATGAATTTATCTGGCGTAACAACTTCCACTTTCATCATCGGTTCTAGAATAACTGGGTTCGCTCGCTTACATGCGTCCTGTACAGCCATTGAAGCAGCGATTTTGAAAGCCATTTCGTTCGAGTCCACTTCGTGATAACTTCCATCCCATAGATCCACCGAAACATTCACCATTTTGAATCCAGCCAGCACTCCACGATCAAGTCCTTCCTTGAAGCCTTTTTCACACGGCGCAATATATTCTTGGGGAATCACTCCACCTTTAATATTGTTCACAAACTCAAAACCCTCGGATCTTTTAGTATTTTTCGGCAAATCTTCGAGTTCTTCCTTAGTCAACATCTCCATTGGTTTAACTTTGATCTTCACGTGTCCGTAGTTTCCGCGCCCGCCGGATTGCTTGATATATTTTCCCTCAGCTTCAGAGTTGCCAGTAATGGTTTCTCGATAAGCTACTTGCGGTTTACCAACATTGGCTTCTACGGTAAACTCGCGCTTCATTCGGTCCACAATAATTTCAAGGTGAAGCTCTCCCATACCAGCGATAATCGTCTCCCCTGTTTCTTGATCAGTTGTAACTTTGAAAGTAGGATCTTCTTGCGCGAGACGATTCAACGCCATACCCATTTTTTCTTGGTCAGCTTTAGTTTTCGGTTCAATGCGAAGCGAAATAACTGGCTCCGGAAATACAATACGGTTCAGTTCAATAGGATGCGCCTCGTCGCAAATAGTATCGGAAGTGATAGTATCTTTCAATCCAACGGCCGCGGCGATTTCTCCCGCAAAAACTTGTTTTACTTCTTCTCGATCATTCGCATGCATGCGCAAAATTCGCCCGATGCGTTCTTTGTTGCGAGTGCGCGGATTGTAGACATAACTTCCAGCTGTCAAAGTTCCAGAATAAACACGGAAGAAAATAATTTGTCCAACGAAAGGATCCGTCGCTACTTTGAAGGCGAGCGCTGCGAAGGGTTCTGAGTCCGAAGCGTTACGCACTTCATGCTCTTCAGTGTCTGGATTGATACCCGGAATAGCGGCAATGTCTGTCGGCGCTGGCAAATAATCCACCACGGCGTCGAGCACAAGCTGTACTCCCTTGTTTTTCAAAGCGGAACCAGCAAAAACTGGGAAAACTTCATTAGCAATAACTGCTTTGCGAAGAGTCTTTTTCAAAACATCTATGTCTGGAATAATTCCTTCCAAATATTCTGTCATCATTGCTTCATCTGTCTCCACAATCTTTTCAACCAATTCATTGTGATATTTTTCGGCATCGGCTTTTAGATTTTCTGGAATTTCTTTTTCTACAACTTTGTTCCCCATGTCCCCTTCGAAATAGTAAGCCTTCATGCGGAGCAAATCGACAACGCCTTCATGCGCCTCTTCAAGACCAATCGGAATTTGCATACGTACCGCTTTTTTACTTAATCTATCCAAAATAGTCGCATAAGAATGTTCAAAAGAAGCACCAGTTCGGTCTAGTTTGTTGATGAAACAAACACGAGGGACTTTCGCTTCGTCCGCGTAACGCCAGTTAGTTTCAGATTGTGGTTCTACTCCAGCCACGCCATCAAAAACAACCACCGCGCCGTCGAGCACACGGAGAGATCTTTTCACTTCCACCGTGAAATCAATGTGTCCGGGAGTATCGATAATATTAAAACGATGTTTGCGAGCTTTGTTGTTTAAATCATAAGTCGGAGTCCAAAAACAAGTCACCGCCGCTGAAGTAATTGTAATTCCACGTTCTCGTTCTTGTTCCATCCAGTCAGTCGTAGTTTCTCCATCATGCACCTCTCCGATCTTGTGAGAGACACCAGTATAAAAAAGCACACGTTCAGTCGTAGTCGTCTTGCCCGCATCAATGTGCGCGATAATTCCAAAATTTCTAACTTTTTCTAAAGGATAATCTCGTTCCATAAATTATTACCAAGCGAAATGTGCAAAAGCTTTGTTGGCTTCAGCCATCTTGTGGGTAT